>JAKLKQ010000005.1 GCA_023150555.1 Planctomycetota bacterium
AGCGAGACCTTCATCGCCGTCCTCACCTACAACCTCATGATCCTCGCTCTACTTCTGCCTTTGTTTTCAACAGAGCAGGTGACGGTCAATTACGTAGGTTCTCAACTGGAGACGAGCTTTACAGTGGTGCGGGGGAGCAGTTCCTCAAGCTACATGGATAGGCGTCTGTGCCCCAATCCGCTGCGTGTCGGAACGCACCCCGATGGGTTCGTGTTGGCTGCGGGCGTGACTGGTATGCTGGCCGGTGCGTGTATAGGCCTGGTGGTGTGGGGGATTCAGAGTTTCCTGCGCCGCCTTTGGCGCATGTGGCATCCGGACCCGAAGGAGCAGGCGGCCGGAAGCGCGCCTACTTCGCCTTGAGGTCCTGCCCGGCCAAAAGCTTTCGCGCCACCTCGTTCGCATACACTTTGCGGAAGCCGTACGCGCCGACGGGTTCGCCGGCGTTCTCCGGCAGGCGCGGCGCGTTGTCCTTGTCCCACTGATCGGGCTTGCGCATCAGGTCGGTGACGAAGACGACGGGGCGGTCGTTCCGCCACCGCGCGTTCAGTTCGGCGAGCGTCGTCTCATAGGTGCGCGGCAGCTTGCCGAACTGCGGCTGCGGGCGGCGCTCGTCGTCGGTCATGACGTCCACGGTGCGGGCCTTGCCGTCCGCAGTCGTGCCCAGGTAGTAGGCTATCCCGGCGCTGGCGCCCAACTCGTAGCTGCCTTCGCTGATCCAGATCGCGTCGGGTCCCAGCTTCGGATCCAATTCCTCGACCATCTGCTTGCTGGTGCGGATGCTCTGGAAGGCGACCAGGCCTTCGGCGGCCATCATGTTCGCCAAACCCATCAATAAACAGAGCCACGCCAGGCCGGCGCGCGCGCGGCCTTGCAGCAGGAAGAACGCCGAGATCAGCATCGCCGCGCCCAGCAGGGATGCCATCCACGGAATGTAGCCGATCGTCGCCGGCGCGTTTTGGATCTCGGGCACTGCGGCAACCAGCCCCGGCGCCCAGAAGCCGGCGCTGAAGACCGCCGCGCCCAGCGCCAGCAGGACCATGCCCGGCCCCTTCGGCGAGGCGCCGTCCCGTCCCTCGGTCCGCAGCGTGAACCACCAGCCCGCCGCCAATGCCGCGACGAACGGCACCGCCGGCAGGCAGTAGTAAACCAGCCTCGAACCGATGGGCAGGAAGAGCAGCACCGGCCACAGCGCGCCCAACGCGAGGATTAGCACGCCGTCGGCGCGCGCGCCGGGGTCCTTTTTCTCTTCTTTGAAGCCGCTGGCATTCTCCTTGGACGCGCGCCACGCGAACGGCGCGACCCACGTCAGTAGCACCGTCCAGGGCGCGCACCAGATCGCCGTCACGCCCAGGTACGCGTACCAGCTCACCTGCGAGACCTTGTAGTCCGGCGGCCAGCGCTTGTCCTGTAGGCGGTTGAGGAACTCGTTCTCGAAGACGTGCCGCGCGAAGCCCGGATTGCGAAGCTCGATCAGCACGCCCCACGCGAGCACCGGCGCGAGCGCCAGCGGGATGCCCCACCACAGCCGCGCCTGCTTCAGCAGATCCCAGCGCCTGCGCGCAACGACGAAACTGACCCCGGCCAGCAGCGGGAAGACCGCGCCGGGACCCTTCGCCAGCAGGCCAAGTCCACAGACGAGGTAGAAGACCAGCCAGCGCCGGCCGCGGAGGGGCTCGCGCACGGCAAGCCACATGGCGTACAGCGAGGCGACGGTGAGAAACGTCAGCAGCGCGTCGATCATCAATTGGTGCGTGAAGATGAACCAGCCCGCCGCGACGGCCAGCATCGCCGCCGCCGACCGGCCCGCCGCGCGCCCCCACAGGCGGCTGCACCACGCCCAAACCGTCACGACGGTGGCCCAGCCGAAGAGCGCGCCGGGCAGGCGCGAGGCCCATTCGTTGACGCCGAAGAGCCCGTTGCTCAGCGCCACGAACCAATACATCAGCGGGGGCTTGTTCAGGTACGGGCTGCCGTTCAGGTGCGGCGTAATCCAGTCGCCGGACAGCAGCATCTCGCGGCCAACGCCCGCGAAGTGGCCTTCGTGAGGTTCGTACAGGCCGTAGGCGCCGAGCTTCCAGAGCATCACCGCCAGGCAGGCGGCGAGTACGAAGACGTCGGCCCCCCTCGCCGGCGGCGCGACGGGCGCGGTGCGGTCGGAAATGGCGCTCATGGCCGCGACACGATACCCTATCTTGCGTTCCGGTCGACTGCCGATCACCGCGTCCGCCCCACGGGCCCAAGGAGCTAGGGATTCGCCATGCGCAAGCCGAACCTGCTCCTGATCGTGACCGACCAGCAGCGCGGCGACTGCCTGTCCGTCGCCGGGCACCCCAACCTGGCCACGCCGAACCTGGACCGCCTGGCCGGCGAGGGCGCGTACTTCCCGCACGCGTACACCGAAGTGCCGAGCTGCATCCCCGCGCGGCGCATCCTGATGACGGGCCTGAACCAGGCCAGCAGCGGCATGGTCGGCATGTCGGGCTTCCGCGACTGGGACCCGCCGCAGACGATCCCCGGCGAACTGAGCAAGGCCGGCTACCAGACGCACCTGGTCGGCAAGCTGCACCTCTACCCGCTGCGCAAACGCTACGGCTTCCACTCGATGACGCATTCGGACGGCCCGCTGGGCAACCTGGGCCCCATGGAACCGCTCGACGCCTACCACCGCTTCCTGCAGCGCAACGGCCACGCCGACCCCGAGCGCGCGCTTGCGCACGGCCTCGACGTCAACGGCTGGGTCGCGCGCCCGTGGCATCTCGAGGAACGCCTGCACTTCACGACCTGGTGCGTGGATGAGGCCATCGATTACCTGCAGCGCCGCGATCCGACGCAGCCGTTCTTCCTGAAGCTCAGCATCTTCGCGCCGCATCCGCCGCTGATCCCGCCGCAGAGCTACTACGACCGTTACATGCAAATGGACCTGCCGCCGGCCGCCGTAGGCGACTGGGTCGACGAGGAATCGATCCCGCGCACCGGGCCGGACATGCCCAGCACCGCGTCGTGGCGCGTGCGCATGGACCCGGCAACGCTGAAGCGCTGCCGCGCGGCGTACTATGGCCTGATCAACCACATCGACGACCAGCTCGGGCGCCTGCAGCAGTACATGCGCCGCGCCGGACTGTGGAACGACACCTTCGTCGTGATGACGTCCGACCACGGCGAGATGCTGGGCGACCACCACCTTTACCGGAAGTGCTGGCCGTACGAGGCCAGTTCGCGCGTGCCGTTCCTGGTCCGCGCCCCGAAATGGATGGAGTGCAAGCAGGGCCTGAAGGCCGACCCCGTCGTCGGCTTGCAGGACGTGCTGCCGACGCTGCTCGACGCCGCCGGCGTGCCGATTCCCAACACGGTCGACGGCAGGAGCGTCCTGCCGGTCCTGCGCGGCGAGAAAGTGAAGTGGCGCGAGTACATCCACTGCGAACACGCGGGGCAGTACGAGTACCGCGACGGCGTGATGTGGGTCACCGATGGCAAGGAGAAGTTCGTCTGGTACACGCAGCGCGGCGAAGAACAGTTCTTCGACTTGGAGAAGGATCCCAACGAGTGCCGCAACCTCGTGAACGTCCCGCGAAGCGCCGAACGTGTTGCGCTGTGGCGCGGGCGGATGATCGACGCCATCAAGGCGCGCCCCGAAGGCTTCACCGACGGCAAGCGGCTGATCGCCGGCCGCCCGCACAAACATTACGTGCCCGGCAAGGAACCGCCGCCGGTTACCGAGAAGGATGTGGTTCCGGTATGAGGTGAAAGCGCGACGATTGTCCGCTTAAGACCCAAGACTGATCTACGCGTCCGCTGTGGGGGCGCTCTCGATCAACACCAGCGGCGCGCTGCCGGTGGTCTCGCGCACGGCGGCGCGCTCAGGCGGCAGGTCGGCGGGAAGGAGCACCGTCTGCCCGGCGGCGAAGGGCCGGCCGTCGAGGATCCCGCGGCCGCTCAGGCCCACCAGCACGGTCGGCGCGCCCGCGCGGCGCTTGGCGTTGAAGGTCTTGCCGGCGAGCACCACCACCTTTTGCAGGTCGAAGTAGCGGCCATTCAACAGGCGCACGTGGAAGCCGTGGGCGTCGAAGTTCTCGACGCGCCCGGCCACCGTGTCGGCGCCCATGTCGCCCTCGAAGAAACCCTTCGGCGGGCCGTCGAAGGCGATGCAGGCGAGGGCCTGTTCGACGTGGAGCTGCCGCGGTTTGCCGTCCAGGCCCTTGCGGCTGTAGTCGAAGACGCGGAAGGTGACGTCGCTGTTCTGCTGCACTTCGGCCAGCGTCACGCCGCCGCCGATGGCGTGCACCATGCACGGCGGCACGGCGACGCAGTCGCCCACGCGCGCAGGGAAGTAGTGCAGCACGTTCTCGACGGTGCCGTCGCGCAGCGCGCGTTCGAAGTCGCCTCGCGTGATGCCCGGCTGCAGGCCGCGCTGGATGCGCGCGCCGGGCTCGGCGTGCACGATTACCCAGCATTCGCTCTTGCCGCGGTCGTCGATGCCGAGTTTCCTGGCGCCGTCGTCGTCGGGGTGCACCTGGACGCTCAGGTCCTGCGCGGCGTCGACGAACTTCACCAGCAGGGGAAAGCGCTGCGGCTTCTTCGCGAAGAGTTCCGCGCCCAGCAGGGCCTTGCCGTGGGTCTCGCGAATGCGCCCCAGTTCCAGGCCGTCGAAGCTGCCGCCCACGACGACGCTCTGCGCGTCGGGCCGGTCGCTGCACTCCCAGCTCTCGCCGATGACCTTGCCCTTCAGTTCGGGCGGCAGGGCCTTGCCGAAGAGTTCCCCCAGGCGGTTGCCGCCCCAGACGCGCTCGGCGTAGGTCGGGCGCAGGAACAGGGGCTCTCGGATGCCGTGCGGATTGCTCATGGCCACACTATAAGGAGGCGCGCTGCGGTGCGCAAACGACCGCGCCGTTGCACTGGCGTGGGGCGTGCGGGCGGCGAGAATGGCCGCTACTATCCGAATTCGGTCGGAGGTCCGGCGTGAACCGCTTCGTGGCGCTGTGCCTGCTGGTGGGGTTCGTCTTCGGCGTGACGCTGGCGCTGGACGTGTACCAGCGCAAGATCGAGCACCCCGGCAAAGAGACGATCATCTTCGCCTCGATGTGGGCACCGGGCGAGCCCACGCAGATCGGATACGACAAACTCTTCCGGCAGTTCGAGGCCGAGTTTCCGCAGTACCGCGTCGAACCCCGCTACGACGGGCGCTACGTGCTGCCGGCGATCCGCCCGCGCCTGCTGACCGGCAGCGACATCCCCGACATCCTCAACACGGACTTCGTCTCGCTGAAGATCATCGTCGAGGAAGGCTACGCCGACACGCTGGACGCCGTGCTGCAGGGCACGCCGCACCCCGACGACTCGTCGAAGAAACTCGCCGGCGCCTACCTGCCGAAGATCCTCGAGCGCTGCCGCTACGAGGCGCAGGACGGCGGAAAGTACGAAGGCGGCACCTACCTTGCGCCGACGGGCGTCTGGTCGGACTTCATCTTCTACAACCGCGTTCATTACGAGGCGCTTGGATTGCCGATCCCGCGCACCTGGACGCAACTGGTGGACAACTGCACGAAGCTGAAGGCCGCAGGCTACGTGCCGTTCGCGGCGGACAAGGACGACTATTCCGAGTTCTGGCCTGGCTTGATGATGAACCGCGCGCTGCCGCAGGAGACCTTGAAGCAGACGATCCTGACCGGCAAGCCCCGCTTCGACGCCGACCCGCGCTACCGCGCCGTCTTTCAGGGCATCCGCGACCTGCACCGGCCCGGCTGGTACATGGAAGGCTGGCGCGGCAGCCCCTGGCCGGCCGCGCAACGGCGCTGGGCCAAGGGCGAAGCCACGCACATGATCTGCGGCACGTACCTGATCAAGGAGATCCTCGAGTACAAACCCGATGCCGAGGTCTTTCGCGCCGGCTGCTTTCCCGTGCCACCGATCGACACGATCCGGGACGGCGGTGCCCCGCTGCCGCGCGGGGACGCCACCGGCGTAACGGCGGCCATCGCGGGCCATGCGCTCCTTAAAGGAGGCCGCTGCCGCGAGGGCGCGGTGAAGCTGCTGGGATTCCTGGCGCGTCGCGAGAGCGCCGCGGTGATTGCGGAGTACGGTAAAGAGATTCCGCCGGTGATCGGGACCGAGTTCCCGAAGGAGCTGAAGGACATTCGCGAGGACTTCGCCAAGGCCGAGCGCATCTTCGACACCGGCTATTACGTCTACGCGCCGAAGTGGGCGAAGTTCGTCTGGAAGGATCTGTGGATCTCGTTCTTCCTGAACGAATCGCCGGACCAGAGCGGGTACCTGACCGTCGACGAATTCCTGAAGACGCTGCAGGAGAAGACCGAAGCGTACGTCGCGGCGGGCGGCGAGGCGGGGATCCGGTAGGAGCGGACGATGGCGCAGGCGCGTGCGAATTTGGCGGGCGGGTCGGGCACGGCGGTCGCGATGGCGGCGCCGGCGCTGGGCCTCTTCGCGCTCTTCCTGCTCTGGCCGGCCGTCGACGCGCTGGTGGTCTCGATGCAGAGCTGGACCGGCTTCTCGCCGGAAACGACGTTCATCGGGCTCGAGAACTATTTCAATCTCTGGAGCGACGCGAAGTTCTGGCAGAGCTTTCGCAACACCCTGTATTACGTCGTGGTGGGCGGCGCGGGGCATTTCGCCTTCGCGTTCCTGTTCGCCGCGGCGCTGTCCAGCCCGCTGCTGCGCGGCAAGAAGCTGTACCAGACGCTGATCTTCTTTCCCTCGTTTATCAGCGTCGTCGGCGTCGCGATCCTGTGGGCGCGGCTCTACGACCCCGACGCGGGCCTGCTGAACAGCGTGCTGACCGCGATGGGTCAGTCGGGCGTGGTATGGCTCGACGCCGAACACGCGATGAACTCGATCGTGATCTCCAGCATCTGGGCCGGCGTGGGCGGGCAGATGATCCTTCTGCTCGCCGGGATGCGCCGCATCCCGCCGGACTACTACGAGGCCGCGCGCATCGACGGGGCGGGGGAATGGCAGATCTTCCGGCACATCACGCTGCCGCTCTTGAAGGACGTGACCTACGTGGCGCTCTCGCTGTGGCTGATCGGCTCGATGCAGGTCTTCGGCCTGATCCAGGCGCTGGCCGGCCCGGCCGTGCGCCCGGAGCTGGAGACGGTCTCGACGTACCAGTACGCGATCAGCTTCAACGCACGCGACAACGTGTACATGATGGGCCGCGGCACGGCGATGGCCGTGATGCTGGTGGTCGCGATCGTGCTGCTTGTCAGCGCGGCGCGCCTGGCCTTCGGAAAACGGGAGCTGGAGTATTGAACTGGTGGCCCGAAACGTTTTCCGGCGGTGACCCCGCGTCCGCGGTGCGCGCGCTGGTGATCCTGTACGCGCTCGCGAGCGTCGTGTTGCTGTACCTGTGGCGGCGCACGCGGCTGTATCCGCTGTACCTGCTGAAGACGGTGTGGGTGGGCTTCACGGTGCTCGCGTTCGCGTGGGTGGTGATGATGTCCCTCGCGACGAATCAGGAGTTCGCGCTGCGCCCGGCGGGGGTCTTCGGCGAGCTGTCGAAGTACCCGCAGGCCTTCGGGTCGTGGTTCGCCATAGAAGCTTGGTGGGTCGCGGCGCTGCTGTGGATCCCGCTCTGGGCGGCGGGCTCGTTCTTCGAACGCGGCGCGCGGGCGCGGCTGGTGCTGCGCGTGGCGCTGGTGATCGTCACCGCGATGCTGGTGCTGCCGTTCGCGACCCTGGCCAAGAACTACGACTGGACGCCGTACCGCAACGGCGCGGCGAACTACACGCAGGCCTGGCGCATCGCGCGCATGGGCGACTACTTCTTCAACAGCGTGCTGGTGAGCCTCTGTTCGGTGGGGCTGGTGACGGTGCTGGGCGCGATGGCGGCGTACGCGCTCTCGCGGCTGCGCTTTCCCTTCGGCGGCGCGGTGATGAGCGTGCTGGTGGGGAGCATGGCGATCCCCGGCTTTCTGCTGGTCGTGCCGCTGTTCGTGATGATGAAGGACTGGTCGATCGGGAACTTCTCGTTCATGGACTCGCGCGCGGGCCTGGCGGTGCTGTACGCGGCGACGTCGCTGCCGTTCACGATCTTCCTGCTGGGCGCGTTCTTCAAGAGCCTGCCGGGCGAGTTGGCCGAATCCGCCGCGCTGGACGGCGCCTCGCCGTGGCGCATCTTCGCCGAGATCTACTTTCCGCTGGCCGGGCCGGGGCTGGCGACGGCGGCGATCTTCAACTTCCTGGGCGTCTGGAACGAGTACAACTTCGCGCTGATCTTCCTGACCAATCCCGAGTTCAAGACGCTGCCGGTGGGGCTCTACAACTTGCAGGTCTCGCAGCAGTACGCGGTCAACTGGCCGGCGCTCTTCGCCGGCATCGTGATCCTATGCCTGCCGACGTTCCTGATCTTCGTGATCCTCCAGGAACGCATCGTCGCGGGCCTGACGGTCGGTGCGGTAAAAGGCTAAGCCGCAATCGATCTCGTAAGTGCTCTGCACACCGGTCTCACGAAATCGCAATTATGCGAAAATGTTCGTCGACGAACATTCTTGCGATTATCTCTATAAGTATTTGATATGGAAAGAGTGCCCGTCGTGCAAAGTGTTGCATTGCACGAAGTAGGTTCAATGTCCGTTAGGCGAGCACGTCGTGCTGCACCATTTGCCCTATTTTCAGGACTTACAGGATCGCTCGCGAGATTTCGAGACCCATACACCTATGCACCATGGGTGTTATGCAGGATATGTGCCAACATGGTGCGTACATTATATGTTTTTATCTGTATAATGCGCGAGGTGCAAATAGGGTTTACATGTACGGCGGCGCTTGCCTGGGGGCCGGCGTCTCGCTTGCCCGTCTTTGCGCCTTTGCGTCTTGGCGTGAGAAAAATCACCCCGCGTACTTGGTCTCGAACGGCGTCTTGCCGGGCTTGGCCTTGATCTTGTGGTCGGGGTTGGCGGCGAGGTGCCGCAGGATCAGGTGCACGCTCTCGGTCTGTTCGCCCGCGCCGATGGCGATGGCGAGTTCCTCGGACGTGAAGCCCTTGTTCTTGTGCGCGTGCAGGTGCGCGACGATCTTGCGCTGCAGGTCGATCACCGCGCCGGCGGCCTTCTTGCCGGCCTCGACGCCCGGCTGGTGGTACGCGTTGATGCCGACCAGGCTCGCGTAGAGCCCCACGGCGCGTTCGTACAGCGCGATCAGCTTACCGACGGTCTGCGCGTCGAGCTTGTCGACGGTGAGGGTCATCGACTGGCGGCCGTTCTCGTACAGCGCGCGGCGCGTGCCTTGCAGGAAGCCGGACAGGAAGTCGCCGGACGTGACGCCGTCTTCGACCTGGATGCTGCGTGCGCCGCGGTCGCGCAGGACCTCGATGAACGTGGCGAAGAAGTTCGGCACGCCGTCGCGGAGCTGCTGGACGTAGGCGTGCTGGTCGGTGCTGCCCTTGTTGCCGTAGACGGCGATGCCCTGGTGGACGACGTTGCCCTGCAGATCGCGTTCCTTGCCCAGCGATTCCATGACGAGCTGCTGCAGGTACTTCGAGAAGAGTTCCAGGCGGTCCTTGTAGGGCAGGATCACCATGTCCTTCGCACCCTTGCCGCCGCCGGCGTGGTGCCACATCAGCGCCAGGATCGCGGCGGGATTCGCGCGCGCGTCCGCCACGCGCGTGGCTTCGTCCATCGCCTTCGCGCCGCGCAGCATTCCGTCGATGTCCAGCCCTTGCAGCGCCGCCGGCAGCAGGCCCACCGCGGCCAGTTCGCTGGTGCGCCCGCCGACCCAGTCCCACATGGGGAAGCGCGCCAGCCAGCCTTCGTCCACGGCGACGAGGTCCATCTTGCTGCCTTCGCCGGTCACGGCGACGGCGTGCTTCGCGAACGGCAGCTTGGCGCGTTCGAAGGCGGCCTTGGCTTCCAGCATCCCGTTGCGGGTCTCGGGCGTGCCGCCCGACTTGCTGATCACGACGCAGAGCGTGGCCTTCAGGTCTGCGCCGATCTGGGAAAGCGTATGGTCGATGCCGTCGGGGTCGGTGTTGTCGAAGAAGAACGCGCGCATCCTGTCCTTCGGCCCGCCCAGCGCCTTGCTGACGAACTGCGGGCCCAGGGCCGAGCCACCGATGCCGATCACGAGCACGTTCTTGAAGCGCGGCGCTTTCGGCGGCTTGATCTTTCCAGCGTGCACGGCCTTGGCGAACTTCTTGATCGCGGCGAGAGCGTCCTTGATGGCCTTGGCGAGTTCGGGCTGGGGCGCCAGTTCCGGCGCGCGCAGCCAGTAGTGGCCGACCATGCGCTTCTCGTCGGGGTTGGCGATGGCGCCTTTCTCGAGCGCCGCCATCTCCTTGAAGGCCTCGCCGATGGCCGGTCCCATGGACTCGAAGAAGTTGTCGGGGAAGTCCATGCGGCTGTAATCGACGCTCAAGCCCACCTTCGGGCAGTCGCAGAGGCAGGCCTTGTAGCGGTTCCAGAGCGCGCGGGCGTCCATGCGGCCTCCTTTATATGCGGCATCGGGTGGTGGCTATCGAGACGCCCGGCACCATAACACGGGCACGGGAAACGTCACCTGCGTTCCGCTTTAGGCGTCCCTTACCTCTTTTGAACAAAGGAGTTACGGCGGTTGCTTGCGGGGTCCGCTGCTGCACACGTGCTGCTCGTCGATTTTTTCTTTGGGAAAGATGGAACCGTAGCCGCGACTGCGGGGGCTGTTAGAATGACGGTCAAAGCGTGTACCGTGCAAGGGGAAGGCGGATGGCAACCACCGCGATGATGATCGAAGCGCTGATGGAGATGCGCACCGATCCGTCCGCCCGCACCCACGAACGCTTCTGGCTGCTCGTCGAGCGCTTCCGCGCGGACCTCGTCAACCAGGCCATGGCCATCCTCGGCAACCAGAACGATGCCGAGGACGTGGCGCAGGAGAGCCTGTGCGAGGCCTTTCAGGACCTGACGGCCCTGAAGGATCCCGCCAAGCTGGGTGCGTGGCTGCGGTCCATCAACCGCTGCAACGCGCTGAACCTCCGCCGCAAGCGGGGCCGCATGAAGGCGCGCCACGAGAAGCTGGAAGCGGACGGGCAGGCAAGCCGCGCCGAACCCACCGACCTGGAATGGGTCGCGCGCGCGGTGGACAGCCTGCCGGAGCACTACCGCGAGGCCGTCGTCCTGCGCTTCTGGGAGAAGCGCAGCACCGAAGAGATCGCCCTGATCCTGGGGATTCCCGCCGGCACGGTCAAGAGCCGCTTGTCCCGCGCCGACGAGATCCTCTTCCGCAAGCTGCGTCCGGTCTGGAAGAAGACCGAGAATGCCGGCGAGACGGCGGATCAGGTGCCGGTTCGGGAGAACTGACGATGGCCCGCCGACCCTCCGACAGCGAGATTCAGCAGTTCAACGACCTGATGGAGCGCACGCTCGGGCAGCGCCGCATCAGCGAGAACTTCGACCGCGGCGCGACCGACCGCCTGGCCCAGCGCCAGCGCACCGCCGCGCACGGCACCACCAGCGTCAAGGCCATCACGGCCATGAACCTGGGCCTGCTGGACGAGGACCTGGAGCCCGAAGAACGCGAACCGGCCGCCGCCGGCTTCCTGGAGTCGCTCAGCGCGCAGTTCGGCGCCGCGCCGTGGTGGATCATCAGCGGCGCCTTCCACGCGCTCCTTATCCTGCTCGTCTTCCTGATCGGCATGGTGGTGATGCAGGCCAAGCAGAACGACCTGGTCATCGTCACCAATCTCGAGAAGCAGGAGAAGCCGCCCGAGCCGGAGAAGAAGCTCGAGCGCGACATCATCGAGAAGCCCATTCCCGTCGTCGAGAACGAGGTCGTCTGCGACCAGCAGCCCATCGTCACGCACGAGGTCATCGAGTTCGCCGAGCAGGTCGAGACCGACAACGACAGCGATGCCCACGACAGCAAGGGCGAAGACGGCCTCAGCGACATCTGGCTGGGCGGACAGGGCACTATCGGCTCCATCGGTGTCGGCGGCGGCGGGCGCGCGGGGGCCTTTGGGCGTCCCGGCGGCGCCGGCGGGCGGCTGCGGCGCGCGATCGCGGGCGGTGGCGGCAAGGCCACGGAGTCGTCCGTCGACGCGGCGCTGGCCTGGCTGGCGCGCCACCAGGAAGCCGACGGGCGCTGGAACTGCGCGAAGTACAACGAAGGTTCGTCGAAGCAGAACAGCCACTCGGTGCACTACGATCCGGGCGTGACGGGCCTGGCCGTGCTGGCCTTCCTCGGCGCCGGCCACACGTCGAAGGTCGGCAAGTACAAGGACAACGTCTCTCGCGCGCTGGATTACCTCGCCGGCGTGCAAGGCGCCGACGGCATGTACGGCGAAAAGAAGCCCACCGGCGTGTGGGGCTACATGTACAACCACTGCATCGCGACGCTGGCCGTGGCCGAAGGCAGCGCCATGTCCCGCGACGCGAAGTACAGCGCCAGCGCGCAGAAGGGCATCGATTACCTGCTCGAGGCCCGCGGGCCGCACGGCGTGTGGGACTACGACGCCAAGTCGCCGCGCTTCGACGCGTCGGTCACCGGCTGGGCGGGCATGGCGCTGAAATCGGCCAAGATCGCCGGCCTGAAGGTCCCGCAAGAGGCCTTCGTGGGCATCCGCAAGTGGATGAACAGCGACACCTTCGACGAGGCCTACCAGGATCCGACGGTCGTCTACAGCAACATGAAGATCATGCCCGGGCGCAAGGGCCCCGCAATGACCGCCATCGCCATGCTCATGGCGGTCTTCACCGGCACTGACGGCAGCGCGCCCGCCATGCAGAAGGGCGCCGACATCCTCAACGAGAACCTGCCGGACTGGACCAAGAACGCTGCGATCATGTCGTGGGCGCCCATCGACGCGCCGAACAGCCACGTCGCGTTCAACAACGAGTACACCTGGTACTACGGCACGCTGGTGATGTTCCAGGTCGGCGGCGAGAAGTGGAGGATCTGGAACGAGGCCATGAAGAACGCGCTGGTGCCCAACCAGATCAAGGGCGGCCCCCAGGACGGCAGCGTGCAGGACAAGGACGGCAGCTGGGACCCCGTCAACGGATGGCCGGCCATGCTGGGCGGCCGCGTGTACATGACCGCCATCTGCGCGCTGAGCCTGGAGGTCTACTACCGCTACCTGCCGATTTACCATAAGTAGCCTGTTTCCGCGGTTGTTCTGCAACGGCCGCCGGGCAACGCGCCCGGCGGCTTTCTAGTTCGCGCCATGCGCGCGGGCGCTTGCCGAAGGGCTGCCCATCGGGCATCATTGGGTCATGCTTAAACGCAAGATTGGAATCGGCCTCGCGCTGCTGGCGCTGGGCGCGGGCTGCGGCGTCCAGAAGGTGCGCAGCACGCCCCTGGAGGAGCAGCGCGTCGAGACCCTCGACAAGGAAAAGCGCTACGGCGACGTGGAGCTGAACTTCAAGCTCCCGTTCGTCTGGAAGGCCGAACTGCTCGACGCGGCCCGCACCGACCCCGGCATCCACACCGTCGCGATCTCCAGCATCGACGACGGCGTCAGCGCGCGCTTCGTGCTGCTGAAGAAGTCGCCCGAGCCCGGCGTGTTTCCCAAGAAGACACTCGACGCCCTGGCCGCGAACTATCCCAAGCTGACGCGCAAGCCGATGAAGGAATTCCTAGGCAAGTTCGAGGCGCGCGGTTTCCACTACACGTTCCAGAACGAGAAGGGCGCGTGGGAAGGCTGGGTCCTCTCGCGACCCGTCGACCCCGAGGACGAAGCCGAAGGCGCCGGCGAGTCCGAGATCGCCTTCTGGGCGCAGATTCCCGGACCCGTCTCGCAGGCCTTCAAGCAGGCGCTCGAACGGACGATGCGCAGCCTGAAGATCAAGTACGACCCCGAAGACGCCACCGAAGTGCCCTGATGCCCCGCCGCGCAGCCGCCCGCCTGCCCCGCCGCCTGCTGATCGCCAACCGCGGCGAGATCGCATTGCGTATTGCCCGTACGGCGCGCCGGCTGGGCCTGGAGGTCCTGGGCGTCTTCTCTTCCGCCGACGCAGGTTTGCCGCACCTGCGGCTGTGCCACCGCGCCGCCGAACTGCCCGGCGACCCGCGCCGCGTGTACCTGGACATCAAAGGCGTGCTCGCCGCCGCCAAGTACCTCGGCGCCGACGCCGTGCATCCCGGCTACGGATTCCTGGCCGAGAACGCCGCCTTCGCCGCCACCGTCGAGAAGGCCGGCATGGCCTTCGTCGGGCCCACCGCCGCGCAGATCCGCAAACTCGGCGATAAACTCGCCGCGCGCCAGGCCGCCATCGACGCCGGCGTGCCGGTCGTGCCGGGGACGCTCGAACCCGTCGCCGACCCGAAGGAAGCCGCGCGCATCGCGAGGAAGATCGGTTTTCCCGTCCTGATCAAGGCCGCCGCCGGCGGCGGCGGGCGCGGCATGCGCGTGGTCGAGCGCGAGGCCCAGCTGCGCGAGAGCCTGGAAGTCGCG
This sequence comes from Planctomycetota bacterium, assembly GCA_023150555.1. Lineage (GTDB taxonomy): Bacteria > Planctomycetota > SZUA-567 > H5-PLA8 > H5-PLA8 > JAKLKQ01. The sequence goes on from JAKLKQ010000005.1 coordinate 14,378, forward strand.
CAGTCGGAGTCCCAGGCGGCCTTCGGCGACGGGCGCGTCTTCGTCGAGAAGTACTTCCGCGCCGTGCGCCACGTCGAGATCCAGGTGCTGGGCGACGGGCGCGGCAAGGCCGTGCACCTGGGCGAGCGCGAATGTTCCGTCCAGCGCCGGCACCAGAAGCTGATCGAGGAATCGCCCACGCCCGCGCTGCCCGCTTCGGTCGCCGCGGAGATGGGCGAGCGCGCCGCGAAGCTGGCGGCATCGGTGAATTACCGCGGCGCAGGCACGATGGAATTCCTCGTGCCGGCGAACTCGCGCGAGTACTTCTTCATCGAGATGAACACGCGCCTGCAGGTCGAACACCCCGTCACGGAGATGCGCTTCGGTCTGGACCTGGTCGAGGAACAGCTGCGCGTCGCCGGGGGCCTGGGGTTCTCGTTCGATCCGAAGAAGCTCGAGCCGCGCGGGCACGCCATCGAGGCGCGCGTGATCGCGGAGGACCCTGCCGCGAACTTCCGCCCCAGCCTGGGCGTGCTGAAGGCGCTGCAGTGGCCGTCGGGGCCGGGCGTGCGCGTCGACGCGTGGGCCGAGGAGGGCCTCGAGGTCAGCGCGCATTACGACTCGCTGCTGGGCAAGGTCCTGGCCTGGGGGCAGACGCGCGAGGAAGCGATCCAGCGCCTGACGCTGGCGTTGGGCGAAACGATCGTCGCGCCGGTCGCCACCACCGCGCCGTTCATCGCGCAGGTGATCAACGAGAAACCGTTTCGCAGCGGCAAGTACGACACCGGATTGCTTGGCGCGCGCAAGGACGCCGCCCCGCGGGGCCTCGATGCGCGCGCGGCCGTGCTGGCCGCCGCCGAACGCCTTTCGCGCAACGGACACGGCGCGGTGCCGCCGCTGGTCTATCGCGGCCGCGGCCTGAGCGGCTGGCAGAACGCCTGCGCCGCGCAGGAAGGCGACGTGGAGGACCGCGCGTGAGCCAGGAACACGTCCTGCGCGGAAAGGGCAAGGACGCCGTCGTGCGCCTGGTGCTCGCGCCCGACGGGCAACTGACGGTCGCCGATGCGAAGGGCCATCCGGGCCAGCCGCGTGCGCTGCGCGTACTGCGGCGGGAGAGCAACGGACTGGTCGTCGCGTTGTGGGGCGACGAGATCGTTCACGGCGTCGTGCGCGGCGAGAATGCGCACTTCGCGCTGTGGGTGGGCGGCGGGCCGGGGCTGGAGGGCCTGACGCTGAAGCCCGCGGCCATCGATGCGCTGGAGCAGGCGGCGGGAAGCGCGGGAGCGCACAGCGGGCCGCTGGAGATCGCCTCGCCCATCCCCGGCACCATCAAGGCCGTGCGCGTGAAGCCTGGCGATGCGGTCGAGGAAGGCCAGACCGTGGTGGTGCTCGAGGCGATGAAGATGGAGAACGAGATCCCCGCGCCGCACGCGGGCACCGTCGAATCCGTCGCCGTGCAGGCCGGCCAGACCGTCGCCGCCGGCGCGGCGCTCCTGAAGATCAAGACCTGATTCCATTTCGGATTTCGGATTGCGGATTTGAGCGGCCGCGGTGTGGTATATTGCCCGAAGTTGATCCTATGGAAGGTACGCATGTCCGAAGATCCGAACACCCATCCGAGCGGCCGGAAAGTGTATTACGTGCATCTGGTGGTGCCGCGGTTGCGCAAGGTTTGCCGGATTTTGTGCGTACTTGGGATGACCTCGTGGTTCTTCGGTGTGATAATCATGGCGAGCACACCGAGGTCCACTTCGCCGGGCGCCGGATACGTGATGCTGGCCTGGCTCTCGATGGGTCTGACCTGCCTTATGCCGCTGGGTCTGATGGGCTGGCTGTCTGTGCTGCTGCTGGGCGTGATGCGGTACCGCATCGGCCACTTGTTGGGCATCATCCTGGCTGGGGGGCTGATCGGAGCGGCGTCGGTTTCGGACGTGGTCCCGTACGACTGGCGCAAGGTCATGCTGGTGGCGCTAGTCCTTTACGGCGGGATGGTGGCACTGGTGATCGCGTATGCAGACCGGGCCTTCGGAGAGGGCCGGATCCTCGTGCGCAAGCCGGACGGCTCAAGTCTTCCGTTTTCGGAATTCTGAGAATCGACAGAGAAAAACTTCGCAAAAGAGGGGTATGGCCAAGACGATGCTGCCTCGCCCGCGCTTTCGGCCCGCTCACGAGCGACTCTGCGAGATCGCGCGGCGCAGCGCGTACTTCTGCCTCTGCGGCATGATCTGTTCGTCGGTATTGATGTGGCTCTCCGTGAGCGCCGCGTTGTTCTTCGGCGGGATTTTCCTCTGCTTCTTTCTCTTCTGGATGACGGCCTGGACGGTCCTGTCGGCGGTCTTCTACGCGCGCTTCACGCTCGGCGGGCTGCTGGGCGCGGTCTGCTCCGTCGGGACGTTCGTCGCGCTGGCCGTCGCGGCGCCGCTGGCGTGGAAGCCGTACGCGGTCACTGCGGCCATCGGCTTGAGCATGCTCTTGGTGCTCTACATCGTGCTGCAAGACCCTTGCTGGGCGCGCTTCCGGCCGGGCTTTATGCCGCCGCCGAAGGAGGCCGCCAAGGAACCGAACCCGGGCGACCGTGGCGCGTAGTACCATCGGACATCGAGGGCGCGCCATGCGCAGGCCGTTGCGGACGCGACGGTACGAGGGATTCCTGCGGGCCTGCCTGAACGGCGCCCTGGTGCTCCTTGTGCTCTTGCCGTTTGCCATTTTGTGGGACACGGTGCCCATGCTGATCGTACTTGCGGGCCTGGCGTTCCTGGTGGCCCTGGTCCTTGTGCTCGAGACGGCGAATGGCCTGTTTACCGTCGTCGCTCGCGTGCGCTTCAGCCTGCGCACGCTGCTGGGCTTCGTGTTGGCCCTGGGCTTCTTCGCGGCCCTGGTGGCGCGCCCCGAACCCGGCTGGCGCGTGAGCGGTGCGTTGGGCATACTGGGCACCCTTGCCGCCGCGTTGCTTTCCGCGCTCGAATTCGATCCGGAGCGCAGGCGCGGCGGGTGACCGGAGGCCGCGCCGAGCATGGATCTGCGCCTGAGCGAAGAGCAGGAAGCCGCGCGCGAAACCGCCCGCGAGTTGGCCGAGAAGAAGCTCCTGGCCCGCGCCGCGAAGCTGGACGCCGACGAGGCTTTTCCCGAAGAAGCCGTGCGCGAACTCGCGGACCTGGGCCTGCTGGGCATGATGACGCCCGAGTCTCACGGTGGCGCGGCGCTCGACACCGTCGGCTATGCGCTCTCGCTGATGGAGATCGCACGCGCAGATGCGGCAGTCGCCGTCACCCTTTCCGTCAACAACCTCGTCGCCGAGACGATCACGCAGTGGGGCACCGATGCCCAGCGCGACAAGTACCTGCCGCTGCTGAATACGCCCGAAGGCCTGGGCGCGTTCGCGCTCACCGAGCCCGGCGCGGGTTCCGACGTCAAGGCGCTGCGCTGCCGCGCCGCGCGCGACGGCGATTCGTACGTGCTCGACGGCGAGAAGACCTGGATCACCAGCGCCACGCACGCCGGCGTTTTTCTGGTCATGGCCGTTACGGGCGAGAAGGAGACCAGCGCCTTTCTGGTCGACAAGGGCACGGCCGGCATGACCGTCGGCAAGCCCGAGCCCAAGATGGGCCAGCGCGGCAGCCACACCTGCGCGCTGCACTTCAGCGGCTGCCGCGTTCCGGCGGCGAACCTGCTGGGCAAGCCGGGCGAGGGCCTGAAGATCGCGCTGAGCGCCCTCGATGCCGGGCGCATCGGCATCGCGAGCCTGAGCGTCGGACTGATCCGCGCGTGCCTGGAGGAGATGACGCGCTACGCAAAGGAGCGCAGCGCGTTCGGCAAGCCCATCGCCGAGCACCAGGCCGTGCAATGGATGATCGCGGACACGGCGGTCGAGCACGAGGCCGCCGAGGCGCTGACGCTGACGACGGCGTGGCGCCGCGACGTGGGGCAGCCATTCACCGAGAAGGCCGCGATGGCGAAGCTCTTAGCAAGCGAGGCGGCCAACCGTTCGGCCTACCGCGCGGTGCAGGTCTTCGGCGGGTACGGCTACAGCCGCGAGTACCGCGTCGAGCGGCTGTACCGCGATGCGCGCGTGCTGACGCTGTACGAAGGCACCAGCGAGATCCAGCGCCTGGTCATCGCGCGCAACGTGCTGGCGTAGCCAAGAATGGCCGCGGCGTCTACCCTCAAGCAATCGGTCAAACGCGCGCTGCAGGTGCCGGTGCTGAACGCGCCGCTGCGGCTGCTGCGCCCGTTCGCGCCGCTGCTGCCGCACTACCTGAAGATCCGCTTGCCCATCGTCGGCAGGGTCAAGCTGCGCCGCGGCCTGCCGAAGCCCGTCACCTTGCTCAGCGACGGCCGCGACCCGATCACCTCGCGTCTGTACTGGATGGGCGTGGACGGCTACGAAGGCCCGACGCTGCGCGTCTTCCTCAAGCTGCTGGACGGCTGCCGCTGCTTTATCGATGCCGGCGCCAACGTGGGCGTCTTCGCGCTGGTCGCCGCCGTGGAGAATCCCAAGCGAAAGGTGCATGCCTTCGAGCCCGTGCCCCGCATCCGCGAGCGCCTGGAGCGCAACGCGGCAGCGAATGCCGCCTCGAACGTGCGCGCCGACGCGCGCGCCCTGGGCAAGGAATCCGGCACGGCGACGCTGTACGTCCCGCGAGAACCCAGCCCGCTCAGCGCGTCCCTGCGCGAGGACTTTCAGCTGGGCAACGAGCCGGTGGCGGTGTCCGTCACGACGCTGGACGCGTATGCCGCCGAGCAGCGCCTGCCGAAGATCGATCTCTTGAAGTTGGATACCGAAGGCACCGAGCCCGACGTGCTTATCGGTGGCGATGAGACGATCTACCGCGACCGTCCGCCGATTCTGGTCGAGGTGCTGCCTAAGCAGACGGAGATGAAGATGCAGCACTGGACCGAGAAGAAGAAGTACGTGCGCTACCAGATCATGGACCCGCTCGACAACGCCGGGCAGATCCTGGCGCCGCGCGCGACGTTCACCAACCACGCGACGTTCGAAAACCCCAACTGGCTGCTGCTGCCCAGCGAGCGGGTGCGGGAGATTGAAGCGCTGATAGAAGCGTAGGGCTGATACCTGTCGATTGGACATAAATAAAGGAGGCGCTCATCGCGCCTCCTTTATCGAACCGATTGCTGACCGCTGAACGCCGAAAGTTGATTCCTACATGTTCTCGATGATCGCGCCGGCGAACTCGCTGCACTTCAGCAGCTTGGCGCCGGGCATCAACCGTTCGAAGTCGTAGGTGACGGTCTTCTTGCCGATGGCGCCGTCCATGCCCTTGATGATCAAGTCGGCGGCCTCGTTCCACTTCAAGTGCCGGAACATCATCTCGCCCGAAAGGATCACGCTGCCGGGGTTGACCTTGTCCTGGTTGGCGTACTTGGGGGCGGTGCCGTGGGTGGCCTCGAAGATGGCGTGCCCCGAGAGGTAGTTGATGTTGCCGCCGGGCGCGATGCCGATGCCGCCGACCTGCGCGGCCAGGGCGTCGGAGAGGTAGTCGCCGTTGAGGTTCAGCGTGGCGATGACGTCGAAGTCCTTCGGGCGCGTCAGCACCTGCTGCAGGGTGATGTCGGCAATGGAGTCCTTTATAAGCAGCTTGGACTTCCACTTGCCGCCGCCGTGGGTCTCCCAGAGCTGCAGGGCCTTCTCGACTTCGGCGACGACCTTCTTCTTCTGCTCCGGCGTCATCATGTCGTAGCCGGGTTCGATCTCTCGCGCGTTCTGCTCGGCCGTCAGGTTCGGGTTCTTCTCCTTGTTGCCCAGGATCCAGGACTCGCGTTCGGTTACCGTGTCCGCGCGGAAGAAGCTGACCGCGACCTTGTAGCCCCAGTCGCGGAAGGCGCCTTCGGTGAACTTCATGATGTTGCCCTTGTGGACCAGGCTCACCGAGCGGCGCTTCTGGGCGAGGGCGTAGGAGATGGCGCTGTGCACGAGGCGCTCGGAGCCCAGGTAGCTGACGGGCTTGATGCCGACGCCGACCTCGATGCCAACGTCGCGCTTGGGCGCGCCGATCGCCTCGAGTTCCTTCTGCCAGCCTTCTGCTGCGGCCTTGGAGCCGAAGCGGATCTTCTTGAATTCCTTGGGGAACTCCTGCGCGAAGAAGTTCAGCACCTTCTGCGCCTCGGGCGTGCCGGCGGCGTACTCGATGCCCGCGTAGATGTCTTCGGTGTTCTCGCGGAAGATCACCATGTCCACGTCTTCGGGCTTCTTGACGGGCGAGGGCACGCCCTTGAAGTAGCGCACGGGGCGCAGGCAGACGTACAGGTCCAGCAGTTGCCGCAGCGCGACGTTTAGGCTGCGGATACCGCCGCCGACCGGCGTGGTCAGCGGGCCCTTGATGCCGACCAGGTACTCGCGGAAGGCGTCCACCGTGTCGTCCGGCAGCCAGGTGTTGAGCTTGTTGAAGGCCTTCTCGCCGGCGTAGACCTCGAACCACTTGATCTTCTTCTTGCCGCCGTAGGCCTTCTGCACCGCGGCGTCGAAGACGCGCTGCGAGGCGCGCCAGATGTCCGGGCCGGTGCCGTCGCCCTCGATGAAGGGCAGCACGGGCTGGTCGGGCACCTGCAGGACGCCGTTCCTGATGGTGACCTTGTCGCCGGCGGGGGGCGTGACGGTGGTGTAAGCCATGGGCGCGGTTCCTCGAAAAATCGGTTGGTTGCGGAAGGTAGAGCCAAAGCGCTCCGAAGCGTTATAGGACCAACGCGCGCAGCGTCAAGCGAGGCGGACGGGGGGGCGGGGGAGACCGGGGGATACGGCCCGCTGGACAGGCCCGCGGAATCTGCGAAGGTGGGGCCATGGGCTTCCACTGCGCCTGCTGCGGGCAACACCACGACGACTTTCCCATGGACGTGGGCTTCGACGAACCTCTGCCGTACCACGCGCTGTCGAAGCAGGAACGCGCGCGCTACGCGAAGCTGACCGCCGACACCTGCGTCCTCGACGGGCCCGGCGAGCGCCAGTACTTCGTGCGCGGCGTGCTGCTGCTGCCCGTGCGCGACCACCCGGAACTCAACCGCTTCGCCTGGGGCGCGTGGGTCTCGCTGAGCGCGGCGAGCTTCGCCGACTACGAGTCCCTGGGCGACGGGCCGGTTCCGGCGGGGCATGGGTGGTTCGGCTGGTTCTGCAACCGGCTGCCGCATTACCCCGACACGTTGAACCTGAAGATGGACGTCTATCCGCAGGGCGGGGGCGAGCGCCCGCACCTGCGCGTGCAGGCCTGTGACCACCCGCTTTACCGCGAGCAGCAGAACGGCATCACGCTGGCGCGCGTTCACGAGTTCGTCGACGAGTTGCTGGAGCGCGAAGGTTAGCGCGGATTCCGCACCGCGCCCGCCATTCGTAATTCCGCCGCAGGCTGGTAGAACCTCCCCTACGGGAGGAACGCATGCCGGTACGGGACGTGATGGTGGTCGTGGGTACGCGGCCGGAGGCCATCAAGATGGCGCCGGTCGTCCACGCGCTGAAGAAGCGAGGGCCTGGCGAAGGGCGCACGCTGCTGTGCGTGACCGCGCAGCACCGCGAGATGCTCGACCAGGTCCTCGACGTCTTCGAACTCAAACCCGACTACGATCTGAACCTGATGAAGCCGGGCCAGGACCTCACGGACTTGACCGCGCGCATCCTGACGGGCGTGCGCGACGTGCTGGCGCAGGCGAAGCCCGAGGCCGTGCTGGTGCACGGCGATACGGCCACCTGCCTGGGCGCGGCCCTGGCGGGCTTCTACGCGCGCGTGCCGGTGGGGCACGTCGAGGCGGGCCTGCGCACCTACGACTTCGATGCGCCCTGGCCGGAGGAGATGAACCGCCGTCTGGTCGATCCCATCTGCCGCTGGTGCTTCGCACCCACCGAGGCCGCTCGCGCGAACCTGCTGGCCGAGCGCGTGCCTGGCGAACGCATCGTGGTGACGGGCAACACGGCGATCGACGCACTGCAGATGGCCGTCGCGAAGGTCGAGGCCGCGCCGCCGAAGGTCGAAGGCCTCGATGCGGCTGCCCTGGCGGGCAAGCGCCTGGTGCTGGTGACGGGGCACCGCCGCGAGAGCTTCGGCTACGGCTTCGAGCAACTCTGCCTGGGCCTGCGCGACATCGTCGAGACGTTCGGCGACGTGGTGCTGGTCTACCCCGTGCACCTGAATCCGCGCGTGCAGGAGCCCGTGCGGCGGCTGCTGGGCGGGCATCCGCGCATCCACCTGTTGGCGCCGCAGGCGTACCTGGCCTTCGTCTGGCTGATGCGGCAGGCCGTGCTGATCGTCACCGACAGCGGCGGGATTCAAGAGGAGGCGCCCAGCCTGGGCAAGCCCGTGCTGGTGATGCGGGACGCTACCGAACGCCCCGAGGCCGTCGCGGCCGGCGCGGCGAAGCTGGTCGGCACCGACCGCGCGAAGATCGCCGGCGAGGCCGCGCGCCTGCTGGGCGATCCAAAGGAATACGCCGCCATGAGCGGCGTCCGCAACCCCTACGGTGACGGAAGGGCCGCTGCCCGGATCGTCGAGGAACTGCGAAGGTAACCCTGCTCCGAGCGTCCCACTGGTGCGGCAGGCCGACTTGATTTTGACGGCGCTGGCGCGTATCCCCATACGTTCTTCTGCATGCAAGGACTCGAAAGGAGCAACATTCATGTTCGCAAGGGCCGCCATTTTCCTGTTCTTCCTCTCCGCCTGCACCGCCGCCGGGCTGCGCGCGGAGGACGAACCCAAACCCGCTCCCGCTCCAGCGCCTGCGCCCGATCCCGATGCGGAAGGCGCGGCCCCGGTCCCGCCGCGCGCCGGCAAGGACCGGGAATACGGACGCCGCGGCGGCCGCGACCGTGAAAAGGTGCGGGGCAAGGACCGCGAGGATGATAAGGAAGGCAAGGGGGGCGAGGGCGACGGCCCAGCCAGCGAGGACGAGATCACCGATCCGAAGTACCTGCTCGACTTGGCTTCGGTGCACCAGCGCTACGGCGGCAACAAGCTGGCCGCGAAACTCCTGGAACGCGCTGCGGTTCTGGCCAAGGACAGCAAGGACCCCCAGGACCTGATCCGGATCTTTACCTCCCAGGCGTCGCAGATGCAGCGTGACAAGAACCACAAGGAAGCGGCCAGGCTGTACGAGGAAGTCCTCAAGCTCGTCAACGAACCGGGACAGCGCGCCGGCCACATGCTGGCCCTGGCCCGCTGCTACGAAGGGATGGAGGACTTCGACGCTGCGGAGTCGACGCTCAAGCAACTCCTTAAAGAGTGCGAGACCAATACAGGCAAGCGCGAATTGAGCTGGGTGCCGCAGACGGTGAACCGGCAACTGGCGAGCATCTGGCGCGCCAAGCCCGAACGCGCCGCGTCCGCCGAAGCCGAGGCCGTCGGCAAGCTGGAGAAGGATCCCAACGACGCCAACGCCCTGGAGACGCTCTCGCAGATCTACACGCAGATCAAGCCGGACCACGCCAAGGCCGTGGCCGTGCTGGAGAAACTCTGGGCCCTGAAGCCCGAGGACACCCAGGTCACCGGGATCCTGGCCAGCACCCTCATCCAGATGCAGAAGTACGACAAGGCCGTCGAGGTCTACAAGGCGATGATGGAGAAGGTCCCGGCCTCGAAGAAGACCTACGCCTACCAGGCCGCCTCCGCGCTGATACAGGCGGAACGCCAGGACGACGCGATTGCCTTCGCAAAGGAACACCTGCTCGGCGAGGACTCGGACGAGTCCAGCCTCTCGCTCATGGCCAGCTTGCTCGACCGCGCCGGCAAGGCGGAAGAAGCCGAGAAGATCTACGCCGACCGCATCGCGACCGAGACCGACGACAAAAAGAAGTCGCGCTACATGCTTCAGGCCGTGCAGTACGCCATCCGCGGGAAGAAGTTCGACCGCGCCGAGACCTTGCTGGCGGAAGTGACGGAGAAGTATGGCAAGGACGAGACTGTCGCGCGCCAGATCAAGACGAAGAAAACGCAGCTCGAGCAGATGAAGAAGGTCGCCGACATGCAGGCCCGCATGCCCGCCAACCAGGGGGTCGGGAACGAGCCTCCTAAGGCGCCAACGCCAACGCCGCCCAAGGAAGAGCCGAAAGCACAGGTGCAGGATGCCAAGACCGCCGCGCCTCCCGCGCCTGCACCGGCCGGAAACAAGACGGAAGAGCAGCCCAAGGAGTAGCCCACAGCCGCCGATGGGGCGTTTCCGGCAATACGCAGGAATATTCCGGCGCGTTGAGCGTCCAGTTAAGAGGTGCGCAGGCGGGGATTGGAAAGTTCTGCGTTGAATTTCGTTCCCGCTCTGAGCTATCCTATGCCGCGTTTCGCGCAGTGCGGCTCGGCTTGCGGATCCGTCTCTGCGCCGATTTTCGGGTTTTCCGGGTTGGGAGATTGACCATGAGAACGCTCACGATTCTGCTCTTGGCGCTGGCCTGCGGATACCTGCTGTCCGCCGGATCGGCGTCGGCGGGCGCCGCGAAAAAGGTCAACGCCGGCGCCGGCACCGCCTTCTCGTGGAGCACCATGGGCATCAATGCCGCGCGCAAGGCCGAGAAACCCATCCTGCTGTACGTGTGGGACGATACCAAGAAGGGTAACAACGAGGCCAGTGGCCTGGAAACGTATCTCTTCGAGGACAAGGACGTGAAGAGCACGTTCGGCAGCTTTTCGGCCATCCGACTGACCACTCGCAGCAAGGGCTGGCCGCCCCAGCTGCTGGCCGCAGCGCGCAACGGAGCGGCGGTCTATGTCATGACCGCCGACGGCAGCATCGTCGCTCAGTACACCAGCAAACCGACGGCGAAAGCCTTTGTCGCCGCCGGCCAGCGTGCCACCGCGGCCAACGCCGCTGCCGTCGAAAAAATGAAAAAGAACCCGCCGCCCGAGTTCAAGGATCCCGAGGTCGCCCAGCCCGCCGGACCGGCCGGCGGCCCCAAAGAGGCCGAACCCGAAGAGAAGAAGACTCAGAAACTGAATGCCATTCCCGGCCTGGAGGCTGCCGACAAGAGCGAGAAGACCGGCAAGGAAGCCGACGAGAAGTCCGGACCGCCGCCCGAGAAACCCAAGAACGACGGCGGAGGCCTGGTCATCGAGGACTGACGCTGGCCCTCCGGCCGCGCACTATTCACCGGCGCCCGCGGATACGCTCCGCGGGCGTTTTCTTTGGGCTGCGATTCCACCGAATTGCGCCGACCGATTTCCGAATTTCCATTAAGCTGGTTCCATGCGTTCCACCGAAGTGTCCCTGACGCACGGAAACGGAGGCATGGCCACGCCGCCCGAGCCACCCGAATCGCCTCCGTCTATCGCGCCCGCGCCCTCATCCGCGGCGCCTTCGGTGCGCTTGCCCTTTGCCGGCTACAAGCATCTGTGCGGCCCGCTGGCCGGCGCCACCGCCGCCGCGCTGGCCGCCGTCATTCACGGCATGGACCCGGGCACTCCGCTGCTCTTCGTGGCGCTCTGTACCCTCGGCGCGCTGAACGCCTACTTCCTCGCGCTTCTGCACCGCTCGCTCACCGGGACGCTCGTGGCTGTGGCCGGCGGCTTCCTGCTGGGCCTGCTGGGCTACCTGGCCAACGAGGCCGGCAGCGCGCCGCTGAAGGTGCCCACGCCGGGCGCCACGGGCCTGGACGCGCTGTTGGCGCAGCCGCAGCTGGCGATCCATCCGGTCCTGTTCGTGCTGCTGTGTCCTGTTCTGGGCGCCGGGCCGGTGGCGCTGACGATGTACTTCATGCGCCCGCGGCCCTACGGCATGCTGGTGCGCATGCTGCTGGCTGCCTTCTGCGGCGGCTTGGCGGCGGTGGCGGGCCTGGTCTGCTTCGGCTTCGGCGCCATTTTCCTGCGGGGCCTGCCCCTGTGGGCGCAGTTGGGTATGGGCCTGGTTGGCGCCGACTACCTGCTCTTCCACCTGCAGGTCCTGTGCCTGGTGGAATCCACCACCGGCGACCGCGCCCAGCGCCCTGCGCTGGACGAGCCCGACCCCAACGCGCCACGCCCCGTCACGACGGGCGCCGACGACGAGCCGTAGGGATACCGCGATGGCGATCTACGGTGAACCGCAGCCGCCGTATCCCGAGCGCTTCACGAAGGGCGTTTGGCTCTTCAACGAGCGGCACTTCTTCGAGTGCCACGAGATCCTCGAGGAACTCTGGCTGGCGTCCATCGGCACGGAGAAGGTCTTCTACCAGATGGTCATCCACGCGGCGGTCTGCTTCGTGCACTGGGAGAACGGCAACCGCAAGGGCGTGCTTTCGCTGCACCGCACCTTCGTCCAGAAGGCCGGGGAGGTCCCTGCCGAACGCTACATGGGCCTGGACATCCGCGGGATGCTCGCCGAGATGGAAGCGCTTGTCGGCCCGCTGCGCGACGACGAGACGCGGCCGCTTCCGCCCTTCGACGGCCTCGCTACGCCTCGCCTGCAGGTATACGGCTTCGAGCCCACCCCCGTCGGTGAGAAGGAACTGCTCGTGCTGGGCCGCCACATCGAGCCCGACGACGAAGCCTGACCTTCCGCCGCCCGCCCGAATCTCGGTGACAGAAGCGACTCTCGCGCGTTGTGTCTTTGGCCCCCTGACCTGGTGAATGCGCACATCGTGCAAGGCGTCACTGAAACGTAAAAATCCAGAAAGGCAGGACCGTTTTGGCGGCATGGAAGTCCAATAGGAGAGCGAAAGGGAAACTACCCCAAACAGGAATACGGATTGACAGGCAAACGACAGGAACTAGCATTGTGCACGATGTGCATAAATTCCTGCCGGGCACCTGGGCGGCTCCACCAGACAACCAAACCGGCGAGGTAGGCGGCGCAAGACGCCCTGCACTTAGGAGCAATCGAATGAACAAGCTCGGAATCCTGGCCTTGGCGCTGCTGTGCGGCGCGATCGCGTATTCGTCCGAGAAAGTCAGCATCGACGCCGGCGGCAAGAAGGTCCGCGGCGACGTCGTCAGCGTCACCGACAAGGAAGTGGTGCTGAAGGTCCAGGGCGAGAACGTGCCCTTCCCGGCGGTCCTGCTCGACAAGAAGGACATCTTCCGCTGCCGCCAGCAGCTGCGCGACCCCAACAACGCGAAGGGCCGCTTCGAGCTCGGCAAGTGGGCCTGGGAGAAGGGCCTGAAGGCGGAGGCCGAGGAAGAGATGAAGTTTGCGGTGCTGCTGGACGCCGCCACGTACCAGCCGCTGGTCAACGAGGTCACCGGCGCTGCGCCTGCCGCGCAGACTGCCCCCGCCGAGACGCCCGCCACGGCCAATGCCGCAGGGCCCGAGAACCCCGGCGAGACCGCCGCCGAGCGCGCCTTCCGCGAAGCCACCCAGAAGGGCAAGGAAGGCGAGAAGAACACCGCCGGCCCCGCCAAGACCGAGGAGCCAGAGAAGCCCAAGGACACCGAGGATCCGGAAGGCGACGGCAACCGCGAAGGGCCGACGATCAAGATCAAGATCAACGGGCAGTGGGTCGAGGTCCCCGCCAAGTTCGCCTCTAGCAAGGAGGACATCAAGCCGCGTTCCGAGGAGGAGATGAAGAAGTTCCTCGACGAGCGCCTGGAGGAATGCAAGAAGACCATCGGCGGCGACTGGCGCCTGATCGAGACCAAGCACTACTACTGCCTGGCGAACATCGATCCCGCGCTGCACCAGGAGTTCGCGAACCACAACGAGAAACTCTACGACCTCCTCTGTGACGTGATGAAGCACAAGGAAGGCGACCCGCTCTGGAACAACAAGTGCCCCATCTACTACTTCGCCACCTTCAAGCAGTTCCAGCGCTTCGCCGTGACCATCGACGCCGGCCAGGGCAGCCCCAACTCCGGCGGCTACTTCAGCCACCGCGGACGCGAGGTCCACGTCTGCATCCCCTTCTACAACACCAAGGGCGACAAGGCCGCCTACCGCGACGCCTTCAACACGCTCTTCCACGAAGGCACCCACGCCTTCCTGCAGCTCAGCGGCAAGGACGTGATGCTGCCGCGCTGGCTCCACGAGGGCCTGGCCCAGTTCATCGAGTTCTGGTTCGATCCGAAGAACAACCCCGGACGCAACGACCGCATCTACTGGCTGCGCCGCATGGTCACCGAGGATGACGTGCCCATGTGGGCCGAGACCCGCATGCGCCCCGCCGGCGGCACCGACAGCATCGGCTACGCGCTGGCCTGGTCGAAGCTCGAGTTCCTCTACCGCAGCTTCCCCACCGACCGCACCAAGCTCCCCCAGTTCATCAAGACCTTTAAAGAGTCCATGGGCGAGGATCCGGAGAAGATTGGAGAGCTCGAAGACAAGGCCATGCAGAAGGTCTACGGAAAGACAGAAGCACAGATGGAAACCGTTTACCACGAATGGCTTAAGAGAGCCGTCAAGGCGAACTTCAAGTTCTGAACGCCCGGCCGGGCGGCGTTTTAGGCGCCGCCCCGGCGAGTTGAGCTTGCAATCCTGCCCCTTCGCTGGACAATGCGCGCCCCATGTCCGACATCGAACTGGCTTGCCACGCGGCCCCCTGGGGCCGTAAAGGCTTCATCAACGCCCTCTCCGACATCGAGCGCGCGGGCTTCCGCGGCATCGAGATGACGGCGGAGGTCGTCGAAGAGTTCGAAGACCGCGTCGGCGTCTTCCGCGAAATCCTGCACCAGCACCATCTTAAGCTCATCGCGATCACCGGCGGCGGCAGCCAGTGGCCGGGCATGAACCTGGACGAGGAGGTTGAGCGCGGCGTCAATGTCGCCCGCTTCCTCAAGAACAGCGGTGCCTCGGTCCTGAACCTCCTGCCGCCCATTCCCAATCCCGAGAAGCCCATGGAGGACGAGCAGGACCTCCTGCCCGCCGCCACGGCCTACGGCGAGATCGCGCGGCGCACGCTGGAACTGGGCGTGCAGACGTGCCTCCACCCCAGCGTCGGGAGCTTCGTCCACAGCCCGCGCACGATCAACAAGTTCATCCAGATGGCCGACCCCGAAGCCATGCGTCTCTGCGCCGACGTGGGCTTCCTGGCCGAGGCCAAGATCCCGATGGCCGCCTTCGTCAAGGAGCACAAGAAGCGCATCGGCGTCATCCACCTTAAAGACCACCGCACCAAGGACATGAAGGGCAAGAAGCCGCCCAGCATGACGAAGAAGAATCCGAAGCCCTACGCCGGGCCGCAGGGCATCGCCTTGGGCACCGGCGACGTGGATCTGGAGAGCTTCGTCGAGACGATGCTGCACAGCGACTTCAGCGGCTGGGCCACGATCTGCTTCGACGAAGACCCCAAGACCTCGCTCTACGACATCGCCGTGGCAAGCTACAAGTACGCCGAGCAGACCCTCGACCTGGTCATCTGACGCCGCGTCCTTTCGGGAAAAATCCAGAATATTCGCGCTCGTTACGAAACCGTGACGGCGTTGGGCAACTCGCGAGATTTCGCGAATCACATGGTGCTGCTCGACGTGCTGGAGTGCACATGGCGATTTGTATCGATTTATACGCATTTCTAACAAGGTGCAGCGAAGCGCGAGCTTCGAAATCATTGGAGTTAGGACGTTTTTGCGCGACGTGCTGCGCGCGGTGCAAATAGGGTTTACGTGAACGGCGGGTGTTACGTTGCACATCGTGGATGTGTTACGTTGCGCTACTTGCTGCGCCAGGTGCAATATACGCATTGCGTAACTACGGGGACCGGGCGCCGGTATCCGGGAACGGATACCACAACAGCAAACAGAAAATGGAAAACAGCGAAAGAAAAGCGCCTCGCGGCGCGCGAGATGCAACACCAGTGAAAAGGGGTGAATGGGGAGGGCGGAGAATAGCAGACAGCGAAAGGGAAGGTAGCCGCGAAGCCGAACGGAACGCCGCCGTGGGGCCGAGCCGCACCCTTGCTGGACGACCTCCAACAAGCTGCTAGAACAAACTCCATGAAAACCAAAACGACGACGTGCGAAACACCAAGCCTGCGCGCCCCGCGCGGCTCGACGCTGCTGTATTGCGCGTGGGCGCTCGCGCTCGCCTTCGCAACGAACGCCGCGTGTGCCGGAGAGGTCGCGCCCAATCCCGCGGCCAGGCATGAGCCCACGCGCTTCGGCAAGACCGCCGCCCAATGGCTCGCCGTGATCGAGAACGGTGGTCCGATCTCGATGGACCCCATCGTCGCGGCGCTGGCGCTGAGCCAGTTCGGTCCGGAGGCGGGCGACGCGATCGAGGCGGCGGCGCGCGCGTCGGTCCTGCGGTACGCCAAGGTCTCCCAAGACGGGAAAAACCTGACGGACGACGCCGTCTTGAAGGAGCAGTTCGGCCTGATGGTCCGGCTCGGCGTCATGGGGCGCGCGTTCGCGTGCGATCCCGAGACGATGTACGCGCGGACCTTCGCGATCATCGCCGCGGCCGGCGCCGGGGAATCCAAGGAGGACATGCTCGGCATCCTGGGCGGCGGACTGCTGCTGAAGGGCATGATGGAGTTGCCCGGCAGCCAGCGGTACCTGTCCAAAGGCATCGCCCAAGGCTTTCGCCATCCCGACCCGCAGGTTCGCGCCTTCTGCCAACAGACGCTGGGTTCGATCGAGGCCTTGGTTCACCAGTTCGGGGCCGGCCGGGAGATAACGCTGCTGCGCGCCGACGACGCGCGCGCGTTGCTGGCCGGCGGCGAACGGTACGCGCAACTCAGCGCCGCGGGCGTGCTCTACCGCCTTGGCGAGGACAAGAAGGCGCTCGAGCCGCTGCTGCTGCGCGCGTTCAAGGACGGAGAGGATCCGGAAGCGTTCCTGGCCGTGCAGCTGGTGGAGGCGCTGGGTCCCGGCGCGGCGCCGGTGGCCGAAGCGTTCGCCAGTTGGCTGGCGAAGCGCGAGGACGACAACGGAATGATCCCGGTGCTGAACGCGGCCTACGCGCTGGGCCCCGCCGCGCGCGCGTGCGCGCCGCGGGTGCGGCGCATCGCCGAGTCGGGCTCGCCGTTCGTGGTAGGCAAGGCGCTGCTGGCGCTGGCGCGCATCGCGCCGCCCGGCGACGCGGGCATCGCGGTGTTTCTCGATCGCAAGCTCGGCGGCGACGAAGGCGGCGACGAGGCCATCCTGGCCGGCGCCCTCTACAAGGGCGACGCGAAGGCGCTGGCCGCGTGCGCCTTCGGCCTGCTCGAGAAGGATACCGACGCCGAGACCGACGTCATCCGCGCGCTGCGCCCGTTGCAGGACGAGACCCGGCGCCTGGTGCTGGAGCGCATCGGTTCGGACAAGGAGCGCGTCCGCAGGGCGGCGATCCAGGCCGCGCGCGCGCTGCGCGCGCCGGACGCGGAACTGGTCAAGCTGCTGGGCGAACGCCTGGACGCCGGCGGCCTGGAGGGTTTGGAAGCCATCGAGACGCTGGAAGGCTACGGCGCGGCCGCCGCGCCGGCGATTCCCTTCGTCGAGAAGGCGCTTGCCAAAAAGGAGCCGGATTCTGCGGAGGCCCTGGTCGAGTTGCTCAAGACCATCGGCCGGCCCGCCGTATCGGCGCTGGCGGCGGCGGTCGCGAACGCAGACGACGAGTGCTCCGGCGCCGCGCTGAAGGCCTTGCGCGAACTCGAAGCCGAAGCCGTCGGAGCGCGCGGCGCGGTGCTGAAGAAGCTCGAGCAGAGCGGGGACACGGCGCTGAAGATCGTCTGCCTGGGCGCGCTGTCCGCGATGGGACCCGCCGACGAACCCACGCGCGCGGCGGTGGTCAAGGCCGCGCAAAGCCCCATCCTGCCGCTGCGCATTGCGGCCTGCGACGCCCTGCGCTGGACCGGCTGCGATCCCTCGCCGTACTGGACGCTAAAGGAGGAGACGCCCGAGGCGCGCCGTGCGCGCCTGAAGGACCTCGACGAGACAACGCTGGTCAGCCAGATCGAATACGGCACGCCCGAGAACCGCACCGACGGCATCGCCGAACTTTCCGCGCGCGGACAGCTCGACCCCCTGAACGTCTACAAGCTCGTGAACCAGCTGCGCAAGGCCCCGGCCGAAGAACGCGCGGCCGTTAGGGCTCTGCTGCTGAAGGTCGGCGCGCCCGCGGTGAAGCCGCTCGCCGAGTTCCTTGCGCCGCCGAACCACTGGGGCCGCCCCGTGGGCGCCGGCGGACGCCTGCGCCGTGCGGTAAAGCCGGTGCGCTCGGTAAAGGAATGGACGGAGCTGCTCGATCCGGCCCAACCGCCTGCGCTGCGCGCCGAGGCCGCCGAGGCGCTGGGCGAATACGGCCAAGGCGAATACGGCGAGGAAGCCGCCTCCGCCGTGGGGGCGCTGGTCGCGGCCGCGCGTGAAGAGGACGATTTCCTGGCCGCGAAGGCTCTGGAGGCCCTGGGCAAGATCGGCGTGCAAAACGAAGCGGCGATCGCCATCGCGAAGGAGAGTTTCGATAACGCAAAGCGTGTGGACGCCGCCGCCGTGGCGCTTAAGGCCCTGGGCGGGGACCCCAAGCCGCTCCTGGCCGCGCGCCTGGACCGCCCGCTGGACGAACTGGCGGTGCGCTGTGCCGGGCAACTGGTGAAGCTGGACCCGAAGCACGCGCGCGCACGCGCGGTGCTGATTCAGGGGCGCGACGCCTGCACCGTCGGATGCACGCCGCCCGCTGTCGAGGCGCTGCTGGCGCTGGAGGAGACGAAACCCGGGACGCTGGAATGGATGATCGGGCGGCTGGTGGATGCGGGCGTCGAACGCGAGGATCCCCGCTGGTGGGGCTTCGTCTTCGCCAAGCGGGAGCTGAAGAATCTGCGCGAAGCGGCCCTGCCGGCGGTGGCCGCGCACCTGGCCAGCGATGCGAACCCGAAGATCCGCGCCGAGTGCGCCGGCATGCTGACCTGCTTCGACCCGCCCATGGAAGCGGCGCTCTTCAAGCTGCCCGTCGCCTTCAAGGACGCGGACGCGGGGGTGCGCCGCAGCGCGGTTGCCGGCGTGCAGAAGCTGCTCGAGAAGAAGTACGTCCCGCGCGACCGCGACGCACGGCCGCTGCTGCTTCCGCTGGCGCCGGACTTCGCGCCACTGGTTACCGACGCAGTCTACGAGACGCGCCTGGCCGCCGTGACGGTGCTGGGCCTGATCCGGCCCGCCGGCGACGTGGGCGTTCCACCCCTCGCGCAGGGCCTAAAGGACGAACGCGCCGAAGTGCGCGCCGCTGCCGCGCACGCGCTGGGCCTGCTGGACCTGAAGGATGACGCGAAGGCGCGCGCCCAGGCCCTGGACGCGCTGGCGGGCGTGCTGGGCGACGGCGACGCGAAGGTTCAGCGCGAGGCCGCGCTGGTGGCCGCGCGCCTGGACGCGAAACTCCCGGCGCTGGCTCAGGCCGCCACGGCGCTGATCGCGCTGCTGGAAGACAAAGATACGGACTGGGGGGACAAGCACCGCCTGTACACGAGCCTTCAGGGCGTCGGCGCGCCGGCCGTCGGGCCGCTCTTCGACGCCGTGATGCGCAAGTTCGACAGCCAGAAGTAGCCCGGCGTAAGCCCTTAAGGCACATTTCCGCCTCCTGAAAAATCCGGTCACGGCCCAGGGGCGCCCGCGTCGTAAGGGCACACCCGAGGGGCCTCGCCATGCGCCGCATGCCAGCCGCCGCCTGTCTCATCCTCTGTCTTAGCTTGGCCGCTTGTGCCGCGCGTGCCGCGAACGACGCCCGCGGCGGCGCCCGCACCGCTCGCCCCGCCGAAGCGCCCTCGAGGCCCGACGACTACGCGCTCGCCGGACGCTGGCTGCGACTGGGGATGTTCGACTACATCAACCCCGAGCGCGGCCTGGTGCTGCGCATCAGCGAGATGCCCGACGGGACGTACGACGCCTGGGGCGTGTATTTGATCGACCTGAAAGCCGGCACGTCCGAGCCGCTCTGCCGCCTCGACGAACGCATCGCCAAGTCGGGCAAGGAGGGTTCGGGTTCGCTGTACCTGCGCGCCAGCGGGCTGTGGCTGAGTCTCAAGAATGACCGCCTGTGGATCCATGCGCTGGAAGGCGGTAAGGACGGCACCACTTCGATCCCGGTCTCGGTGCTGTACGAGATCGAGTTGCCCGGCGGGAAGCTCAAGCGGCTGATGGAGCGTTCGGACCGGCAGGGCTGGACCCACGGTTGGTACTACGGGTCGGGCTGGACGATCGAGGGCGAAGAACACGTCGTCTACCCGTTGAAGCAGGACGCCAAGGGCGTGAGCTTCGAACGCGTACGGATGGACGGGACCGGCGCAAGAGAGGTGCTGAGCCTGCCGAACGCCAACATGTTCCAGATGTACCCCCTGGCCTTCGCGCGGAACGGGACCTGCCTCGCCTCGCAGATGGTGCAGTCGCAGCAGCTCTACTGCATCCGGCCGGGCAATGCGCGCCCCGAGTTGCTGAAAGGACCGCCGGAGTGCTCGGTCTTCCGCGCGGAACCCGACCGCACCGGCCTGGGCTTCTTGGTGGTGTGCAGCACCTCCCCCAACCTGGGGTACGACTACAAATCGGAGTTCGAACTCTGGTCGTTCGTGCCGGGGCGCAAGGAAGCATGGCAGAAGCATGCGGTCCTGCCGGCGACGCACTCGGCCTACGCCTCCTGGGCCTTCGGCTGGGGCGGCTGGAGCGGCACCGGCGGGCTCTGTCCAGCCTCCGACGGCAAGTGCGCCTACATGGTCCAGAGCCAGCTGCGCATCGACCGCCGCGACGACAAGGACGCGCCGGCGGGGTACTGCCTCACCTACGGCTACAACGGATGGGGCCAGGGCCGCGGAGACGGGCGCTTTACCGTGTTCAAGGCGAACCTGGAGAACGGCGAAGTGAAGGCGCTGTGGACGCGCCACGACCTGGAGCGCGCGTTCTACGCAAAGCGTGAGCCCGACGCGGCGGCAGGCGGCGGCGACGGCGGCTTGGAGATCGGAAGGGCCGAACCCTGAGCGCCGGCCGCCCCGGGCAGCTCAAGCAACCCGGTGTTCGACACGCAACATCTTCATGCGGTTCGCGCGACGCTCTTCAGGGCCGCTGCGGCCCATTCACGAACTTCCAGCGCCTGCGCGGCCGAATCGTACGCTTGGCGTTTCGCGTCAGAGCGTCGGCGGGCGCTGTTCGCCGAGCGTGGGCGGCTCGGGGTCGCCAAGCTTCGGCGGAACCCAACCTTTCCACCACGCCGCGCGGCGGTCTTCGGTCCAGGCGGCGGCGAGGCCGGTGGCGTCGAGCGCCTCGCCGAGGGCCCGCGCGTCGGCCGGGCGTTTCTCGCGGTCCTTCTCGAGGCACTGCATGACCAGGGCCTCCAACGCCGCGGGGATCTCGCGGCCGGCCGCCTGGCTGGGCGGCACGGGAGTGTCCTTCACGTGCCGGATCATCACGGCCATTCCATTGGAACCTTCGAAGACCAGCCGCCCGGTCAGCAGCCAGTAGGCGGTGCAGCCAAGGCTGTACAGGTCGGCGCGCGCGTCGACGGGGGGTTCGCCGAGAATCTGTTCGGGCGCGAGAAACGCCGGAGTGCCGGAGATGCCGTGTTCCTGCGTCAACTGCGTGCCGTTGCCTTCCTTGGTCTCGACGCGCACGAGGCCGAAGTCGAGGACCTTCAGGAAGTCCAGGTCCAGGCCGTAGCGGCAGACGAAGAGGTTGGAGGGCTTGACGTCGCGGTGGATCATTCCGCTGCGGTGCGCCTCGTGGAGGCTGTGGCAAGCCTGGCGCAGCAGGTATGCGGCGCGCTCGGGCGGCTGCGGGCCCTGGCGCTTGACGAGCGTCTCGATGTCCACGCCGTCGAGCAGCTCCATGACGTAGTAGAAGTCGCCTTCGTGCACGCCGAAGTCGTAGACGCCGATGGTGTGCGGCGACCGCAGCGCGGCGGTGGCGCGGGCTTCGCGCTGGAAGCGCGCCAGGATCAGGTCGGCGGCGCGGCTATCGCCGTCGGCGATGCGGCCGCGCTGGATCAGCTTGATGGCGGCGGGCCGCGCGAGCATGCGGTGCGCGCCGCGCCAGACCTCGCCCATGCCGCCGCGGCCGAGCAGCTCCTCCAGATGGTAGTTGCCCATCTGGCGCATGCGGCCGACTTCCTTCATCAGCGTGGCCTGCTCGCGCGCCATCAGTTCGGCCTCGCGCCGGGCCTCGGCGGCGCGGCGGGCGTGGTCGAGCGAGCAGTTGATGAGCATCTGGAGCTTTTCGAGCGAATCGTCGGTGACGCCCAGGCGCACGAGGTGGTCGAAGTGGCCGTGCACGGTCAGGCACAGCTCGTCGCAGAGCCGCTCGATCCACAGGCGCAGCTGGTCGTCGGGTACGAAGTAGCCGTGCTCGGGCCCGCTATGCATTCGGCGCGCCCTTCCTTCCGGCGCCGTCGAACCACTGCACGACGATCTCGCAGGAGTCCTCGCCCTTGTGCATGCAGCGTGTCTCGGTGACCGAGGCGCGGTCGCCGTAGTGGTTCAGGACCAGATGCGCGAGCGCGATGTACAGCCGGCAGAGCTTGTTGGGCGAGCGGTAGTGGACCTTGATGCGGTCGGGTTCGCCGCGCAGGTGGAACTTGTCGTTGATCTCCATGCGCGCCTTCGGATCGGCCAGGCCGGTGGCGAAGCGGTTGTGGATCTCCGGCTGCAGTTCCAGGAACTCGCGCCCGTTCCTGCAGACCTCAAACCACTTCGGAAAGCGCCCCAGCGCGTCCTCGAAGAAGACTTCGGCCATCTGGTGCAGGCCCTGTTCGGGCTCGACGCCCAGCACGGCGCAGCCCTGGCCGACGATCCGCCGGAACTCCGCGTCGTCGTAGACCTCGTTCAGGCGGAAGACTGCGTTCTCGGGCAGGCCCGCGCGGCGCAGGGTCTCGCGGACGGCGGCCTCGCCGCCGCGCTGCGCCAGATACTTTAAGAAGATGCGATGGGCCAACCCGAGCATATTGCGCGCTGCCTTCCGAATGTTCGCCGTGGGCATCGGACCATGGCATGTATCAATCCGGACAAAATCATCCACGAAATGCCCGGGAATGCAAAGGCGGGCGGTGCGGGCGATCAGGCGGCTTGCGTGTCCGGCGGCGCCTTGGGGGACGGTTCGGCCGGCGGGGGCGGCTGGCGCCACTTGGCGTGGACGACCGCGCGCAGGATCTCGCCAAGGGGCCAGGAGATCACCGCGGCGCCCAGCACCCGGGCTTCGGTGTGCGTGATCTTGAAGGCGCTGCCGTCGACGTGGCGCCGGAAGAGGAAGAAGAAGACCAAGAGGGATCCCCAGCCCAGGCGGCCGAAGAGCGAGACTGCCGTCGCCAGCGCATAAGGATAGCGTGCCCAGGCGTTCACGAAGCGGTGCCGCGAGGCTGACGCCACCGCGAAGTACAGCAGCGCGCCCAGCACCGCGCCCGTGGGCAGGCCGCCAGCCAGGAAGGCCTCGGGCCGTTGCGCGTGGTACACGGCGAGGTAGCCGCCCAGAAGCACGGCGATGCCGGCGAGTTCGCCGAACCGAACGCGGGCCCGCAAATCCGCGGGTTCTTCCCTGCTGAACTTCCAGAGCTGCAGGCTCACGAAGGCCGCCAGCGCGCCCATGCAGAGCGCCAATGCGGCGGCGGCGGCGGGCAGGTCCGGATGCTCCCGCAGGAACAGCGCGTACAGCAGCACATTGCCCGCGCTGATGTAGAAGAGCATGCGCAGCAGGAAATGACGGTCGTTCTGCTTGCGGCGCTGCACTTCGTTGGGAATGGGTGTTGCGATCCTGTTCATGCTTTCTTTACCTTGGCGCGCAGCCAGGACTTCGTCATCGCGGCTTCGAGTCGCTCGTTGCTGACCTTCGCGGCCGCGCGGATCTTCTTGCGCCGCGAGACGACGCGTGGCAGGCGTTCGAGGAATGCCAGCTTTCCGCAGAACCACGCCAGGAAGCGCCCCTGGCCCAGCTTGTGCGCCGCCTGCGCCGCCAGGTAGACCGCGCGCGCCGGTAGGCTCGGCAGCAGTTTCCGCCACGGCATGTTCGACCAGAAGACCGTCTCGCCGTTGCGTGACGAGAGGTAATGGTAGCGCCAGGTGCGCGCGCCATAGCTGGCCGCGCCGTGGTGGCGCGCCGTCGCGGCGGGTTCGTAGACGCACGAATGCCCCGCCAGGCGCAGGCGGAAGCCCAGGTCGACGTCCTCGTAGTAGGCTTCCAGATCCTCGTCGAAGGGCCAGCCGTGCAGTGCGGGCAGGGCTTCCAGCGCCGCGCGCCGGTACATCGCCGCCGCCGCCGACGCGGAGAAGACTTCGCCCTTCGCGCCGCCCGCCCACAAAGGCTGCCCGTTGCCGATGCGCAGCGCGCCGCCGGAGACCAGGTACCCGTCGCCGGCGCTGTCGAGGCGCTCGGGATCGGCGTGCATCACGATGCGCGAGGCCGCGGAGGCCACGCCCGGATCGTCGAAGACGGCCAGCAGCTTTGCGCACCATTCGGGGTCCAGTTCCACGTCTTGGTTGATCAGCGCCAGGAAGGCCCCGCGGGAGGCCCCGATGCCGCGGTTGGCCGAGGCCGCGAAACCCAGGTTGGCGTCGTTGCGCAGCACCCGCAGGCGAGGCTGGTCCGGAAAGGCTTCGGCGACCCAGCCGCAGTCCTCGGCGCCGGCGTCGTCGACGACGACGATCTCGTCGGGTAGGCGCGTCTGAGCCAGGACGCTGCGCAGGCAGGCCTCGAGCAGCGGCCGTCCGTTGTAGGCGGGGACGATAAGGCTCAGGGTGGGGGCAGGGGCTTCGCCGGGAGAGGTCACGCCTCTCCTGGATACCCGTGCCCCGCCGTCGAATCAAGGGGCGTCGGGGCGGGCTCCTGAGCGACCTGCTAGGCGGCTTGGTAGAAGAGCCGGCCGATGGCGTCCTGCAGCGCCGGGGTGTTCCAGCGCGGGAGCACCTCGCAGTTGCCGGGGTCGGCGAACTGCACCAGGGTCTCGTCGAGGGCGTCGCCGGAGAGGATCAGCAGGCGCGCCCGCGGCAGGAAGCTCAGCAGCGCGCTGAGCAGTTCGATGGCATCCAGGTTGTCGGAATGCTCGGCGATGACCAGCTCGATGCTGCTGGCCCGCGAGAGCGCGATGCCCAGGGCCTCGCCCCGGGACGCCGCCGTCAGCGCGGTGAAGCCTTCCTGGAGCGCGATCATGTTCAAGAGATGGAGCATGCCAGGGTCTTGGTGAACGACGAGGGCCATTCGCATAAAAGTGACTCCTCGCTTTATCCGGGACGCCGGGTCCCGTTCCGTTGGTATAGGTAGGGTCAGGCCGGTTCCTGGGCGAGGTGTGGAGTCATTGCTGTCTGTCTCGCTTGTCCTGGTGTGCATCGCGCGTTGCCCATCGGATGCGCCCAGGAGCCGGCCTAACCTCCTAATAACAAAGCCAATGCCAAATTGGGACGAAGTCATAACCCGTTATGCTCGCTCTAAGTTGCGTATTCAGAACGTTTTGTCCTGTTTGCGAGATTTCGCGGATTTGTGCATTTGCGTTGCGCAACAACGCATTTGCGCTATCATTAGGAGCAGTATTTTAGGATAAATTTTGGTGGCTTATGGGGCGGGATCTCAGCGAACAAGAAGGCCCAGCCGGGCCCGGCGCGCCGCTTCGGCCGGAGGTAGTCGAGCGCATCTTTCGCTCTGCGCCTTACCTCCTTTATCTATTCGACATTCAGACGCGCGAGGCGCGCTTCGTGAACCGCCAGGTTGCTGCCGACCTGGGCTACACGTCCGAGCAGGCGACGGTCATGGGCAACCGGGTCCTGGAGGAGTTGGTCCATCCGGACGATCTGAAGCGCCTGGGCGAACTCTTCGGGCGCTGGGAACACGCAGCCGAGGGCGCGGTGCTGGAGACCGAACTGCGGCTGCGGCGCGCCGACGGCACCTACCGCTGGCTGCTGGCGCGTGACACGGCCTTCTCGCGCGACGCGAACGGCCGCGTAAGGGAAATTCTGGGCACGGCGCTGGACATCACCGAACGCAAGGAGGCCCAGGAGGAGCTGGATCTGGTCAAGCGATCCGTCGACCGGCACAGCGGTATGATCTTCTGGGCGAATGCAATTGGCCAATTCATCTACGTCAACAATGCCGCCTGCGCGCAGACGGGATATTCCCGAGAGGAACTGCTGCGTATGTCGGTGCCGGATGTCGACACGACCATCTCAAAGGAGACGTGGCCGCTGCAATGGGCCCGGCTGAAGCAGGACGGCTCCGCCATCTTCGAGTCCCGCATGCGCCGAAAGGATGGGTCGATTCGCCCCATCGAGGTCAGCGCGAACTATCTCAACCACAAGGGAAAGGAATACGACTTCGCCTTCGTCGCGGACATCACCGAGCGCAAGGCGGCCCAGGGGGAACTGGACCTGGTCAAGCGATCCGTCGATCGGCACAGCGGCATGATCTTCTGGGTGAACGCCAAAGGCGCCTTCACCTACGTCAACGACGCCGCCTGCAAGCTCTCCGGGTACACGCGCGAGGAACTGCTGCGCATGTCCGTGCCGGACGTCGATCCGTTGTGGACCTGGGAGCAATGGCCCGAAAACTGGGCGCGCATCAAGAGCGCGGGATCGGTGCTCTTCGAGTCCCAGTTGCGCTGCAAGGACGGATCGATTCGCCCCATCGAGGTCAGCGCGAATTACTTGAACCACGAAGGCAAGGAGTACAACTTCGCCTTCGTCACGGACATCACCGAACGCAAGGCGGCCGAGACGGCGTTGCGCGAAAGCGAAGAGAAGTTCCGGCTGCTGGCGGCGAACATCCCCGGCGTCGTATACCTGTGCCGGAACGACGAACGCTACTCGATGCTCTACCTCAACGAACTGGTAGAGGAGGTCACCGGCTATCCGGTCCAGGATTTCCTGGCCGACCGCATCAGCTTCGTGGAACTGTACCACCCCGACGACGCGCCGGAGATCGGCCCCGCCGTCGACGCCGCGCTGGCGCAGCACAAGCCGTTCGAACTGCGCTACCGGATCCGCCGCCGCGACGGGAAGTGGCGCTGGATCCACGAGGTCGGAGTGGGCGTGTTCCTCGACGGCCGCCTGCAGTTCCTCGAAGGCTTCCTGCACGACGTCACCGGCGAAGTGCAGGCCAGCGAGGCGCTTTGGGAAAGCGAGGAACGCTACGCGCTGGCCGTGGCGGGATCGTCGGACGGCATCTGGGACTGGAACATTCTCACCGGCGCGCTGTTCGTCAGCGACCGTTTC
Source organism: Planctomycetota bacterium (assembly GCA_023150555.1). GTDB lineage: Bacteria > Planctomycetota > SZUA-567 > H5-PLA8 > H5-PLA8 > JAKLKQ01. The sequence continues at coordinate 41,319 of JAKLKQ010000005.1, forward strand.
CGCGCCCTGCTGGGCTACGTGCACGGCGAGCCTGTCTTCGACGCCGAAGGCTGGCACGAGGCGGTGCATCCCGACGACCGTGAGCGCAACCGCCGCGAGATCGACCGGCACCTGGCCGACCGCCTGCCCTACGACGTGGAACTCCGCATGCGCACCAGGCCCGGCCCCTACCGCTGGTTCCGGGTGCGCGGCCAGGCGGTCTGGACCGCCGCGGGCAAGCCCACGCGCATGGCCGGCTCGCTGACCGACATCACCAGCAAGAAGGAAGCCGAGGAGCAGGTTTTCAACATCGCGAAGGGCGTCTCGGCCAAGGTCGGCGAAGACTTTTTCCACTCGCTGGTCGAGTACCTGGCGCGCTCGCTGGCAGCGGATATCGCATTCGTCGGCGCGCCGGACGAACGTGCGCCGGGCATGATCTCGTCGATCGCCTGCTACGCCGACGGAAAACGCGCGGAGAATTTCAGCTACGCGCTGGCCGGCACGCCCTGCGCCGACGTCCTTGCCCAGGATACCTGCGTGTTTCCCAGCGGCGTGCAGGAGAGGTTCCCGAAGGACAAGCTGCTGGCGGAGATGGGCGTGCACGGCTACGCCGGCACTCCGCTGAAGGATTCGGCGGGCTGCGCCGTTGGCCTGATGGTGGTGCTGTACCGCCGCCCGATCGAAAACCGCGAACTGGTGACCAGCCTGCTGCAGATCTTCGCGGCCCGCGCCGCCGCCGAATTCGAACGGACGCGCGCGGAGAAGGAGAAGAACCGCCTGGAAGCCGAGCTGCGCCAGCGCCTTCAGCTCGAGAACGAATACCTGCGCCAGGAGCTCGACACGGAGCATGCCTTCGGCGAGATCGTCGGCCGGAGTGCTGCCATCCAGCAGGTCACCCGGCAGATCGAACTCGTCGCGCCCACCGACGCTACCGTTCTGATCCTGGGCGAGACCGGCACCGGCAAGGAGCTGGTCGCCCGGGCCATCCACCAGCACAGCGTGCGCCGCGACCGTCCGTTCATCAAGGTCAGTTGCGGCGCCATTCCGAAGGACCTTTTCGAAAGCGAGTTCTTCGGGCATGTCAAGGGCGCATTCACCGGGGCCATCAAGAACCGCCTCGGCCGCTTCCAACTCGCGGACGGCGGCACGCTGTTCCTCGACGAAGTCGGCGAGATCCCCTTCGACCTGCAGAGCAAGCTGCTGCGGGTGCTGCAGGAGGGCACCTTCGAACGGGTCGGCGAGAGCGTGACGCGCGCGGTAAACGTGCGCGTAATGGCCGCCACGCACCGCGACCTGCGCCAGATGGATTCCTTCCGCGAAGACCTTTACTACCGCCTCAGTGTATTCCCCATCGAGGTTGCGCCCCTGCGCGAGCGCCTGGACGATATCCCGATGCTGGCGCAGCACTTCGTCGAGCTGGCCTGCGCGCGCTTCGCCGTTCCGATTCCAAAAGTCACGCAGGGGAACGTCCTGGCCTTGCAGGCGTACTCGTGGCCGGGCAACGTGCGCGAATTGCAGAACGTCATCGAGCGCGCGGTCATCATCGCCAAGGGCGGCTCCCTCCGCTTCGAATTGGCGACGGCCGCCGGAAACGAGAAACGCCGCGCCGCTAAGCGCGACCGGGCTTCGGACGCCGACCTGATGACCGAACAGCAGCTCAAGGACGTCCGGCGCGAACGCATCCAGACGGCGCTGAAGGCGGCCGGCGGAAAGATCTACGGTCCGGGCGGCGCTGCCGAACTGCTGGGCGTGAAACCTTCGACGCTCAGCTCGCGCATCCGGCGCATGGGCATCCGCGTGGACAATTGAGCAGCCTGGCGGTTGCTCGAATGGATCAGAAGACGATCACCGCTCGAGCCAGTTCGCCAGCCAGCAGCGCGGAATAGGCTTCGTTGATCTCGGCCAGGTCATAGGTGCGCGTGATCAGCGCGTCCAGCGGCAATCGTCTCGCGCGGTAGTCGTCGGCGAACTTCGGGAAGTCGCGCGCGGCATCGATGCTTCCGTAATAGCTGCCCATCACCGTCAGTTCGCGCCGCGTCAGCACCGCGCCGGGCAGGTTCGTCGCGCTGCCCATCGGCGAGAGCCCCACCAGCACCACCGTTCCGCCGGGCCGCACCAGCCGCAGGCACTGCTCCTGCAGTTTCGGATGGCCCACGGCCTCGAAGACAAAGTCCGCGCCGCGCCCGCCGGTCAGTTCCCGGACCTTCGCGAATGGATTGGCATCCGCCGCGGCGAAGTGCGTCGCGCCCATGCGCCGCGCGACCGATTCCTTCGCGGCCACCTTGTCGATGGCCAGCACCACTTCCGCGCCCGCCGCCCGCGCTGCGGCCACCGCGCACAGGCCCACGCCGCCGGCCCCCAGCACCGCGACGCTAGCGCCCGCAGGCACCGCGGCGGTGTTGGCCACCGCGCCCGCGCCGGTCGCCACCGCGCAGCCCAGCAGCGCAGCGACCGGGCCGGGCAGGTCCTCGCCGATCGGCACACACGAGATCGCCGGCACGACGGCCTTCTCGGCGAAGCACGCCAGCGCGCAGTAGTGGTAGACGGGCTTGCCGTTCAGCGAAAGCCGCGGGGTTCCGTCCAGCAGCCCGCCGCGCCAGACCGGATCGGTGTACTCGGCGCACAAGGCCGGCCGCCCGCGCGCGCAATAGAAGCATTTCCCGCACGACGGCTGCCAGTTCAGCGCGACGCGCTGGCCTTCGCGCAGGCCGCTCACGCCGGGGCCCAGGGCCTCGATGAGGCCGCAGCCTTCGTGCCCGCAGACAACGGGCAGCGGATGCTGCGTGTCGCCCTGCGCGACGTGCCAGTCGCTGTGGCAGACGCCGGCGGCCTGCACGCGCACCAGCACCTCGCCGGCGCGCGGCGGTTCGAGGTCCAGCGTCTCGACGCGGAACGGTTTCTTCGTGCGGTGCAGCACAGCGGCGGTGATCTTCATGCAGGCATTCTACGCGCACCGGCGCGGAGAAGGAAAGCGCACGCGCGTGGGTTACTCGGGCAGGGGCACTTCCCACAGGCTTGCGACGCCGGCATCGGTCTCGGCGAGGAACAGGCTGCCGTCGCGGTAGGCGGCGCCGTGGAAGTAGATCTTCTCGAAGCGCTCGGTGACCGGCCCGAGGTCTTCCAGCGCGCCCGTGCGCGGATCGTAGCGGCCGACGTGCATGCGCGGGAATCCGCCGGTGAAGACCAGGCGCCCGTGTTCGTCCTCGACGATGCTCGTCACGCGCCCGCCGGGGCCGGCGCCGCCGATGCGCTCGAGCGCCAGCGCCTGAGTGTCGAAGCGGTAGAGTTGCCCGTCGCCGGCCATCCCGACGTAGACCGCGCCGGAGGAATGCACCCACCACTGATCGATGCCGCGGTTCCCCTGCACGCGCGGGCCGGGATCGTCCAGGTACGCGGCGCTTAGGCGTTCGACGTAGCCTTTTGCGGGGTCGTAGCGCAGCACGCGAAGCCTTTCTTCTCGATCGGTGTCGATCCAGGCGCCGTAGACGACGCCGTTGGGCATCAGGCAAAGGTTGTGAAAGGCGAAGGCCGAGATCTTGCCGTGGTCTTCCACCGTGCCGCGCGCCAGGTTGGCGGCAAAGAAATGCCCGTCGCCCAGCGAATGCCCGTAGGCCATGCGGCGCTCGGGATCGACGAGCATCGACTGCACGTAGCTGGCCAACGGCAGGCGGCCGATGGTCTCACGCGCGCCGGTGTCGGGATCGTAGAGCAGCACCACGCCGCCGGACATGCAGCGCAGGTCGAAGCGAGCGACGTCCACCGGGCCCAGGCGCTCGGGCACGAGCGGCGGCAGGTCTTCTTGCGCGCGCCGCATCTGCATGTTCGTCCAGTTGTGGTCGGTGACGAACTCGAAGGGGAGGCCGTCCCAGCCGTAGAGGATCCCTTCCCCGAGCGCCAGGCGGCCGTCGGCCAGCAGGCCCAGCGCGTTGTGAATCTTGCCGAGCACCACCTGCGGGCGCTCATCGATCCACGGGAAGATGTCGACAGCCTCGCCGAAGCGGCGGTGCCTGAGATCGAAGGGTACCAGGCAGCGGCGCCCGGCCGTGAGGCCGCACCAGACGGTGTCGCCGCGCAAGACGACGGAGGTCACGGCGATGGCCTGGTCGTCGCCGCGGTGGACGTGTTCGATGCCTTGAAGGGCCATGGTGGCGGAGTTTCTAGGCACGGGAGGATAGGCGCTCCGGATCGTTTCGCGTCATTTCGTGTCCTTGAGCGCGAGGCGCGCCTCCTGGTGGTAGCCCAGTTTCACGCCGACGACCCGGTCACTTCTGCGCGTCGGGAACGTCCTTGAGCTTGATCGTCTCTCCGGCGTGGTAGTTCAGGCGCACGCAGGCGATGCGGCTGTTGCCGATGTCGGCGATGAAGAGTCTGCGGTCGGTGTGCGTGGCCACGTAGGCCGCGTGCATCAGCGCGACCTCGTCGCCGCCGATGGACCGCGCGGCCGGCGAGGCGCCTTCTGCGGCCAGGGGCATGCCGTCGTCCTCGTTGCCGTAGCGGCCAACGCGCAGGATCAGGTTGCCGCTGCCGTCCAGCACCGCGACGCTGTAATGCCCGACCTCCGGCGCGAAGGAACGGTCGAAGTAGTCCAGCGCGAAGCGCGCGTTGGAACAGTTGCAGCCGTCGGCCTTGGTGTTTGCGAAGTCCACGCCCCCATAGAGCCACTCGGCGTTCTCGATCCACACGCCGCCCATGACGGTGTCGCGGGCGTCGAAAGGGCGCTTGGGGCGGTTGTCCTTGGGCAGGGGCACCGGCGTCGTGTCGTCGCGCGTGGCGATCACGCGCCCGGCGTTGGGGCGGAACTTAATCAGCGTTCCAGTGCGGTCATCGAAGTAGGGTTGCCCGCCGAGAACCCGCTGCAGCGCGCTCATGACGTACACGTTGTCGTCCTTATCGATGTAGGCGCCGTCGAGGTTGCTCAGGCCGGGGACGATGTCTTCGCAGACGGTCTTTCCGTGCTTGTCGAGGATGTGGAGCACGGCGCCTTTCTTGAAGAAGCCGCGGCCGGCGTAAAGCCGCGGCTCGTAGGGTTTGCCCGTCTCCGCGACTTTGGCCTCGTTCGTCTCGCGATTCGAGATGCTTTTGTGCGACGTCGTGCATGCAACTATGATGTTGCCCTTCACGTTTACGCCCATGCCGCCGTGATGCCACAGCGTCGCCGAGTGGAGCGGGATTCCTGCGATCAGCTTGCCGGCCTCGCCGCCGCCGTTATGGACCTTGTCGCTCTCTTCGCCGTAGTCGAAGGGGACCTCGCGCCAGGTGCGCGGGTCGAAGCGCCCGATCATCAGCCGCGTACGGAGATAGGCGTGGCCTTCGAGGTCGAAGGCCACGTCTTCGGCGTCGTACGGCAGTTTGTGTTCCTGGCTCTTGCCGCTGTCCGGGTCGATCTCGACGATGGTCGGGAAGGACTTGTTGAAGCCGGTGTCCTCGCCGAGGTACAGGTGCCCGCTCTTGGGATTCAGGTACAGGCGCTGGCGCGAGAAGCGCGGCGGCACCAGGCGCGCCATGGCCTTGCCCGCCTCGGCCAGAAAGTCGATCTTCTGTACGAGCTTGCCGCCTTCCTCGATGAAGGCGCTCAGGCCGGCGGTACTGTCCTTGAACTTCTGGAACTCGCCGATGATGCGGTCGGGCGAGTCGAAGGTCTTTCCGGCGGGTGTGCCGATCCAGATCACCGGAGGATCGGTGAACCCGTCCAGAGCGACGCGGACGCGCTGCCCGCTGCGGTTCCCGCCGGAGACACTGAATTTATTACCGACCCCCGGCAAGGGCAGCGCGCAGGTCGCCAGCTTCTTCGGATCGTCGAAGGGCCCGTAGCGCGTCAGCGTGGGATTGGGTGCCTGGAATTTGTCGTCGAGGAACTGGTTGTGGAAGTACCACGAGAAGACGTAGATCTGCGCGTTCTTCGGATGGACCTGTACCTTCACGGGCTTAGGCGTCGCGAGCGCCTTCAGGAACTTGCCTTCGGGCGAGAAGATCTGCACGCGGTCGTTCATGTAGTCGGCGATGTACAGCCGGCCGGCGGCGTCGCAGTCGACGGAGGCCGCGCAGCGGAACTTGCCTTCCTCGGCGCCGAATCCGTTGAACTCCAGCGAACCGATGAACGGCTGGGGCGGCTCGCTGCCGTCGGCCTTCATGCGCGCCACGCCGTGCAGGCACTGATACCGCCCGTAAAACGGGTCGGGATAGATGCGGTCCCAGGTGTAGGCGCCGAGATACAGCCACTGGCCGTCGGGGCTGTAGCAGAGGCTCTTCGGCATCACCTCCAGCTGCTGGTTTGGGAACCACCCGCTGCCAGCGCCGTACTCTTGCATCACCGAAACCTTGGGCCCCGACAACGGCACGCCGCCGGTTGAGCCGTCTGTGCTCAAGCGATTGAGGCTGTAGTGTGTTAGCGCGACGCGGCCTTTGTGCACCGCCAGCCCGCTGGCTGCCGCGCCCGCCAGGCCGTAGTCGGGCGACTTGCCGCGCCCGACCAGTCGGCCCTGCGCGTTGTCGCCGCTGGTCAGCAGCGTGCACTGATAGAACTTGTCCTTGATCGGCAACTTCTGGCCGTCCTGCGGGTACTCCTTCCACCCGAGGCCGTCGACGGCGGAAATCTTATCGGCGGGGAAGGGGTAGACGGTGCGCAGGTACGCGCCGTCGTGCGAGAAGAGGCGCAAATGGTCGGCGCCCATGCCGTCGTAAACGTATACGCCTTCGGGCGCGGCGTACACCACCGGCGACTCCTTGCCGACAGGCTTGTGCGGGCTCCAGTAGAGCGCCTTCTCGAACTGCGGCTTGAGGCCCAGCGAGACGCGGATCGAATGGCTGTCCTTGTCGTCGACGTAGCGCCCCTGATCGTCCTTGCCGTCCCAGAGCACCTTCTGCGCTTTGGCGTTCCTGGCGAAGGGCGCCGGCGCGTTGTTTCCAAGTACGCCGCTGGCGAGGTGCCGGACGATCCGGCCCGCGGGGTCCTCGACGGCCACCGTCACGTCGCAGAAGCCTTTGGTTTCGAACGAGACGGTGACGCGGTCGCCTTCACGAGTGACGGACGGCTTCTGGGCGAACTCGAAGACGGCCTCGCGTTTGACCTTGAACTCGTCGACCTCGGCGGCCCTTGGCGCACAGGTGCCCCAAAGGGCGTAAAGTGCGGCCATTAAAGGAGTCGCGAAACGAAAGCGGGCGAGTTTGCGGTGCATGGAAGGTCCTCCCGTGCCCATGAACTGATCCAATCCAGCGTACACTTCCGGCCGGGGGCGGAGGGGTGGCCTTCTATCCGCGTGTCTTTTCCTGTCTTTTCTGGTAAAATCTTGAAATGACCAAGCGCAAAAGCCGCCGAGGCCGCCCCAAGGGCGGCGTGGCCGTCTACGAAGGCATCGCCGGACGCCTGCGCGCGCGGGTGACCGGCGGCGCGTGGCCGGCCGGGACCGTCCTTCCTTCCCTTGAGGCGCTGGCGCAGGAGTTCCGCGTCGGCGTGCGCGTGGTCCGTTCGGCGGTCGCGGACCTGCGCGAGGAAGGCTGGATCGGCGTCAACGCGCGCCGGCGGCTGATTGCCCAGACGCCCGGGGGCGCGTCCACGGCGACGCTGGGCGCGGTGCTGGAAGTCCTTGGCAATCCGCTGGACCACGCGCTGAGCAACCGGGATTCGGTGGTGGCCGAACTCCACCGGGGCATCGGGATGGGCGCCGCCGAACTCCACGCACCCGTGGTGACCGCGCACGACGACCGCCTGCGCACGCACCTGCCCAGCGACCTGCTGCGGATCCCGTTGCGGGGCATCGCCCTGATCTGGCCGTACCCCGGCAAACTGCTGGCAAGCTACGGAAGGTTGAACGTGCCCGTCGTGGTCATTGACCGTCCCCAGAACAAGGTGCCGGTACATAACGCCGGCGTGGACAACCGCCAGGCCGCGCAGGAGGCCACCGCGCGACTGTTGGCGCTGGGCCACCGGCGCATCGCGTTCGTCGGCTACATCCTGATGTGGCACAGCCTGGTCGACCCCGACGCGGAGGAGCGCAAGGAGGGCTTCTTCGCCGCCTACCGGCAGGCCGGGCTGCCGCCGCCCCGCGGCGCGGTCTTTCGCATTTCGGACTACGACAAATTCGATTCGCCGCCGCTGCGCGGAATCCTGGATGCGAAGCCGCCGTTCACCGCGGTGCTGGCGACCGACCAGAACCGCGCGAAGCTGATCATCGATGCGGCGCGCGCGCGAGGGATGGCGGTCCCGAAGGACCTGAGCGTCGCGTGCTTCCAGCCGCTGACGGCCAACCATCCGGAGATCAGTTCGTCGCGCGTGGACTTCGCGGAAGTGGGGCGGCAGGGCGTGCTGCTGCTGGGCAAGCCGCGGCGCCCGCCGCTGGACGCGCGCGTGAAGGCGGTGTGGGTGGAAGGCCGGACCGTGGCGCCGCCGCGCGCTACCTGATCTCGCAGGTTTCTTCGGCGGCGTAGACCAGTTTCGCGCGCAGAAGGCGGCGGTTGAGCGAGTCGCCCATGTAAGCGTAGCGGTCGGTCGCGCCGACGCCGATCAGCCACGAGAACGCGATGGCCGGCTCGGCGAAGGGGCTCTTCAGGTCCTTCGGGTCGTCGGGCTTGCGCGGGCGCAGCTTGCCGGACTTGGGATCGACGACGGAGCTGTCGGGGCCCTTGGACTCGGCGTTGCCGTAGCCGCCGAAGTGGACGATCGCGTTGCCGTTGGTGTCGATCACGCCGACGCGGAAGCGCTGCAGGTCGGGGTAGAAGACGCGCCCGAACTCGTCGACGTCGAAGCGCGTGTTCTCGCAGTTGCAGGCGATGCGGTCGACGTGGCTGATGCCGAAGTGGATCCATTCGGCGCCGGTTACCTTAAGGGTCTTGTGGCGGTGGCCGGTGTAGGTGGCGGCATCGACGGTCTTCAGCGACGGGTCCAGCTTCGCTTCACCGGGGTACGGGTTTTCGCCGTCGAAGTGGAACAGCCCGCCCTTGGGCGAGAACTTCACGATGCTTCCGTACTGGCTGGGGATCTCGTTCTTAAGCCCCTCCAGGTAACTCTTGTCGAGCACCACGTCGCCCACGATGTCCTTGAACTCGGGCGGATACGGCTGGTCGACGGGGCGCACTTGTTCGGCGACGTAGATATTGCCTCGCGCGTCGAACTTTGGGCCGACGCAGCTGTCGCTGACTTTCCAGACGATGGGCGTGTCGCTGACGCGTTTCCCGCTGGGCAGGTACTCGCGCAGCATCTTCGGCGGGCGGTCGCCGGGATGGGCGGGTTCGAGCATAAAGATATTCCCGTCGTGGCGCACGCCAATGGTGTGTGTCAGGAAGGTCATGCTGACAGGGACGTAGGTGCCGTTTTCCGGAGGTTTGACGACTTTCTGCGTCGAGCCCTTTTCCTTGCCGGGCACGATCTCGGGATAGTTGCCTTCGGGCCAGGGCGCGGGCTTGCCCGAGCGGTCGAAACGCAGCAGGTTCATGCTGTAGGCGGGCGAATAGAGCGAGCCGTCGAGGCCGGCGATGAGTTGGCTGCCCGCAGCACCGGGGTAAGGCCCCGGCTTGACCTTCTCTATCGTGCCCTTCTCTTCGTTGAAACGGTACCACCAGTACATTCCGCAGCGCGCGTAGATCTCCTTGCGCCAGCGGTCCACCGAGACGTCCACGAAGCTGGCGTTGTCCAGGCTGCCGGTGTTCACGTCCACCGGCTTCCCGAAGGCGGACCCGTTGTCCGCGATGCGCAGCACTTTGCCGCCGTCGCCGCCCAACCACACGAGGGGCGGTTCGGCTCCGGCATCCAGCGCCAGCACCCAGGGGAAGTCCGGGTTGGCGTCCCGCGGCACCGGGAGCTTGCTGACGAGTTTGCCGTCCTGCCATCCGGAGAACTTCAACAGTTCGACGTCGCCCTTGCCTTTGCCGCCTTTGCTCACGTCGCTGAGCACGTACACGGCGCCGGACTTGGGATCGACGGCCAGCGCGTCGGGTTGGTAGACGTCGAAGGTCTTTACGAACGCGCCGTCCCTTTCGTTCACGACGGCGACACGGTTGTTGCCGTAATCGGCGATCAGCAGGTGGCCCTTGCCGTCCGTGGCCAGACCGCGCGTGTTGTCGCTGAGGTGCTTGGCGTCGGCACCGGCGGCGTTGGGATCGCCGAAGAAGGCTTCCGCGCCGGGGCGCTCGGGCAGCTTCACGCGGTAGACCGCGGCGAGCTTCTTCTTTCCGATCTGCAGGTTCGAGACGAAGGCGTACTGTCCGTCGCTGGAGGAACAGATGAACGAGCGACCGAAGCCGAAGTACTTCTCCTTTATAAGCGGCTCGCTGGCGTAGCGTCCGAAGGGCGCGCCGCCTTCCGCGTCCAGCGCGCCGATCGACGCGCCGGTCAGGCGCAAGACCACGCCCTGGGGCGTGACGCACATGCCGGCCTTGCGCGGGCCCAGGCCTTCGTAGAAGTTGCGCTGCTGGATCGAGTGCACCAGCGGCACCGGCCGGCCATCGACCTCGCCGACGTCGAAGCCCGCGACGCGAGCCTTGGGCAGGTTCGACGGGAACGGCTGGAGCGTGCGCAAGTAGCTGCCGTCGCGGTTCAGCGCGACGGTCTGTTCGCCGGTCCAAACCGGCCCCGTGCCGCCGCACCCCATCACCAGGTAAACAGTGCCGTCGCTTGCCGTCGCGATGCTGCGGATGCCGCCCAGGCTGAGCGGGTCTTCGACCAGGACCTTGTCGTATTCGGCGTTCAGGCCCAGTGCGACGCGGACCTTGAACGGCCCGGCGCCGGCGTCCTTGCCGTAGTTGGCCTTTCCGTCCCAGACGACGGTCTGCTCAAGCGACCCCGCCTTCAGCGGCGCGGGCGGATTGGCGCCCAGGCGCCCGGCGACGAGGTGCCGCACGATCCGGCCCGCGGCGTCCTCGATAAATACCGCGACGTCGGTCTCCTTGTCGGCGGCGAAGGAGATGGTGACCTCGTTGCCGTTCTTGTTCGCCGCCGGCTTCTTCGCAAAGGCCGGCGGAGCGTCGGCCGCGAGGAGTCCGGAGGCGGCAGCGAGGAGCAGGCAGGCGGCGGTGCGGCGGATGGCGTGCAGGGTCATGGCGGGCTCCGGTGCGCAGGTCGGTTCCGTGTCCGCGGCGGCGTTTTTCGGCAGGGCGGGCTGCGCGAAATGCCGCGGTTCAAAGGATTCTATTCCGAGCGGCGCTCGCAGACCAATACCAGTGGGAAACGCCGCCGGCGTCTGACGTTACGTACCCCGCTTAGGTGCGCGGAATTTTAACCGAGCAGGCCCTTCCATTTGTCCGATCGGGCCATAAGGGACCGATTCACTTGACCGCGCAAGTCGCTTCGGCCGCGTAGACGTACTTCAGCCGCAGTAGGCGGCGATTGAGGCTGTCGCCCGTGTAGACGTACTTGTCGGTCGCGAGCACGCCCACCAGCCAGGCGAAGGCGATGCCCGGTTCGGGTACGATGCTGTTCGGGCCGGCGCTGTCGGCATTGCCGTAATGCCCGAAGTTCAGGATCGGATTGCCGCCGGTATCGACCACGCGCACCTGGTACTGGCACAGGTCGGGATAGAAGACCCGCCCGAATTCGTCGACGTCGAAGCGCGTGGTCTCGCAGACGCAGGCGTTGACTTCCACGTGGCTGTAGCCGAAGGCGAGCCACTCGGCGCCAGTGATCTTGATCGGCTTCTGCTGGTTGCCGGAATAGAATGCGGCGTCGATCGTTTTCAGGCCGTCGAGCTTCGGCTTCCCTTCGAAGGGGTCGTCGCCGGGCAGGTGGAACATGCCGCCCTTGGGCGAGAACTTTACGATGCTGCCGTACATGTTGGCGATCTCGTCCTGAATGCCGCTGGGCCGGGTCTTCTCCATCTCGATCTTGCCAAAGCGTTTCTCGAAGACTTCCGGGTAGGGGCGATCGCCGGGATTGACGATTTCCGCGACGTAGATGTTGCCTGCCGCGTCGAAGCGCGGGCCTACGCATCCGTCGGAGACCTTCCAGATGATGGGATCGGTGGTGAGTTTCTTGCCCGTCGGCGAATAGCGGTGCAGCGCCTTGGGCGGGCGGCCGCCCGAGCCCATGGGATGGAGAACGAAGAGGTCGCCGTCGGCGTGGATGCCGAGGGTGTGTTTGACCTCGGTCATGTTCACCGGCACCCACATGCCGCCCTTCTTGGGCTGAGGTTTCTCCATCTTGCCGTACTTGGCCAGCGCGGATTCGGGATAGCCGCCGTCAGGGAAACCGATAGGCTTTGCGTCGCGGTCCATCTTGACCATGTGGTACGGGTACTTCAGGCCGTAAAGGTGTCCGTCGGGTCCAGCCATGATCTGTGAGCCCCCGCCGCCGCCGTTGCTCATGCCGGCGTTCTGCGTGGTCATGACCTTCTCGAGTTTCTCGGTGTCCTCGTGGTAGCGGTACCAGAAGTCGTTGCCGCCGCGCCAATAGAGTTCGCGGTCGGGGCGGAAGCGGTCGACGGACATGTCGAGGAAGAAGCCGGCGGCGCCTTCCTTGCTGCTGACGGTGACGGCCTCGCTCAGCACCGCGCCCTGGTCCTCGATGCGGACCAGGCTTCCGCCGTCGGTGCCGAACCACAGGATCGGCTTGGGCGCTCCGACGTCGAAGGCCATCACGAACGAGCCGTTGCCGTCGCAGCGGAAGGCCGTCTTGCCGGCCTCCTTGCCGCTCTTCCAGCCGTCGTACTTCAACACGTTGACGACGCCCTTACCCTTCTTTCCGGAGCCTTCGGACGATACGTAGACGGCGCCCGACTTTGGATCCACCGCCAGCGGTCCGGGCGCGGGCGCCGCGAACGACCCGACGAAGTTGCCGTCGGCCTCGTTGACGACCACCACGCGGTTGTTTTTCGTGTCGGAGACCAGCAGATGGCCTTTCCCGTCGACGGCCAGGCCTTCGGGCACACCGCCCAAGTGGGCGTTGTCCGCGCCGGCTTCCTCGATCTTTCCGAAAAACGGTTGGGCCTCGGTGCGCGCCGGCAGCGCCACGCGGAAGACCGTGGCGTAGGGCGTCTTCTTGTAGGTGACACCGGCGAAGTAAGCCCATTTGCCGTCGGGGCTCACGGCCAGCGCAGGCTGTCCGCTCCAATCGCCACGGAATCGGTTGTCCTTGGTAGGCGGCACCGTCTGCACCAGCAGTTTGGGCGTGTAGGCCACCGGCCATGGCGCCGAGCCGTCGGTCCCGACTGCTGCGAGCACCGGTTCGTTCTTGCCACCCGTCAGCCGAAGCAGAACCTTGCCGTCCGGCGTGACGGCCATCGCCGTCTTGCGCGGCGCCTGCTCGCCCGGAAAGAGTTGCAGCCGGTGGGTGTGCGTCAGCGGCGCGATACGCCCGCGCAACTCGAAGGTGCCCAGGCCATCGGTCTGCTGAGCCGACAGGCTCGCGGGAAACGGCAGGACGCTGCGCGCGTACTTGCCTTCGCGGTCGAAGGCGATGATCTGGTCGCCCTTCCAGACGCTGCCCTGCGCGTCGAGTACGAACACCGTGCCGTCGGGTCCGGCGGCGAGGCCCTTGATGTGGTTCAAGCCGTTCTCGTCGCGGACCGCGACCTTGTCGAACCGCACGTCCATGCCCAGCGCGACGCGCACCTTGAACGGCCCGGCGCCGGCCTCGCGGCCGTAGTCGCCCTTGCCGTCCCAGGCCAGTTCCTGGGCCAGGCTGTCCTTTTTCAGCGGCGCGGGCGCGTTGGACCCCAGCACCCCTGCGGCCAGATGTCGCACGACCAGGCCTTGCGCGTTTTCGATGTAGACGGCCACGTCGGTGGCGCGGTCCACGGCGAAGCGAACGACCGTTCCGTTGGCCGCATCTTTCGTGGCCGTAGGGGGTTGCGTGAACGAGGGCGATGCGTCCTCCTGGCCGGCGGCGGAGACGCAGAGGATCCAGAAAAGGATGAAGAACGCAGCAGGGGATCTCATGTGGGCCTCCTGGGGCGGGCCAAAGCGCCGTGCTTCCCGCCCCTCCTTTATTACACACCCGGCAGGGCGGGCCCCACCGGTTTCGGCAAAGATGTGTCTTTTTGTTTTATTCTTGTTGCCAGGGCTTACTCTGGCGCCATGGGCCGACGAGCCATTCGTACCCGTACCCGTACCCGGTGCCCGCGGCTGGGCCGCCCCGCGCGCGAACGCCCGCTGTATCTCGACGTCGTCGACATCCTGCGCAACCGCATCGCGTCGGGCGCGTGGCCGAACGGCATGATCATGCCTCCGCTGCGGAAGGTGGCCGCCGAACTGGGGATGGGCTTAACGACGGTGCGCCTGGCGGTGGACGTGCTTAAGAACGAAGAGCGCCTGGTGCCGACGGCGAAGCGGCGGCTGGTGGTTCAAGCCGGTGGTGCGGCGGAACCGTCGCCCGCCCGGACGGTTCTGGAAGTGGTGCCGAACCTGCTGGATCTGTTGCAGCGCAGCCACTACTTCCGCCGGCTGCAGTTGGGCATCGAGTCGGGCGTCTCGCGGATCCGCGCGCCGCTGATGATCTGCCACGACGACCACTTCCGCAAAGCGATCCCCAAGGGTTTCCTGCACTTCGCGCTGCGCGGCTTGGTCGTGGTGGGAACCGTGCGTCCTGCAATGGTCGAAGCGTACGCGAAGCTGAACGTACCCGTGGTTCTGGTCGACCAGGACGGCACCCGGTACGGCGTGCACTCGGTGAGCGTGGACAACGAGGCCGCGGGCTACGAGGCCACGCGGCGGCTGATCGCGGCGGGCCACCGGCGCATCGCGTGCGTGCGGCAGGTGCTGGCGGGCTACGGCGACGTCGATCCGGATTCGCGTGCACGGCAGAACGGGTACGAGCGCGCGCTGCGCGAGGCGGGGCTGCCGAAGATTCCGAACGCGGTCTTCAACACCGTAGCCAGTGCGCGGCGCGCGCCGGGCCTGGTGCGCCTGCTATCGGTGCGGCCGCGATTCTCGGCGGCGTTCGTGACGGGCGAAGGCGGCGCGCGCGCGCTGGTGGCCGCGGCGAACGGCAGCGGCATCGCCGTGCCGCGAGCCTTCAGCGTGGCCTCGGTGGGCGCGCTGACGCCTGACGCGCCGGAGATCTCCGCGGCGCGCGCGGACTTCTACGCCATGGGCCTTCAGGCGGTGAAGCTGCTGATGGAAGGCCGCCGCCCGGCTCGGAATGTGAAGGCGGAGGTGCTATGGGTGGACGGGAAGACGATGGCGGCGCCGCTGGCGGACGCTCAAAGAAGACCCTAGCGCAGTCGCTTAGTGCGGGTCGCCGGCGTTCTCGATCTTGGCGTGTTCTTCGTCGGTCAGTTCGACAGTGGGCAGGGCGGCGGCCTCTTCCAGCAGCGGGCCGATGTCCTCGCCTTCGAGTTCGAAAAGGCGCACGAAGATGTCGCCGATCTTGTTGTTCGGCGTGCTGGCGCCGGCGGTGACGCCGATGACGGCGGGGCCGTTGGGCGGCCACCAATTCTCGGTGACGACCTCTTCCTTGCCGCCGACGGGCTGGTGGCGGATCTGTGACTTGCTGAGGATGCAGGCGGCGTCGTCGATGTGGAAGGTGGCGAGCTTGTTCTCGATGCCCATCTCGGCCAGGTGCCCGGTGTTGGAACTGTTGTAGCCGCCGATGACGATCATCACCTGCGGGCGGTTCTTGAGCAGGTCTTCCATGGCGTCCTGGCGGTCCTGCGTGGCGCTGCAGATGGTGTCGATACTGCGGAAGCGGTGGCGGGTATCTTCTTCGCCGTACTTCAGGACGAAGGCCGCGCGCAGCGCGCCCTGGATGGCCAGGGTTTCGCTGCTGAGCATCGTCGTCTGGTTGGCGACGCCGATCTTGCCCAGGTCGATGTCGGGGTCGAAGCCCTGGCTGGTGGCCGGCGCGAACTTCTTCATGAAGGCGCCGCGGTCGCCGCCCTGGACGATGTAGTCGCAGACGTACTTGGCCTCGTCCATGTCGCGCACAATGACGTACTTGCCCGTCTTGCCGATGGCCTCGGCGGTGAACCCGTCGCTGCGGCCGGTGGCGCGGCTGGCGGTGGCGATGGTCTCTTCGTGCGCGTACTTGCCGTGGATGATGCTGGTGAAATCGTCTTTCGCGTACTTGTAGACGTTGTTCCACACCGAGACCACCGCGCCGCAGGTGCTGTCGACGATGAAGGCGCCCTTCTTCTTGATCAGTTCGATCTCGTCGACGCTGGCGCCGAACGCGGGCAGGATCACCACGTCGTCCTTCTGGATGTCCTCGAAGGTGCCGTTGCGGTATTGTCCGGTCAGGAAGACGATGCCCATCTCCTGCAGCTGCTTGTTCACGTACGCGTTGTGAATGATCTCGGTGGTGATGAAGATGCGGCGATTGGGGTACTTGCGGCGCGTCTCGTAGGCCATCTGGATGGCGCGTTCGACGCCGACGCAGAAGCCGAATTCCTTCGCCAGGCGCACCGTCAGGTTGCCCGCGGAGATCTGGTAGCCCTTCAGGCGCAGCAGGTCGACCAGCTTCGAGGCGTAGGTCAACTCGAGAACTGGTGCGACTTCCTTCTTCAACCCGAAGTACTTACGATGGTATTCGGCCATGGGGCCCTCCGCCCTCCTTTTAGTCCCTGTTCGGCTAAGGGCTTATGATACGGCCGCGGCGCGGAAAGGCAACCCGATAGGTCACCTTTTACGGGGCTGGCTCGGGCTCCCCGCACCACTCCAAAAGCTTGGGCAGCAAGACCTTCCAGGCGCCGGTCAGGGCCGCACTGGCTCCGGCGGCGTTCTTGCGCAGGCGATTGAGTGCCCCAATGTTGCGCGGGCCGCCCAGCGCGAACTTCGTCACCTGGCCCAGACGCACCTCGCCGCGGTCGTCGATGAAGCCCGCGACCTGCGGCGGCAGGTCCTCGCCCGCGCCGTCGCTGACCGCGCGCAGGCACAGGAAGGCGCAGTCGCGCGATTTGGCGCCGGCCGCCAGATGCGACGACTCCATGTCGAGCGCGATCGCTTCAAGCTTGCGGCCCAGCGCCTGCTTGGCCTCGGATTCGAAGATCGCCTGCGCGGTCGTCACGACCTTTCCGGTGTGGGCCGAAAGCCCCGCGGCCTGCAGGGCATCGAGCACCAGGCCACGCAGCGCTGGAAGGGTCTCGAAGTCGGCATTTGCATCCTTTTCTTCAGCGTCAAGGACGCACTCGGCCAGCACCAGCGCGCCGGGCTCCAGGCCCAGGCGCAGGCCGCCGCAGTAGCCGGTGGAGACGATCAGCTTGAGGTTTGAGAATTCCTGATAGCTCTTGAGCAGGTGTTCGGCGCCGGCGCGGCCCATGCCGTAGATTCGGTCGTACGCCACGCGGTTGGCCTGGTCGCTGGAAAGGGCGTCGCACGCCGCCGCGATGGCCTTGGCCTCTTCGCGCGTCGCCGCAGCAAGGCCCAAGGTCTTCAGCCATGGGAACATTAGATCAGTCCTTCAGCGCTTTCCAAATTTCGTATGCGCAGTCGGAGACGAACGAGTTGCCCTCGTTGTCCGGCGCCCAGCGTAGGTCCTTGCAGTTCTCGCCCAGCACGGCCAGCGCCAGGTAGCGGTCGCCGGGCAGGTGGATGACGCCGATTTCGCCGCGGAAGCCGCGGAAACCTCCGGGTTTGCTGGCGATCCAGACCTTCCGGCGGTCGCGCTTCGGGTCGATCTCTTCCCACGGGTTGAGCGGGATCTTCTTGCGGATGCCGGTGATGTAGGCCTGGATGCGCATGATGCGCAGAGCTTCCTCCGTGTATTTTTTGGAAAGCATCTCGCCACGAACCAGTTTTCCCATCAGCGTGGTCCACGCGCGCGGAGTGCCCTGGGCGAAATGGCGGGTGCCCTTGGGGCGCGCGTTCTTGCGGAAGACTTTGCCCCGTAGCCACAGCGGGGCGATGCCATTGCGCTTGAGGTTCCGGTTGATGGCATTGACGCCGGCGATGTCGATCAGCACGTTGGTGGCGACGTTGTCGCTGACGGACATCATCAGCACGCACCAGTCGTGCAGGGTCAGGCGCATGCCGCCGTCGAGGTAGCGCAGCACGCCCGAACCGCCCACCATGTCCGTCGCCGGGCGGTAGGAATAGCGCCGCTTCCACTTCAGCCGGCCTGTCTGAACCTGCCGCAGCACCTCTACCAGGATGGCGATCTTGATGCTGCTGGCGGTGGGGAAGTCCCGGTCGGCGTTCAGGCCCGCTTCCTCGCCGGTGTCCAGGCGCACGGCGTGAAAGCCTCCGGTGCCGCTGAACTTCCTTTCCAGGGCGCTGATCGCCTGCTCCAGGCGCCGGCAGCGCGCGCTGGACTGGGTGCCGGGGCGGACGTCGGGCTTCCTGCGGGTCTTACGCTTCATACACGTAGCGAACCTCGACCTTGACGTCCGGATGCAGGCTGGCTTTGACCGGGCACAGCGCCGCGGCGCGTTCCATCTTCTTGCGGTCGTCATCGGAAAGCTTGGCGGATTTCGCCTTCGGCACGGTGATCGTGACGGGAAGGCGATCGATGCGCCGTACGGGCTCCTGGATCATGTGCTTCTCGACGCGAACGGTCGTGCCGGCGATGTCGAGGTTGTTGCGCTTGGCGACGATGCCCATGATGGTGACCAGGCAGGTGCCCAGCGCGGTGGCGACCAGGTCCGTCGGCGAGAAACTCTCCCCGCGCCCCTGGTTGTCCTTCGGCGCGTCGGTGGTTAAGGTGTTCTTCGACGGGCCGTGGGTGGCGGTGCAGTGCAGGTCGCCTTCGTAGACGACATCGATCTCGACGGCCATGGCACGAATCTCCAAAGGGGCTCGTTCGCGGGACCCGGGCATCCTAATCCGCACGCGACGCAGGGTAAAGCGGGGATGCTGCGGGGCGCTCGGCAGCCCATGCTCAACGGGCTGCCAGCAACGGGCCCAGTTCCCGGCGGCGCTGCTCGCGGTAGGCGCGCGGGCTAAGGCCGCAGAAGGCCTTGAACAAGCGGCTGAAGTGGAACGCGTCGCCGAAGCCGCACGCGCTGGCGACGTCCGCGATGCTGTCGCTGCCGGCGATGAGCAGTTCCTGCGCGCGCTGCAGGCGTAGGCGCTGCCAGTACGCCAGCGGCGCTTGGCCCGTTGCGGCGCGGAAGACGTCGTGAAAGCGGCTCTCGGAAAGATGCGCCATCCGCGCCAGGGTCCCGCGCGGCACGGGCGCGCCAAGGTGCGACTCCATGTAGCGCAGCACGGGTTCGATGCGCGCGTGGCGCACCAGGCGCCGGGCGGCGTCGGGCCGCAGCACCGAGACGCTCAGCACTACGTCGAGCAGTTCCAGCGCCAGGCGACGCCGTCCGGCGAGGGCGCGCAGGGGGAACTCGCCTTCGCGTGCGCCGGTCGAAGCCAGGGCGCGGTTGATGCGGCCGATGCGCGCGCCGGTTTGCGGCGGTACGGCCAGCGGCGCGTCGAAGAGGTCGAACAGGTCCACGCCGCCGAAGAAGGTGGCCGAGAGATGCGACCAGCGGAAGACGTTGAGCTTCGAGGGGTCCATCTGCACGCGCCATCGTTTGCCCGGCGGAAGGATGTAGGCGCCGCCGCCGGTCACGCGCTGGGTGCGGCCGTCTTCGACCAGCACGCGCAGGGGCGCGCCCAGGCTCTGGCCGATGACCGCGAAGGGCACGTGCGTCCATTCGCCGGACAACGTGGTGCGGCTCTCGCCGGCGCGCAGGCAGGCGGCGCGCAGGCGCTCGTCCAGCGCGCGCTCCCACTCGCCGGGCACCGGCATCAGGCGCAGGACCCGGTAGGGCATGGCGCGTCCCTGTGGCCCAACTCAGTATAATCCGACATATACAACCGACGCCGCGCTATGGCCCTTGCGCGGCGGACCGGGCATCCTTCTCTTGTGTTCTAAGGATTGTATCCCGGGCGTCCGGCATCGCAAGGGCGCCGCCGTTGCCCGGTACGCAAGGCGCCCACGCCGAGCCTACAGGAGGATCGTACATGTCCACCGAAACTCTCGAGACGGCCGAAGCACGCGCCGTGGAAATCACCGGGACGGACCGCTTTCTCTTCGACCTGCAGGGCTTCCTGCTGCTGAAGAGCGTGCTCTCGCCCGGCGAATGCCGCGCGCTGCTGGATACGGTGCAGGCGCTGGAGCGCCGGACCTACGACGAGGCCGAGCGCCTGAAGCGCACCTGGAACGGACATGCGCCGCAACCGACGCTGGCGCTTTCCACCGGGCGCACGCGCCTCAACGGCCTGCTGCGGCTGGATCCGAGGTTCGACGAGTTGATCGACCACCCCAAGGTGCTGCCGTTCCTGCAGGCGTTCATGCAGGAGCCGCAGTTGGTGAATACCTGGTCGATCTCCAAGCGCGAGGGCGATCCGGGCGGCAACTGGCACCGCGGACGCGACCCGAGCCACTACACGTTCCGCAACGGCCGAATCAACTCGCGCATGCTGAACGTGGTCTGGTTCCTCACCGACAACGGCCCGGAAGACGGCTGCATGCTTGCCCTGCCCGGCGGCCACAAGAGCAACATCGATATCGACCATAAAGCCTACGACAGCGCCGAGATGCCCGGCAGCGTGCGCGTGACGGGGCGGGCGGGCGACGTCTTCCTGTTCAGCGAGACCGTGCTGCACAACGGACTGAAGAAGACCACCGGGGGCACGCGCACCAATCTCTACTACAATTACACGACACGCGACTTCAACGTGATGACCTACTCGCCCCAGCACAACTACCACTTCTGCATGCCGCCGCGCATCCGTGCGCGCTTCACGCCCCAGCGCCGGGCACTTACGGGTTGGATGGAGCACTTCCTCGCGGAAGATTGAGCACTGGACGGCGCGGCACCGGCGCGTAGGGTCTTGGGATCCCCTATGTATTCCGCGACCGGAGAACGCAACAAATGACCACCGAACAGCAGCAGTTCGGAGCCCTGCCGCCGGCACAGCCCAAAAAGAAGAGCGGCTGCATGATCATCGGCTTGGTGGCCCTCGCCGCCCTGGGCGGGTGCGCGGGACTTGCCTTCTGGGGATTCAACCTGGTCCTGGAACTTAGAAGTGAAACGACCCAGGCTATGACCAAGTATTTTTCAGCACTCGACGGCGACCAGTGGGGCAGCGTTTACGATCAGTTTACGACAAGCGAATTCCAAACCAATGTGAGCAAGGATCAATGGCTAGGCATGAAGGCGCTATACAACGACAAACTCGGGAAGTTCGCGTCGCTCGACAACGCCAACTTCAATGCCTCAAACGTAAATGGCGTCAAGACGGCAACGGCATCGTATAACGCGCGGTTCGAGAAGGGGCAGGCGACGATTGCGGTGAAACTGCGCTGGGAGGGCGGCGCCTGGAAGGTCATGGAGATGAAGGTGGATTCGCCGCAGTTGCAAGCGGTGTCTCTATCACCCGCCTCGCCTGAGGATCAGTCTATCGCAATTTGTCCACACTGCGGCAAGAACGTTCCCGCAAACTCGAAGTTTTGTCCGGAGTGCGGCAAGGCAGCTGGGCCCGAAGCGGAGAAAACCGAAGCCCCCGCTGCGCCGGAAGCGGCGAAGACCGAGGCGATCGCAGCACATGGGTCTCAGTAGGGTCCGTCAGACGTAGCCGTTCGCGCGGAACCAGTCCACCGCGCGCGCGAGGGGTTCTTCGGGCGGCGTCTGCGGCAGCGCCAGTTCGCGCACGGCCTTCGCGGCGTCGACGAACATGCGCTTCCGCGCCATGCGCACGGCCTCGAAGCTGATCGACGGCGTCTTGTCCCGGCGCAGGCTGATCGTTGTGTCGAACCAGCCCGCGAGCCATGCCACGGCGTACGGCAGTTCCACCTTGGGCGCCGGCAGCCCCGTGATGCGCGCCAGGGTCCGGGCGATCTCCACCAGCGGAAGGTTCTTGCAGCCCAGAATGTAGCGCTGGCCCGTGCGCCCGCGTTCGCAGGCCAGCAGGTGCCCCTTCGCGCAGTCGCGCACGTCGATCAGATTCAGGCCGGTGTCGATCACCGCAGGCATCTTGCGCCGCAGGAAGCGCAGGATCATCTCGCCGGTGGGCGTGGGCCGCAGGTCGCGTTCGCCGACGGGCGCCGTGGGGTTGACGATCACCACCGGCAGGCCCTGGGCCGCCATCTCCAGCACCGCTTGTTCGGCCTGGAACTTGGTGCGCTTGTACGTGCCGACCATGTCCTTCAGCGCGACGGGCGTTTCCTCGGTGCCCAGTGCGCCGCTGGCCGGCAGCCCGATGCAGCCCACTGTGGAGGTGTAGACGATGCGAGCGACACCGGCCTCGGCAGCGGCTTCCATCAGATGTTTCGTGCCTTCGACGTTGGTGCGGTAGGTTTCCTCGGGGTCGGCTACGTCGAAGCGGTAGTCGGCGGCGACGTGAAACAGGCGCGAGCACCCCTTCGCGGCGCGCAGCAGCGACGCGCGGTCGCGAAGGTCGCCGGTGGCGTGCTCCAGGCCGGGCAGGTCTTCGAGCAGCTTGAGGTTGCTGGAGGCGCGGACCAGCACGCGAACGGCCTCGCCTTCCGCGACCAGGGCGCGGGCGACATGATTGCCCAGGAATCCCGTGGCGCCGGTGACTAGGATCATTATGTACACGGCCTTATCCGATCGGCCCATCTCCTTCAAGCAGTTGCGCTTCGGAAGGCGAGCTAATCAAAAGCCGAATGCACTTGAGCGCCCCAAAGTGAAGTTTTTGCAGGGCAAGCACGTTGGAGAATGGTGAGTGGGGTATGCAGGAGAGGAAATCGTGTCTTGGCAGCCTACCTCGATGTGATAGGCTCCCGAAGGAATGCACAAAGTTCCTAAGGGCGTCCAGACGACTTCCAGCTAGACCGGCGGCCGGACCGAGGTTCCTCACCATGCGGCGACTCCCGGCATTCCTCGTTCCCCTGCTGCTGAGCCTTCTTGTATGTACCGCGAGCCGGGCCGAAGAACCCGTCAAGACCGAACAGCCCGAAGCTGCCGAACAGACGGCCAAGACCGGCGAAGCGCCCAAGGAAGGCGAGAAGGTTAACGGCGACGGCGTCGTTACCGAGTCGCCGCCCGAGAAGCCGCCGGTCGACCCCAAAATCCAGGGCAGCATTTACCGCGCCACACCGCGCCACACCGGCGTCTACTACAACGACGGCCTGCAGAAGCGGCCGAAGATTCGCTGGAAGTTCGAGACCGAGCGCTGGATCTATTCCACGCCGGCGGTCTGCGACGGCCTGGTCTTCTTCGGCAGCATGGGCGGCAACTTCTACGCCGTGGACCTGGCCAAGGGCGAGCAGCGCTGGACCTTCAAGGTCGACAAGGGCATCGGCACCGCCCCGGCCATCGACAACGGAACGATCTACTTCGGGGCCAGCGACGACAGGTTCTACGCGCTGGACATCAAGACCGGCCAGGAGAAGTGGAACGTCAAGACCGGCGGCAAGATCGCCAGTTCGCCGGCTGTGCAGGACGGCGTCGTCTACTTCGGCAGCGCGGACCGGAACTTCTACGCGGTCAAGGCCGACGTGGGCAAGCCGCTGTGGATGTTCCGCACCAAGGGCTACATCGGCTCGGCGCCCACCATCGACGGCGACACCATCTATTTCGGCAGCGACGACGGCAACCTGTACGCGCTCAACCGCCTGACCGGCGCGGAGAAGTGGAACTTCCACACCGGCAACGGAATCTCCACCACGCCCGCCATTTCCGACGGCATCGTCTTTCTGGGCAGCGCCGACGGGAATTTCTACGCGCTCGACATCGAGACCGAGAAGCCGGCGTGGACCTTCGACACCGGCGGGCGCGTCTACTCGTCGCCGGCCGTCTACGACGGGATCGTGTACTTCGGCAGCGAAGACGGCAACCTCTACGCCGTCGACGTCAAGACCGGCAAGCAGAAGTGGCGCTACAGCACCGGGGACAAGATCTTCGCCGAGCCCAGCATCGCAGGCGGCCTGGTCTACTTCGGGAGCCTCGACGGGCGCCTGTTCGCCGCCGACCTGAAGACCGGCAAGATCAAGTGGACCTTCAAGGACGACGACGGCGCAGATGCGGTACTGACCAGCCCGGTCATCGTCGACGGCGTGCTGATCTTCGGAAGCTGGAATAAGTTCCTCTACTGCCTGCAGTGATTTATTCTCGGATTCTTAGCGTCCCATCGCGCGCACGGCCTGCAGCGCACCGGGCAGCGTGTGCAGGTCGCGTTCGAGCGCGCCGTGCACCAGCACGCGCAGCGCGCGGGCCGCGGCGTCGGCGGCCCGCCGGCTCAGCCGTACGCCCTTGCCGGTGCGCTGCACGAAGGCCAGCGCGCCCAGTGCGTCGGGCGAGAGCCACACCAGCGCGCGCCCGCCGCTATTCGAGGGTCTGCCGTCGACCTCCGCGTCGTTGCTGCGCGCCAGCTGGCGCACGCTCTGCGGCGGCGGAGCGCTGGCGGGCAGTGCCTCCAGCGCCTCGCTGGCGAGGCACTCCTGGCATTCCAGGCCGCGGTAGCTCAGCCGCGCAGCCAGCGCGCGCCCGCGTTCCAGCAGCGGCGTGCCGCACGTCGAACACGCCTGCAGGTCGGGCAGGAGACCGGCGTCGGCCAGCGCTCGCAGGGTGAAGTGCAGCACCAGGGGGCCTTCGGGCGTGCCGCGGTCGAGGTCGGCGGCGCACTGCGCGAGCAACTCGAAGAGCGCCAGGTGCCCGCCGTCCTCGGGCACGGGTTCGGCCCCGGCGCTTTCGCGCGTCAGGGCCTCGGCGAGTTCGCAGAGGAAGCTGCCGGTGCGCAGGGCTTCGAGGGAGCGCCCCATCCCGCGCGGGCGCAGGTTTTCGTCCCACTCCTTGAAGATCCACAGTTGTTCGTTGCGGCGGGCGTAGGCGAGCAGCTCGCCGCGCGCGAGCAGGTCGAAGCCGCCTTCGAAGCCGCGCCGCAGCCAGCGCCGCGCGCCCTTCGCCAGCACGCGCATTTGCCCCAGGCGGCGGCCCAGCAGCACCAGTACGAGGCTCGAGTTGGCGTGCTCGTAGATGCGCAGGACCTGGACGTCGTCTTTCACGATGGCCATCTATTTATTGTCCCATCCCGATGCGCGTTTGTCGACGGGGGGCTTGGCGGGGGCTCAGGCCGGGCGTTTTTCGGAGGGGCCTTCGCCCACGACGGCGCGGCGCTGGCCGCTGACGCCGGCCTTCTTGAGCCAGGGCGCGAGCTTGAGGTCCTTCGGGCGGCGGCAAACGGCGACCAGGGAGCCGCCCAGGGGCAGGTTGAACCAGCGCAGCAGGTGGCGCTCGAAGGAGAGGACGTGCTCAAGCAGTCGCGCCGGGAAGCGCGTGCCGCTGGCCAGGTCGCGGGCGCTCCACGTTTTGGGGCGCAACAGCAGGCGCACGGCGCCCATCAACGGGAGCAGCAGGGAGTTCATGTACGAGACCTTCAGCACCTCAAATCCGGAGGCCTCGAGCAGGTGCCGCAGCGGGCGGCGGTGGTAGCGCCGGAAATGGTGGTGCTCCTCGTCGTGGTAGCTCCACAGCCACATCAGCGCGGGCACGGTCAGCGCCAGCGTGCCGCCGGGTTTCAGCGAGCGGATGATGCGCTGCAGGGATTCGGCATCGTCGCGGATGTGTTCGAGCACGTCGAACATCACGACGAGGTCGAAGGTCTCGTCGGCGTACGGAAAGGTGTCCGGCAGCCAGACCTCGGAGAGCGGCCCTTCGAAGCGCTGGCGGCAGAAAGCGAGCGCCCGCTGCGAGGGATCCGCGCCATGCACGGTGCCGTAGCGCGCCAGGGCCTGGAGGTGGTTGCCGACGCCACAGCCCAGGTCCAGTACGGCGCCTTCGCGCCTGGGGTGGAAGCGGTCGAGCAGCGAGAAGAGGATGCGCTTGCGGCCGCGGAACCACCAGTGCTTGTCCGCGTGCTCGTGGATGGCGTCGAAGAGTTCTTCTTCCATGGTTTAGGACCTGCCGGCCCCGTCGAAGGACGTCTTCCGGTGCAGGCCGCGGACGCGCAGCATGTCGAGGAACATCTTGAACGGGTCGGTCAGCAGGTTCACCCGGCTGTCGGCGGTGTCGTGCCAGTTAACGGCGACCTCGGCCGTCTTGAACCCCGCGCGCCCGGCCAGGTGCAGCAGCTCGACATCGAAGGCGAAGCCGTCGATCTTTGTTCGCGGGAAGATCGCCTCCGCGGCGCGCTGCGAAAAGAGCTTGAATCCGCATTGGCTGTCGAGCACGTCGATCCGGAGGAAGATCCGGCGCAGGATGCGGAAACCCTGGCCGATGACGTAGCGGTGGAATTTGATTTCGCGCTGCACTTCCGGGCTGCGGTACTGGCGGCTGCCCACCGCGATATCGAAACCTTCCCGTTCGATCTTCGCGCGCAGGCGCTCGAGTTCCGCGATGGGCGTGGAGCCGTCGGCGTCTGCGAACAGGCGCAGGTGCCCGCGCGCGGCGAGCATCCCCATGCGCACGGCGTGGCCCTTTCCGCGGTTCTGTGCATAGTCCACCAGGCCCAGGTGCGAATGGGTTTCCATCTTCGCGCGCACGAAGGCGGCGGTGTCGTCCCGGCTGCCGTCGTTGGCGACCAGGACCTCCATGGCGATCTTTTTCCCGGCAATGTAGGCGGCGATGTGGTCGAGGTACGGGCCGATGCGCTTGGACTCGTTGTAGGCGGGGATCACCACCGAGACCACGGGCGGTTCCGCGGCGGCGCGGGGCGGCACGACGGTGACGTAATCGGGCAGCGGCACGGCGGCGTTCCCGGGTTCCAGGGTTTTCGTGAAGCGCCCGGCAGCATAGGCGGCTTTGCCCGATTCAACAACGCCGGATGCGGGCTTTCAGCAGGATGCGTTCCTGCAGCGCCTCCATCCGCGCGCGCAGCCGAGGCGTGCGGTCGCCGTAGCCCAGCAGGTGCAGGAAGCCGTGCACCAGGTAGCGCGCCCACTCCTCGCGCGCCGGCAGGCCGCGCTCGGCGGCTTCGCGTTCGGCGGTCTCGAACGAGACGACGATCTCGCCCAGGAAGTAGGCCCTGCGAATCGGATCCTCGTCGCCGATGGGAAATGAGAGTACGTCGGTGGGGCCGCGGTGGCGTAGATGGCGGGCGTTGAGCTCTGCGATCTCGGCATCGTCCACCAGCAGCGCGTCGACGGCCGCGGCACGGGCTCCCTTAAGCCGCGGGCGCCGCGTGGCGGGCGTAAGGGCCCAGGCTTGCGCGAAGAGGCGCTGGAGCAGCGCGCGCGTGCACGCCTTGGGCGCGCCGGGGCGTTTGCTCAACAGCACGCGAAACGCCGGTGCGGCGTTCTTCCTGGTCCGGCGCTGGCGGCGTGCAGGCATGGCTCAGCCGTTGCGGCGGTCGGGGGCGTTGCGGCTGTAGGCGGGGATCTTGGGGTCGCTGGGCGGCTTGCTGCCCTGCGCGGACCGGAGGCCCGAATCGCCGCTGCCCTTGGGCTTGCCGCCCGGCGGGGGCGTGTCGTGGCGCTGGCCGCCGCCGTTGCTGCCGGAGGGCGCGCCGCCGCCCTGGGTCTCGTCGCGCGGAGGCTTGGGCGGCTCGCCTTCCTGGTCGGGATAGAGCGGGCGCTGGTGGAAGCGGCTGACGAGCACGCGCAGGAAGACCTCTTCGACAATGGCGAGGTCGCGGAAGGTGATCTCGCATTCGTCGAACTGGTTGTCGAGGAGCTTGTCCATGATCAGTTCGTGGACGAAGGTGCGCAGGCGCGTGGCGCTGGGCGCTTCGAGTGTGCGGGTGGCGGCCTCGATGGTGTCGGCCAGCATCACGACGGCGGTCTCGCGCGACTGCGGCTTGGGGCCGGGGTAGCGGAAGAAGGCTTCCTCGACCTGCTCGCCGCCACCGCCGGGCTCGCTCTCCTCGGCCTTCTTCTTGGCGGTGTGGAAGAAGTACCGCACCAGGGTTGTGCCGTGGTGCTCGGGGATGAAGTCCATGATCTGCTGCGGCAGGCCGAATTCGCGCGCGAGCTCAATGCCGTCCTTCACGTGGCCGGTGATGATCAGCGCGCTCACCGACGGAGCCAGGCGCTTGTGGCGCGCCTCGGCGTCCATCTGGTTCTCGGCGAAGTACTCGGGCTTCAGCGTCTTGCCCAGGTCGTGGTAGTAGACGCCTGCGCGCACCAGCCGCGCGTTGGCGCCGATGGCCTCGGCGGCGGGCTCGGCCAGGAACGCGACCTGCAGGGTGTGCGCCCACGTGCCGGGGGCTTCGAGCATGATCTTGCGCAGGGCGGGGCGGTTGATGTCGCTGAGTTCGAAGAGGCGGATGTTGGTGATGATCCCGAACAGGACCTCGATCAGCGGCAGCAGCGCCGTCAGCAGCAGGCCGCAGGCGATGCCGTTCAGCAGGCCCCAGCGCGCTTCGGGCAGGAACGGCGTGTACGTGCCGCCCACGTCGATCAGCGAAAGCCCCGCGACAACCGCGCCCTGCGTCAGGCCGCCGTAAAGTCCGTAGCGCAGCAGATCCCAGCGGCTCTGCAGGTTCCGCGCCGGCAGCGCGGCAACGATGCTGCCGGACATCAGCGCCAGCATCAGCGAGGAGTTCCCCCCGGCGGCGAAGCCGACCAGGACGGCGAGCAGCACGCTGGTCGCGATGGCCGCGCCCTGCGAGACAGCCAGCGAAGCGATGACCGATACGAACGCCACCGGCACCAGCTGCCCGGAGATGTCGTTGTAGAAGAACGCCTTGGCTGTCACCAGCACGGCGAGGATCGCCAGGGCCAGGCGCACCAGGCCCGAGCGGCGGCGGAAGGCACCGGGGTGCAGCCGGCGCAGCAGCAGCACGAAGAGGAAGATGGAAGCGGCCGCGAGCGTCGCGAGCCCCAGCAGGTTCAGGAAACGTTTGCCCGTCGAGAGCTGTGCCTTGAAGGCGCGGGCGTGCTCGCGCAGCTTGCGCAGGTCTTCGTTGGTGACCGGATCGCCTTCGCCCAGCAGGATTTCGCCTTCCTTGATCTCCCGATTGGTGTCGGGGACGGCGGCGCGCGCTTTCTCCTTCAGCTTTTGCCGTACTACGTTGTCCTTCACCAGCGAAGGCGTGAAGTTGGTGATGAAGTAGTTGCGCAAGGCGCTTTGCAGTTCGGCGGGCAGGCCGCGGGAGGCCAGTACGCGGAACAGGCGTTCGTTGCGCGCGACGCTGAGTTCGTTGGTGAGGTCGATCGTGGCTAGGCGCGCGTCGCGGGCGGTGTCTGTGCTGGAGAGCTTCAGGATCTCGGGGTTGGGCTTGCCCTGCAGGCGCCCGTACAGCTCCCAGTGCTGCAGGGCGTCCTTGTAGTCAACCTCGGAAAGCACGCCTTCCTGAACGAGCCTGCTGAGTGAATCGTTGATGGGTTCCAGTAGGAGCTTTCTCAGAACCTTCGTCTGGCCCTGGTGCTCGAAGCCATACAATTGGCGCACCAGCACCTGGTCCATCTGCGAGGCGCCGGCCATCTCGACGGCGCGATCGGCGTTGGGCGCGGACTCGGCGATCGAACAGAGTTCTTCCAGGCGCGCGGTGACTTCCGTGCGCCACTGGTCCTTGCCCCGGAAGACGTAGGGGACTTCGTCGGCCGCCTGGCTCCGCTGTTTGTTCAGCCAGTCCGGGTCCTGGTAGGAGAAGGCGGTGCGCGCGACGAGCGCGGACGGTGCGCGCTGTCCGGCTTTCAGGCGAGGCGGCGGCACGTCGTGGTCCAGGATCACGACGACGGTGGCGGCGAAGAGTACGCAGACTACTACGCCCGCGAAGCCCAGCGCCGGGCGGCGGTCGCGGCCCTTGCTCGTCTCCAGGCGCAGGCGTTCGTGGATGCCGGTCTGGGTCAGCGCCGCGCGTCCGCGACGTGGCCCGGTTCGGCCGAGGAGGGTATCCCAGAAGCTCACCGCTCGCGCTCCACGCTACTCTTTCATGCCGTCCAGCAGCGGCATCTTTGACCGCTCGTTTTCGTCGTAGGCGTCGACGATGCGTTGGACCAGTGGGTGGCGGACGATGTCTTGGCGCTGCAGGAGCACGAAGGCGACGTCGTCGATGCCTTTCAGCACCTCCTGCGCGTGGGCCAGGCCCGAACGGTCGCCTTCCGGAAGGTCGACCTGCGTGATGTCGCCGGTGACGACGGCTCGGGCGTCGCGCCCGAGGCGGGTGAGGAACATCTTCATCTGCTTGGGCGTGGTGTTTTGTGCTTCGTCGAGGATCACGAAGGCGTTGTTGAGCGTGCGGCCGCGCATGAAGGCCAGCGGCGCGACCTCGATGACGCCCTGCTCGAGCATTCGCGTCACCTGCTGCGGGCCCAGCAGATCGTGGATCGCGTCGTAGAGCGGGCGCAGGTACGGATTGACCTTCTCGCGCAGGTCGCCGGGCAGGAAGCCCAGGTGCTCGCCGGCTTCCACCGCCGGGCGCACCAGGATCAGGCGGTGCACGCGGTTGCGCATCAGCGCGTCGACGGCCATGGCCACGGCGAGGTACGTCTTGCCCGAACCCGCCGGGCCGATGGCGAAGACGATGTCGTGCGATCGGATCGCCTCGATGTACGTGTCTTGCCCGCCGCTGAGCGCGCGCACGCGCCCGGCCAGCAGTTCGTCGCCTTCGACGGCCGGCTGGTGGCGCTGGCTGCCGCGTGCGTGGTTGTTCTGGACGGAGGCCAAGACCCGGTCCACGTCGTCGTTGTCCAGGTGGTTGCTCTTGCGGACGATCCGCAGAAGCCCCTGCACGGCGCGCACGCCCTTGTCGACGCTGTTCTCGGCACCGTCGAGGTGCAGGAACTCCTTGCGCGCGACAACGTTAATGCCGAGGGCATCGCGGATACGGCGAAGGTGGCGGTCGCCGGCCCCGAAGAGGGTCCGGGCGACGGAAAGGTCTTCCAGATCGATCGTCTTGCGCACGCTTGTCTTACTGCCCTCCAGGAACCGTCCGTGGACCCCCTCAGTACTTCAGAAACAGCGGGACCAGGAAGTAGGCCACGGGTCCGGCAACGACCAGGCTGTCGATGACGTCCATCATGCCGCCGAAGCCGGGGATCACCTGCCCGGCGTCCTTTACGCCTGCTGACCTTTTAAGGACGCTCTCGGCCAAGTCACCCATCATACCCGAAAAACCTACCAAAAGTCCAAATATCAAAGTCTCCCAAATGTTAAAATACTCGGCGGGAAACACGGAAAGCCAGTCCATTCTTAGAATTAGAGCAAGCCCCATGCTGCCCAGCAATCCGGCTAACACGCCCTCGATGGTCTTCCCGGGGCTCAGCATCGGGAAGGCTTTGTGTTTCCCGACCTTGCGCCCGACCAAGTAGGCGGCCACGTCGCACCCTTTTGATACCACGATGGTTGCGATCACCATCTTGGTCCCGAAGGTGTTCCAGTCGTTGCCGCCGATGTAGCTGTCGGTGCCCATATGGCGGAGTTTCAGCACGAAGGACGGCAGGAACCAGAGGTAGATCAGGCCCAGGCAGGTCACCCCCAGGCCGCCCAAACTGGCCGGGTACTTCCGGCGGTGCGCGGTCAGCAGAAACGCCCCCAGCACTGCCGCCGCCATCGCGAAGTTGAGCAGGTTGTTGGCGTCCTGCGAGAGCTTGAAGGCCGCCGTCATGTTCTCGCTGGTGGTGAAACGGTTCAGCCCGGCGTTGTGCATCGTCCAGCAGTGCGCCGCGACCAGCGCACAGCCGGCCAGCGTGCCCCAGTTCGAGAAGGTCTGGTGTCCGGCCGCTCGGCACATCGGCCAGAACTCGCGGAAGGCCAGGAACGCTACAATGAGAAAATAGGAGTGCAGAAGCCAACTGCCCGTGAGATACGAGTAATCGAACCACATGGCCGCGATCAGCAGCAAGATCATGGCCATGGCGGCGAGGAAGCGTTTGAGCAGCATGCGCGACTACCGGGGCTCAACGTCCGAAGGCGCCGCCGCCAGCGCGTGGATGGCTTCGGCCACGTCGGCGCGGCGGAAGTTGGGCCAGCACGTGTCGGTGACGTGGAAGAACGCGTCGCAGGCCTGCCAGAGCAGGAAGTTGCTGACGCGGCGTTCGCCCGCCGTGCGGATCAGCAGGTCCACCGGCGGGATGCCCGCGCTGTGCAGCGCAGCTTCCACGGCGGCCGCGTCAATGCGTTCAGGCGCCAGGTCTCCCCGCGCGGCCTGTGCGGAAAGGTCGCGCGCGGCGTCCAGGAGTTCCTCGTGGGATCCGTAGCTCAGCGCCAGGCACAGCGTCAAACCAGAATTGCCGGCGGTGTGGGTTTGCGCCTTCTCGAGGCATGAGAGCACATCGCCGGGCAGGCGGTGCACGCCTCCGATGGACGTCAGCCGCACCTTGTTGGCGTGGAGTTCATCTAGCTCTTCGACGAGATAGCGTTTGAGCAGGCGCATCAGGTACTGCACTTCCTTGCGCGGGCGCTGCCAGTTCTCGGTGCTAAAGGCGTACAGCGTTAGGGCCTGCACATGGGTCTGCCCGCAGTAACGCACCACGTCGCGCACGGCCTCGACGCCGGCTTCGTGCCCTCGGATGCGCACCAGGCCGCGCTGACGCGCCCAGCGCCCGTTGCCGTCCATGATGATCGCGACGTGCCGCGGCATCGCCGCGCGCGGGACGGGCGGCTTCAGGGTCGGCCAGATGGGAACGCTCTTGCGGCGTCCGCCGTTGCCTGCGTCTGCTCGTGCCACGCGCCGGGCTGCTCCGCTCGTCTGGTACGGGAAAGGAAGGGATTGTACGGGGCTTTGGCACCCCGGGCAAGGCGCGCCGTCAGCGCGTGACGATCGCGTACAGCGCGTCGGGCGGAAGCATGACGGTGACCGAGCCGTCCGGGTTGCGCAGGACCTTCAGTTCGGCCTTGCGGTAGCCGTGCTCGTCGAGCGCCGTCGCCGTGGCGATTGAAATCCTGAAGGTGATGCGCGCGTCGATCTTCTTCACGTTCAGCGGCGGGCCGCCCAGGTCCTGGATCTTGCCGGCGTCGTCCACGCGCCAGCCGTAGGGCTGTTCCTCGGTGAAGGCCTGCACGAGGATGCGCTTGGAACTCTTCAGCGGCTGGCCGTCCAGGGAGACGGCCTGCAGCGTGGCGTACTCGTTCTTCGATGCGAAGCTCACGTCGGCCGCGTCGATCGAGGCGGCCTTGTTCAGGAAGCCCGTCACGCCCTGCGCCTTTGGCGTGTTGATCGTGACCAGGCCCGTGCCGTAGTCCCAGTTCAGCTCGCCGGTGGCGCTCTTGATCAGCTTCTTCCCGCCGTCGACGTAAGGATTGAGGTCTCCGGCTTTCGGCGGCGAGGGCGAGTCCGCAAACCGCCGCACCACGCGGCCGACCAGGAAGGCGCGCGGATCCAGCGCCGCACCGCCGCGGGCATTCCCGCCCCCGGGGGCATCGGCGGCCCGCAGCGCGTCGAGGCTCTGGTCCTCCGCAGCGCCCGAGCCCTTCAAGGCGAAGAGGTCGTCGGGGCGCAGAGTCTCCTCGAAGACGGGGGCCGCCTGCTTTATATAGCCGCGCCGGTACTGCAGGGCCGCGGCGGGGAACTGGCCCAGCACGCTGGGCACCGAGACCGGGAACTTCGGTGTGTCCGAGGCCCAGTCCGGGCCGTTGACGGCGAACAGGAAGTACGCGTCGATGCCCTGCAGCGCGCCGTAAGCGCTGAGCAGGAAGGCGTTGTCTGCGCGCAGGCGGTTGGGCATCGTCCAGCCGATCTCGCTTACGATCTGCGGGTGCCCGGCGGTGGTTACGACGCCCAGCGGCGCGGCGGCCGGGTCCAGCACGGCGGCGCGGTCGCCGAAGGTATCGCCCACGCTGACGGCGTAGCTGGCGCGCGGGCCGCTGTGCTTGCCGCCGAAGTAGGCGTGGCGGTCGATCACGTCGCCGGCGGCGTAGGTCCAGCGTTCGACGGGCTGCAGCACGCGCTCGTCGGCGGTCTTCCAGTTGCTTGCGCTGACCAGGTTCTTCGCGCCGCATTCCTCGTGAAAGAACTTCGCTGTCTGCGCGTAGAAGTCGCGCTGCGTCTCGGCCAAAAAGCGCACCTGCTCGCCGATGCGCGCGCGCTTGTCCGGCGCGCCCTTGCCCGCGCCGTCGGCAGTCATGTGCCACGCGTCGAAGAGGCCCGCGCGCCCGCCGGCCGCGTCGTCGTCCTTGTGCTTGGTGCCCGGCCATTGGCCCAGGGCCTTGGCCAGCGAGCCGTGGCGCTTGGCCAGCCATGCGCCGAACTGCCGCTCCAGTTTCGCCATCTGCGCGGCGGGGATGTTCTTCTCGCCGAAGGTCCAGAAAAAGAAGCTGTCCTCGTTGATGACTTCGACGATCGCCACCGCAGGATCCTGCCCCGGCGCGAGCTTGGTGTGTGGATTGACGGCGGTCAGCAGCGCCTTGGCCCAGCTCTTGTAGATCTGCTGCATGCGCGGTTCGAAGTAGAGCAGCGCGAAGGGCTTCTTGTTCTGGATCGTGTCATAGCCGCCCAGGCCATAGGCCGGCTTCACGTCGAACCAGAGCGGGAAATAGAAGCTGAGCTTGGTGTAGATGCCCTGCTTTTTCAGCGCGGCGATGAAGTAATGCAGCTTGGCGAGGAACGCGGCATCGACCTGCGCGGGGTCGCGGGCGTTCGGGTCGAAGATGGCGCCGTGAAAGCGGACCATGTTCACGCCGCACTTGGCCAGGCGCGCGGCGAGGTAATCGACTTGCGCGGACGCCAGTTGCACGATGCCCGGCCCGCAGTTGACCGCCCAGAAGCGCACCGGAGTGCCGTCGCCCAGTGCGAATCCGTCGCCGGCGGCCTTCACGAAGCCCGTCGCGCCGGCTTCCTTCTCGTTGAGTTCGCGCAGATCCAGCAGCGCGTCCTTGCCGAACGCGTCGGGGTCGGGTTCGAAGGCCCACCAGCCCGGCGCGGCGAGGCCGCTCTTCTGGTCCGGCTTCATGTTGCTGCGCGCGGTGAAGGGCCCCGGCGTGAGCACGAAACAGTCGAAGCAGGCTGCGGCGTCCTCGCCTTCCTGCGCCAGCAGCCGCAGTTCAAAGGCGTGCGCGCCCTTCTTCAGGTCCACCGCGCCGAGGCTGATCCAGTTCGCGCAGATGTGGGTCTGGAACTCGAAGCTGTCCAGCAGCCCCACGTCACGACCGCAAGACTTCCATTCACCTGTATCGAAGCGCCACTTGAAGGGCCCGTGCTTCCAGAACTTGCGCGCGTAGAAGTTGTAGGTCCCGTCGGCCGGCACGTCGATCTTGTACTTCGCGAAGACCTCGTCCTTGCCGCGCTTGCCGCCGTTGTTGAGCCAGTTCTCGCCGCTCAAGCCTTCCTTTTTCTTGAGCCACGAGACCGAGAAAGCCTGGTTCGAGAAGTTGTGTTCGGCAGCGGCCTCGCCTTCCCACCAAACATAAAAAGGTTTTTCTGCGGCGGCGTGGACGAGCGCGCACGACGCGCATAAAAGGAGCAAGGCGGCCAGGGAGGGCGCGGGGGTGCGCGTGGAACCTGTTGTCTTGCGTGCAGTTGGCATTGTTGGGCCTCCGGGTTCGACGGACGAGCCCCTCGCTTTGCGGCGCGGAATCGTCAGCATCGAAGCGCCTTTGCGCATGAATTTTCTGCCGCGCGGCAAGCCTCTCCTTGACACTAGCAGTTTGCTAACTTATACGGCTTCTGCTCATTAAAAGTTGTCGCCTTTGCGTTCCCGGAAGATGCACCTGGTGAGCGCATCCCATTGGGCCGCCATTTGCTTTTGCGTTCGCCGCCAAGGCGGGGCAGGGCGAGCGACTGGCGCCGATGGATGCATCCCAAAGTGCAGCGGGAACGGTCCAGGCGCAAATCGTAACACCTGAGCGGTCCTCCATTTAAAGGACCTGCGATGCCCGAGGCGCCCGAAGAGCAGAAGCGGACGCCCGCGGGAACATCGCCCGGTTCGCCGCCGCCGCCGAAAGGCGCCGGGGCGGGCGGGAAGGACGGTCCGCCGGGCCTGAACGCGGTCCGCTTCATGGGCGTGGGCCTGCAGTTCGCCGCGACGGTGGGACTCTTCGCCTGGGTGGGCTACTGGCTGGACGGGAAGTACGGGTGGGATCCTTGGGCGGTGACGGTCTGCACGCTGCTTGGGGTGGGCCTTGCGACCTACCACCTGTTGAAGGAGACCGCTTGAGTTCGGAGGCGGGCGTGGGATTCGGCGTGCGTATCTCGATCGAGTTGGCGGCGATCGGCTTGGGTTTGGCGGGCGGCGTGATTGCCTGCGCCGAGACGGTGGGGCCGCCCGTCGAGGTCTACGCGGGCGCTCTGGGCGGCGGATTGATCGGCGTGGCAGGGTTGGTGTTTGTCGGTGTCATCCTGCGCGCGCACAAGAAGTCGCCGGACGGAAAGATGGGCCGCTGGGATGTCTGGGGCCTCTGGGGCCTCGGCATGCTGGTGCGCTTGGCGATGTTGGGCGCGCTGGTGATGGGCTTCTGGCGCCAGTTCGGTTCGGAGCAGTCGGCGGCGATGTACAGCATGGCGGCGGTGTACGCCGTTCTGCATTTCTGGGAAACGTCCGTGCTGTACCGCGGAACACCGGTTCAAGGCACAAAGGCTTAGGAACGCATGTCCGAAGCGGCCAAGTCCTCAGCAGAGCAAGCCGGCCACGAAGCCGCCGACGGCGCGCACGAGGCTCCTGCGGGCCACGAAGCGCACGGCGCGGGCGAAGGCCACGGGAAGGTCAAGGAATTCGACGCGTCCCACCACATCCTGGACCACGTGGTGATGGGCCTGAGCACGGACGGCAAGATCGTCCCCCATCCGTACCACCACGGTGTCGCGGTGGCCGGATACGAGCCGCGAATGGTCGGTCCGTTCAAGCTCGAGTTCACCCGCTACATGCAGGACCTGACGGTTGTCGCGGTGCTGCTGTTCGTGGTCATTATGGCCGTCACCCGCAAGGTGTTGGTCGCCGTAAAGAGCGACGAGGCGCCCAAGGGCAAGCTGGCGAACGCGGTCGAGGCCCTGATCGTGTTCGTGCGCGACGAACTGGTAAAGCCCATCGGCGGAAAGCACCTGGTGCCCTACACGCCGCTGTTCCTCACCTACTTCTTCGTGATCCTGGCCTGCAACTTCTCGGGCATGGTGCCCTGGTTCTTCCACGGCGCCACCGCCAGCATCTCGGTCACCGGCGCGCTGGGCGGTTCGGTCTTCGTCCTGATCCTGATTCTGGGCATGTACAAGCAGGGCGTCGTGAGCTTCTGGGTCCACCTGGTGCCGCACGGCGTGCCTTGGTGGCTGTGGCCGGTGCTCTTCGTGCTTGAACTGATCGGGCCGATGATCAAGTGCTTCGTGTTGTGCGTCCGTCTGTTCGCGAACATGATCGCCGGTCACCTGATCATCGGCAACGTACTGAAGCTGGGCATCTTCGGCGCCGCGGGCGCCGGCGCGGCCGTCACCGGCCTCGCCATCGGCATCCCGCTGGCGCTGGGCGTGAGCATCCTGGAGATCCTGGTGTGCTTCCTGCAGGCGTACGTGTTCACCATGCTGGCGGTGGTGTTCATCGGCGCGGCGGTGCATCCGGAGCACTAGGCGTCGGATTCGGGCAGTAGAAGAAGGCAAACCTGGTTTCGCCCGCAACAGGCCCGCATGAGCGGTCCACCGGGCGCGGAAAGCGTGGAGGAGGATTAGTAATGGATATCGGTTTGGCGTTCC
Source organism: Planctomycetota bacterium (assembly GCA_023150555.1). GTDB lineage: Bacteria > Planctomycetota > SZUA-567 > H5-PLA8 > H5-PLA8 > JAKLKQ01. Next base: position 78,609 of record JAKLKQ010000005.1, read on the forward strand.
TGGGTCTCGGCCTGGGCCTGGGCCTGCTGGTCACGGGCGCGGCGTACGGCATCGGTAAGCTGGCCACCGCGGCCATGGAAGGCATCGCGCGGCAGCCGGAAGCCGCCGGCAACATCCGCACCACCGCGATCATTCTTGCGGCGCTGATCGAAGGCTTCACTTTCCTTGCGATCATCTTCGTGAACGGCATGGGCGGCAAGGCGGCGGAGGCGGGTGGCAGGCAGGCCCCCAGGACAGCAGCGCTGGAAAACAAGAGCGCCGTCGCGATGGTTGCTCCCGCGCCGAACGAAGACGAACTGGGCCGCGCCAAGTAACGCGCTGCTTTTGTTTACAGACGCCCGCGAGGGAATCAGGGACGGCACTCTATCCCGTCGTTCCCTCCGGAATTGCGAGGTGTGACGTGAACATAACGGCAGCGAACAGGCTCCTGGTCATGGCTGCGGGCGACCCCATGCAGCCCGAGGCCCAGGTGCTGCTGTACACGGTCATCGTCTTCCTGATCCTCCTGGCCTTGCTGTGGAAGTTCGCCTGGGGACCGTTGATGCAGGCGTTGCAGGAGCGCGAGGATCGCATCAACAAGCGCATCAGCGACGCCGACAGCAAGTTGAAGGAAGCAGAGGCCAAGGTCGCCGAGTACGAGCGCAAGATCTCCCACGCCAAGGAAGAGGCCGCGGAGATCATTGCCGAAGGAAAGCGTGACGTCGAGAAGGTCCGCGAGGAGATCCAGGCCGCCGCCAATACCGAAGCGCAGCGGACCCTGGAGCGCGCCAAGCGCGAGATCGAGCTTGCCAAGGACGCCGCCGTCCAGGAGTTACGCGATCGCCTCGTCGACCTGACCGCCGAGATGGCTGCCCGGGTGATCGAACGCGAAGTGAAGCCCGAGGACCACCGGCGCTTCGTCGAGGAAGCCATCGGGCAGGTGGAGAAGGCCCGCTGACGCGGGTCTTCGGATAAAGCGGGAGCACGAATGCCCACGCACGCCGGACAGGCACTGGCGCACATTTACGCCGAGGCGCTCTACGACGCCGCGAAGGCCGCGGACGCCGTCGGGCGCACCGAGCAGGAAATCCTGGCCCTCCAGGAGATCCTGAACAAGGACGTGCGCCTGCGCCGCTTCGTCGACACGCCCGCCGTGCCGCCGCAGGTGAAGCGCAAGGTGCTCATCGGCGTGCTGAAGGACTTCGCGCCCACGACGCTGAACTTCCTCAGCGTGCTGATCAAGAAGCGGCGCGTCGGGCTGCTGGACGCGATCGTGGACGCCTTCCACGAGCACTGCAACCGCAAGGGCGGCTTCGCCGAGCTGACGCTCGAGACGGCGGTGCCCGCCGACCCCGCGACCGTGGAGAAGCTCAAGACCACGCTCAAGGCGAAGCTAGGCCGCACGATCCTGCTCAAGACGCGGCAGCGCCCGGAACTGCTGGGCGGCTTCGTCCTGAAGCACGAGGACAAGCAGTGGGACGCATCCTTGCTCAGCCGCCTCACCCGCGCCGTCGACCAGATGGAGGCGCTGAAGGGCAGCCTGGGCGCGTGGAAGGATTGATCGGATCTTGAAGGGCCCGCCCGCCGGAATGCGGCGGCCGGAACCGGGAACGAAGAACAGGGAACGACGACATGCGCATTCAAGTAGACGAGATGGTCGACCTGCTGCGGCGCCAGATCAAGGATTTCGACGCGGCGCTGGCGGTGGAGGAAGTGGGGCAGATCGTCGAGATCGGCGACGGCATCGCGCGCATCTACGGCCTGTCGAACATCATGGCCGGCGAGATGATCGAGTTCCCCAACGGCTCCTACGGTCTGGCGCTGAACCTCGAAGAGGACAACGTCGGCTGCGCGATCATGGGCCCGTACCTGGACCTGAAGGAAGGCGACGAGGTCAAGCGCACCGGCCGCGTGCTGCAGGTGCCCGCCGGCCCGGCGCTGATCGGCCGCGTCGTTGACCCCGTCGGCAATCCGCTGGACGGCAAGGGCCCGATCACGACGGACATCCACCGCGCGGTCGAATCCCCCGCGCCCGGCATCGCGCTGCGCCAGCCGGTCAAGGTGCCGCTGCAGACGGGCATCAAGGCCATCGACAGCATGATCCCCATCGGCCGCGGACAGCGCGAGCTGATCATCGGCGACCGCAAGACGGGCAAGACCGCCATCGGCATCGACACGATCATCAACCAGAAGGGCAAGGACGTCGTCTGCGTCTACATCGCCGTCGCGCAGAAGGAGTCCACCGTCGCGAGCGTCGTCAAGCGCCTGCAGGAATCCGGCGCGATGGACTACACCATCGTCGTCAGCGCTGGCGCCAGCGACCCCGCGCCCATGCAGTACATCGCGCCCTACAGCGGCTGCGCGATGGCCGAGTACTTCATGTACCAGGAAGGCAAAGATACGCTCTGCGTATACGACGACCTGACCAAGCAGGCTGCCGCGTACCGCGAGATGTCCCTGCTGCTGCGCCGCCCGCCGGGCCGCGAGGCGTACCCGGGCGACGTCTTCTACCTGCACAGCCGCTTGCTCGAACGCAGCGCGAAGCTGGCCGAGAAGTACGTCATTGTCCCCGCCGCCAAGGAAGGCAAGATCTCGGAAAAGGACGGCGTGAACGGCAAGTCGTACCTCGCCGAGCACGGCCAAAGCGAGGCCAAGAAGGACCTGGCCGCCATGCCCAACGCGTCCGGCCATAAGGTCGCCAAGGTCTACGGCACGGGCGGTTCGCTGACGGCGCTGCCTGTCATCGAGACGCAGGAAGGCGAAGTCTCCGCGTATATTCCCACGAACGTGATCTCGATCACCGACGGCCAGATCTACCTCGAGCCGGACCTCTTCAACGCGGGCGTGCGCCCGGCCGTGAACGTCGGCATCTCGGTCAGCCGCGTCGGCGGTAACGCGCAGATCAAGGCGATGAAGAAGGTCGCCGGCACGCTGCGCCTGGACCTGGCGAACTTCCGCGAACTGGAAGCCTTTGCGCAGCTGGGCACCGAACTGGACCCCGTCACGCAGCGCCAGGTGGACCGCGGCTACCGCCTGGTCGAGTTGCTCAAGCAGGGCCAGTACAAGCCCGTCGACGTCGTCGACCAGGTCGTCGCCATCTACGCTGCGACCAAGGGGTACATGGACGACGTGCCCGTAAACCGCGTCAACGCCTTCGAGCAGGGCCTGGTGAACGACGTCAACGACGCGCACAAGGAGATCGTCAAGTCGATCCGCGAGACGAAGGAGATCAAGGACGACATGGCAGCCAAGCTGGATCAGGCGATCAAGGACTTCAAGGCGCGCTTCATGAAGAAGGTCGCCGAAGAGGCCGCGGCGAAGGCCTAACCGCGAAACGGAAACGGTTCGGACATGGCGAATACCAAAGAAATCGTCAAGCGCCGCAAGTCGGTGCGCAATACGCGCAAGATCACGAAGACCATGGAGATGGTCTCGACGGCGAAGCTTGCCAAGGCCCAGAACGCCGCCCTGGCGGCTCGGCCCTACGCCGACAAGCTGCGCGAGGTGATCGGCGACCTGGCCGCGTTGAGCGAGGACATCCGCCACCCGCTGCTGGAACGCCACGATCCGGTCAAGAAGGCCGTCGTCATCGTCATGACCGCCGACCGCGGGCTGTGCGGCGGCTTCAACGGCAACATCCTGCGCGAAGCCAACAGCGTCATTCAGAAGCTGAAGGACCGCGGCGTCGAGTTCGAACTGATCGTGCAGGGCAAGAAGGGGCGCGGCGCCTTCCGCTACCTGGGCATACCGATCGCCAAGGAATACCTGATGGTCTCGGACAAGCCCGACTACGCGCGGGCCGAGTCCATCGCCGACGAACTGATCGCGCGCTTCGGACGCAAGGAGATCGACGAGGCCTACGTCGTCTACAGCACCTTCAAGTCGATGGTCAGCCAGAAGCCCCGAACCGACATGATCCTGCCGCTCAGCGGCCTGCAGTCCGGCGGGAAGAAGGAAGCCAAGGCCGAGGGCATGGGCTACCTCTTCCATCCGGATCCCAAAACGATCCTGACCGAGGTGCTGCCGCTGGTGGTGCGCATGTCGATCTTCACGGCCATGCTGGACAACTGCGCCGGCGAACACGCCGCGCGCCGCCTGGCCATGAAGAACGCCACGGACGCGGCCGACGATATGATCAAGATGCTGACGCGCCAGTACAACCGCGCGCGCCAGAGCAAGATCACGCAGGAGATCGCCGAGATCGTCGGCGGCGCGAACGCGCTTTAACGGCGCCCGTCGCTGGGAGGGTGACCGGCATGGACGGCGAAGACGGCAAGCGCCTGGCCGAGCTGGTGAAGGCCGGACGGAAGATCGAGGCCATCAAGCTGGTCCGCGAATTGACCGGCTGCGGGTTGGCCGAAGGCAAGGCGGCGGTGGAACGCCTGGAGCAGGATCTTGCCGGGCAGGCCCCCGCAGGTTGGCCTCCGGCGGATCTGCCGGTCGAACAGATCAAGGCGCTGGTGCGGGACGGGAATCTGATCGGGGCCATCAAGGCCTACCGCGAAGCGACGGGATGCGGATTGAAAGAAGCGAAGGATGCGGTGGACAAAATCGCCGCGGAACTTTGAGAGGAATGCATAGCGATGGCAAACATCGGCAAGGTCGTCCAGGTCATCGGCAGCACGCTCGACGCGGAGTTCGACGCGGAGAAGCTGCCCAAGATCTACAACGCACTTGAACTGAAGAAGCCCAGCGGCGAGAAGCTGACCTGCGAGGTTGCCCAGCATCTGGGCCGCAACCGCGTCCGCGCCGTCGCCATGGGCAGCACCGACGGTGTGCAGCGCGGCACCGACGTCACCGACACCGGCCAGGCCATCGCCATGCCGGTCGGTAAGCCCGCGCTGGGCCGCATCATGAATCTGCTGGGCGAGCCCGTCGACGGCTGGGGCCCCATGCCCCCCGGCGACCGCTGGCCGATCCACCGCCCGGCGCCGGACTTCACCGACCTCAACCCCGAGACCGAGATGCTCGAGACCGGCATCAAGGTCGTTGACCTGCTCGAACCGTACGTGAAGGGCGGCAAGACCGGCCTCTTCGGCGGCGCCGGCGTCGGCAAGACGGTCATCATCATGGAGCTGATCAACAACATCGCCAAGAAGCACGGCGGCTACTCGGTCTTCGCGGGCGTGGGCGAGCGCACTCGCGAGGGCAACGACCTGTGGCTGGAAATGCGCGAAGGCGGCGCCAACGCTGTCATTCAGGAGCACGACATCGAGAAGAGCCGCGTGGCGCTGGTCTACGGGCAGATGAACGAGCCGCCGGGCGCGCGCCTGCGCGTGGCGCTCAGCGCCCTGACCGTCGCCGAGTCCTTCCGCGATCAGGAAGGCAAGGACGTGCTGCTGTTCATCGACAACATCTTCCGCTTCACGCAGGCGGGTTCCGAAGTGTCCGCGCTGCTGGGCCGCATGCCCAGCGCGGTAGGCTACCAGCCCACGCTGGCGACCGAGATGGGCGCGCTGCAGGAACGCATCACCTCGACCAAGCGCGGCTCGATCACCTCCGTGCAGGCCGTCTACGTGCCGGCCGACGACTACACCGACCCCGCACCGGCCACCGCGTTCGCGCACCTGGACGCCACGACGAACCTGTCGCGCGGCATCGCGGAAAAAGGCATCTACCCGGCCGTGGACCCGCTGACCTCCAGCAGCCGCATCATGGACCCGCAGTACATCGGCGCCGAACACTACGGCGTGGCTCGCAGCGTGGTGCAGATCCTGCAGCGCTACAAGGACCTACAGGACATCATCGCCATCCTGGGCGTCGACGAACTGAGCGAAGACGACAAGGTCCTGGTCGCCCGCGCGCGCAAGATCGAGAAGTTCCTCAGCCAGCCGTTCCACGTCGCCGAGCAGTTCACCGGCATCGCGGGCAAGTACGTCACCATCAAGGACACGGTGCGCAGCTTCAAGGAGGTCGTCGCCGGAAACTACGACCACCTGCCCGAGGCGGCCTTCATGTACGTCGGCACGATCGAAGAGGCCGTCGAGAAGGCCGAGAAGATGAAGCAGCAGGCCTGAGCAACGGAAAAGACGAGGCACCCATGGCCGACAAGACCCTTCACGTCGTCGTCATCACGCCCGCGCGCGCGGTCTTCGAGGACCAAGCCGTCTCGGTCGTCGTGCCGGCGTTCGACGGCGAGCTGGGCGTGCTGCCCGGCCACGCCGCGCTGATGTCGCTGCTGGGGCCCGGCGGGCTGCGCCTGACGCAGGCCAACGGCGCGAAGCTGAGCCTCGCCGTGCGCGGCGGCTTCCTGCAGGTCCACGGCAGCAAGGTCACGGTGCTGACGCCCGAGGCGGTGCCCGTCGAGGACCTGGACGCCGGCGCCGTGAACAAGGAACTCGCCGAGGCCGAAGGCCAGAAGGCCGTCAGCGACGCGGAGATCAAGCTCCGCGACCAGAAGCTCGCCTGGGCCCGCGCCCGCCGCAAACTGCTCGAAGCCAACGCCGGCACCCACCGCAACTGATTTCTGGCGTCCCGGCGCTCAGCGCTGCAGGGCCTCGCGTTCAATCTGCCGTTCTTTCATGCGGATCTCCTTGATGAGTTCCGCGCGCAACTTGTCGCTTAACGGCGAGACCACTTCGCTGAGTTCGGCCTGGTCGTCCACTTCCTCCAGCACCTTACGGGCGCTGTCGGTGTCGTTTAACTGCAGGTACAGGCGGACCAGGTCGCGCACGATCTCCATGTCGAACGGATCGCTGTCGAAGGCTTCTTCCTGGTGGCCCAGGGCGTTCTCAATGTCGCCCTTGTCCTTGGCGAGGTACGCCAGGCGCGCCTGCGCCATGGCCAGCCAACTGTCGCGGTGCTTGTGCCCCAGGTACTCGTCGGGAGTGTTGCACAGGCGGATGGCCTCTCCGTAATACTTCAGCGCTTCCTCCGTGTCGCCTCGGTCTTCCAGCAGCCGCCCCAACTGCAGGTGCGCGCGCGGATGGCGCGGCGCCAGTTCCGTGGTGGCGCGCCAGAAGGCGATCTCGTCGGCGTACAGCGCGTCGCGGCGGTAGGTCAGTAGGCCCAGCGTGCCCAGCCACAGCACCAGCAGCGCCACCGCCGCCAGGCCGCGCCCCTTCAGCACCGGCCGCGCGTAGGGGCCCACCGCGCCCAGGCGGCAGGCCGCTTCCTGGAAGAATCCGGCCAGCAGCACGCAGCCCGCCGCGCAGGCCAGATACGCATTGCGGTCCGACCAAATGTCGTACCGCGGGATGATGCTGTTGCTCGGGGCCAGCGTGACGTAGTACCACAGCACCGCGATCCAGACCCACGGGCGGCGCCGGCCCCACCACGCCGCCAGGCCCACCAGCAGCAGGTGCCCGGCGATGCAGCCGTAGTAGACCGCGTCGGCCTGCCGGCGGAAGACAAAGTCGTACTCCAGCGACACCTTGTACGGAAAGGGGATGCGTACCCAGTTCCACAGCGTTACTGGGATTTGCGTAAGCAGCATAACTTGCGCGTCGTCCCAACGGCTGCTGTACGTGTACATCTCCAGGATGCCGGCGATGTTGTTCCAGATCAGGGCCAGGATCCCGAAGAAAGCCACCAGGGTGCCGGAGGCCAGAAGCAGCAGCCGGCGCCGCGCGCGCTTCGCCCGTTCCACTGCCACCGCGTCTGCGGCGCCTTCGGCGTTCGCTTTGCGCGCGCGCATCGCCTTGCGCGCGACGGGCGGCACCGCCAGCCAGATCGAGACCGGGATCAGCGGCAGGTACAGCAGGTGGATCTCCTTGAAGCCGCTGGACAGGACTGCGCACCCCAGCGCGGCCACCGCCAGGTGCACGCGCTGCGTGCTGGGGACCGCCGCGCGGCCCAGGCCGCCGTCGGGCATGATCGCCTGCGCCGCAAGGGCCCACGTCCACAGGAAGAACGCGCCGCCCCAGCCGTTGGCGCGCGCCATCACGTAGGCGACGGGTTCGGTGGCCACCGGATGCACCGCGAACAGCAGCGCGGCGTACAGCGGAAGGTATGACCGCGTGGCGTTCCAGCCCGGCGCCAGGGCCGTGTCGCGCAGCCCCGCGCGCCGCAGGCTGCGGTGCGTGTGCATCAGCAGCGTGGAGACCACCGCGTACAGCCCCGCCACCGCCACCAGGTGCCCGACGAGGTTGAAGACGTGGTAGCCGATGGGATTCAGGCCGCCCAACTGCCAGTTTGCGTACATCGTCAGCGTCAGGAACGGCCGGTGCAGCATCATGTGGAGGATGCCGTGTTCGAGCGACTCCACGCTGAGCTTGCTGGCGTTCAGGATGGCCAGGTCGTCCTGGTAGAAGACGCCGCTGATCACCGGATGGTGCGCGATGGCGGCAACGAAGACCGCAGCCAGCATCTCCCACAGCGGCTGGTGCGCGCGCGGAAGGCCCGCGCCGCCGGAGCGCGAATTCGACAACGGGGTGGTGGCCATGGAGGCAGAAGCGTAGCGGCAGGCGCGCGGCGTGGCAATGTCAGCGCGCGAACGCGCGTTGTGTGCTCAATCCTCTTCCGGCGCGCGGCGGCTCAGCGACCACGTCGCGAGGCTCAGGGCGGCAACCGCCAGGCTGAACCGCACGTGCAGGCCGTACACGGCCCAGAACCCGTTCTCCTTCTGGTCCATCGCCACGGCCTGCGGTTCGCGGTTCTCCTCGGCCAGCGGCGTGAAGCGGCCGGGCTCCAGCAGCGCGAAGACCAGGATCGGGAACAGCACCCCAGCCAGCAGCACCGCGCCGCGTGCCCAGCGGTCCAGCGTGCGGCCCAGGGTGCCGCGGCGCGCGCCGTCGGGTGACGGCGCTGGCGACCAGGCGGGCTGGCCCAGCCGCGCGGCCACCGGGTTTAGGTGCGTAACCAGCGCCTCGCGAAAGGGCGCCTCGCGCGGCAGGTGCACGAGATCGATGCGCAGCGCCACACCTGCGCCGGCCAGGCGCAGCGCTCCGTCGGATTCGACCGCCATCGTCTCGATGCGTTCCCACGGCAGCACCGCCGCGCCCAGGCCCCAGCGCGTCCAGCCGCTCCACGCCAGGCCCTGGCCGGCGCAGCGCAGGCACGGCGTGCCCAGCGCGTACCCCGCCGCCGCCGCAAGCCACGAGACGCACGCCAGCACGCCCAGCCCCAACAGGGGTTCGTTGTCGCGCAGGCGCCAGGAGACCGGATTGCGGAAGCCGTCGGCCAGCACCGCCAGCGCGAAGTACGTCAGCAGGATCGCCAGTACGGTGGCCATGGTGCGCGCCAGGCGCAGCGGGCCGCTCAGCGAGCTGTAACTCGTTTCCGAAGGCGGCGCTGCGGGCGCGGTGTCGGTCATCGAATCCTTTTGCGGCTTGCGCGATACGTAGGAAGCGCAGGCATGCGGCGGCTCGCGGCAACGCCGCGCTTCGACCATGCTCCATGAAGCGGGGCTTCTGTCAACCCGTTGAATCCAGGCGGGTTGTGGCGAAGGGGCGGTGGGCGAATGGACTGGCAACGGAGCGGGGGATCGAGTACCTTTCAATCTTCCGCCGCGTGACGCAGTACGGTGCGTGGCGCACCCCTTGAAGCCATCTTAGCTCAGCGGTAGAGCAGTGCTTTCGTAAAGCACAGGTCCTGGGTTCGAATCCCAGAGATGGCTCCATGTAATCGACTGTCAATATAGGGTTGCAGGACTGCATTCGGAGCGCTGGTGCCGGACCACAATTTGTATCTCCGCTTTATTTCCGCCTCCGACGGCTCCGAAGTATGGACTCACCCCTTGGGTGCGGGAGAAGACACGAGAGGATTTTATTACCAAACGTGGGTGAACGCATTAAATAGTGGCTTCCGCTTCGCTACGGGCTAGCGCTCGCACGATCCAGTAGCACCCCCTTTCAATTGTCGGGCGTCACCGACCGGAGCCACTTTTCATTGGTGTTGCAGTTGGAGCGTGGCGGTGCCATTTCCTTTTGCGGTTTTTCAGTTTTTTTGGATCTTGCCGTTTTCAGTTTGCCGTTTTCCTTTCCTCGCTCCTGTTGTCTGCACTTCGCGCAACGTAACACCCTTCGTTCACGTAAACCCTATTTGCACAGCGCGCAGCACCGCGTGCAAAAGCGTCGTAAGTCCAATGATTACGTAGCGGAATCGCCGCTGCACCTTGTTTGAATCGAGAAAAGATCGATACAAATCGCTATGTGCACTCCAGCACCTCGCGCAGCACCACGTGATTCGCGAAATCTCGCGACCAGCTCGCGAAATTTCGCGACTGACATTTTTCGGCAGCGAAAAGCAACGCGCGTCATACGATCTCGTAAGTCGTTATTTTTCGCGCGGGAATTCGGCGCATTGCACTTCGTGGCTATGACGAAACGTCACAGTGTCGATGTGACGTTTTGTCACATGCGCGAGGGCCTGTGACGCGCCCTTTTTACCGCAGAGATCGCGGAGAACGGCGAGGCGGTGCCTTAGTCTGCGCGGCTCGGACGGAGCCTCGCCCTCCCAGAGCGTCGCGTGAGGAGTGCCCGGAAACGACGAGAGCGGCCCGCTGCGCGGCCGCTCTCGTGAAGTCCTACCGGTTTACCCGTTGCCGGGGTTGTCTTTAATGGAGCGGGTGAAGGGGCTCGAACCCTCGACTTCGACCTTGGCAACGAAAATTCCGGCCCTGACCCTAACGGGCAAAATCATCCCAAGACATGCCCTGAATTTGAGTTAGAAGAAAACGCTTGTTCCACATTTTACCCTCACATACACCAAAAGGAGGCAAAAGGTGGCCCCTGGAGTGGCCCCTGCTCCGATACCCTAACATTGGAACAGATACGAAACGCAATTTCCGCGTGCTCCGAGATTCCAAAGCCCCTCCGTGAGGCCATCCTCAAGCTGCTCGAACTAACCAGGCAGGAGTAATCAAGAGGCTGCTTTTCTGGTCACTACTCGCTTTAGTGCGCGTGAAACGTCCCTGCAAAGGGCCTCCAGGTTCTCGTCGAACGCCGGCCGAAACACCAACGCCGCGCAGCCACGGGAAAGCATCAGGTTCAGCCCCTTCTCCTGATTGGCGCGGTAATCCGTGCGCACGCCGATCACCGGAATCCCCTTTGCGCAGGCATAACCGATCTCGAAGGAGGTGCCGCTATCGGAATCACACCCATCAAGCCATGCTACTAACGCATCGGAAGCAGCAATGGCGTCAACGCACGCCTTGTAGATCACTCCGAAGGTGCGTGGATCGTTGAATCGTCCGTGGTGCTTGAAGTCCTGCGGTAGCAGAACCTCTATCTCAGGCATCTGCCGGGCCAGAGCCTCGGCAACCGCTCGGTTGGTTCTGCGCTCCGTTAGGCCAAAGAGCGGCGCAGCTAGGTACACCTTCCGCTTGTCGTTCATTGGTAACCCCCTCCGATCCAATTCAGTTTTCCGAGGCTTTGTCTTGGCTTGACTCGACATCGGCGTCCTTGAGATCCGCCAGTATGCGCGCGGCTTCAGGCAGATGTTTGCGGATCATCTGCGGATTCAATGTGATGTGTTTGGGCGGAACCGAAAGGCGATACTGCTTGGCACGATTGTTCTCGATGAGCCGTTCGACATCTATCCCCTCAACGAGCAAGTCCTGCTTGAGCCGCCGAATAACCTGGTGGTAGTGGCCGGAGGCTTCAAGCTGGTCGCAGGTCAGCCAGCCAAGCTCGGTGGTCTTCGCAGCGACGGCGAATTTCAGCATGGCCTCGAAGGATTGCTCCTTGAGCCAGACTTCCTTCTCGTTCAGGGTGACGAGATAGCGGCGCTTCTGAGGTCTGCCATCCAAATGAACGGCAATGTCGGATTGGTATGCCACGCCCATGTCATCGGATAGAGGATAGGTCTCGGACCAGTCCGGGACCGGCTCTTCCGCTTCGGCAACTTCGGGGTCCGCTGCCTCCTTTTCCTGTACTGCTTGTTCCTTACGCTCCAAGAGCCAAGCTGCCTTTTGAATGAGGCGCGCGGCCACTTGCTTGCTGAGCAGCTTTTCGAGCTTGGCGCGCGATGCCTTGAGCACCTCGCCCATTCCCGCAACACCATGCTCGACCAGAAGCATCGTGCGAACGCGGCCCACCCCACGAACACGACCGGACGCAAGTTCCACCCCGGCGGCGGGAACGCCGTAAATGAGTTGCTCCGAAGCGATAGAGGTTTTCTTCACCGAATCTTCGGACCAACCCGTGAGCTTCGCCACGGCGCTGAAAACCTCTGCCAGCCAACTGAATTCGGACGCCAATCCCATGATGCTTCCCGCCATGCAGTGGAAGCGGGTCTCGATTTCACGAGTAGGTACGCCCGTCATCCAGGTGTGGAGAAGCAGCGTCTTCTTGGCGCGCTTCGCCCGTTCATAATTCAGGCATGGAAGATCGAGAATCCCTGAAAGCCGCCGGCGGGGACCTTCCGGCAACCCTGCTACCGTGGATTTCAGAAGATCGAGGTACTTGCCTGATTGGAATTCGGAAGTGGATAGGTTGAAGTGCACACTCTCGCCGTCTTCCGTCTTGGCAAGACAAATCAACATCTCGAATAGGTCAAGGTCCTTGGCATTGGCCTTATTCTGAATCGCGAAGGCGGCAACCTGGATTGCGGTTTCGACGGACACGCCTTTCACGGCCGCCAGCCGGCCAAGTTCCGTCGCCTGAAACCGGTCGGCTTTCTCCTCGATCAACTTTCCTTCCAGGCACCGCCTCAAGCCCGCGTCCAGCCTACGGTCGAAGCTCGCCTCCCGCTCTCCACCGCGCCAGAGCATCTCACCCGTGTACGACGAAAGAAGCAGCTCGCGAATCTCCCCGGCGGTCCGGCAGAGCTTTGAGGCCACCAGGTTGAGGACGTGATGCGAAAGTGCATCGTGGGCCAAGGCCGGCTCTACATCGCCCAGGCGACCTTGGGCGAAACTCTCGAAATAGGTGCGGGCCTGGAATTTCGAGTCGGCCACGATAATGGCGCGGCCAAATTGCCGCTCCAGGCCCAGGCGCCCCGCGCGCCCGCTGATGTTCTCATACTCGGCTTGGGAAATGGCCACGGTTCCCCAATGCCCGGAGCGGTCTTGCTCCCAACGCTCGGGATCAATGAACACGTTGCGGGCAGGCAGATTCAGGCCCATCGCCAGGGTCGTCGTCGCGCAGATTACTTTGATCTCGCCCTGCCGGAACCAACGCTCCACGATGTCGCGCTGATCCCTGTCCAGGTCGGCGTTGTGGTAGGCCACGCCGTGTTCGAGCAACTGACTAAGTAGGTCTTTCCCGCGCGAGTCTTCGAGGTAGTTCAACTCTTCGAGCGCCTTCGAGGCTGGGGCGACGTGTAGCGCCTTGGCGATGCACATGGCCGTCTTCACGCACTCCTGCTTGCTCTTGCAGAAGACGAGGCTCTGCTCGCCTTTTCCAGCCATGCAGCGAGCTTGATGGATCAGCATGCCGAACGCATCCACCTCGTCTTCGGGCGTAGCGAAGGCTTCCTGCCCGTTTGTTCCTGAGTTGTGCTCGATGTAATGGAAGGTGCCTTGGCAGAGGACGCCTTTGCGCAGTTCAACGGGCCGCTGCTCCAACCGGCAAAGACCGGCCCCCAGCCAGCGGGCGAGCTGGTGGCTGGACCCCAGGACCGCGGAGAGCCCGATGATTTGAGCCGCGGCGGCAGAAGTCTTGATCTTGGTCAGCAGGATTTCGAGGCCAGCCCCGCGCGTCCTGTCGCCGAGCATCTGAAGCTCGTCTATTACGACCAGGCCCACGTTACGCAGCAGAGTCGGGCTTACGACCAGAAGCCCCTGCATCTTTTCAAAGACAACGACCGCGATATGGAAATGCCCGCGCCGGATGTCACGGTCGTATTCCTTGCGGTCGCGGGTGGAGATGACGATGCGGATGCCCAGGGAGCCGTACTGCCGCTTGAACTCCCTGTATTTCTCTTCGGCGAGCGCCTTTTGAGGCACGAGGTAGACGACGCGCTTGTTCTGGCGCGCCATGCGGACCGCTGCCATTTCGCCAACAAAAGTCTTGCCCGATGAGGTTGGTGAAAAGACGACTACGTTCTGGCCGTCGAGGACCTTGCCCTGGCGAATGGCCATTTCCTGAACGGGCAGCAGCCGGTCGTGGCCGGCGGATTTCCATACATCAAGCACACAGTCGTCGAGACCAAAGGCTTCCAATGCCGCTATTCTCATGCAGCCCCCCCATCCCCGTTTCCCTGCATGGCCAATCAATTCGACATGCGGGACACCCTTCAATCCAAGAGCCGTTGCACGCTAACGACCTTTCCTTGAATCCGCAATTTGTCCGCGTCCACGTAGATCGGGTGTAGACGCGAATTGGCCGGTTGAAGCCGAATCTGCTTGCCCTCTCGGTACAGGTATTTCAGCGTGGCCTCGTCCTCCAAGAGCGCCACTACGATGTCGCCATCATCAGCGGTCTCTTGCTTGCGAACGAGTACGATGTCGCCATCCAGGATGCCGGCCTCGACCATGCTGTCGCCCGTGACTTGAAGCGCGAATACAGCGCCGCCCTTGGACAATTCCTGGCCTGCCGTGACGGCGGCGCTTGCATCTTCAATCGCTTCGAGGGGCTGCCCGGCGGCGATGCGGCCTACAACCGGCACCGAGACACAGTTCGGACAGGTCCTGAGCGGCTGGCTGGAAAAGGTCAGGGATCGTGCGCCAAGCCTGCCGCGTTTCAGGCAGCCTTTGCGCTCAAGGACTTTTAGGTAGTCGAAGACCGAGCGGGGCGTGATCTTGAAGGCGCTGCCGATCTCACGGACGGTCGGCGGCATGCCGTTCCTGTCGGCGAAGGCACGTACCCAATCCAGAATCCGCCTCTGGCGGGCGGTGAGGTCGGTTGAAAACGGGCGCGCCATGTATCGTCGCTCCGGACTGCTTACCGAAGGAATAATACCAAACAATCGTTTAGTATCAAGATCGAATCGAGTTATTTATTGCATTTCTTTATGAGTAAAGTATTTGTGAAATCGACTTACGAATTAGAGCTGTGTTGAAATGAAATGACTCCATAGGTTGACATTTGGAGATGTTTCAACACATCTCGTCCCGTACAGGTAGAGCGCGACCTGATATTGGAATTGAGCTATTAAACCGTTCGACTGAGCGGTATAAGCGTTCAGTATGAGCACGCTCAGCGACCTGCTTTCCTCTCGCGTAAAGGCCGAAGTTTTCCGGCTGCTGTTTGGACCGGCAAGACGCGAACTCCATGTGCGCGAACTTGAACGCCAAGCAGGACTATCTTTGTCCACCGTTCGCCAGGAGTTGAAACGACTTGGCCGGCTTGGAGTCGTGAGCGCCCGGAAAGACGGAAATCGCACTTATTATAAGGCCAATCCAGAGCACCCGCTGTTTGCCGAGATTTGCGGCATGGTCTTGAAGACCAGCGGGCTGGTGGATGTTCTGCGGGAGGCATTACAAGGAGCGGACATTCGCGTGGCCTTCGTTTTCGGTTCGGTGGCCGCCAGCTCCGAAAAGGCCCATAGCGACATTGACTTGATGGTGTTGGGGAATGTAGCCTCCCGGAAGCTCTCAGGATTGCTGTATGGCATGGAAGCTCGGGTGGGCCGGGACATAAACCCGCATGTACTGAGAGTAGATGAGTTCCTTAAGCGCAAGGAAGCGGGCGAACACTTTTTGACCTCCGTACTCGACGCGCCGAAACTCTTTATCATTGGAGACGCGCATGAGCTTGCAAGATTGGGCGAAGAACGGATGGCTCAAGGCACATCGAAGCAGCCCGAAGGAAATCGAGGGACTGCTTTCAATCGTAAACCGCGACATTAAGGACGCCACCGACGGCGGCATCTCGGAGGATTGGAAATTCGGCATCGCTTATAACGCCGCCCTAAAACTCTGCGCCATCCTGCTTCACGCATCGGGATACAAGGCAGAGAATACTCTCCAGCATTTTCGCACCATCCAAGCCATGCCCCTGATCCTTGGCGACAAGCGAAAAGGCGACGCGCAATATCTGGACGACTGCCGAAAGAAGAGAAACAAAGTCGAATACGACGTGGCGGGCGCGGCGTCCGCTCAGGATGCCTCCGAACTGCTGGAATTCTCCAAAGAACTTCGCGCGGACGTGCTGGATTGGCTCAAGAACCAGCACCCTGAACTTCTATAGCGAAGCACATCCCAAGTAATCTGCGACTCCCAACCCAACACCCACGCGCCTTGGAGCGACAAGGCGTGCCAGCCTATCCTGACACCACCCTGACATTTCTCTTTGTCGTGTCAGTCACGAGTCAGTCAGCATCGCGTCATTCCCATTCGCACTTTCGTGAGGCAAATTGCAAGCATCAGCCAATCGTGATTGGCAGTGCGGGCAAGCTCTGCGAAGGAGCGAGGGATGCGGATTGAACGTGAATGGCGCTGTATCCGGTGCGAGAAGCTACTGGGCATCCACAATGGGGTCCGGCTTCATATTCGGTTTGCCAAGGGCCATGAATACCTCGTCGGCTTGCCTGCGACGGGCACCTGCCGAAGTTGCGGCGCATTGAACGAATTCCGAGAAGAACATCCTGAAACGGTTCAGGATCGCACACACCGTCTGTAGTTTCGCAGCATCACAAAACCAAGAGGCGCTCGACGCCCAAATTTAGGCCCCAGAGAGGCGCATGACGCCCGGCCCCGAAAGGGAGGGTTGTCATGGCTGTTACGTTGAGAGAGCAGGATCGCCGGTTGATCGAGCGCGAAGTCGAAGGGTCTGCATTCTCTGACTTGCTAGGCGTGATTCACAAGCGTGCTCCGGCGTTCAAATCTTTTCGCACTTGGGCGGATGTCGTCGCGTTCATGCGCAGGGGTACTTCGCACGATGCCCGTAAGAATGACCTGCTTGAAGCCATCCTGACGGAATATGGTGCGGACCGTGACCCGCGCTGGTCCTCCATTTTGCTCCTGATCTTCTGGCCCGGCCTGGAGTCCATTCATGCGCGCAAGCGAGCTTGGGACGCCGATGGTGAGGAACTCTGGCAGAACATCGTCTGGACGTTTCTGAAAATCCTTTGCCGAATGGATATGGAAAAACGCAGGCATCGTTTGGTCCAGAAGATTATCAACGACACGGCGCACCACCTGCACGACGAATACCGGAGACGCTGGCGCGGTAGTCAAGGCGAGACCCTCGCCGATCTGGAATCGTTGGATGGCATCGCCGTCGAGGACGACGGCTTGGACGATGACCGCCTCGACGATCTCCTTCAACAGGACACCGAAGTAAGGCGATTTCGCTGGCACCTGGAAGGGGGCCGGATCAGCGATTCGGACTTTCACCTGCTGGTTGGAACTCGGGTTTACGGAAAGCGAGTAGCGCAGTACGCACGCGAGCACGGCTTGAACTACCAAGCCGCCAAGAAACGCCGTCAGCGCGCTGAGGCTTCCATCCGGCGATACGAGGAAGCGAAATAATCTCGCGTTACGCCTGTCCCCGCGAACCCCGCTTCACCCCCCTTTGTATCTCTGGGAAGGGTCGAGGCGGGGCAAGCGGGGCGGAACATCCGTGGTCACCGAATCCGAAGTCCAGGAATTGCTCAACGAACTCTTCGAGCAGCAAGCCCTTTCGCTCGGCGGACTCGTTGCGCTGCATGGCCTGGATGACGAACTGGTCTGGCGGCTAGTAAAGAATCTCGACGTGATCCGCTCGCGATTCATGCGCCGGATCAGGGTGAAGCGCCGCAATCGCGCCGACGATACGGCGCTCCTTCGTCCCTGTGCTCGTCCACATCCCGCGATCCAGCACTTTCTTTCAAGACTGAGGAGATGAAGCACCCATGTCACCCGTAGCTTTCAGCGGCATCATGCAGGAACCTTTCGCCGCCTATCGCGAAAAATCGCGCGAGTATCTCACCAGTCACCAACTGGCGGATTTTCGCAAGTGCCCCGCGCTTTACTTCAAGAAGAAACAGGGGCTTATCCCCGACGAGGACCGCCCCGCCTTTCTGTTGGGCCGCGCGGCGCACACGCTGATCCTCGAAGGCCGGGAGAAATTCGATTCCGAGTGGGCCGTAGGCGGCCCGATCAATCCAAAGACTGGCGCGCCGTTCGGCACGGCCACGAAAGCCTACGCGGAATGGGCTTCTGCCCAGGGCAAGCCGGTCCTGACCGATGACCAGCACGCGCTTGTCGTGAATCTCTCCACTGGCGTTCACTCCCACCCCAAAACGCATGATCTCTTCAAGGAAGGCATCGCGGAAGGCGTGGCGCGCGCGGATTACTTGGGTCTGCCATGCCAGATCCGCATGGATTGGTTCAACCCGTTCGCGGGGATCGTGGACCTCAAGACCTGCGACGATCTGACCTGGTTCGAGGCCGACGCGAAACGGTTTGGTTATTCCTACCAGTTGGCATTCTATCGCTCTGTGCTCGCGAAGGTTCTGGGCCGGGTTCCACCCGTGCACCTGATCGCTGTCGAAAAGAAAGAACCCTACCGCTGCGGTGTCTGGGCGCTTTCCGAACAGACGCTCAACTATTCCCAACGCGAGAACGAGGCGGCCATGGAGCGCCTCAAGCAATGCGCGGAGCGCAATACCTGGCCGACTGGCTACGAGGAGTGCCGCGTCTTCGATTCGATCTGACCAACTCGCGAGTTGCGGGGGGATGGCGTGCCCGTCACGGGGCCAGGCGGGCCAGACCCCCCGTGCCCGTCGCGATTCGCGGTCTGCTTCAACAAGGAGGAAACACCCGTGGGGCTGATGGAACAAATCCAGAGTGGGAAACAAGCCATGCCGCCGCGCATCATGGTTTACGGCACCGAGGGCATCGGGAAGAGCACACTGGCCGCGCAGGCGCCCAAGCCGATTTTCATTCAGACCGAAGATGGCCTGAGCGAAATTGCGTGCGAGAAGTTCCCGCTCGCCGCGACCGTCGAAGATGTGCTCAACGCGCTCGCGGAACTGAACTCAACTCAGCATTCCTACCAGACCGTCGTGATTGACTCGCTCGACTGGCTGGAGCGGCTCATTTGGGACGCGATCTGCCGCGAATACCGCGTCACCTCCATCGAGAAGGCCGATGGCGGCTACCAACGCGGATACGTTCACGCGCTCACGTACTGGCGCAAAGTGACCGACGCGCTGATGCAGCTTCGCGCAAAGGGCATCGCGTCTCTCCTGATCGCGCACTCGAAGGTCGAGAAGTTCGAGGACCCGGAGAGTGCGGCATACGATCGCTACAGTCCTCGATTGCACAAGCACGCCTCTTCCCTCGTGGTCGAATGGTGCGACGCGGTTTTCTTCGCCACGCGGAAGTTCCGCACGGAAACCGAGGACAAGGGCTTCGGGCGCGAGCGCACTATCGCCCGTGAAGTCGGCAAGGATGGCGGCGAGCGCATCCTGCGCACGGTCGGCGGGCCTTCCTGCGTTGCCAAGAACCGCTACGCCCACCCCGCCGAGATTTTGCTTTCCTGGCCAGCCGTGATGGCTGGCTTTGCCCTCGAAACCCCTCAACCGCAAGGAGAGACGCCCAATGGCCAACCTGAAGGGATTTAACGCCAACACCGTGGAGCCCTCGACCGAGTTCGAGCCGGTTCCTGCGGGCAAGTACGCCGCCGTCATCACGGCTACGGAACTGAAGCCCACGAAGTCGGGCAAGGGCAGCTTCTTGGAGCTGGTCTTCGAGGTCATCGAAGGCGAATTCAAGGGGCGGAAGCTCTGGGCGCGGCTCAACCTCGACAATCCCAATGCGCTGGCGGTGAAGATCGCACGCGCGGAACTCTCCGCGATCTGCCGGGCCGTAGGGGTGATGGAGCCGAAAGACTCCTGCGAGCTGCACAACCTGCCCCTGGTCGTCACGGTGAAGCAGAAAGCCGGGCCGGACGGCGAGGTCTACAACGAAGTCAAGGACTACGCGAAGAGGGAGAACGCCGCCCAGGGCAAGCCCGCTCAGTCGGCCAATCAAACGCCCCCCTGGAGGCGTGGATGAACTATCTGGGGTGCGATCCGGGACTCGACGGCGGCTTGGCGGCGCTCACCCCGGAAGGGCTTGTTCTTCGGGTGATGCCCGCCGTCGCCGTGGGCAAACGGCGGCAACTGGACGAACAGGCCATTGTTCAGTGGCTCATGCAGTTCCAGCCGGCATCAACGCGAGTATTCATCGAGGCTGTCGGTGCACGCCCCAAACAAGGTGTCGTGGCGATGTTCAGCTTCGGCACGGGCTGGGGCTTGGTGCGCGGCGTCTGCGCCGGGCTGGGCTTGCCTTACGAGTTGGTTCGGCCGCAGGAATGGCAGGGCGAGGTGCTCAAAGGCCAGCCGCCCGGTTCCGAATACCTTGTCGCATCCCGTCTCTGGCCCAACGCCGAATGGCGCGCCTCCGAACGATCCTCAAAGCCGCATGACGGTCTCGTAGATGCGGCGCTTCTGGCTGAATACGGCAGGCGAAGGTCTCCGTGAACCATGCAACTCAGAGCTTATCAGCAGGACGCGATTGCCGCCGTCTACCGTTATTTACGGGAACATGACGACAACCCATGTGTCGTGATTCCCACCGCAGGCGGCAAAACGCCCATCCTAGCCACGATCTGCAAAGACGCCGTGCTCCAGTGGTCCGGGCGCGTGCTCGTCTTGGCGCACGTGAAAGAACTCTTGGAGCAAGCCGCCGATAAGCTGAGCGCCGTCTGCCCAGACGTGCTCGTAGGCGTCTACAGCGCGGGCCTTGGCAGCCGCGACACGCTCGCACCGGTCATCGTTGCGGGGATTCAGTCGGCCTACAAACGCGCAGGCGAATTGGGCCGCTTCGATCTGGTCATCATTGACGAAGCGCACATGATTCCGCCCGACGGCGACGGAATGTACCGCACGCTGCTGGCCGATTTGAAATCCATCAATCCCCACCTGCGCATCATCGGTCTGACCGCGACGCCGTTTCGCATGTCTTCCGGCTCTATTTTTGGACCAGAGAACATTTTGAACGCGATCTGCTACGAGATCGGCGTCCGAGAGTTGATCGTTCAGGGCTATCTCTGCCCGCTCATCTCCAAAGCCGGACGCGAGAAGCCCGATACAGAGGGCTTGCACGTGCGCGGGGGCGAGTACATCGCCAGCGAGGTCGAAGCCCTTATGGATGAGGCACGCCTGGTGGAATCGGCATGCCGGGAGATTCTCGACTACGCAAAAGAGCGCCGTGCCTGCTTGATCTTCGCCAGCGGCGTTCAACACGGAAAACATGTTGCCGAGACGCTTACCCGCATGGGGCAGCGCGTGGCATCGGTCTTCGGCGATACCCTCGACTTTGAGCGCGAGAAGATGCTCGCCGAGTTCAAGGCGGGCAAGCTCAAGTATCTGGTCAACGTGAATGTCCTGACCACGGGTTTCGATGCGCCGATGATTGACTGCGTGGCGTTGCTCCGGCCCACGCTATCGCCTGGACTCTACTATCAGATGGTCGGTCGCGGTTTCCGTCTGCACCCAGGAAAGCAGAACTGTCTCGTGCTGGATTTCGGCGGAAACGTTCTGCGCCACGGCCCCGTGGATGCGATTCGCATTCGGCAGCCTGGGGCAAGCACAGGCGAAGCGCCGGCCAAGGAATGCCCCAAATGCCATTCCGTCATCGCGGCTGGATACGCGGTCTGTCCAGACTGCGGGTTCGAGTTCCCACGCCGCGGCTCCCAGCATGAAGCCAAGGCGTCTTCGGCGGGCATTCTTTCCGGCGAAGTTACGGAGACTCGCTACGCCGTCCAGGCGGTTCGATTCTACGTCCACGCGAAACGTAATGCGCCCCCGGATGCGCCGCGTTCCATGCGAGTCGAATACCAGCTCGGATGGCAGCACTACCAATCCGAGTGGATCTGCTTCGAGCACTCCGGGTACGCCCGCCAGCGCGCCGAAAGCTGGTGGAAACGGCGCACAACGGAACCCGTGCCCAAGACCGCCGAAGAAGCTGTTGAGCTTGCCGAAGCGGGCACGCTTTGCGCAACGCATGCCGTCGTCGTGCGCAGCGTCTCCGGCGAAGAGTTCAACCGCATCGTTGACTACGAACTTGACGAGCGCGCCGACTGCGTACCGGAGCCGGAATATGTGCCTGCGGACGATGATGTCGCACCATTTTGATGGACGCGAATAGGATGAGTGATGCTCGATCTGACCGATCTGCCCACCGCCGCGCGGTATTACGCCGAGCTGGGTTACCCGGTCTTTCCGTGCGTGCCTGGCACCAAGATGCCGCTCACCAAGAACGGCTTCAAGGATGCCACGACCGACCTGGCTCAGATCGAAGCGTGGTGGGGCCAGTATCCCAACGCCAATATCGGCATCCCGGCCGATGGTCTCCTGGTGTTGGACATCGACGGCCCGGACAATCCGTGGCTCAAAGGCGACGAACGGCTTGCGGAACTCTCACGCGGGCCGGTCTCGCAAACGCCGGGCGGCGGCTTTCATCACGTCTTCCGGCAGTCCCAAGGCCGTACCTGGCGCAACACGACTGGCAAGCTCGCGCCTCGCGTGGATACGCGCGCCCAGGGCGGCTATTTCCTCGTGGCTCCATCGGTTGTCGAGGGCAAGGCATACCGCTGGCAGCCGACTTTCGAGCTGGCCGATCCGCCTGGCCGACTGCCGGAGCCGCCGCCCTGGCTGACCGAACTGTTGGATGCCGTGCACGCGGCAAAGGAAACATCCGCAACAAGCGACGGCAACCCGATCCCGCTACGCCAGCGAAACTCTACCCTCGCGCGCCTAGCTGGGACGATGCGCCGCGCCGGGATGACGCAGGCGGAAATTCACGCGGCCATCAGCCAAGCCAATCTCGACCGTTGCCAGCCGCCCCTGGAACCGCCCGAGGTCGAGCGTATTGCCAAGTCCATTGCGCGCTACACGCCCGACGGCATCACGGTCGCGCTGATCGAAGATCACTTCGGTCAGGTCTTCGGCGAGAACGGCGAGACGATTTTCGCCTCAGCACATTCGGTCTGCCGGGAGCACCCGAACATGTGTAAGCCGGTGATTCATGGCCTCCTGCGCGAAGGCGAGACCATGAACGTCATAGCCGCCCCAAAGGCAGGCAAGAGCTGGCTTGTCCAGAATCTCGCGCTCTCCGTTGCGACGGGCCAAGCGTGGCTTGGTTTCCCCATCGAGCCGGGCCGCGTCCTGCACATAGACAACGAGCTACATGTCGAAACGCTCGCCAGTCGTATCCGGCGCGTAACGGAGGCCATGCAGCTCTCCCCGGCGCAATGGAAAGACGGCTACTTCGTCCGGCCTTTACGCGGCCAGCTTGAAGACCTATTCCGCATGGAGAGCTACTTCAACGCGCTGCCCAACGGCTTTTTTAAGCTCATCATCCTGGACGCCTTCTACCGCTTCATGCCGCGCGAGATGGACGAGAACGATAACGGCACGATGGCGAATCTCTACAACTTGATTGACCGTTGCGCGCGGCGTCTGCGCGTCGCGTTCATCCTGATTCACCATACGACCAAAGGCGTGCAATCCGGCAAGAGCGTTACCGACGTAGGCGCGGGCGCCGGGGCACAATCGCGCGCCGCAGACTGCCACTTCATCCTTCGGCCACACAAACAGGACGGCTGTTTGGTTGTCGAAGCCGTGACGCGCTCCTGGCCATCGCCCATGCCATTCGTGATCCGGCAGGCGTTCCCGCTGTGGCTTCCCGATCCGGCGCTCGATCCTGAAGACTTGAAGAAGCCTGAAGACTATGCGCGGGGGCGGTCGTTCGGAAAGGAGCCGCCAGAGGATTTCGAGCCGGAGCAAGAACTCGAATGGACGGTCGAGAAGTTCGTCACGGCGTTTATTGGCGAGGAGCCACGCACTCGGGCTGCGATCCAAGTTTCCGCGAACGACAAAGGCTTGACCGACTATCAGGCCGAGAAGTTTATCGAAAAGGCCGAGGCTTCTGGCTTGGTGCACCGCTGGACGCTTGTACGAAACCGCGCTGGCTATGCCACGCTGCCACAGGCGAGCCTTCTCCCAGACCAACCGGAGAATCCAAAATGAAACCGGTAACGCTCATGTCGCGCCTTTGGCTCGCTTCCAGGGCCGCGCTGCCCGTGTGGGTGGCGTTGGAGGCCATAGCCGCAGCCAAGGGCCGCAAACGCTTCTACGTCAAGCGCACCACGCTGGCACGACTGACCGGCATTAAGCGAATGGCCACGCTGTCGCGCGTCCTTGGCGTCCTCGAGCGTTATCAAATCCTGGTGCGCAAAACCAAGACTCGCCGCCTGCCCAACGGGGCCACGTTTTCACGAACTCAGGTCAAACTCCTGCTTAGCGTAGCAGGTAGTGCTACTCATCCACCTTTCACCGCTACGCATACGAGAGAGCAGGTAGTGCTACAGCATGCTGCGCATAGTGACGCAGGTAGTGCGACAAGCGGCCATAGCGAAGCAGGTAGTGCTACGCGGCATAGTGACGCAGTAGGCGCTACGATCCCCGTAGGGGATAGGCGCGGTAACGCGCGCGCCTATTTCCCCTCCGTGGATCGCCGCTCCGCGCCGACGGCTGACGCCGCCGGGTCGTGCGCGGCGTCCGCGTCCGCTGATGCTCCCGCTCCCGCCGCGACGCCCGGCCCTGTCGGCTCGGAGCGGCGCACATACCTAAATCCAGGAGATAGCGCATGCACTCAGTGAGGTGGGTGGAAAGTCTGCCCTGTCAGCATGTTGGAGCGGGTGAGCGCGGATGCCGCTTTGCCGCTCGTGCCTGCACGTCGTTGCGGTGCAGGCATGGGTCCTCCCGTCCCGGAATGCCCAAAACACCGACCCGGGAACCCTCACGGTCCAGACTAATCTTACTTTCCTGCCCTTCACGCACGCTCGTCATGCGCCACGGCGTGCATTCCCAAGCAAAGTGACGCCAAGTCCCGAACGGAGGAACGCATGTCCACGCCGAAACTCAGACTCGAATGGATCGAAGCGGGAAGCCTGGACGAGAACCCGTTGAACTGGCGCCGGCACAGCCCTGAGCAGTTGCAGAGCCTCAGAGACCTGTTGGATGACCCGGATGTCGGCTGGGCCGGCGCATGTCTCTACAACGAACGGACCAAGCGTTTGATTGACGGGCACGCGCGAAAGAGCGTAACCGATCCCAAGCAGCTTGTCCCTGTGCTTGTGGGTGACTGGAGCGAGGAAGCCGAGAAGAAAATTCTCATCACGCTCGATCCAGTCGGCGCGATGGCCCAGGGCGACAGCGAGGCATACGCCAAGCTCGTTGAAATGGTCAACGCCGAGAGCCTTTGGGTCCGCGACCTGATTCACAATACCCAAGCCGGGCTTGTGGCCGCGGAAGAGGACGACCCGGAGGAACAGGCGGAGCCCTCGGCGGTCCTGCCGCAGATGGAGTGCCAGCCTTTCGAGCACTACGACTACATCATGCTGCTCTTCCGTAACGAGCAGGATTTCCAACAGGCGTGCGAACGCCTCGGCATCCAGCGCGTCCAGGTCACCTATCCTGGTGGCAAACAGAAGATCGGCCTTGGGCGCTGCATTGACGGCATGAAGGCGCTGAAGATCCTCACGGCTCAGACGGGAGGTGCGCAGTGAAGATCGTAATTCCCTCCAAGGGCCGCGCGGCAACGATTGGCGAAAAGGCGCTCAAACTTTTCCCGGATGCGCTCGTTTGCGTCGGCGACAACGAAGTCGAACAGTACCGCAAAGTCACCGGCAACTTGCTTGTTCACCCGACAAGCGTTGTCGGCATCGGTCCTATCCGGCAATGGATTCTGGATCACGTGGAAGATCCGTGCGTGATTCAGGTGGACGATGACGTGTCGCACGTCTACAGCCAGGTCGGGTTCCACAAGTGGCGCATCGAGGACGCCGACACGGCGCGTGCCATTGTCGAACGGCTCGCGATTCTGGCCCAGGACGCGGGCGCGCGCGTCTTCGGATTCCAGCAAGCGGCGCGGCCACTGACCTACGCCAACTTCCGGCCCTTCTCGCTCAACACCTGGGTAGGCGGAATCGTCGGCATCATCGGGCGCGAACTGCGCTACGACCGGTCTCTGCTGCTTCGCGCCGATATTGATTTCTGCCTTCAATCGTTGATGCGCGACCGGTTCGTCATGGTGGACGGGCGGTACTCGTTCATTCACACCCGGTTCGCAGGCAAGGGTGGTAACGCCGGGAACCGCTCCGCCGAACGCCACGCCCAGGAAATCGCCTACCTCAAGAGGAAGTGGGGACCATTCCTGGAGGAAGTCCAAGCTAAAGGGACCACACGGTTGGTCGTGAAAGTCCGGCGCTGAAAATCACATCGTAAACGGTCGAACCGGGTCACCTTGCTGACGAAAAGGGTCACGGTGCTGACAAATCGGGTCACCCACCCTCGGACGTTGATGTTCCAAAGGCTTTATTCCCAAAGTCCTGTCCATTCGGCTCTTCGGCTCGCCTTCTAGCAGTCCATTTGCCTCACCTTTTCACATCGGATGGAACCAAAGGGAACCAAGATGAGCACGAAGCCTGCCAGCCCAGTTTTCGAGATGCTCGCCGAGGAATTGAAGGACTTCCTCAAGACCACGGTGGACGCCGAGACCGTCGAGCGCATCGTGGACGAACGGATCGCCAAGGCGAAACTGCCCCGCCCAATCGAAGTGCGCATGGGCGAGACGGTCATCGGCAAGCTCGAAGAACGCGCCCACTATCTCTTCGACCGTTTGATGGACCTCGTGAACGAGGGCCACGGCAACATCCTGATGGCCGGTCCGGCCGGGTCAGGCAAAACGACCCTCGCCAAGAATCTCGCCCAGGCGCTCGGCCTGGAATTCGGATTCATTTCTCTCTCAGCCGGAATCAGCGAGACGCACCTTTTCGGCCGCGTCCTGCCTCAAGCAGACGGCTGTTGGCAGTACCGGCCCAGCCGCTTCGTGGAGATTTACGAGCACGGCGGGGTCTTCCTGCTGGACGAAATAGACGCCGCCGATCCGAACGTGATGGTCGCCATCAATGCGGCCCTGGCCAACGGGATGCTCGCCAATCCCAACGGCCAACTCCACGAGCGCCACGAAAAGACCTACATCCTGGCCGCCGCCAATACGTGGGGACGCGGTGGCGATCACCAGTACGTGGGCCGGAACGCCCTGGACGCCGCGACCCTCGATCGCTTCGTGCTCTCCACGTTGCACGTGGATTACGACCGCGACCTGGAATCCGATCTTGCCCTCGCCTCCCTGCCTTCCGAGCAGGCCGAGCCGCTCCTCGAATGGGTCAACGAGGTTCGGGAAAAGATCGTCCGCAACAAGATTCGCCGGGTGGCGAGCACGCGCCTGATCGTGAACGCCATCGCCGCATTGAAAGCTGGGCGCGACCTCACGGACATCCAGGCGCGGTACTTCCTGGACTGGTCCGCCGACGAGAAAGCGAAGGTGTGCGCATGAAATCGCGGCGCATCCCCGCCTTCTATCCTGGCCGTTGCCGGATTTGCGGCAAGGCCATCGCCAAGGGCACGGAAATCTACTTCCGGAAGCACTTTGGGTTGCGTTGCCTCGACTGCGGGCCGCACACGGATGCCGACGAACGGCTGCCTTCCAAGCGTACAACCGCCAGGACGAAGCTGCGCCCGAAGCCAGCCCCAGCGCCCGAACCAGCCAAACCCCAATGGACACCCTTCAATGGCGACGGGCGTTTCAAGCCCGTGGACGATGCGCCGGGCTTCAACGCGAAGGATCGCGCGGCGCGCGAAGGCGAGGATGGCATCCATCGGATCGAGTACGGCTCGGTGCGCGAGATCGTCGAGGATGCGCTGAGCGATTACGCGCAGACCCTCTCGAATCAGGAACGCCTCCGCGAAATCCAAGCCCAAGCCTTCACCGGCTCGAACAAGTGGTCGAACTTCTTCACGCGAGAAAAGCTCCTTGATCAGGTCTTCAGTCCCGCCCCGGAACTCAGTCTCGTTGTCGAACGGATGCGCGAGCGGCTCGTCGGGATGCTGGACCTGCCGACTCGGCCCCGGCGAAAGGTCCGGCGCGGCCTCGACTGTGGCGATGAACTCAATGTGGACCGCTGGCTTGCGCGCGATCCCTTCGCTTGGGAGCGCGTCGAGAAGTCCCCGGAACCGCGCCGGACCCTCACGATTGGGTGTAACGTCTCGGTTCATTTCGCCATTACGCCCGAACAGTTGCTCTATCGCGGCGCTGCCGCCGTGGCCTTGGCCGACTATCTGACCCAACAAGGCTGCAACGTCGGCATCGCGCTCTTCAAGGTCTCGGACGAACCGACCAATCTGGTGCGCGAGGGCGTCGTTCGCTGCGACCTGAAAGCCCCGGACATGCCCCTGGACCTTTCGGCGGTCACCTTCTCGCTCTGCGAGATCGCCTTTTACCGCTGCGCCGTGGTCTTCGCCGGTGCGCGCCGGTGGCCGGGCAACCTCGCCAAAGGGTTGGGTGCGCCGATTACGCTCCCGCCGCAGGACCGCGCCAGCGTGGATTTCCTGATCGACAGTGACGTACTGGGGGAGGACGCCGCCCTGGAATGGCTTAAGCGGCACATGGAGGTCGAACGAAGCGGGCCGCGGAACCCGCATGGGTGAACTAAGGCGCTTAAAACGCGCCGGCCTCAAGCTACTCAAGCAGCGCACTTGAGAAGATGCTGAGGACGCGGCTTTTCGTGAACACAAATTTCAATGGAGGAACCCATGTTTGAGGAAGCCGATTTGATCCACCGCTACACGCGCAAGCAAGCCATCGAGGACGGCGTGCTCGTGGACCTGCTGCAGGGCGAGACCGCCCCGCTGGTCAAGGAAGCCGGATTCAGGCTCCACGTGGCCATGACCGCCACTGCCTTCTCGGAAGCGGTCGCGCCCATCGGCGGAGAACTCCCACCCGGACAAGACCTCAAGGGACGGCTCTGGGATGTCCTGATGGTTCTCCGGACAAGGATTCGGGCCGCTCCTGACGGCGAGGATCGGCTGCATTTCAAAGTGAGCGTTTGGGACGGTGAGAAGCGAAGAGAGGTTCCGCTCTGGGCGCTATGTGGCCCCGGAGACGAAGGGGAACCGGTCATCACCATCATGCTCGAAGGGGAGGACTAGTCATGGACCTGTTCACGTTGAAGTACGCCGGAAAGAAGTACCGGATGTCGCTCGTGTCGCTGCATCCAGCGCACCAGGGGGACAAGCGCGACCCCAAGACCTACCTCGTGTCCTGCGGCGCGTACAAGCGCGAAGCCGTTTCGGGGCGCATGGTCTTCAAGGGACTCTCCCTGCAAGGGAATGTTCCGGTTGTCGAGCTGGTCCGCTGGGCACGCCGGAAGGGCTTCCTGAAATGGACTCGCCGTGGAGGGGCAAAGCATGAACGCAACGCTCAACGTCGAACTGCTGCACCAATTCCGGCAACGGCGGGCAGCGGGAGCGAGCGTAAAGTCGCTGGCTGACGAACTCGGCATTCCGTGGCAGCGCCTGGATAAGGCGCTTCGCCACGGGATCGCCGGCCGCGTGCCCGTTCCGGTCCAGGCCCCGCTCCCGCCTCCGAAAGCCGAACCGGAGCGTCCCATCGAGCCGGAACGCGCTGTCCTCGCCAAGCCTTTGCTACAAGGCAACGGGCTGCTGGCCGAGAAGTACCGTCCCATCCGGCTCCAATCCATCTTCGGACAGCCGCAAATCGTCCGGCACTTGAAGGGTTTCGCAGCCGCGCCTTTCCCAGCCGCCTACCTCTTCTCTGGCGAGACGGGAACTGGAAAGACCTCGGCGGCCCTGGCGCTGGCGGCGGAACTCGGCTGCGACATGGACCAGAAGGAATTCGGCGGCGTGCAGGTCATCGCCAGCGGCGAGCAAAGCGCCGAGGCCGTGCGCGAGTGCAGCGAACGGATGTGGCTCTCGCCTATGTGCGGAAGCGGCTGGAAGGTCTTCATCCTGAACGAAGCCGAGCGGATGCACCTCCAGGCCGAGACGATCTGGCTGGACCGGCTAGAAAACATCCCGCCCAGGACGGTGATCGTCTTCACTACCAACCATGCCGAGAAGTTGAGCCAGCGGTTCCGCGACCGCTGCGTGCACCTGCCATTCGAGTCCGATGCGCGGCGGCTCCAGGAATCGGTTCGGGTGTTCCTCCAAAGGATTTGGAAGGCCGAGACAGGTAAAACGCCGAACGCCAAGCTGATCGAAGAGATCGTGGCTTCCTCGATGGTCGCGGGGCGCTTGAGCTACCGGCGCGCGGTGCAATTCCTGCAACCCCACCTTCCACCCAAGCGTGAAAGTGGCCGGAAACGTTGATTCCCGCACTCTGAAAGGACGAAATGAATGCGCGCACACATCACGACGACACGGGGCTATTCCCTTCTTGAAGTCGCTTCGGCGCTACAGAAAGCCATTCGCCGTAACGACCCCAAGCTCGCCGGGTATTGGGCGATTGAACTCTTCGAGAGCGGGTTCCAAGCGTACCTATGGCGCAGACTCCTTACGATCAGCGCCGAAGACTGTTGGGGCGTCATCACGCATGAAGTCGAGGCGCTGTATCGGTCTTGGGCAATCATCCATAAACAGAAATCGGGAGGCGGGAGAATCTTCGCCGCCAAGGCGGTCATTCTCCTCTCCCAGGCCCGCAAGTGCCGTGACGCGGACCACCTGACCAATCTGGTGTACGACGCCAAGAAGGTGGACGACAAAAAGCTCGAAGCGGACCTCGTGGCCGCACGGGACAATATCCAACCGATCCCGGACTACGCCTTTGACTGCCATACCAGCAAAGGACGGAAGGCCGGGAAGACGAAACAGGACTTCTTCCGGGACGAGCAGAAGGCGCTCAAGCCCCGCGAGAAGGGCCTCTTTGACGATCTAGTGGATGAAGCGTGAGGCGATTCGTTTCAGGTCAGCAGCCATCGGACAAGGAGAACGCCAACAAGCGCGAGGAGCATCCAAATCGCCACGATGAGAACGACTCCGCGCCAATCCTTGGCGGGTTTCTGCAATTGTTGCCGCGCAACCTCGGCTTCGCACTCCTCCCATATCTCGGTGGGGATGAGCTTGTAAGTCAGCCATATTCCGAAAGGTACGAGCAGGATGTCATCCAAATGGCCGATGACCGGAAGAAAATCCGGGATGAGATCAATGGGCGCGAGCAAGTAAAGTACCGTCAATAGGCCGCACGCCTTGGCATACCAGGGCGTCCTTGGGTGCTTCATTGCCAACACCAGCACTGCCGCTTTGGCTTTGAGGGCGCTGGCCCGCTCGCGCAGGGTGGGCATTTACCCGTCCCTCCCGATGGATGAACACTTCTCAGCCGGTTCTAAATTCCCTGAAACAATAGATCAAAGACCAGAATTCAATACTCCTCATAGGGGACAGAATCAGACTCCAAAGGGGCCTTTACAAAGCACGGGAACGTTTTTCCTGAGCCAATGGAAGGCATCCATGACGTCTCAGACCCTCAAAGACCGGATGGTCCTCCTACTCATCAATGGCATGAGTAACGAGGCCGCTGAAGGGTTCTGCATTCAGCAGGGACAGGCGGCTGAGCAAGCCCGATCCATTGTGGCCGAGGCCCGCAAGCGGATCACAGTGGCCGCCGATTACACGCGGGATGAACAGATCGGCAAGGCGGTCATGCGCCTGGAAGACCTCTACGCCAAAAGCATGGCCGGGCAGGACATCCGCACCGCTCTCCAGGCGCAACGCGAACTCAATCGCCTGCTCTCCCTGTACGCCGACGTGCGCCGGGACGACTCGCCCAACGAGGACCTGGACGCTCCCGCCATGCGCCGCCAACTGGACTTGATGGCCGCCTACCTGGTTCCCCTGAAACTCGCCGACCCGACTTATCCGGTGGAAGAACATGCGCGGATCGCCGCAGAAATCATCAGGCTCCACGGCCTCGCGGGCGTATGACCGCAAAAAGTCCAGGTCGCGCGAACGCGAGCGCACGCTTACGCTCGCGGGCCAGGACATCGCGCCTTGCCCCCCGCCCAAGGACCTGGCGCGCCGCGCCAAAGCGGACGGCGATTTTCGGTTCTTCTGCGAGAGTTACTTTCCCAAGCTCTTCACGCTGCCCTGGAGCGACGATCACCTGCGCGTGATCCGCAAGATCGAGCGCGCCGTCCTGCATTGCGAAACTTTCGCCGTGGCCATGCCGCGCGGCAGCGGGAAGACCACGCTCTGCCAGACCGCCGTTCTCTGGGCCATTCTCACCGGAAAACATCCATTCGTCTTTCTGGTCGCCTCGACCCAGGAATACGCGCTCTCGATGCTCGGCAACATCAAAAGCCACTTATCCACCAGCGACAGACTCTTGGACGATTACCCGGAGGCCATCTACCCGATCCGCAGTCTGGAAGGCGAGAGCCGCCGCTGTTCCGGCCAGCGGTATTATGGGCGTCTTACCTACATTGGCTGGACCGCAGATGAAATCGTGATGCCCACGATTCCCGGCAGCCGGTGCGCCGGGGCCATCGTGCGGGTCTCTGGCATCACGGGGAACATCCGTGGGGCAATGTTCATCCGGCCTGATGGCTCCTCGGTTCGTCCGACGCTGGCGATCATTGACGACCCCCAAACCGATCAGTCGGCGCGGTCTCTGTCCCAGACTCAAGAGCGCCTCGCCATCGTCAACGGTGCGATTGCAGGGCTGTCCGGTCCCGGCAAACGCACGGCAATGATTATGCCCTGCACCGTTATTCGGGCCGGCGACCTAGCCGATCAGGTTCTCAACCGCGAAAAGAATCCTCTCTGGCAGGGCGAGCGCACGAAGCTGGTCTATGCCTTTCCGAAGAACGAGAAGCTCTGGGAAGAGTATGCGCGCATCCGCGCGGAGTCGCTACGCAATGACGGGGATGGCCATGAGGCGACGGAGTTCTACGCGCAACGGCGTGCGGCGATGGACGAAGGTGCGTTGATCGCTTGGCGTGAGCGGTACAACACGGACGAACTCTCCGCTGTTCAGCACGCCATGAACCTCAAGTTCCGCAACGAGGCTGCCTTCTGGGCCGAGTATCAGAATGAGCCGTTACCCGAAAAGACGCTCGAAGACGAAGGCTTGCTCACGCCCGACCAGATCGCGAGCAAGCTCAACGGCCACAAACGCGGTGAAGTTCCTATCGGCTGCAACCACCTGACGATGTTCATTGACGTACAAGGAAAACTTCTCTTCTACTGCATCTGTGGCTGGGAAGATGATTTCACCGGGTACGTGTTGGACTACGGGGCCTATCCGGAACAGAAGCGCGCATACTTCACTCTGCGTGAGGCGCAACGAACCCTTCAAAGCGTCGCGAAAGGTGCTGGCCTGGAAGGCGCGATCTACGCTGGCCTGGAATCGCTCGCCATTGAGCACCTCGGCCGGGAATGGCGGCGCGATGACGGAGCCATGATGCGGGTTGGCCTATGCTTGGTTGACGCCAACTGGGGCACGTCCACCGATGTCGTGTACCAGTTCTGCCGTCAGAGCCAGTATTCGGCGGTGCTGATGCCGAGCCATGGGCGCTTTGTCGGCGCGGGCAGCAAGCCATTCTCCGACTACGTTCGACGCCCCGGTGAGCGGGTGGGTTTGAACTGGCGCATCCCCGGCGTGCAGGGCAAGCGGGCAGTCCGCCACGTGGTCTTCGACGCGAACTACTGGAAGAGCTTCGTTCATTCTCGCTTGTCGGTTGCGATGGGCGACCGTGGCTGCCTGTCGCTCTTTGGCCGAGACCCTGACTCGCACCGTCTCTTTGCCGATCACCTTGCGTCTGAGTACCGCGTGCGAACGGAAGGCCGTGGGCGAGTGGTGGATGAATGGCGGCTTCGCCCCGAAGTACGAGACAACCATTGGCTTGATGGGTTGACGGGCTGCGCCGTTGCGGGAGCAATCCAGGGCGTCAGTCTTTTAGGTAGTTGTGCAGCGGCCCAGAATAGGCCAGCAAGGGTGAAGCTATCTTCACTACGCCGTAAGAAACCTACATGAGCGAATACTTTGGACAGCCTTAGTTGACATCTATGCTTTTGATGCAGACGGTTTATTGTCCAGTCGTGC
Source organism: Planctomycetota bacterium (assembly GCA_023150555.1). Taxonomy (GTDB): domain Bacteria; phylum Planctomycetota; class SZUA-567; order H5-PLA8; family H5-PLA8; genus JAKLKQ01. Next base: position 112,348 of record JAKLKQ010000005.1, read on the forward strand.
GTCAACAAGAACCACGTGTGGATCTTTCTGAATGCCCAGTTCCTTAAGGACGCCTTCTACCCGAATCAATTCTTCCTCAGTGAAATAGACAATCACCTTGAAGCCGACCTTTGCATCGCTTGCCTTCTTGTAAATTTCTATTTGCTTTTGAAGGTTCCGCTTGAGCTGGGTGTTGGACGCCAATTTGAACTCTACCAAAGTCTTATCCGAAGCTCCGCGAGAAATCTTAAAGTCAGCAGGCCCCCTCCCGTCGTCTACCTCTCGGCTAACATCTGAGGGAGTTCCATGCCAAACAAGTCGAAACAGAATGTGAATATCCCTCTCTTGCCTAATTGGTTTTTCCTCTGGATCATAGAAAATCTTGTGACCACCCTTTGTTTCAATGACATCCTTAAAGAATCTGATTTTCTCCCGTGTTTCGTTTTCCGTTGTTCCGGGGATTTGGTAAAAGGCTGTTTCTTCGCTTAAGAGGTTCGCAAGTGCGCCGAACTGCTTTACGTATAGAAATCCCGATTCCTGTACCTTGAGCGAGCTGCTGGCAATTGCTTCTTCTCCCGCATCTTCCTTCTGTTTTATGTAGTAATCAATAAGTTGCGGATACTTACTAAAAACCGACGAAACTGCTCGATTGAATTCCTCAGCGGTCATCTCTGCATTTTCAGGAATCACGGAAACAAAATAGTTGTTTATCTCTGCTCTTAGCTGCTCGTTTTCAATTGCGTCGGGAATATCCTCGAACCTTCGCATCATATCGCCATGGTTTATCCAGGTATCATCCTTCGTGAGAATATCCTTGGGAGTCAGAAGAACGAAGTCCTTATTGAAGTATGGAAGCCTGTAGTTCTTGGGCATCCAGCGTTCAGTATCGTAGCTGAAACAGGCACGTGATACCGAAACCGAACGTACAAGGTCTTCCGGGAGACAATTTTCGGCGAAGGAGGAAGTGTATTTTAGCAGGTAGTCCTTAATCAGATTTGTGGTGAAGTCGCTAATCATATCTCTTCCAACTCCGGATCGGATCAAGCAGAGCTTTTCCAAATGGCTTCCTTTGGTGATTTTTTCGTTGCCGAAATTTTGGAAGACGTGAACAAGGTTTGCATCAAGGGCGCGAGCAAAGCCATTGCCCAACCCGCGCCCACTGTTTTGAGTTTCACAGAAGCCGAGCCAGTTTTGCTTAACCTCGCTGAAGCAATACCAGGCTCTAATCAGAGCTGGAGAAATACTTCCTTGCTCAGATTTGGTTCGTAGAAATCGGAGATAACGAATAATGTCATCGTGGAGGTTTTGGTACTCATGCTTTTCGCTGTTAAATAGTAGAAATGGGTCAATGAACAGGGGCAGGTCGGTTACCAACGAAATGTTAAACGCTCCATATTCCTCCAAAACATCTTCGGAAACATTGAAAAAGTCAGAGAAGTAAATGTGCATAGTCGGCATCCACGACAAACACCAATCACGCAGTTCGCCACACAAGGTCTAGTGTTAGCCGACCCCGTTGAAGGCTCCCATTCTGGCTTATCTTGTCCCCTTTTTCCATGCAGTCAGGCCTTTTTTCGTGCGGAGAGACTCGGCATGGGCGACGAAGACGATCTCAAAGACACGATCCGCGAGAACGCCAAGGGGCCGGCGAAGGCCGCTGGCGACTCCGGCAGCGTTGAGCAGCACCCCCTCCGCGACCAGATCGAAGCCGACCGCTACCTGAACGCCAAGAAGGCGGCCAAGGCCAAGCGCCTGGGCATGCGCATCACCAAACTCGTGCCGCCGGGGACCGCGTAATGCTCGCCGCTCTGCGGAAAATCCTGCGCTTGGATGCCGGGAAGCGAATAGCGCCGCGGCCCCGGCGGTACTTTGTTCGCGCGCGCTACGACGCGGCACTGACCACGGAGAACAACCGCCGTCATTGGGCCAATGCCGACGGGCTCTCCGCCAACGCCGCCAACTCGCCGGAAGTCCGGCGCATACTGCGCAACCGCGCACGGTACGAGGTCGCCAATAACTCCTACGCACGCGGGATCGTCCTGACTCTGGCCAACGACTGCATCGGCACGGGACCGCGCCTTCAGATGCTTTCCCCCGACCGAACCAGCAACGGGATTGTCGAGAAGGAATTCGCGCGCTGGGCGGTCGCAGTGGGTCTGGCGGACAGGCTGCGGACGATGCGCATGGCGAAAGCTGAGGATGGCGAAGCCTTCGCGGTCTTCACCAGCAACCCAATGCTGGAATCACCCGTCAAGCTGGACCTCAAGCTCATCGAGGCCGACCAGGTTTGCACGCCAGATTTCCGTCTCGTCAGCCAGACTAACATGGTGGATGGCATCGCCTTTGACGATTTCGGGAACGCGGTCGCATATCACGTTCTAAAAGCGCATCCTGGCGGCACCAACCTGCGCTTCGGATTCTCCTACGACACGATCCCGGCGCGCTCGGTTCTGCATTATTTTCGCACCGACCGGCCAGGCCAGAGCCGGGGCATCCCCGAACTGACGCCCGCGCTGCCGCTCTTCGCGATGCTGCGGGACTACACGCTCGCCACACTGGATGCGGCCAAGGCCGCCGCGTACTTCGCCGGAATCCTTTACACCGACGCGCCGCCCAACGGTGAAGCCGACTCTATCGAGCCGATGGACACCATCGAGCTTGAGCGCAACATGCTCATGACCATGCCCGGCGGCTGGAAGATGGGGCAGATTCACGCCGAGCAACCCGCGAGCACCTATGCAGAGTTCAAGCGCGAGGTGCTCAACGAGATCGCGCGCTGCCTAAACATGCCCTTCAACGTCGCGGCGGGAAATTCCAGCGGCTACAACTACGCCTCCGGCCGACTGGACCACCAAGTCTATTTCAAAGCCATCCGCGTAGAGCAGTCCTTCCTGGGCGCGCACATCCTGGACCGGCTCTTCGCCGCCTGGGTCCGCGAAGCCGTCCTGGTCGAAGGTCTCCTGCCCCAATCCATGCGGATGCTCTCCGCCGACTGGTCGCACCAGTGGTTCTGGGACGGCCACGAGCACGTGGACCCGCTCAAGGAAGCCAATGCGCAAGCCACGCGCCTTTCCAATCACACGACCACGCTGGCCGAAGAGTATGCCAAGCGTGGGCGCGATTGGGAGATGGAACTACGCCAGCGGGCCAAAGAAGCCGCATTGATGAACGAGCTTGGCCTGGTGCCGGCCGAAACCCCCGCGCCGAATCCCGATCAGGTCGCCGTGATTGATGAAGCCGGAGTGACGGATGAATAAGCGCGTATTTCTCCAGGCGGCCGTGTCTGGCTGGCAGTTGATCGAGGCCAAGGCCGGCGAGGATGGCAGCCCGGTTCCTGGGAAGCGGCTGCGCCGTTTCTCGATGGTCGCATATACGGGCGGGCCGATGGAATTGGCCGGGTGGCCGCATCCCGTCGTAGTGGACCTGGCAGGCTTGAAGGTGACGGCCAAGGGCCGTCCGATCCTGAAAGACCACAACCCCGCACTCATCGTCGGTCATACCGACCAGCTCCAGGTCACGGAGCGCGAATTGCTTGTGGCGGGCGTGATTTCCGGCACCGGCGCGGTCGCCGGCGAGATCATCGCATCGAGCGAGAACGGCTTTCCTTGGCAGGCGTCCATCGGTGCGCGCCCTCTGCGCGTGGTCTTCATTCCCGAAGGCAAACATGCCGAGGCTAACGGCCAGCAATTTTCTGGTCCCCTGTTTGTGGTCCGGAAGGCCCTTTTAGGTGAGGTGAGCTTCGTTGCGTTAGGCGCGGACGACAACACTTCGGCCAGTGTCGCCGCGAACGCCAAACCGGATGGCTTCCAAGAATTGGAGATAGATACGATGGACTTCGAGCAGTGGCTTGCGAAGAAGGGCTTCAAGCTCGCGGAGATTTCCGAGGAGCAGGCGGCCAGTCTGAAAGCGGCCTTCGAGAAGGAACAGAAGGCCACGCTGCAAGCCGCCGCGCCGGAGACGCCTGCGGGGGCCGTGGAGCCTCCCGTGCTTCCTCCGGCGTCCCCGGCTACACCCCCCCAGCCGGGTCCCACGCCGGAGGGAGCATTGTCCGAACTCCGCACGCAGTACGCCGCCGACATTCAGCGGATCGAGGCGATTCAGCGGATCTGCGGCGATGAACATCGCGCCCTTGCCGCCAAAGCCATTTCCGAGGGCTGGGACGTGACGCGGACCGAGTTGGAGGTCCTGCGCGCCAGCCGACCGAAGATCGGTGGAGTTGCCGCTCACGGTGCGCGGCAAGGCTTGACCACCAAGGTTTTGGAGGCCGCGTGCGCGCTGACGGCGCGGCTGCTGGACGCCGAGAAGCAGTACGATGAGCAGACCCTGGATGCCGCGACCAAACGGTTCCGGGGCGGCATCGGGATGCAGGAACTCCTGCTCGAAGCGGCTTGGGCCAACGGCTACACGGGCCGCAACTTCCGCGACAGTCGAGAAGTCCTGCGCTTCGCCTTCGCGCCGGGGCTTGCGGCGGGTTTCTCGACCATCGACATCGGCGGCATTTTGTCCAACGTCGCCAATAAGTTCCTGCTCGAAGGCTTCTTTTCGGTCGAGCGCACCTGGCGGAATATCTGCGCCATCCGCAACGTCTCCGACTTCAAGACGGTCACGAGTTACCGCTTGATCGGAACCGACCAGTACGAGCTGGTCGCTCCCGGTGGCGAACTCAAGCACGGCACCCTGGGCAACGAGACCTACCAGAACAAGGCCGACACCTACGGCCTGCGGCTCTCCATCGACCGGCGCGACATCATCAACGACGACCTGGGCGCGATCACGACCGTGCCCCGCAAGCTGGGACGCGGGAGCGGCCTCAAGATCAACGACGTATTCTGGGCGACGTTCCTCGACAACGCCGCGTTCTTCACCGACGCCAACAAGACCTTCCTCGCGGGCGTGGATACCGCGCTGGGCATCGACGGTCTGACCAAGGCCGAAGTCGCCTTCATGGACCAGGTGGATGCCGACGGCAAGCCCATCGGCATCATGCCGGCGATCCTGCTGGTGCCCACGGCCCTGAGCGCGATGGCGACGCAGTTGCGCAACTCGCTGGAAATCCGGGACACGTCGGTCAGCACGAAATACCCGGTTTCCAACCCGCACCAGGGCAAGTTCCGCACGGAAGTGAGCCGCTACCTGTCCAACGCGCGGTACACCGGCTTCAGTTCCAAGGCATGGTTCTTGCTCGCCGATCCGGGCGACCTCCCGGTGATCGAGGTCGCGTTCCTGAACGGCCAGGAGTCCCCCACCATCGAGACCGCCGAAGCGGATTTCGCGGTATTGGGCATCCAGATGCGCGGCTATCACGATTTCGGCGTCGCGCTCCAGGATGCGCGTGGCGGGATCAAGATGTTGGGCCAGGCGGCTCCGTAATCGTGCAGTCACGCTCTCGGACTCGGAATCAAGTGCTGCTTGAAAAGGAGAAGGAACTGTGGGCGCTAAGTTCGTGCAAGATGGTTATTCGGTGGACTACCTGCCGGATGTAGATGTGCCGCAGGGTGAAGTCGTGGTGCTGAACCAGCTCGTGGGCGTCGCCCAACGCGAGATCAAGGCAGGCACGCTCGGCGCCCTGGCCGTCGAGGGCATCTTCGACTTCCCAAAGGAAGTTGGGGTCGGTGGCGACGGCTTCGGCTTAGGCGCGAAGGCGTACTGGGACACCAACACCAAGCTTGCCCGCTGGGACATGGGTGCGAGCCACAAAACGCTAGGCAAGGTGGTCAAGGCGGCGCTCGACGCGGATGAAACCGTGCGCGTGATGCTCGTCCAGGCGTTCGATTAGTCCCTGTGGTTCTTCAGCCATGCCCAATCTCCTGGAGCAGGGGTCGAATTGGCTGGAAGAGCAGCGCCGCCAGCACTGCACGACGCCGGTGACTTACCAGCGGGGAGACCAAAGCGTTCAGGTGCAGGCGAGCGTTGGGCGAACGGTCTTCAAGACGGTCTCGGAGTACGGGGTGGTTGAACGCATCGTCTCGCGGGACTTCCTGATCCTGGCATCCGAATTGGTCATCGCAGGCCAAGCCGTGCTGCCACAACGCGGGGACTTCATCAAAGAGCTGGTGGCTGGCGAAACGCACGTTCACGAAGTCATGGCTCCGGCCAAAGAGCCTGATTGGCGGTACTCGGACCCCTACCGCAAGACGCTGCGGATTCACACGAAGTTCATAGGGACGGAGAGCGCGCCGTGATCGAGACGTTGACCAAAACAAGCATGGGGCTGCTCTTTCTGGCATCCGTACCGGTGGGCGGCGACCCCAGCTTGTGGGCCAATTGGGGCCTGGCTGGCATGGTCGTCGGCTACACGCTTTACCGCGACTGGCAGCGCGAGAAGCGCATGAGCGAAGCCATCGAGAGACATGAGGAGTGGGTGCGCGGGACGCTCGTAGGAGCATTGGAAAGAAACAGCGTGGCCATGGAGCGCGTCGTCGAGCGCCTGGACAAGGACGCCAAGGCCACGTGAGCACAGTCATTCAAATCGCGGACGCGGTAGTGGCCGCGCTGAACGCCGCGACCTTCAGCCAGGACTTCGAGGCGGTCAGGTACTACCAGCCACTCTTTGAACTCAAGGACTTGAAGGAACTGAAGGTCAGCGTTGTGCCCAAAGGGGTGAGCAGCACGCAGGCAACCCGCGACAAGGCCGCGCAGGATTTTCAAATCGACGTGGCGGTGCAGAAGAAATTCAACAAGGGCGACAACCCTGAAGTGGATGGATTGATGAAGCTGGTCGAGGAGATCGCGGACTTTTTTCGCTTCAAGCGGCTGGCTGAGTTTCCCCAAGCCATGTGGGTCAAGAAGGAGAACGTGCCGGTGTACAGCCCTGAGCACATGGACCAGTACCGGCAGTTTACGAGCGTGGTAACGCTTACCTTCCGGGTGGTGCGATGAACAACGTCGTCATGCGGATCGTCGAAGTCACCGATCAATTCGCGCCACTGACCGACAAGGAAGTCGAGGTGGCTTCCGTGGAGGTCTCGACCCCTCCCACGAACAACGCGCCGGTGCTCTTCATGGGCGACGATGGTTCCGAAGTGCCGTGGGTGCCGGGCGAGTGGCATGGATTCCAGCGCATCAATCTCGCCGACCTGAAGGTTAAAGGGAATCCGGGAGACAAGGTGACGGTCGTCGGCGGAACCTGGTGATGGGATACCGCACGCCGCCTTCTCCACCCATCGTCGTGGACATCTTTCCGGGCGGCGTTGACGGGGCCGTGCAGTTCAACGATGGCGGCATCTTCGGCGGCGAGCCGGAGCTTTTCTGGGACAAGTTCGGGAAACGCCTCGGGATCGGAGTAGCGCCGGAGCATAGCCTCGATGTCGCGGGCGCGATTCACGCTCAAGCGCCTGGCGAGGCGGTTGGAACGGTGGTTTCCGGCACGCTGCCCGATGAAGTTTTGGACACGGGCTTTCGTTTTACTGCGAGCCAGATTCGCTACGGGCTCTTTGTCCGCGCGAAGATTTCGGGGCTGAACGCCGAAGAAGCCGTTCCCGTGGAAGCCCTGCTGCTCAAAAGGATCGCGTAACCATGCTGGCGACTGAATTCAAAGCGCGATCCGCGTGTCGCATGGCTCCGGCAGCCCATCGGAAAGTGCGGAAGCGAGTCGCGTTCGGGAGCATTTTCGAGATGGGTTTCCTGCCGAAGCCAATCGTACTGCCCTCTGGCACAAGCGCGCTCGACGTGAGCGGCTTCAAACGCGCAGGGCCGATTGGTGGCAAATCCGTCTATTACACGTCGCCGGTCAATGGAAACACCTACGGCAATTTCGCTTGGATGGCGGACATCCTGACGGCCACTCCGTTAGTGATCCCCAAGGAAGTCACGCTCGACCAGATCGGGATTCGTGTCGCCACTCCGGGAACCGCCACATTGAGTCGCTTGGGGATTTACGCGGATGACGGGAATGTCTATCCCGGCGCGCTCCTGCTCGACGCGGGCACGGTTGACGTAAGCACCGCTGGGTTCAAAGCGCTCGACATAAGTCTGAGTTTGAGTCCCGGTCTTTACTGGCTTGCCACGCTTCACAATGGGGGCGTGACGCTGAAAGTATCCACGCCGGCGAATCAAGTGAACGTGATGGGCCACGATCCGGTCGTCGCCTCCCAGGCGTTTTCCCGGATCGATGCGGCCATGCCGTTCGGCTCGCTGCCGGACCCTTTCCCTGGCAACGGCAACTACATCGTCGGTGGCTTTCGCTTGGTGTTCGTCCGCGTGGCGGCGTGAGGTTGGGATGGTCAACGCAAAAGTCAAGACTCGCCTGGAGAAGCAGAAGGTCCTGAAAAAGACCCGCGCTTCCAGCATTGCCACGCTGGGCCGCGCGGGAGCCTACATCCGGGGGATTGCGAAGAAGAGCATCAAGATTTCGCCGCAGCCGGCGCCGCCGGGCAAACCGCCTCGCAGCCGCAAAGGCCAACTCAAACGCGCGATCCTCTTCGCGGTGGAGAAGGCCCCTGGGCGCGTGGTGATCGGACCCACGGCCACGGATGTCGGGCGGATCGGGCACACGCATGAGTTTGGTGGCACGGAGCCGCCGAAGAAGCGCAAGGCAAGGAAAGCAAACTGGAAGCTGGTGGTCGGCGGGCACGGCCCCATCCGCAAGGGTGCCAAAGGTCCGGAAGTCGCCAAGCTCAACACGCAGGCCCAGGTGGACCGGGCCAAACGGATCGCCGAGAGCTTGCCTCCGTCACAGGGCGGGCCGGTCTCGAAGAAAGCCCGAAAGTACCCGCCGCGCCCGTTCATGGGTCCGGCATTGGAAGTGAGCAAGGCGCGGTTGCCGAAGTTCTGGGCCAACTCCGTTCGTGGAGGGTGATTCGTCATGGGCATCAAATTGGGCATGGAAGCGAAGCTGTACCGGAACACCGGGACCTTCGCCGCGCCGGTCTGGGCGGAACTCACCAACGTCCGCGACGTGACCTTGAACCTGGAAACCGGCGACGCCGACGTGACCACGCGCAACAACGCCGGCTGGAAGGCGAGCGTCGCCACGCTCAAGGACGCCAGCATCGAGTTCGAGATGGTCTGGGACCCAACCGACGCCGGCTTCGCCGCGATCAAGAATGCCTTCTTCGGAAACCAGCCGCTCGAATTCGCGGTGATGGACGGTGCCATCGCCTCTTCCGGCTCCCAGGGCCTCCGCGCGACCATGAGCATCATGAATTTCTCCCGCGAGGAGCCTCTGGATGACTCGATCAAGGTGAAGGTAACGGCCAAACCGACCTACGCCGCCAACGCCCCCGAATGGCTCGTGGTCCCGTAAAGCCTGACGCTTGGAGAATTCTCGATGAAGAGCTTCAAGGATAGTGCCGGGCGCACCTGGACCGTGGCCCTGACCGTGGATGCCATCCGCCGAGTCCGCAACCTGCTGAACGTGGATCTGTGCAACCTGCTCGACGGCAATCCACCGCTCCTGGCGCGGTTGGAGCTGGACCCCGTGCTGCTCTGCGACGTGCTCTTCGCCCTGGTGAAGCCGGAAGCGGATGCCCAGAGTGTTTCCGACGTGGATTTTGGCCGGGCGTTGGGCGGCGACTGCCTGACGCTGGCTCAGGATGCGCTCTTCCAGGAACTCGCCGATTTTTTCCGCCAGCGCCGCCGCATGGACCTCGCCAAGGCCATTCAGAAACAGTCGCAGCTCGTGGCTGCGGCCGTGCGGACGGCGGAGAGCAAGGTGGAGGCGATCTCCGAGGAAGCCGCGGTCGCCTCGATCTTTGGAAGCTCGTCTGGGAACTCGCCGGCATCGTCGGAGTCAACCCCGGCCCGTTGACGCTGCGCGAACTGCTCTGGATGGCGGAAGGACGGTGCAAGGAAGCCTGGACGCGCGCATCCGTACTGCTCGCGCTCCTCGCCAACGCGCATCGCGATCCGAAACGCTCGCAAGCGTTCCGGCCTTCCGATTTCAACCCTTACGAACTGCGTGCCAAGGAGACGCCCGCGCCCAAGACAAAAGACCTGAGCATTTTGAAGACCGTGTTCGTGGACAACCCCAAACCCAAAGGAGGGAAGACCGATGGAAGATAGTGCGAACCCGAAGGGCATCAAAGAGTCGTTGGAAGTGCTCCGTGCCTGCAAGGACGTGGCGGTTCTGGTCTACAAGGCCAAGAAGGCCGGAGGCTCGGTGGCCGAGTTGGGCCAGCGCATCGCCGGGCTGCTCATGACCAATCCCCAGGCCGTGCAGGACCTGCAGAACGCCGCCGAGGGGATCGGCGAAGTGCCTGCCGAGATGAAGGACCTCAGCCTGCTCGAGGCGTTCCAGTTCATCGCGGAGGCAGGCAAGCTCTCGGCGGAAGCTGCGGCCGAAATTCAGGCGGCCTGATCCGCAGGACGCGGATTGCGGGGAGGGTGTTGGCTCCCAGGCGGGTCTCATTCATCCGCTGACGCCGGTTCGATTCCGGCCCCCGCTACCAGCGTTGGCTTTGCGACTTCGGCTCGGCAAGCCAGGAAGGGATTCTCAATGGGATGGATTGGGGTTGCAGTGGATGTCGTCTTGCGGGTCTTCAAGTCCCTCTTCGGGATGGACAAGCCCGCCACAACGGGAGTGACCGATGCGAAACCTGAAAAGCCGCTGCCTGTTCCTGCTGATCGCGACGAGCGCCTGCTTGATGAACTCGGGGTGCAGCGGAGTGAGCCTGGGGCCGCAGGTGCGGACAGAGTACGTGATCCTGCACGCGGGCCGGCCGATGAAGGTGCTGGAGAACTCCAAGGTCAAGGGCCGGACCATTGATGGCACAGGCGATGCCGTCGAACAGAATGTCGGCGGTTGGGTCATGATGCCTGAAGATCACTGGGAATCCGTGAAGCGCGGCCTGGAAAGAAAGTAACGCATGGCTTCCGCTTCCGGAATCCGCGCAGGCGCGGCGTATGTTGAACTGTACGCCACGGATAATCGCCTTGTCCGGGGCCTGAACGCCGCGAAGGCGCGCCTCGAATCGTTCAGCACCTCCGTTTCCAAGATCGGACAGGGGTTCCTGAAGGCCAGTGCCTTGCTCGCGGCGCCCTTTGTCGGCGGCGTGAAGGCGTTTGCGGACGTGGAGCAAGAGCTTGCCAATCTTCGTGCCGCCGCCAACCCGACCGCCGAGGAGTTCCAGCAAATCCGCGCCGCCGTGGAGCAGATCAGCCGCGACACGGGTATTGGCCCCGCGCAAGTAGCCTCCGTCTTCACCGAGCTTCTGAAGGCAGGCATGGGCGTCAGCACCGTCATGAATGGCGCGGCGGAAGCTGCCCTCAAGTTCTCTCGCACGGGAGGGCTTGACGCCGCGCAAGCCGCCGTCGTCATGAGCGATGCTCTCAATGCCTTCAGTCGCGATGGCCTGACTGCGACGCAGGTAGTGGACACGCTCTCCAAGGCCGCCGATGCCAGTTCCATTGGGGTGGGCCAGATTTCCGAATCCTTCTCGATGGCCTCTGCTGTCTTTGGCGCAAGCGGCCAGAGCCTCGAATCCCTTACGACCGCCATTGGCATTTTGGGCAACGCCGGACTGAAGGGTTCGGACGCGGGCACCGCGCTCAAGACCATGCTCCTCTCGCTCATGGCCCCGAGTGACCACGCCGCTGCCATGATGAAGGAGTATGGAATCGCCGTTCGTGACGCATCTGGCCAGATCGTGCCCATGCGCCAGATCATCCAGGTCTTGGCGGAACGCCTGGGCGGGTTAGACCAGGCCGCGCGTGACGAGGCACTCAAGAAAATCTTCGGGTCGGATGCCATTCGCGCCGGGCTGATCCTGCTCAACAAAGGCGTTCACGGTTGGGACGATTTCACGCAGAAGCTAGACGGCTCGCTCTCGGTCGGAAAGAAGTTCTCCATAATGACGGGAACCTTGAAAGGCACGCTCGACCGGCTATGGGCTGCCTTGCAGCGCATTGGCGCTTCGGTGGGCGAGGCGCTTTCTGGACCGCTCTCGGAATTGGCCGCGTCGGTCCTGCGCTATCTCGCCATGTTCGAGCGAATGATCGCTGAGAACAAAGACCTCGTGATCTCGGCGGCAAAGATCGTGGGCATCATCGCCTTGGTCGGCGGGGCATTGGTCGCCGTGGGCTTGGCCGGTTCCTTGCTGGCCTCTGTCTTCGGTGGGATCGCCTCCATCATCGCGGGGGTCGGAACCGTGATTGGCTGGTTGGGCTCGGTCCTGGCGGCCCTGCTTTCGCCCATTGGCCTGGTCATCACCGGGATCGTGGCCCTGGCGGCATACCTGGTGTACGCCACGGGGATCGGCGGGAAGGCGCTCGCCTGGCTCAGTGAGCGATTTCAAGAACTGAAGGACTTCGCCACGGCATCCTTTCAAGGCATCGCCGATGCCCTGGCCGCCGGCGACATGGCCCTGGCCGCGCGCATCCTGTGGCTCTCGCTGCAACTGGTTTGGCAAAAGGGCGTCGCGGTGCTCACCCAAACCTGGCTCGCGTTCAAGGGCTGGTTTCTGCAAACCACCAGTGACATTTTCTTCGGCGCTGTCGTAATCGTGTCGGACCTCTTCTTCGGGCTCAAGAAAGCCTGGGCGGTCACGGTCAACTTCTGGGCCGATCTTCTCGCCAAGTTTGCCTCGCTCTTCGTGCGCACTTGGAACAGCCTCAACAGTTGGGTCGCCAAGCAGTGGACCAAAGTGCTGGCCACGTTTGATTCGTCCATCAATGTCGAGTCTGTCAACAAGCGCATTGATCAGGAAACCGAGCGCCGAAATATCGAGGTTTCCAAGAAGACGCTCGATGCCCGCTTGGATCGTGAGAAGGAACTGGCCGAGATCGAGAAAGAGCGGCAGGGAACGAAAGCCGCCATCGCTGGCTTGGCCGACGCTCAAGACGCGCCGCGACGAGAGCAAAATGCCAAGGGTATGCGCGAAGCCGAAGACGCCCTGGTCTCCGCTCGAAAGGAATGGCAGGACGCCATTGACGAAGCGCGAACTAAACGCGCCGCCGTCGAGAGCGGCGCGGGCTCTCCTGACTCTCCCGAAGGAATCGGGGATCAGCTCAGGCGCAGCGTCGAGAACGCCATTCCAGCCCTACAACAAGCCGCGCGCAGCGCCTTCGACGTAACCGGCACCTTCAATGCCGAAGCAGCCTTCGGCCTGGGCCTGGGCAACAGCGCGCAGGAACGCACCGCCCGGGCGAGCGAAGAGACCGCGCGGAATACCAAGCGCATCTTCCAATCCCTTGAAGGCGGTCAAGCCGTCTTCGAGTAGAGGCCCCGATGCCCGCGACCATAGAAGAACTCTTCAAGGGCCGCTCCGAGGTCGTCGGCTCCAAGGCGTCGGCCGAGATTCCGTACATCGTTCGGGGCGCGGCGGACGAGAACGAGGTTAAGGCAACGGTCCAGGCCAGTATTCCCACTCTGTACGCGGGCCTGATTTTCCGTTCGTTCGAGATTTCCGAACGAATCACCGTGGACACCTGGCGGATTGTTGCGCGCTACGAAGCGCCGGAAGCTCCAGAACAGGAAAACCCCGAACCTGTCACGACCTTCGATTCCACCGGCGGCACCCAGCATATCACTCAGAGTATCCAAACCGTGAATAGCTACGGCCCTGCCGCCTCGACTCTGCTGGGCGGCGCCATCGGCTACGACGGCGAAAACGTGGGCGGCGTGGACATCACCGTACCTGTCTGGAACTGGTCGGAAACACATTTCCTGTCCGACGCCCAGCTCAACTCGGCGGCCTACTACAACCTCACCGGTAAGGTGAACTCCGACGGCTTCCGTGGCTATTCGCCCGGCGAGGTCCTCTTCCTGGGCGCGACAGGCCAAAAGCGCGGCGATGCCAAGTGGGAGATCACTTTCAAGTTTGCCGCCTCGCCCAATCGCAACGGCATTCAGGTCGGAGACATCTCCGGCATCTCGAAGAATGGATGGGATTACCTGTGGGTGCAGTATGGCGAGGACGTGGACAGCACCGCCAAGGTCCGCATCAAGAAACCGGTCGCCGTCTATGTCGAGCAGGTCTACGAGGAAGGCGCTTTCTCGGCCTTGGGGATTTAACTCATGCCGAAGGTAAGCGCGGGCCAACCCTTCCGCATGTCGGCGGGGGACTTCAATTCCTTCGTGGACGCGGCGCAGTCTGCGCGAAATCGCGCCCTCAACCGCGAGAGCGCCGCCATGCCGCGCGACACCAAGCCCAGCATTATTACCGTCCAAAATCAGTCGGGCGCGGACCAGAACCAGTTCGCGATTCTCGCCGTTACGGGCGTGGCCATCACGCCCACCGAAAATCAGCGGGAGTTCAAGACGCGGACCACCTTCAACGCGGCTGCGCCCGACCAGGACGGACAACTCAATTTTGTTGTCCTCCAGGAGCCCATTCGCGCCGGTGCGCTTGGCAAGGCAATGGCCTTCGGCATCACACCAGTTCTGCTGGACGTAATTGCCGAGGAGCACAAGTACGCGGGCGTGGTGAATGCTCAGACGGCAACGCTCAAGACGGCGGCGACGGGCGCTGCGCGCATCCTCTACAAGGAGGCGGGCACGGGCCAGAAGTGGGGCATGGTGTACTTCCCGGCTTCCGCCGTCTCCAATATCCGCCTGGGAGGCGATCCGCTTACAAAGGCCGATGACGGAGCCACGCCGACCGCCCATGAAGTGCCCTTGAACGATGCCCTGCGGATCGTTGACGTGGGTGGCGGCACGTACCGCCTGGCCTTGAACCTCGCCACGCTCTACGTCATAGACCCCGCCACAGGGCGCTTCGGACCTTTGAGCGCCGTCTTGCGGCTCCTTGCCAACAACTCGCTCGCCCTTCGCACGGATGCGCCGTTCAGCGACGGCACAAACACAGCCGCGCTCAAGATGAAGTACGACGCCCCCACGCAAAAGTATTACGCCGACGGTGCGTTCCCGGTCTAGGAGCGGCTCGCATGGCCAATTGGACTCCGCGCCAGGGAGGTGCCGGCGAAGCCCTCATTCATTGGGGCGTGCAGAACCTCATCAACGGTGGTACTTCCGTCTATTCCAATCCGCCCACGCAGGCTCAGGTAGACGCAGGCTCAGGCATCAATCAAATCGTCGCGGAACTCAAGCGGCAGGGCGGTGGGGGATCTGTCGGCTACACGAACACGACGACGCGCATGGGCGTGACCTACCTCAATTCGATCAAGACCGCCATTGATGCCTTGCGCACGGCTCAAGGCTGGCCTGCGTACTCGTGGACTGTCTGGCCCATCTCAGCTACCGCCTTGCTCTCTGACCAGCACCTTTACGAGATGCGCAAGGCTGTCACGGGTCCTTTGATCGTCAGCGCCTCCGCGTCCTTCTTTATCCAGTCGCGCAGCTTCAGCACGATCACCCAGGAGCCGCCCTATCCACCCACGGGCACGCGCCAAGTGGGAACGCCGGTCAATCCCCTGCTCGTCAACGGGTTCTATTGGGAGTTCATCTTCTTCGGCCAGGACAGGCAGCGAACATCCAGTGACGCGCGCGCGTACCTCAACTTCGCCATTCCGGCCGGGGTCTCCAACGCCACGGCACGCCTGCGACTTTACATGCGCCGTGACTTCACCAACTCTAACTGCGATTTCACCGATTACGACATGCAGGTCTATCGGCTCGACAGTCCGATCCCGGTGCCCAGCACCCAGGCACAGATTGATGCGGCCTGGAATGCGGCCAAGACACTGATCGTAGCTCAGAACATCGGGATTTTGTGCCCCGCCCGAGCGATCCGCTACGAGAATGAGTTCATCATCCCCAGCCTCTCAACCGGCGACCTGACGCTACTCTTCGCCAATAGCGGTGAGATCGCCGGCCAGAAGCCCGTCCGCAACGATGCCTTACCTTTCGTTGAGTACAAGCACACGGAAATCTACCGCACGTTCAACAGTATCAATGCCCGCTTGATCTTCGCGTGAGGAATCTCTCATGAAGCCCATCTTCGTTTTTGGCTCGAAGACCATGCCGACCTGCGAGCTGAACACCACCGACAGCTTCGTCACCAACGCTGTCAACTTGTGCCTGATGCTCGCGGGAAAATTCGACGTGCGGCTCGTGGGCATGGAAGGCTCCGAAGTGCCCGGTGTGGAAACATGGGAGTGGGGTAAGGCTCTGGGGTGGCTGTGCTCGCATCACGATCAAGCCGTCGTCTGCGTCACGGGACCGGATCACCTCGAAGACGCGATCCAGCTACCGCAAACCCTCTGCGAACCCACGCGGGGTTACATGTCACCCGTCTTTACGCCGCATATCGCCTTCCCGTCCTGGGCCTGGCTGCACTTCCACGTGGGCTACTACCAGGCTCCTGACGGCTGGCAGAACTGGCGCATGATCCCCCACGCCATCGTGCCGGAGCGATTCATCTATCGGGAAAAGAAGAAGGACTTCGTCCTTTTCCTTGGCCGTCTGAACCACGGCAAGGGCCTCGACATCGCCATCGAAGCCTGTCACTTGGCTGACCAGAAGTTGGTAGTTGCGGGCCTCTGGCAGGGTGATGAATCAGCGGCACTCCTCAAGAACGCCGGCAGGCAGGTGGAGTACGTCGGCTTCGCCGACTATCACCTGCGCCGTGAGCTTCTAGCCGACGCCAAGGCGCTCATCTATCCCACCCGCGTTCTGGAACCGTTCGGGTACACGGTCCTCGAAGCAAACGCCTCTGGTACACCCGCGCTGGTTACTGATTGGGGCGCGTTTACTGAAACAATCAAGCATGGCTTTAACGGTTTCTGTTGTAGAGAGACCCAGGGCATCTCCAATTTTCTTAGAGAACTGGCCTTACCTGAATCAAAAGCGTGCCGGGCGTGGGTCCGGTCCAACTACTCAATCGACCAATTCGGCGCGAAGTTTTTCGACTACCTCAAAGCACTTACCATTTGACCAGCAGGCACTTCTGACTAGGCTATTCTATACGATCCTAAACGACTTTAGATGACACATTTGGAGGATCAATAGGTGGATGAAGAGCGATGGGTTCCGGTTGATGCTGTAGCTTCCCATCTTGATGTCTCCCGAGACACAGTCTACCGCTGGATGCGCGGAAAACGCTTGCCCGCACACCGCATTGGACGGGTATGGCGATTCAAGCTTTCTGAAATTGACGAATGGGTAAAAGATGTGGATTCGGCGCATCCCAAGTCGAAAAGAAGTGGGGGTGAGCGTGGCTAGCTCAAAAGTAGAAATGAGGGTGTCTGCCCTTACCAAATCGAGTCCTGTTAGCGCCGTCGATTTGTTCTGTGGCGCAGGTGGATTGACCCATGGATTGATCCAAGCCGGAATCAAAGTGGAGGCGGGCATTGATATTGATGGTCAAGCAGAGTTTGCCTACACGGCAAACAATCCAGGTGCGCGATTTCTCCATTGGGATTTGTCCCGGAAGAATAGCCGAAGCATCAAGAAGCTATTCCGTCGTGGAAAACTTCGACTCCTGGCTGGTTGCGCGCCGTGCAAACCGTTTTCAAAGCTGACCAACGGCATCAAGAACCACGACGATTGGGATCTTTTGGAGTTTTTTGGACGATTCGTGAAAGGCATCGTCCCCGACTTGGTCACGATGGAGAACGTACCGGAATTGGCTGAACGTGGCAAAGAGGTCTTTCTCAGGTTCGTTGGGACGCTGGAGAAATTGGATTACGACATTGATTGGCGGATCGTGAACTGCTCCGAATATGGCGTACCGCAATCGCGACGGAGACTAGTCTTGCTCGCCTCCAGAGTCGGTAAAATAGTCATTCCCCAAGGTTCATATTCCCGTGCAAGCCAATGGAAGACCGTTCGGCAAACCGTGGGCGATTTGCGACAGCTCAAAATCGGGGAGTCCGATCCTGATGACCCATTACATGTGGCCCCGTTACTCTCTCCATTGAACCTGAAGCGACTCCAAGCAACTCCGCATGATGGCGGCACGCGTCAAGAGTGGCCGGACAACCTGGTTCTTGATTGCCATCGCAAGAAGTCGGGGGAGCGGTACTTTTCTATCTATGGACGCATGTGGTGGGACAAACCAGCGCCCACCATGACGACCCTTTGCACTGGCATCGGCAATGGCCGCTTTGGCCACCCCAAGCAGGATCGTTCGATCACCCTGCGAGAAGCCGCACTCTTCCAGAGTTTTCCCCGAAGGTATGAGTTCTGGCCTCTAAAGCAAAAGCTCAATAAGTCGGCTGTAAGTAAGCTGATCGGAAACGCCGTTCCGCCGAAGCTGGCTAAAGCTCTCGGCAAGGAAATAATTCGCCATATTGAAGGATCATAAGACTGCAAATTGTCTAAGGGGAGAAGTGGGGCCACATGCCAACTTGCAAATCCCGCTCAAGGAAGAGTCCGATGTCGCGCTCGGAGATCATGCGTCGAGTCGGCAGCAAGAACTCGGCCGCCGAGATCGCCCTTCGCTCCGTGCTGCATACAGAAGGATTGCGGTTCCGATCGCATCGCCGTGTGGACGGGGTGATCGTGGACATCGTGTTGCCGAGGTCCCGAGTGCTCGTATTCGTGGACGGCTGCTTTTGGCATGGATGTCCTCGGCACGCGACTTATCCCAAGACGAATAGGGGCTACTGGCTTCCGAAACTGACGGAGAACAGGGAACGCGATAGACGGCAATCGGCTCATTTGCGGAAGTGCGGATGGACAGTATTCCGCGTGTGGGAACATGACTGCCTTCCCCCAAGGATCGGGGTCGTCGCCAAGATACTGGCCGCTTGCGGTAGGGGAGATGCTCAACGATGAATTCCGCTCCTCCAGAACCCGGACAGCTCGTCGAGGTGCGCCGACGCCAATGGGTGGTGACGGACGTGCAGTCGTCCGCATTTCAGTCCGTAGGTGAGGTCGAACCGCAGCACATGGTCTCCATGGCTGCGCTCGACGAGGATGCCTTGGGCGAGTCCTTGTCGGCGGTGTGGGAATTGGAGCCTGGCGCGAGGATTCTGGATACAGCCGGTCTGCCGAGTATCGATGGATGGGATGCGTGCGACCGGATCGAGGCCTTCCTGGATGCTGTTCGTTGGGGCGCAGCTACCGATGCAGATCGTTCTTTCCTTCAAGCGCCCTTCAGAAGCGGCGTCGAGATTCAGGACTTCCAACTCGACCCTCTCGTCCGCGCCATCGACATGGCCCGTGTCAATCTGCTCATCGCCGACGATGTCGGACTCGGCAAGACCATCGAGGCCGGGCTTATCATCCAGGAGCTTCTGGTGCGGCATCGGGCACGGACGGTGCTCGTCGTCTGCCCCGCGTCTCTGCAAGTGAAATGGCAGACCGAGATGCATGAGAAGTTCGGCCTCGAGTTCCGCATCGTGGATACCGACTGCATCAGAAGTCTGCGGCGCGAACGCGGCATTCATGCGAACCCGTGGACGAGCTTTCCTCGGCTGATCGCTTCGATGGACTGGATGAAGAGCGGCGAGGGCCTCCGGCTGCTCAAAGACATCCTTCCGGCTCGTGTCACCTATCCCCGCAAGTTCGACATCCTTGTGGTGGACGAGGCTCATAACGTCGCCCCAGCCGCCGCCATCCGCTACGCGATGCCTAGCTGGCGCACCCGTCTGATCCGAACTCTGGCACCTCATTTCGAGCACCGTCTTTTCTTGAGCGCGACCCCACACAACGGATACCAGGAGTCGTTCACATCGCTCCTGGAGTTGCTTGATGACCAACGGTTCGCTCGCGGCGTGATGCCGGACGAGAAGCAATTGCAGCGTGTCATGGTCCGCCGCCTCAAGACCGATCTGGTCGATGCGAAAGGCCAGCCGATCTACCCAAAGCGCGAAATCCTTCCTCTGGAGATCGCATACACGGCTGAAGAACGGGAAATCCACCGTCTTTTGGCTGCGTATATCGACAACCGTTCCAAACATCCCGGCGACGCGTCCGGTTTTGGCATGGACTTTGTCCACAAGCTGCTCAAGAAACGCCTGTTCTCGTCTCCCATGGCTTTCGCGACCACCCTTGCGCAACATCGCCAATCGCTGACGCAGAAGACATTCAAGCGCGAGAAGAAGGCGTTGAAAGAGCGCATCCTCCGCAAGGCGATCACCCGAACGGAAGAGGATTACGCCGACGACGCGCAGGCCGAGCGTGATGTCGCCGAAGCCGTCGGAGTCGCCAGCGAGTTGTCCACGCCCATTTCCGAGGACCAGAGGAGGATGCTGGACAAGCTGACCTCATGGGCGGAGTCGGCCAAGAATCGCCCCGACTCCAAGGCGGAAGCCATCCTGCGCTGGCTGGACGAGCATCTGAAGACCGATGGCCGACCGAACAGCAAGCGCGTGATCCTCTTCACGGAGTATCGCTCCACTCACTCCTGGCTGAAGGAGATTCTCGCCTCCAAGGGTTGGGGCGGCGACCGGCTCATGGTTCTCCACGGCGGTATGCCGCAGGAAGACCGCGAAGTAGTAAAAGCCGCATTCCAGGCGCATCCCGACGATTCGCCGGTTCGTATCCTTCTGGCCACGGATGCGGCATCCGAAGGCATCGACCTCCAGAATCACTGCAGCTATCTCATCCATGTCGAGATACCTTGGAATCCGAACGTGCTTGAGCAGCGGAATGGACGTATCGACCGGCATGGGCAGAGAGATCCGGTCGTCCGCATCTGGCACCCGGTCGGAAAGAGCGAAGGAGCGAGTCGGAGCGCCTTGGAGAAGAAGCCGGGCGATCTGGATGGCGACCATGAATTCCTCCTGCGGGCGGTGCGGAAGGTGGACACTATCCGAGAAGACCTCGGGTGCGTCGGCCCGGTCATCGCTCAACAGATCGAGGAAGCGATGCTTGGTCGGCGTCGAGACATGGACACCCGCGATGCCGAAGTCAGGGCCGCCAAAGCCAAGCGGTTCGTCGCCGCCGAAAGACAATTGCAAGAGCGCATCTCCAAATTGCACCAACGCCTCCTAGATGCGCGGAACGGCTTCCATCTGACCCCGGACAGGATCGCCAAGACCGTTTCCACTGCATTGGAGATCGCAGGAAAGCCGCCTCTGATACCGACGAAACTCGCATCCCGATCCGGCGACGCGGCCTTCGAAGTCCCCCTGTTGACGGGGTCATGGGGGCAGACGACCCGAGGTCTCGAACATCCGCATACGGGCAAGCGCCGTCCGATCACTTTCGACCATGGCGTGGCGAAGGGCCGCGATGATGTCGTTCTCACCCACCTCAACCACCGGCTGGTGCAGATGTCATTGCGTCTGCTTCGCGCAGAGGTCTGGGCTCACGAGGATCGTCGCAAGCTGAAGCGCGTGGCCGTCAGGGCTGTTCCCAAAACCATGATGCCGGAACCGGTCGTAATCATCTGGTCGCGCCTCGTCATAACGGGGGGCGGCCACCACCGGCTGCACGAAGAACTGACCACGGCTGGCGGAGAACTGAAAGCGAGCGGTTTCTCTCGAATCAGGACGCTCGGCAGATTGGAGGAATTGCTGAGTGCCAGCACGCCCACCGATCCACCGAAGAGCGTTTTCAATGTCCTGCACAAGCGGTTCAAGGATCAGGATGGCCAAATTCTCAAGGCTATCGAAGCTCGTTCGCGGGAGCGTCTGGAGTATCTGGCGAACACGCTCCAGCGAAGGTGCAGATCGGAGGAGTCAGACCTTGATCAAGTGCTTGTCGATCTGGACAAGATGATCCGCAAGGAACTCTCGGAGGCCGAACAGCCCTATCAGGCCGAGCTGTTTCCGACGGACGAGCGGGAGCAGTTGAACCGGGATCGGGAAGCGTTGCGCTGCCGTCTCGAACGCATACCGGAGGAGCGAGAGCGTGAGATCGCCGCCATCCGCCGACGATATGCCGAGCCTGCCGACCGCACCTTCCCGGTCGCCGTCGAGTTTCTGGTCCCCGAAGACTTCAAGGATGACCGTTGACCATGCCGAGAGTCTCCGAACAGGTCGAATGGCTCTCGCTCGTGGACATATCCGGGCCGTTCCTCGTGCCCGCCGTGCTGGAACAGGTCTTCCCGCAGGGATTGGAGAAGGTCCAGACGCCGCGTCGGCAGCGCATCCGGTCCGCCTACGAAGAATGGCGAGATGCCGTGGACGACGATGATCCGCAGCTCCGCGAGATGCATGCAGCGTGGACTCTCATGGTTCTCCAGGACATGCTGGAATACGAGGATGCGGTGCTCGTCCCGCGCCAGTCGCTGGATGGCAAGTGCATCTATCGCGCCCCCGAACACGGCGTCGAGTACGCACCGGACTATGCGGTTCGAGGCGAAGACGGAAAATCCCGACTGCTCATTTCTATTTGGCCTCCTGAAACCGACCTGGAGAAGGCCGTCTCCGGCGATCCGTGGACGGCGTCCCCGCTAGAACGTATGACGCTTTTGTGCCGCGCCACCGATACTCGCCTCGGACTCGTGACAGATGGCGAGCGGTGGATGCTTGTCAATGCTCCGGTCGGAGCGACCTCCGGCTACACCGCGTGGCTCGCCCGGCTGTGGTGGCAGGAACCGGTGACACTGAAGGCGTTCCAGTCTCTACTTGGCGTCCGCCGGTTCTTCGGCCCCCAGGAGGAGACTCTCGACGCGCTTCTGGAGAAGTCCTCCGAGTTTCAGGAGGAAGTGTCCGATACCCTCGGCGAACAGGTCCGGCGGGCGGTCGAGATTCTCGTCCAGTCGCTCGGCCGTGCCGACCAGGATCGCAACGGTGAACTCCTGAAGGACGTCCGTCCTGCCGAACTCTACGAGGCGGGCTTGACGGTCATGATGCGGATGGTCTTCACGCTCTGCGCCGAGGAACGCGGTCTGCTCCTGCTCGGCGATCCGGTCTATGACCAGCACTATGCCCTCTCGACGCTCCGCGCCCGCCTGCGCGAGGATGCAGACCGCTACGGTGTCGAAGTGCTCGAACGGCGGCACGATGCCTGGTCGAGGATGCTCGCGGTCTTCCGGGCGATCTATGGCGGAGTCGAGCACGAGTCGCTCCGTATGCCCGCGCTCGGCGGATCGCTCTTCGACCCGGACCGGTTTCCTCTGCTTGAAGGCCGGACCAAGGGCACTTCCTGGCGCGACACGCCCTCCGTACCGCTCCCGATAGACAACCGGACGGGGCTCCTGCTCTTGGACGCGCTCCAAGTGCTGGAACAGAAAGGCGGGGCGCAGCTCCTGTCCTATCGCGCCCTCGATGTCGAGCAGATCGGACATGTCTATGAGGGATTGCTCGAATATACCGTCGCCAAGCTGGATAAGGTCACCATCGGGCTTCTCGGCTCGCAGAAGGTCCGACATCCCTCCATCACGCTGGCCGAGTTGGAATCGCTGAAGTCCGATAGAAGCGAAAAGGCGGTCGAATCTCTGGCCGAGATGACCGGACGATCCGCCGCTGCGATTCGTCGCGCCCTGGATAAAACGGGTGATGATGAGGCGCTCGTCCAGCTCGTCCACGCGTGCGGCGGCGACGAGAAACTGGCCCGCCGACTGCTGCCGTTCGCCGATCTGATCCGGGCCGACAGTTGGGGCACGATGCTCGTTTACAAGCCCGGTTCGTTCGCCGTCGTCCACGGTTCCGACCGCCGGGAGACGGGAACCCACTATACGCCCAAGTCGCTCACGGAGAGCATCGTCGAAAAGACGCTGGAACCCATCGTATATTCCGGTCCCGCCGAAGGCGAGCCCCTCGAACGATGGAAGCTGAAAACTTCGACCGAAATCCTCGACCTCAAGGTCTGCGATCCGGCCATGGGCTCCGGCGCATTCCTCGTCCAGGTCTGCCGGTATCTGGCCGAACGGCTGGTCGAAGCCTGGGCGCGGGAGGAGAGCGCAGGCAAGGTAATCTCAGCGGACGGCATCGTCCTCGATGCCATCGGCAAGGCCGATCCGTTGCCGAAGTCGCTTGATGAGCGCCTCATTGTCGCCCGGAGGCTGATCGCTGAACGCTGCCTCTACGGCGTGGACGTCAACCCGCTCGCGGTCGAACTCGCCAAGCTCTCCATCTGGCTCGTCACGATGGCCAAAGGGCGGCCCTTCGGTTTTCTCGATCATAATTTGCGTTCAGGAGACAGTCTCCTCGGCATTCACCGGCTAGATCAGTTGACCAAGCTGACGATGTCTCCGAAAGAACAAGCGCAAGGACGCCTTTTTGGCAAGAGTGTTAGACAGGCCGTTGAGGAGGCCATGGCAATTCGTCTTCAACTTCGCGACATCCCGATTCGCGACATTCACGATGTGGAAGTGATCGCGTCACTTGATTCCACTGCCCGCGAAAAGGTCCGTGTCTCAGAGGGACTGGCCGACGAGTTCATCGCAACGGTACTCACTACTGAGAACGATCGATCGCTAGAGTCGCGACTTGTAGGGTTCTCCGTCAGAGCAGATCAACTCGTGAACGGTGACGAAAAGCACCGATCATTGGCGACGTTTGCCAACGCCCTTACCCCGTTTCACTGGCCGCTTGAATTTCCAGAAGTTTTCAGCAGTACTCGAAAGGGCTTTGATGCAGTGGTGTCCAACCCGCCGTGGGGCGCACGTCTCACCGACGAGTTGCAGCACCTCTGGAAGACGACCGATGGCAACAAGCTCGGACGGCTTGTTGACTCATTCCATCTGTTCATCTTGCGCGCCGGGCACCTGATGGCCTCGGACTGCTCGAAATACAACACGCACAATGCACTCTCTGGGTTGGTGGTCCCCGACGTGCTTCTCTACCAAGGCTATTCGCAGCCTCTCCGAGAGCATCTCCTTCAGCACCACCGACTCGTAAGCGTTTGCAACTTGGGCGAGGGCGTGTTTCTCAAGGTTGTCCGGCCATGCTGCTTTGTGGTATTCGCCGCGAATCGCGCCCCATTGGTGCCGTATGAGCTGACCATTGAGAAATGGGCAACTGGCCATGCTGAAACGCAGTCGCTTTCGTCAGCGGCTATCGTCTCCTTCCCCGGTTGTGTCGTCCCAATCGCTGATGTTGGCGAATACCGCGAAGTTGCCTCGCTGGTCCTGAAAGCAGGGTGCAAACTTTCGGACCTTATCGATGACTTGGGAATCCAACGCGGGGCGAGTGCGGACAACAAGGACGTGTTCGTCGTCGACAAGTCGCTCGCACGGGAAGAGCGGCTTGAAAAAGAGGTGTTGCGCCCAGTGGTTACTGGCGGCGTTCACGTGCGCCCCTTCGAAGTAGCCGACGATCTTCCGCTGCTTATCTACACGGACAGAAACACCAATGCCGCGTCGATTCCAAATGTCGTAAAGTGGGTTCGACGAAACGCGAGCAAGATCACCTGCAAGGAAGTGAAGGACGGGAAACACGAACTTCACGAGCTTCATAGAGCGAGAGAACGATGTGTTTTCGAGCAAACCCCCAAGCTCTTGGGCGTCATCACCGCTGACCGCCCCAAGGTCGCAGTCGATCATGAGCGACTCTACGCAATGGACGGTGTCTATGTGTTCGCCCCTCGCCGCGACATTGATCCGTACTTCTTGGCGGGAATGTTGAATTCGGACCTCATGGCTCGAATCTATCGCGTCTTTTCGCAAGAAGAGGGCCGTGTCATGGCGCAGGTTAAGCCGACAGTCTTGGCGGAACTGCCCATGGTGTTTCCGGATCAAGAGCTCGAATTGAGCCAGCGGGTCGCCAGCCTTGCGAAACGTCTCCACGGACGCTTGTCGTCCGAGAGCCGAAGCGCTCTCACGGGCGAACTCAACGCTTCGGTTGAAGACCTTTTCACAACAGCAATAAAGCTCGGCGGCGTCAAGGCTCATGAGGCGGAGCCGGCGACTGCCAAGGCCGATGACGCTGCCTCGGCGAAGAAGGCCAGTACACGGAGAACCAGCAAATGAAACAGAGTACGGACAAGGCCCAGGCGAGTCCTACTAAGCAGTTCTTTGTGTCGATGCTGACGCGCGACATCAGCCTTGATGACGCTATCCTTGACCTCCTAGACAACTGCCTTGATGGCGCGATGCGCATCGCTGACGGCGACGAAGTCGACTACAGCAAACACTTCGTGAAGATCAAACTGGCGAAGGACCAGTTTTCCATCGAGGACAACTGCGGTGGCATTCCCCGCGACGTCGCAAAAAACTACGCGTTCAAGATGGGCCGCGAGCCTGATGACGACCGGGATTCCGACACTGAGACCATCGGCATGTACGGGGTTGGCATGAAGCGCGCGATCTTCAAAATGGGCAGGAACGCTCTCGTCCGAACCAGGCACGACAACGACACTTTTGAAGTCCCCATCACCTCCGAGTGGCTCGAAGCGAAAAACTGGGACCCATTGCCAATCAACGAGCCGACGAAGGCGAGTGAGAAGCTGCCGCAACCAGGCACGAGGATCACAGTTAAAGACCTCTACGAAGGCGTTGCTCGGCACTTCGAGAACGAGGCATTCGAGAACAAGGTTCGCACCGCCATCTCAGAGCACTTCACGATGTTCCTCCAGTGTGGCTTAAAGGTTGAACTCAACGACAAGCCGGTGGAGCCGGTGCGCGTTGAAGTACTCGTCTCAACACGCGAGGATGGCCCTGCGCCATTCGTGTTCCGTAAGATAATCGACGGAGTAGTCGTCTCAATCACTGTTGGACGCAACACTAGCCATGCCCTCGGGAATGAGGAAGACGAGGACGCGGGCTTTGAGCGAGACCGTTCGTCGGCAACCGCCGGTTGGACGGTGCTCTGTAACGATCGCGCGGTTATCGTGGGTGACAAAAGCCGCCTCACGGGTTGGGGGGACGGCATCCCACTCTACCACCCTCAGTTTGCAATCATCACAGGCATTATCGAGTTCCGCTCGAAGCGTGCCGACAAGCTTCCTGTGACGACCACGAAACGCGCGCTCGATACGTCATCGAACGTCTGGCTTGAGTCCCTCGTGAAGATGAAAGAGGGCATGCGGATATGGATCGACTACACAAATCAATGGAAGAACCAGGCGAGTTCCGAACAGCAGCAAGCGCGCCACTGGGAGGATGCCCGACCGATGCCTCTCGGCAAGGCGATTGAAGCCGTTGCGCAGCGCAAGGCCGCGAAGAGGACGGATGAAGAGGGAATTGAGTTCAATCCGAAGAAGAACAAGGTACTCCCCGAGCCCCCGAGCAAGACACCGTCATCTCGGCGGGTCACGTTCTCGAAGCCGGCCGAGGAGATCCGTCTCGTCGGCAAGGCGCTGCTTGACGACGAGAACGCCAAGCCAGGCGATGTCGGTGAAAAAGCGTTCGATCTGGCGCTGGCCAAGGCTAAGAAGCGAGGTGGCTAACCATGAGCGCCGGTTCTTCACTGCCTTACCGGTTGAGGCCGAACAAAGCCGTAGATCGTGAACTGTTCCTGTCGCTCTTGATGCGACTGGCGCCTAAGCTCGCGCTTGAGAAGTACCACTATGTCGGGCTGGGCGGACCTTTCCTCGAGGACTTTCGTTTAGTCCACGGGCGGCTTGGCATCGCCAAGATGACGTGCCTTGAGATCGAAGAACAAGTCCATAAACGCCAAATCTTCAATCGGCCGGTCGCCACTATCGAGTGCGTCCACAAAACCCTTGAGGACTTTCTCGACGAAAGCGACTTCGGCACACCCGCCATCATCTGGTTTGACTACACTGAGCCCAAGGCCATTACTACACAGATCGAACGCTTCGCTCGCACCATCGGCACTGTACCAATCGGCAGTATTCTCCGAGTGACACTCAACGCGAACCCCATGTCCCTAGGAATACCAGCCTCCAAGGACCTCTCTGTCGAGGTCGAAGGCGAGGCATCGGAGGACCGTGCGGTGAAGCCAACGATCCAGGAGTGGCGCCTCGCACGCTTCAAGGAGCGCTTGGGCGCGTTGTTTCCCAGCGGACTCACCGCCGATGGCATGACCTTCAAGACCTATGGACTGAGCCTACTGCGAGCCATGAAACTAGCCGTTGACCACGAGGCACTTAGCTACCGAGATCGCCGCGTTGTGTGGGCGCTCGCAACGCACTACGCCGATGGCCAGGCGATGGTTACCGCCGCGATGGTAGTCGCGCCGCAGGATGACACGGAAATTGAGGAACTCGTGAAGGGCTGGGAGTTCTACACGACAACCGATGCGCCTCACCGGCTTGACCTTCCAGCACTCTCGACTCTAGAAAGACTGACGATGGAGTCAAACGACGACGCCAAGACGAAGCTCGGTTTCGAACTCCCTTCCACAGATATGGGGACCGACCCCTTCGAAGTTTTCAGGAAATTCTACCGGATTTATCCGCATTTTTCGCGTGTCGAGCTTTAAAGGCAAAGAACCTGGAGAAAGGGCTCCGCAAGATGGCCGACAATATATCAGCAGCACAACAAGGTTGCTGGCTTATTCCATTGAGCGAATCAGCCCGCTTGGACGGATTCATTCTGTCAATATACGTCGCCCCTGCTACTTGCCGCAATATTCGTGACGGGGACGCTCTGGTGATTGCCAAGCAGTACAATGGCGCGCCAGTAATAGTTGCATTCGGCAGGCTCTATCGCATTCGTTTTGAAGTGAATAAGGCGACGCTTTACCTTGATGCTCTTTGGCAACTCGGCACTCCTCAACCTTCTGTCGATCTTGGAATCACCATAGTCGACTCCACCCCAGTCGTTTCTCGTTTAGGCAGACCGATTTTCGAGAAAGGACTGACTCTCGCGACCGGCAAGGACTTCTCCACGTTCCCCATTATCGAGGGCAAGACGCCGCAGGAGCAAGCGTATATCCGCGAACTTCTGCAACTCTCCGTAATGGACGATCTTCTCGGCCCGGCTGCAGGGCCGCAGGAAGAGATCGTCGGTATGAGCGTCCGAGACCGCTACCTCGTAGGGAAACTCTCCCCACGAACCGGTAAGGATGGTGAATGCATCGAGGGATTGCGCGGCCCGTCGGCTCTTGATGAAGGCGTCGGAGACGGCAAGGCTCCAAGCGACCTCAAGCCGCTCGAAGAGACTGGCGAAGGAAAGAACAAGGGCGGCCGCCGCGTCCTGCCCGGCGAAGAGTTCGCCACGGCCACCGGGACCACCGACCCCGAAGGAGATGAGGCTCGCGAGGTGGATGCATCCAAGAACCAGTCGTTCGTTCCATCCTCGCTCGGCCTGACCGTGTGCGTCGATGGCTCCATAGAGACGCTGGAACTGGTCGCCCACTGGGGGCGTTACGTGCGGACGACCAGCGAAGAGCAGACCGGTGATGGAGGCAAGCCGGTCCGCGCCTGGAAGCGCATCCCTTCCGGCGGGAAAATTTCCATCGCCATGAAGCCCGGAGCGATCAAGCCCGTCGCGCCTGATGCGAATTGTCCGCGAGTGCTCGTCCAAGGGACGGTCCGGGCTCCATTGTCTTCCGGCGAGCGGCTCGTGACGATCTTTCTCGTGAACGACCAGCACAAGCCTGAACAGAACCAGGACGAGGCGTGGGTCTTCCAACCCGAACTGATTTTGCGGCATTCCGAAGGCGAAGCCGTCTTCCGGCGTCGTCCGATTATCGGCGATGAAGCCAGCGATCCGGAACGAGCCGCCCTTGAGATGATCTATCGTCGTCGCGTCGAGTTCGCCGTCGGCCATGGCGCCGCCGTGCATGCCGAACCTGCGTCGGATTCCCCTGAACGGGCGGTCGAAGTGCGAACTCGCGTGATGCCTCAATACGAAGTGCCCGTGACCGAAGCGCCGGGACTCGATCCGCAGGATCGTCCCGCAATGCGACGATTGGCGGATGAAGGCCTTCTCGACATGGCGAAGCTCGCCGAGTTGGAGCGTCCGACGCTCCTCTCGACGCTTCGCATTTTGACCGACGATTACGATGCCTGGATTGGAGAGCAGAACGCTCGGATCGGCAAGGATGTGCTCGGTTGCGATGCCCCTGCCAAGCAGGCTCTAGCCCGTTGCAAGGACATCCTGACGCAGTTGCGCGAAGGGATCGCCGTTTTAGAGAAGAACGACAAGGCGTTGGCCGCGTTCCGCTTCGCCAACAAGGCGATGGCCGCACAGCGCGTGCAAAGCATCTTCGCCTTGAACCGGAGGCGAGGGGGGAAGGCGGAACTGGCCGAATTCGATATTCCCAAAAATCGCTCTTGGCGTCCGTTCCAGTTGGCCTTCATCTTGTTGTCCATCCCCTCCCTCTCCGATCCGTTGCACAAGGATCGGACTCGACCCGTGGATGCCGTCGCCGACCTGCTCTGGTTCCCGACGGGCGGCGGCAAGACCGAGGCATACCTCGGAGTCGCGGCCATTACGATGGCCATCCGCCGGCTGCAAGGTGCGCTGGGCGGACTGGATGCGAGTCGCGGGCTGTCGGTGATCATGCGCTACACGCTCCGGCTACTGACCGTTCAGCAGTTCCAGCGTGCGACCACACTCATCTGTGCAATGGAGACGATTCGGCGAGCCGACGAGAAAGCATGGGGATCTGCGCCATTCACCATCGGGCTATGGGTCGGGCAACGCGTCACGCCGAATGATACAGAGGACAGCCACGAAGCAATCGAGGCCGAACGTACCGGCAAGCGGCCCACGAGTTCCACACCCGCGCAACTGACCAACTGCCCGTGGTGCGGCTCCGAGATCGCGCCCGGCCGCGACATCGAAGTCCGCCGCTTTGGTCAGGACATCGGTCGGACATTCATCTACTGCGGCGACAAGCTCGGCCGCTGCGATTTCAGCCGCGCCAAGTCGAAGGAACTCGGATTGCCGGTGCTGGTCGTGGACGACGAAATCTACCGTTGGCCGCCCAGCATTCTCATCGCCACGGTGGACAAGTTCGCCATGATGGCCTGGCGCGGACAGGTTCGCGCCCTGTTCGGCCGTGCGACCAAGGAATGCCCACGGCACGGCCTGCTCTGGCCGGGCGCGGAATGCAATGGCAAGCACCAGAAGAAGGGCAACCTGCCCTCGGTGGATGCGAAGATCATCCAGCCCCTGCGTCCACCCGATCTTATCATCCAAGACGAATTGCATCTCATCAGCGGTCCTTTGGGCACGATGGTCGCCCTTTACGAAACGGCCGTTGACGAGTTGGCCACATGGAAGTTGGACGGCAAGGCGATCCGGCCCAAAGTCATCGCATCCACGGCGACCGTCCGCAAAGCGGGAGATCAAGTGAACAACATATTCCTCCGCAGCGTCTCCGTATTCCCTCCGCACGGCCTCGATGTCGGCGACGACTTCTTCTCGATTCAGCGTCCCATCGCCGAGAAACCGGGGAGGCGCTACCTGGGAATCTGTTCGCCGGGAAGCGCTCGGCCAGCTGTTCTGATCCGTCTTTACACGGCGCTGCTGACGGCAGCGGAGGCGCTGTTCGAGCGTTTCGGCCCCGCAGCCGATCCGTGGATGTCTGTCGTGGGGTATTTCAACTCGCTCAGAGAGCTGGGTGGAATGCGGCGACTTGCGGAAGACGATGTCCAGACGCGATCCTTCCGAGTGCAGATGAGCCGGGTGGCCCGGCCGGGCCTCGCCCAGCGCAGCGTGAAGATCGTGGATGAGCTGACTTCTCGTGTTCCCAACAAGGACATTCCCCGGAAACTGGACCAACTTGAAATCATGTTCAAAGGACTGGTCAATCCCGAAACCGGACGATTCAAGCAAACGTGGGGAAAGGATGAGACGCGAGCCATTGATGTGGTGCTCGCCACGAACATGCTCGGCGTCGGCGTGGACGTCTTGCGTCTCGGTCTAATGGCAGTGAACGGCCAGCCGAAGAGCACTGCCGAATACATTCAGGCGACCAGTCGTGTCGGGCGATTCTTCCCTGGACTGGTCTGCACTGTCCTCACTTGGTCTCGGCCGAGGGATTTATCCCACTACGAGACCTATGAGCACTACCACGCCACATTCTATAAGCATGTGGAGGCCCAGTCGGTGACGCCGTTCGCCCCTCGTGCGCTGGATCGTGGCCTGACGGGCACCATGGTGAGCTGTCTGCGTCTCGGCAACGAGGACTATAACCCGAATCTCGGCGCAAGCCGTTTGGACAGCGTATCCAGGCCTGAAGTGAGCGGCATCAAGCAGATCGTTTCTCAACGGGGCGGACGAGTGACCGGAGCCACAGGCATAGGGAAACTGGCAGAAGCGATGGTCGGAGAGCGTTGCGACGAGTGGGTGAAAGAGGCCACGCGAGGAGGGCGCAGACTTGGTTACGAAGCCGGGCGGAAGCGCAAGGCGGGCGAAGATGACATTGCCGCTCTTCTGAAGAGGCCGGGTCTTCAGCCCTGGGATCGATTTACGGTTCCCCTGTCACTGCGCGAAGTCGAGGCCGGAGTGCGGCTCATCATGAATTCGGACAATCTGCCCGAAGGTCCGACCTGGAAGGTCAAGCCGCCGAAAGCGCAGAAGACGGGAGGTGCCGAATGAACACGACGGCAGTAGGAACGGTGCGCCCCAGTCAACTGCTTTGGACCTATGGTCCCGGAGCCTTGATTGATCTTCCCAACCTGTCTGTCATCACCATGGGGCTCGACCGATGGGAGGAGAATCGTTGTCCGCCCATCGACGAGTCGCGGCTCCTAGAGGCCGTTCGTGCCATTCTCGGCACGCAGGTTCAACGGTTGCGGATGCCTCCGGTCGTCACCGAGGAGAATGCCAATCCTTTTACGCCGGAAGGAAAGATCGGTGTTCCTGTGCGGCCGTTTCCGCGATGGTTGCGGTGTGTCCGGTGCGGGCTTCTGGCGGAGATCGATTCCGGGTTGTTCAGCCTCAAGGAGAACCCATACCGGCCTGACCAGACGCACTTCCTCCACACCAGTTGCGAGAAAGGATCGCATTCGGACGCGGTGCCCGCCCGCTTCCTGCTGGCCTGCCGAAACGGGCATCTGGATGATTTCCCATGGCATTGGTTCGTGCATGGTGGCCCGTCGGCCTGCAAAGGCACGCTCCGTTTTTTCGAGCGCGGCGCATCGCTCCAGACCGAGAATCTGTGGGTCAAGTGCGACGTCTGCGGAGCGGCGAGATCGCTCGTCCATGCCTTCGGTGCCGAAGCCCAGAACAACCTGCCCGCCTGTCGTGGACGGCACCCGCACCTGGACTCCTACGATGACGACTGCGATGCCGAAGCTCGCACCGTGCTGCTCGGAGCCACGAATAGCTGGTTTCCCATCACGGTCTCTGTGTTGGCCATCCCCCACACCGGCGACACGCTGGCCCAACTGGTCGAAGACGGATGGGAGGATTTGAAGGACGCGGAATCGGAAGCTGAACTCAAGGGATTGCTCAAGGCATTCAAGAAACGTGGAGTGCTGCCGGGTATGGACCGCTACGGGGCTGCCGATATATGGACGGTCATCGAGAAGAAACGGAAGGGCGAAAGCGGCAAGAAGCAGATCGCCGAAGGGGACGTGAAACTGCCGGAATGGGCGGTCCTGACGCACCCGAATCCGCCTACTGACTGGCCGCACTTCTTGAGCGAGCGGATTGCGCCGCCCGCGAAGTTCGCCTCGCTCGTCAGCGGCGTCCTTCTGTTGAAACGCTTACGCGAGGTCAACGCTCTGGTCGGATATACCCGTGTGGAAGCCCCCGAGGAGTCCGTGTCGCCAGATGAACGACCGCCGATGGCGGCGCTCTGCCGCAATCGTCCCGACTGGGTTCCATCTACGGAAGTGCATGGCGAGGGAATCTTCCTCCGATTCGAGGAGAAGGCGGTAGCGGCGTGGGAGGTCAAGTCCGAGGTGAAGGCTCGTGACACAAGATTGCGGGCGGGACATCGGGGGTGGAGGAATGCTCGGCAACTCGATCAGGATGCCGGTTACCCCGGAATCCGGTATGCGATGCTTCACACGTTCTCGCATCTCTTGATTAGGGAACTGGCATTGGAATGCGGGTACAACGCCGCCAGCATCCGCGAGCGTATCTACGCTAAGGCAGACGGAGATACGCCGATGGCTGGTATCTTGCTCTATACCGCTGCGGCCGATTCGGATGGGACATTGGGCGGACTCATCGAGTTGGGCAAGCCGGAAAGCCTCGGGAGGATGATCGAACACGCACTGGCGCGAGCGGCCATCTGTTCGTCCGATCCTTTGTGTTCTGAGCATGATCCAGAGAAGGATAGATCGCTTCATGCGGCTGCTTGCCATGCCTGCGGATTCGTGTCGGAGACTTCCTGCGAACGGGCGAACCGCTACCTGGACCGTTCATTGCTGATAGACACCTTCGCTTGCGCTGGCGCGGCATATCTTCCCGGAAGGGAACCGTGCAAATGAATGACCTTTGGATGGCGGTAGCCGAACTGGTAGCGTCCACGCATGCGGACCGGATCGCCGTGGTTGTGGATGCCATTTCCGCCCTGAGTTCCGTTTCGGAGTTCGACCGGGTCAGGCACGCATTCGGCCCGAATGCAGACCAGGCTTTGACAGACCGCTTGTATGCCGGATGGAGGGCATCCCCATCTATCGGTCCGAAGGAGGTGACCTCGGCATTCAAGGCTGCTGCACATGTCATGTCGTTGATGGAGACTCGCGGTGCGCTCGAACTGGTCTGGACCGGACCTAAAACCGGGCTGATCCCTACACGCCAGACAGAACAGGTGATGCTCGAAGTGATCGATTCGGCGAAAAGCGATCTCTTTCTTATGACCTACGTGTTTTACAAGGCGTCATCCATCGTCGAGGCGCTGAATGCCGCCATCCGGCGGAATGTGAAAGTATGCGTTCTGCTCGAATCCTCATCGGCGCATGGTGGGACTGTACGGGGAGACAGCGTGAAATTCATCTCGGAGGCGGTTCCTGGCGCGGCCATTTATGTTTGGCGTCCGACGGCCGGAGCGGCGGAAGTCGAACCGCAAACCGCTGCCGTGCACGCGAAATGTGCAGTCGCCGACAGGAGGATCGCCTTCGTAACGAGCGCCAATCTCACGTCCGCCGCGCTGGAAAGGAATATGGAGCTTGGTCTGCTGATCCGTGGCGGGTCCGAACCGGACCGACTTCAATCTCACCTGGAAGCGCTGGTGACGACCAAAGTAGTCGAGAGATGGAAGTGATGGGAGATGGGAGAGCGCATGCTTCATAGGAGAAAGCCGACATGAGCAGAATGCCGAAAAAGGTACCGTTCCACTTCGACATCTCCCTGAGCGTGCTCAACCATTTGGGCAGGAAGCTCTACCGCAGCTTCATGACCGTACTCGGTGAGGCCGTCTCCAATGCATGGGACGCCGACGCGACGAACGTGTGGATTTACCTCGACATCAACAAGAATACGATGGTCATCAAGGACGATGGCCAAGGCATGTCCAGGGACGACTTCCAGGACAAATTCTTGAAGATCGGCTATTCCAAAAGGAAGGAAGCGAGCCGTTCTCCCAAGCGAAAGAGGCCGTTCATTGGAAGGAAGGGCATCGGAAAATTGGCGCTTCTGTCCTGTGCGGAGAGGACGACTGTCGTTTCCAAGGTACGCGGCGAACAATATGTCGGTGGGGTCATCGACAATTCGGGACTCGACAAGGCCATTACCGACGACCTCACGCCGAACGAGTATCCTCTTCAAGACTGGAATCGCGCAGCCCTCAAGCCCTACATGAGGGGTCACCAGCAGGGGACGATCATCTTCTTCGAGAGAATTAACGATGGCGTGAGGCACACACTTGGCTTCCTCAAGAAGTCCATCGCGCTCTACTTCCGCTTCTCCCTTCTGGACAAGAATTTCAACATCCACCTGAACGGCGAGAAGATCACCACGAGCTGCCTCGACGACCTGGCGATGAAGACGGAGTTCCTGTGGGAGATTAACGAAATCCGCGATCCCTATGTCGCCCATCTCAGGCGCATCTCCACCCCGGAACGGAATGATTACCGGAAGTTGAAGGTAAAAGGGGACATCAAAGGATTCATCGCCTCGGTCGAGAAACCTCGCGATCTGAAGATAACGACTACCGACGAGAGGGTTGGCGTCGACCTCTTCGTTAACGGTCGGTTGAGAGAAAAGGATATCCTGAAACACATGCCGACTGCCAGAGTCGTCGAAAGCTACCTCTATGGGCAGGTCCACTGCGATCTGCTTGATGACAAGGTTGACAGGTTCACGAGCAGTCGAGAGAGCATGGTCGCCGACGATCCGAAGTTTGCGAAGGTCATCAAGTTGTTGAAGACGAGGATTCTCAATGAAATCCTGAATGACTGGGACTCCTGGCGACGGAAGCACAAGGAGGAGGGAGACGTTGAGAACCTGTCCATCACGAGGAAGGAGAGGAAGGCAGAGGAGCTTTATAACGTGGTAGCCGAAGAGTATGCGATCAAGGACGAGGACAAATCCGCGAAACCGATTGATACCTGGGTGACCGAGCTGGGAGAAGACGCTAGGTTCAATTTCGGATCGTATGCGGAATGCTTCATCTCCGAAAACCTCATTAGACGATTCATCACCGAGACCAAGACGCCGTTGTCGGATGAGGCGAAAAAGGCCATTGAGATATACCGGCGCAGGGAAAAGGATTCGAAGGACCGTGGCAACATCAGCATTGAACTGAGGAAGAGCAACACGAAGCTGAGCTACTTGGCCATGGACGACCTGGCTAACCTCGTAGACAAGCGGGACAAGGCCAAGGAGGCGTGCCTGGCAAGAGACGCTGCGGAGTACAAGCCCATTAGGGACGCCATGGCACATACGGCGCTTCTGGCGGACGGGGCGAAGACGAAGCTGACGACGGTCCACGAGAATATCAAGGGAAGGCTACGGACGCTTTTCTCCACATTTCGAGAGAGAAAATAGTATGGACCCACGACACCTGTTCATGGATCAAAGACTCGCGGGGAAGTGCGCCTATTGCGGCGGCGTGCCTGATACGCGTGATCACGTTCCATCAAGGGTCTTGCTTGACGAGCCGTTCCCGCCCCAGTTGCCGGTGGTAGACGCTTGCGCAGCCTGCAATCAGAGTTTCTCGCTCGACGAGCAATATCTGGCCTGCTTCCTTGAGTGCGTTTTGGCTGGAACCACGGAGCCTTGTGACGTCCAGCGTAGCACGGTAGCACGCATGCTCCGTGAGCTTCCCGCTTTGCGTTCGCGGCTCGCAGCTTCAAGAAGGACGAATGAGGAGGGTACGATTGTCTGGCAGCCAGAGGTTGATCGCGTTCGCCGGGTCGTGACTAAGCTGGCTCTTGGTCACATGGCGTATGAGCTTTACCCCAGGCATGAGGACCCTACCGCAGTCTTCTTCGCTCCGCTTTCGACTTTGGGAGAATCCCAAAGCGGTGCTTTTGAAGATACGCCTTTTCGAGATATTGGTGTCTGGCCGGAGATTGGAACTCGTGCGTTCATGCGAACTGTGATCGCCACGGGTCAGGAGTCCATGCCGACGCCGCATGGCGAAGCCTGGATCGTGGTTCAGGCGAACCGATACCGATATATCGTTGAGTCGGATGAATCGAAGGTTCGTATTGTCTTGAGTGAATATCTCGCCTGTCAGGTTGCCTGGGAGTGACAGGGGGGGCGGTATTTCCTGATTTTGCATGTCCCCATTTGACCTCCTGCACCCCCCTTTTCTATCTGTGGAGGAGGGCTTCTGATGATGGAATCGACCCTGAACATCAAGCCGACTGCGCCGGCGATGGCCGTGAGCATTCGGGAGGCTGCTGAGCTTCTGCGCGTGAACCACAAGACCATTCGCAGAGAGATCGGCAGGGGCACTCTAAAGGCACTGCGAATCGGGCGAGTTTACCGAATTCGTATGGAGGAGATCCAAGCCTATCTCCGCCGCCTCGAAGGAGCTTGACATTAAGTAGTACCTAAAGCTAAAATAGTGCGAACCGTGAGCAAGCATAAGACCAGAAGGGCGAAACGTATGGGACGGCCGACCAAAGGGCTGGAGGCTCGCACCTTTACACTCGCAGTCAAAATCTCCCAAAGCGAGTTTCTCCTATGGAAGCGGCGCGCGAGGGCGGAGGGACAATCCTTGAGCGCTTGGCTTCTTGAACCGCGCCGGAGGGAGTCTGAGCCATGAAAGCTCTCCGGGTGAGGTCACCAAAGACCGGCAAAGCCGGGTGGCGTTACCGGGTTTCCATCAATGGCCGCAGGCTGAAAAAGACCTTCTGGATTGCGGATCGGCGTGACGCGGAAAAGGCGCTCGAACGCTGGCTATCTGAACACGAATCGAAGGCTATCGGCCTGCCGGATCATTCCGGCCTGAAGATGTCTTACAAGAAACTGGTTGAGCGGTTCATCGCAGAGTTTCCATTTTCCTCCGACGCAAGAAAGTCCTACGTCCAGAAAATCCTTGAGCGCAATGAATGTGGGATTCAAATAGGCGCAGACCTATCCCATGTCGGTCGGCTTACTGCGAAGTGCCTTCGGATCAAGACCCAACGGGGCGATCACTACACGGTCTTCGCCGTGCAGAGCCTGCTTAAACAACTTTCCCGCTGGGCGGCCTCCATCGGCCTCCTCCCCTTCGATTACCTCTCGGCTTGGAAAAGGCTTCCCTGGCAGGGCCATCGCAGACGGCGCGCTTTCGTTCCGGAGGAGGCCAGGGAAATCCTGCGTGCCGCCGCCGACTATGACCAGTTGTTCGGGCACCCATACCCCTCCTGGATCATCTTCGAGACGCTGCTTTTGAGCGGAAATCGTCCCGGAGCCGTCTTTTCCGCAAAAGTGGGAGACCTTCTCAAGGACCGGATCAAACTTCCTCCAGGCACCGGCAAGAAACGCAACGGCATGTGCACGCTCCCGCCGGACTTCATCAAGCAGTTACACGCCCACCTGGAAGAGCGAGGATCGCCGACGGCGGAGAAGGACCTCCTCGTTTCGCATAAGGGCAAGAAGCTCTGGCGAGTCAATATGGGTGAGTATTTCCGACGCAGCATGGTGCTGGCTTTCGTGCGCTTGGAGTGGCCGCGCAACGATCCCTTGGCGGCCGAGATTGATCCCTTTGAAGTTGCGCATTGCGTTTTCATGGGACGCGCGCGCGGGTTCGATGGCGCTCCACCCAAAGACCCCTTCAAACTGGTCCAGCGCAAACGCAAGCTGGCTGCGTTGGAAGCCCTCGTGGCCAAAGTGGGACCCCTGGTGA
Organism: Planctomycetota bacterium; assembly: GCA_023150555.1. Taxonomy (GTDB): domain Bacteria; phylum Planctomycetota; class SZUA-567; order H5-PLA8; family H5-PLA8; genus JAKLKQ01. The sequence continues at coordinate 151,099 of JAKLKQ010000005.1, forward strand.
AGAGGCGTTTGGAAGGCGCGGACATGTATGCCCTGCGCAAGACGCACATCACTTGGGCGCGCCGGTTGACGAACATCGACAGCGTAAAGGCTCAGGTCGGCCATGCCGCCGGAGACGCTGAGGAAAGACACTACCTTGATCTGCGGTTGGTGGACGCCGGGGCGTCGTCCAAGGCGGTTTGGGAGGTTCTGACGGGCACGCAAAATCTTGCGGGCGAGCGTCAGGAAGCGATTCCATTTTCTCTCGCGGCGGGGGCCGAGGAGTCCGTGAAATGCCTAGAAATGGCCCCAAAGGTGGCCCCTGGAGTGGCCCCTTTGGGCAGGTTAGACGAAAAACGCCCTGGTCGAGGGCGTTCTCGAACTTCACAACCGGTTGGGAAATCAGGAATTTATAATGGAGCGGGTGAAGGGGCTCGAACCCTCGACTTCGACCTTGGCAAGAAGTTATAAGCCATTGATGCGAAATGACTTATAATCACAATTCGTTACCTCACATCACCATACAGCTTTCGCCGTTTTCTCCCACATCACCTTACATCATCCCAAATCTACCGGGATGTGGGACCAAATGTGGCCACCTTTTCTACCGTGTCCGTAGTCCTCCAATAAGGCCCAATTTCGAAGCATGCTGCGGAAATCAGGCTCGTTTGGAAGCGTTCCCCGCCGCTGGCACTGTGCACTAAAATAGCCCATTGGGACTATACCGCCCCCACAGTAGTCTCGATCCGGGCCATCATCCGCACCCCTTCCGCCTCGTCCTGCCGATAGTACCGCAGGATCATGTTCAAGTCGGAGTGCCCGACCCAGCCGGCAAGCATGGGCGCGGGGACGCCGCGGTTCGACATCTGGGTAATGAAGGTCCGGCGCAGGGCGTGCAAGTTGCCTTCTTCTACGTCCGCCTTCGCCATCGCCCGTTTCAGTTCCTTCAGGGCTTGCCGGTCGCTGATCTGCCGGCCCTGGCGTCCTGGGCCCCTGGGATCCGTGAAGACCCACGGAGCCGCGCGCCGCAGGCCGGCCACGATTGCTTTAGCCTGCCCAGAGAGGGGCACCGCGCGCTCGTCGCCATTCTTGGGCGTCCAGGCTGGCTTGGCGCGGACACGCAGGATTCCCTTGTCGAGGTCCAGGTCCTTCCATTCGAGCCAGACCAGTTCGGAGATCCGAAGCCCGGTGGCGGCCAAGAACCGGAAAACTTCGCCCCACCCGGGCCGGGCAGTTGCCGCAATCGGGAGCGTTCGCTGATCCCGTATTCCCAAGGCACCCGGTGTTGATGTAGCCTCCCGCCCCTTACCTCCGGGGGGCTTGAGATGAAAGGGTTGAATCGTCGGGTTCGGTCGCGGCATGCCGCGTGGCGGCGGCGTCTTTCGGAATGGAAGCGTAGTGGGTTGAGCCAGGCGGCCTTTTGCCGCCGACACGACCTGCTGGAGCAGCAGTTCTCCTGGTGGAAGCAGCATTTGAGGTTCAAGCCGGCCCTGATGGCATCAAAGACGAGGAAGGCGCCCAAGAGCGCGGCGTTCGTGCCGGTGCAGCTTTCGGAGGCCGAGGCTGGCGGGTGGGCGTTCGAGATCGAAGGAGCCGGCGGCATTCGGCTTCGCTTTCGAAAGCGCCCTGGCGTTTCGCGCCTGCGGGAGTTGGTGGGGTTGCTCGCGGGCGAAGCGCGATGGTGCTGATACCGGCTTCGGTGCGGATCTTCCTGGCGCGGGAGCCTGCGGACATGCGCCGGTCGTTCACGGGGCTTTGCGGGATGGTGCGCGACGGGTTGCGTGCCGACCCGTGCAGCGGGAATCTGTACTGTTTCAGGAACAAGCGCGCCGACAAGTTGAAGATTCTGTACTTCGACCGCACCGGGCTGGCGATCTGGTACAAGAGACTTGAGCAAGGCCGGTTCCATTGGCCTCCGGTTTCCGGGGACTGTGTGGAACTGAACGCGGCAGAGGTAGCGTTTCTGCTTGAGGGCGTGGACTGGAAGAGCCTGAAGCGGCACAAGCGATTCAGCCTCCCGGCGCGGTATTCGCCCACAAAGATTTGAGCGGGAATTTTCGCAAGAAAGGCAGTGCCTGTTGCGTCTTCAGGGCATGCCTCCATCATCGAACGACCCCGAAATCCCATACGAAGAACTGAAGGCGCGTTACGAGCGGGCGCAGAAGCGCATCCTTGAGCTGGAGCGGATCCTGATGCGGCAGGATGCGCAATCACGCGCGGACGCGGTGCGGCGGGAGTTGCTCCAAGGCCAGCCGCTGTTGGACCTGGCGGCGGGGCAGGAGCCGGTCCAGGGGCAACCCGAGGGCGGCGAGGAAGAGGAAGGCGGAGACGCGGAAGAGGAACCTGAGCCAGCCGATGGTAGCAAGAAACGCCGGAAAGGCGGTCGCCGGAAGTTCCCCGCGCATCTTCGCCGCGAAGTCAAGGAGTACAGCGTCGATCCCGAGCGGGACCTGCCCGATTACGATCCCTCGAAGGGCTACAAGATAATCGACTACGACAACTGCGAGGAACTGCACCTGCCCCGGCCCGAGCCCTGGGTGATGGAGCACAAGCGTCCGGTGGTGTTGTACACGACGACCGAGGGCGAGACGCGGCTGGTGACAGTCGGCGGGATGTCGAAGGTCTTTCCGAAGTGCGCGGCATCGCCGGACGTGCTGGCGCGGATCGCCGTGGACCGTCTCCACTACCACCTGACGCTGTATCGGATCGAGCGCTTCTTCGCGGAGCACGATTGCCCGCTGGCGCGTTCGACCCTGTGCATGTGGATGATCTGGTTGGGCAGGCTCCTGGATCCTATAGCCAAGGCGCAGGAGCGGGAGATCGAGAAAGTCTTCAAGCGGCACGCCGACGACACGGAGGTCCGCGTGTTGGCGCCGGGCAAATGCGACCGGGTGCGGGTCTGGGTCGTGATCGGCGAGGTCGAGGGCGGCAAGGAATACGTCTTCAGATTTACCGAAGAGCGCACGGCCGTCACGGTGGCGCAGGTGCTGGGTGCCCATGTCGGCTACCTCCAGGTGGACGCCTGCGGCGCGTACGACGGACTCTACAAGAACGGAAAGCTCATCGAGGTCGGATGCTGGAGCCACGTATTTCGAAAGTTCGAGGAAGTTCTGACCGTCGATAGCAGGGCCGGGCCGATGATGCGCATGATTCGAAAGCTGTACGACGTGGAAGATGTCGGCGAGACCCTGAAACCCGAGGAGCGGAAAATATTTCGGAGGCTGGCTTCACTCCCCATCCTGGAACGCATTCGGCGTTTGGTCATGGAGCAGCGGGAGGCGGAGTTCCTGGAGTCGAGCTTCAAGAAGGCGCTGAATTACGTCAACAATCAGTGGACGGCGCTGAACCGATTCCTCGAAGACGGCAGGCTGAGCCTGGACAACAACATCGCGGAAGCCGAATTCCACGTGCTTGGCGTGGGGCGCCGCAACTATTTGTTCTGGGGAAGTCGCGAAGGGCTCAAGAGTGGGCTGGTGCTTTACGGCCTGATCCGAAGCTGCGTGGCCAACGGCATCAACCCTTACGTGTACCTGGAAGACGTCATCCGCAGGGTCGCGACGACGGAAACCCCGGCCCACAAACTGATGCCGTCCCGCTGGAAAGACCTCCCGCCACTACCGGCTCAAAACCGCCTTCAGCCGGTCGCTGCCGTAACGGGATAACAAAACGGTCCCCCGCAATCTTCTCGACTTGGCCTGGCTCCTGGCTCCCCCCTACGCTGAAAAACGTCAGCATAGGCTGTCTCGCTCCTAACTAACTAACAAATCCGTGGTAATTGTTCGCCCGAGAGAAGGTCGAGCAGCCGCCGTCCGCCGAGGCGCGTCTTCATCGTCACCATCCCCTTCGGCCCCTCGTTGACCCGTCCAATCCGCGAGGCACCGAGCCCGACAGGATGGGCACGGAGGACGGCGAGCGCGCGGTTCGCCTCGGCCTCGGGAAGGAAGACCACCATTCGACCCTCGCAGGCGACGTAGAGCGGGTCGAGCCCGAGCATCTCGCACGCGCCCGCGACTCCGTCTGTCACCGGGATGGCGGTCTCATCGACCTCGACGCCTACGCCGCCATCGACGGCGATTTCGTTCAGCACCGTGGCGAGTCCGCCGCGGGTTGCATCGCGCAGGCAGTGAAGAGAAAGATTCGCATCGAGCAGCGCCTGAACCAACGGCGTGAGCGGAGCGCAGTCGCTCTCGACCGGCGTCTCGAAGGCCAGCCCCTCACGCACCGAGAGCACAGCGATGCCATGCCGGCCGACATCGCTCGAAACCAGGACGGCATCGCCGGGACGAACCGCCCGTGGATGTAGCGAGAGACCATTCTCGACCAGGCCCAGGCCCGTCGTGTTGATGAAGAGCCCATCTCCCTTGCCTCGGTCGACCACCTTGGTGTCGCCGGTGACGAGCTCGACGCCACAGGCCGCGGCCGCCTCGCGCATCGAGGCGACGACGCGCTGGAGCTCCTCGAGGCCAAGCCCCTCTTCGAGGACGAAGCCCGCGCTCAAGTAGGCCGGTCGCGCCCCGGCCATCGCGAGGTCGTTGACGGTCCCGTAGACGGAGAGTTTCCCGATGTCGCCGCCGGGGAAGAAGCGCGGGTGCACGACGTAGCTGTCGGTGGTGAGCGCGAGCCGCGCGCCGCCGAGCGACACGATGGCGCTGTCGTGTCGGGCTTCGAGGGGGGCGCTGCGGAAGGCGGGGAGGAAAACTCCCTCGATGAGTTCGCGCATGCACCTGCCGCCACCGCCATGGGCGAGCTGGACAGTCTCGTTCCGCCCCATGGGGACGGGACAACTCAGGGCGAAGTCGATGTCGGGCATGGCCCCTCCTTGAACCTTCGGTAACGGTAGTAGGCCGCACACGCACCCTCCGCGGACACCATCGTCGCCCCAAGCGGCGTGTCCGGCGTGCAGCGCGTACCGAACGCCGGGCAGTCCGGCGGCTTGAGCAGGCCCTGAAGGACGAGCCCGCTCTGGCACTCGGCTGCCTCCTTGCCACCGACGCCCTCGAGGCCAAACCTCCGCACGGCATCGTGCTCGGCGTAGGGCGCGCGCAGTCCCAGGCCACTTGCGGCGATGGAGCCGATGCCTCGCCAGCTCCGGGGCACCACCTCGAAGACCTCGCCGATGATGGCCTGAGCGGGAGCGTTTCCCGTCGGGCGCACCGCGCGCTCGTACTGGTTCTCGGCCTCGGCGCGGCCCTCTTCGAGCTGTTTGAGGCACATGGTGATGCCCTGGAGGAGGTCCAGTGGCTCGAAGCCGGTCGCCACGATGGGGACGCGATACTTCTCGGCGAGCGGACGGTACTCGTCCATGCCCATGATGGTGCACACGTGACCTGCTGCGAGAAAGCCATTCACCCGACAGCTCGGCGACGAGAGGATGGCCTCCATCGCGGGCGGTACGAGCACGTGCGCGACGAGGAGCGAGAAGTTGCGAACCCCGCGCCGCCTCGCCTCGTAGACCGCGGTTGCGTTCGCCGGCGCCGTCGTTTCGAAGCCGACCGCGAAGAATACGACCTCCCTGCCGGGACTCCGCTCCGCGAGGCTGAGCGCGTCCATCGGCGAGTAGACGACGCGCACGTCGCCGCCTTGTGCCTTGACGGAGAAGAGGTCGCGCTCGGAGCCAGGCACGCGCAGCATGTCCCCAAACGAGCAGAAGATGACCCCGGGCCGAGCGGCGAGCGCCACTGCCTTGTCGATGAGGTCCACCGGCGTCACGCAGACGGGGCAGCCGGGTCCGTGGATGAGCGTCACCTCGGGCGGGAGCAGCTCGTCGATGCCGAAGCGCACGATGGCGTGGGTCTGCCCGCCGCAGACCTCCATGAGAGACCAGTGGCGCGTGACGAGGCCGCGGATGGCCTCGGCGTAGCGACGGGCGGCCTCCGCGTCTCGGTACTCATCGAGGAACTTCATCGGTCGCCCTCCTTGAGCTCGTTCATCTCGCCGAGTTCGTCGAGGTACTTGAAGACCCGGAGCGCGCCCTCGCGATCGACGCGGCTGATGGCGAAGCCAGCGTGGACGACGACGTAGTCTCCCACCTCCGCCTCCGGCACGTACTCGAGGCAGATCTCCTTCACGATGCCGCCGAAGGCCACCTTGCCCATACGGAGGGCGCCAGGCGTGACGCTCTTCACTTCACCGGGGATACCGAGGCACATCGGCCCTCCTTTCTTCGCATGGCGGCCACGTAGGCTTGACCAAGCGAGAGGCCGCCGTCGTTCGGCGGAAAGAGCTCGGGCAGGTACACCTCGAAGCCTCGCGCAACGAGCCGATGGTGGATGGCGTGCGCGAGGCGCAGATTCTGAAAGCAGCCGCCTGACAGCACCACTCGCGGGATACCTGCCCTGAGTGCGGTGGCTTCCGCCAGCTCGGCCAACGCGTTGTGAAACCGCGCCGAGATGGCCGCAGGCCCAAGCCCGCGCTCGACGTCGAAGAGAACCGCGCGAAGGAGCGGCTCCCAGTCGGCGAGGGCCGGGCTTCCGTCGCGGAGAGGGAGCGGGTACGCGGTGCGGTCGTCAACGCCATCCGCAGCGAACTCGAGCTCCATGGCCGCCTGGCCCTCGAAGCCCGCGCGCTGGCGGACTCCGGCGAGCGCCGCCACCCCATCGAACAGCCTCCCCATGCTCGTCGTCCGGGGCGACTGCAGGCCACGCTCGAGCATGCCCTGGAGCACGGACAGGTCCGCGTCGGTGAACATGGCTGCGAGCATCTTGGCAGCGCTCGCACCGAACGCCTCGAAGACAAGGCCGAGCGCCGCGCGCCGTGGCTCGCGGATGGCGCGCTCCCCGCCCGGCAAGGAGAACGGACGAAGGTGGGCCGCGCGCTCGAAGACCGCCCCGTCGACGACGAGCGCCTCTCCACCCCAGAGCGTGCCGTCGGTTCCCAGACCAGAGCCGTCCCAGACAAGCCCGAGCACCGGCCCTTGCAGACGATGCTCGGCGACGCAGGCCGCGACGTGCGCGTGGTGGTGCTGCACGCGCTCGAGCGGGACGCGCCACTCGGAGGCGAGCCGCTCCGCGAGCCGCGTCGAGGCGTACTCCGGATGGAGGTCGCAGGCGACGACCTCGGGCTTGGCGTCGAAGAACGTGAGGAGGTCCTTCACGGTCCGCTCGAGGAGCATCACGCCCTCGGGCGAGAACAAGTCGCCGAGGTGCTGGCTAACGACCGCGTGCCCGTCCTTCACCAGCGTGACAGTACTTTTGAGCTGCCCCCCGAGGGCCAAGACGCTAGGTCCGACGAGGAAGGGGTATGGGAGCGGCGCGTACCCGCGAGCGCGGCGAAGCACCTGTGGGCCGCGAAGGCCGACGCGTGCAACGGAGTCATCGACCGGACGAACGATGGGACGGTCGTGGACGAGGAGGAGGTCCGCGATGTCACGAAGGCGGACGAGCGCCTCATCCTCTTCGGTGCACATCGGCTCTTCCGAGAGGTTCCCGCTGGTGCACACGAGCGGCCGGTTCGCCTGAGCGAGCAGTAATCGGTGGAGCGGTGTGTACGGGAGCATGGCCCCCAGAAGCGGATTCTTCGGCGCGACGTTTTCGGCAACGGCGCTGCCAGCACACCTGCGGACAAGAACGATGGGCGCCGCCGCAGACAAGAGGAGCGCTTCTTCCTCCGCGCCGACGATGCAAATGTCGCGCACGTCGGCCACCGAGAGGAACATCACGGCGAAGGGCTTCTCCTCGCGCCGCTTGCGCTCCCGAAGGCGTGCGACGGCCTTCGCGCTGGTCGCGTCGACGAGGAGCTGGAATCCACCCAGGCCCTTGAGCGCGAGCACCCGCCCCTCGTGAAGCGCGGCAACGCCGAGGCCGAGAGCCTCGTCGCCACTCGCTAGCGCAGCGCCGTCGGGCGAGAGAAGACGAAGGCTCGGGCCGCACGCCGGGCATGCGATGGGCTGGGCGTGAAAGCGTCGGTCTGTTGGGTTCTCGTACTCGCGCCGGCACATGGGACACAGCGCAAAGCGCACCATCGACGTGTTGGGCCGGTCGTAGGGCAGCCGCTCGATGAGCGTGTACCGGGGGCCGCACTGGGTGCAGTTGGTGAAGGGATAGCGATGGCGGCGCTCGCCTGGCGACTCCACCTCGGCGATGCAGTCGCCACAGGTCGAGAGGTCGGGCGGCAGCGTGGGACGAGCGGCGGCACCGTTCTGGCTCGTGACGATGGCGAAGCCTACCTCGGGCCGAGGCGGCAGCTCCGCGGTCACGAGGTGCTCGATGCGCGCCGCCGGAGGAGCCTCGTCGCGCAGCGCCTGCACGAAGCCGCGCACCGCTTCGGCATCGCCCTGCACCTCGATGCGAACGCCCTCCGTGCCGTTCTGGACCCACCCGCAGAGCCCTCGCTTCGTCGCGGCGCCGTGGACGAACGGCCGAAAGCCCACGCCCTGGACGACTCCCTGGATGCTGACCGCGAGGCGAATCATGACGACTCCACCTCGATGGAGTCGATGCCGAGGCCGGTCGGGCCGAGCAGCTCTCCCTCGGGGCTGCCGCACCCGGTACAAAGAAGCACGTGGTGCTCGGGTGCGTAGGTTCTCTTGCAAGCAGAGCAGCGGGCTTCGACATGGATGAGACGCAGCTCCAGCCGCGCGCCGTCGGCCGGCGTTCCGCGCGCGTGCGCCGCGAAGTGGAACGAGAGGCTCTCGGCCGACAGCGTCTCGGTCTCAGCGACCCAGCCCGTGACGGCTCGCACGCGCGAGGCTCCGTCGGCCCGGGCGCGATCGAGAACGGCGGCCAGAATCTGCTTCGCGAGTGAGGATTCATGCATGGTCCACCCCCAGGATCTGAAGTACGCGCTCGGCTGCCCGAGGCACCGCAGCGGCTACTTCCGCCGAGAGGCCATCCTGGTAACCGATTGGCCGTGCGATGGTGACCGCAACGATGCGGATGACCGGCAGGTCCGCCCCGGCATTGAGGACGCGAGCGAGCCCGATGGCTTCGGTGATGCCGAGCCCATGGCTCGACACGCGCAGAGGCGCGCGCGTCGCGAGATCCTCCGGCGTGAGCTCTACGACTGCGCCCGATGGGGAGCCGAGCACCGCATCGACAATGACGACGGGCACGTTCGCGTCGAGCAGCGCGGCCAGCGCGCTCGGATCCCTCAGATGGTGGATCTCCACTCCGCTCGGCGGACCGTGTTCTCGAAAGGCGTGCACCACGGCCACGCCGACGCCATCGTCGCCGGCGGCGGATTGCCCGAGCCCGATGACACGCGCGCGCATCATCCTCGCTCCACGTTCAGGGTGAGAAAGTGGGTCGCGCACGAGATGCACGGGTCGTAGTTGCGCACAGCCTGCTCCGCGCGGCGGGTGGCCTCGTCGTGTGGCAGCGACGCCAGAATAGGGGCGAGCTCGAAGAGGTCCTCCTCGATGGTGAGCTGATTTTGCGAGGTCGGCGGCACAATATTGGCGTTGACGATGGTGCCCGTCTCGTCGAGCGCGTACCGATGATAGAGGAAGCCGCGCGGCGCCTCGGTGCCGCCATAGCCCGTGGCCGCGCGGACGCTCGCCTCGACGAAGGGGGTCGCGGGCGGCACGTAGCTCTCGATGATGCGGATGGCTTCGGTGAAGACCTGGGCGATTTCCGCCATGCGCACGAGCAGCATCCGGAACGGATTGCGACACGGCGGCGCAACGCCTGCGCGCCGAGCCAAGTCCTGAACTTCCGGGAAGAGCTGCTCGAAGTTCAGGTTGAAGCGGGCGAGCGGCCCACAGAGATAGGCGCCGCGGCCACGAATGCGGGAGCGAAGCGCGCTCGAGTACGGCGCCTGCTCCTCGACGAAGTGACCGTCGTAATCTCGGATGTCGATGTCGAGGCCGCGGGAGGAGACGAGGCGCCCTTCGCAGAAGGGGTACTCATTCGGATGCCGGAGGGCCACGAACTCGTAATCACGCTCGAGGTCGGGGAAGTCAAAGCGCGCCATCCACTCGAGGCATTCCACCGCCGCATCGTGCCCCCAGCGCAGCTCCGGCAAGAGCGTCTCGAGCTCCGCGCGCGTCGGCGCGCGGTAGAAGCCGCCCACGCGCACGTTGATGGGATGAATCTCCCGTCCCCCCATCAGCGAGAGCAGGCTGTTTCCAGCCTTCTTGATGCGCAGGCCCCGCTTCACCCACTCGCCGTGCTTCTTCGCCATGGACATCGCGTCCGGGAAGCCGAGGAAGTCGGGCGCGTGGAGAAGGAAGACGTGGAGGGCGTGGCTCTCGATCCACTCGCCGCAGTAGAGGAGTCGGCGCAGCGTACGCAGCGGGCCGCCCACGCGAACACCGAGCGCATCCTCCATCGCGTGGCAGGCGCTCATGAGGTATGCGACCGGACAGATGCCGCAGATGCGCGAGGTGATGTCCGGCGCCTCCATGAACGACCGCCCACGGAGGAATGCCTCGAAGAAGCGCGGCGGTTCGAAAATGGCGAGGCGCACCTCGGTGGCCCTGTCTCCCTCGAGACGAATCGTGAGCGAACCTTCGCCTTCGACACGAGTCATGTAGTCGACCTGGATGGTGCGTGTCTTGTCGTCGCTCACTGGCTTTCCTCCTCGCCCTTCTCCTGCGCCTCGCTCTCCTTGCGGAAGGCCGGAGCGTTCGCGTTGAACGTGCGCAGGACCCGGACGACATCGACGGTGGAGCTGCCGGCCTGGCGGAAGGCTCGGACCAGCGACGTGGTGTTCGGCGCCTCCATCGGCCCGTAGCAACCGTAGCAGCCGCGCTGGTAGCTGGGGCAGAGGGCGCCGCAGCCGGCGTGCGTGATGGGCCCGAGGCACGGCGTGCCCGTCACCATGACGCACACGTTGCCCCGGAGCTTGCACTCCACGCAGACGCTGTGGGATGCGACGTTGGGCTTGCGGCCGTGCAGAAAGGCGCTGATGACCTCGAGCAGCTGCTCCTTGTTGACCGGGCAGCCGCGCAGCTCAAAGTCGACCGGCACGTGGTCCGCGATGGCGGTCGAGGTCGCGAGCGTCTGGATGTACTCGGGGGAGGCGTAGACGACCGAGACGAACTCCTTGACGTCCTTGAAGTTGCGCAGCGCCTGGATGCCGCCCGCCGTGGCGCAGGCGCCGATCGTGACGAGCGCCTTCGACTGCTTGCGCACTTCGCGGATCCGCTCGGCGTCGTGACTCGTCGTGACAGAGCCCTCGACCAGCGACAAGTCGAAGGGCCCCGGCTTCTCGACGCTGGTGGCCTCCTTGAAGTAGGCGATGTCGAGAGCTCCCGCGATGTCGAGAAGCTCGTCTTCGAGGTCGAGGACGCTGAGCTGGCAGCCGTCGCACGACGCGAACTTCCAGACCGCGAGCTTGGGTCGCTTCCGACGGGCCATCCTACGCCTCCCTCGTCAGGAAGAAGGGACGGACTCGGTCGTAGCGGAGCACCGGGCCGTCCTTGCAGAGGAATGCCGGCCCGAGCTGGCAGTGGCCGCAGAAGCCGACGGCGCACTTCATGTTCCGCTCGAGCGAGAAGTAGAGCTGGTCGGCCCCGAGCCCCAGCCGAGAGAGCTCGTGCTCGGTGAAGCGCAGCATGACTTCCGGCCCGCAGGCGAACGCCAGCGTCCGCCCTGGTTCGAAGCGCGCCTCGCGGAGCAGCGGCGGCACGACGCCGATGGGACCCTTCCAGTCGGGCGTCGCGCGGTCCACCGTGACCAGCACCTGGATGCGCCCTTTCCGCTGCCAGCGCGAAAGCTCGCTCCGGAAGAGCAGGTCCTCAGGCGTGCGTGCGCCAACGAGAAGTGAAACGTCTCGGAAATCCTCGCGGTGCTCGAGCACGTGGTAGACGGCGGGACGAAGCGGCGCGAGCCCGAGGCCGCCGGCGACGAGCAGGAGATCTCCCCCCTTCGCCTTATCGAGGGGCCATCCTTGGCCAAAGGGGCCTCGCACCCCGAGGACGCTCGCCTTTCGCTGCTTCTGGATGGCCCTCGTCACCGTGCCGACGGCTCGGATGGTGTGGACAAGCTCGCTCGGCGCTCCGGGGTCGCCGCTGATGGAGATGGGTACCTCGCCCACGCCAAAGACGTAGAGCATGTTGAACTGGCCGGGGGCGAACCGAAAGCCACCGTCTCGTCCGTCCACGTCGAGATGCACGGTGAAGGTGTCAGACGTCTCGCGCCGGACCTTGCGGATCCGCGCGGGCGTTGGCGTCATCGGGTCTCGGACGGGTGCCAGCATCATGACTCCGCCTTGTAGAGGTCGAGCCGCTGCATGCGCACCCGCTCGAGGCGCTCGTAGAGCTGGCCGACGAGGCGTGTCGTCACGGCCTGCCCGGTTTCGGCGTCCTCTTTCATCCACTCGCGAAGGCGTCGGGCGTCGATTGCGAGGACCGTGGTCGGCTCGACGGCCTTCGCATCGAGGTGCCAGCGGTAGGGAGGAAAGAGCCAAGAAAGGCCGACGATGTCTCCACCCCGAAGGCTCTCGAGGCGCGCAGGGCCCTTGCCAGGCACGTTGAGCTCGAGCGCGACAAGGCCGCGCTCGAGGAGGAACACCGTATCGGCTTCGCTGCCTTCTCGCAGCAGGACGGCGCCTTGCGCGAAGGTCTCCTCGCGGCTGATGGTGGCGAGCCGGCGAAGCACCTCGCCCGAGACCCCGCGCAGGAACGGGTGGGCCTCGAGCTTGCGCACAAGATCGGTGTCGTCTTCGTCCACCGGCCGTTCGGGCGCAGGAGGTTTCGCGTGTTCCGAAAATGCCGGGCTGGGTACGCACGCCACACTCATCTGTGCGTGGTAGAGGACGCCGCGCGACACCGACTCCTGCCAGAGGCGCGACGGCCCGTGGACCTGGCGACTGCCGACGACTAGCAGGTCGGCTTTCTCCTCGGCGGCCAGTTCGGCCAACGTGATGGCCCGCCGTCCCGAGGAGAGCTTGATGCGGAGGCTCGGCGGCCCGTCCTTCCACAAGTGCTCGCGAAGCCTGCGGCTGAGATCGCTCTTGAGCAGTACCTCGAGCTTCGGGAAGTTCTTGTGCGCTCCCACCGCCCAGTGTGCTCCTTGCCGCTTGAGTTCTTCGGGAGGCCAGGTGACGTGCCCGACGATGATGTCGCAGGGCGCGATGCGTCCGAGGTCGCTCACCCAGCGCAGCGCCGGCGTGGAGGTCTCCGAGAAGTCATATCCGACGACGACGCGCAAGCGGCGTTCCCCACGCAGCCAGGAGACGAACGGATGCTTGTCGCGCACGACGAGAACGGGCACGGGGGACATCTGTGCGGTTCGCTCTGCGACGCTGCCGAGGATCCATCGCGCCGGTGCCCTCCGACCGAGCGTAGACACGATGACAAGGCGCGCGCTCTGCTCTCCCTGCGCCCAGGCGACCGTGAAAAGCCGCGCCAATCCGGCGAGCACCTCGTCTGCATTTCCGGTCTGGATCTGGATTTCGACGTGGAGCCCGGGGAAGAGCGCGCGCAGCCGCTCGGCCTCGGCCCGCAGCTTCTCGATGGCAGCCTCGGCACCAACCTCCTCGAGCGCGTGGACGAGAACGAGTGGCTCTCCGGTGCGCAGCGAGAAGGCACTGGCAACCTCCGCGGCCTCTGCAGCGTGGGGCGTGAAGTCGGTTCCGCAGAGAATCACCGTCGGGCCCTCCTTGCTCATGGCTCCTTCTTCCCATCCGTGGCGCGGATGGCCGCCACCTCCTCGGTGAGGTCGATTCCCACGGGGCACCAGGTGATGCATCGCCCGCAGCCAACGCAGCCAGAGGTGCCGAACTGGTCGATCCAGCTCGCCACCTTGTGGACGAGCCACTGCCGGTAGCGGGACCTCGTCGCGCTACGAACGCTCCCGCCGTGGACATAAGAGTGGTCGAGCGTGAAGCACGAATCCCAGCGTCGCCAGCGCTCGGCCGTGTTGCCACTGAGGTCGGTGACGTCCTCGACGCTGGCGCAGAAACATGTCGGGCAGACGAGCGTGCAGTTGGCGCAGCTCGTGCAGCGCTCGGCGCCCTTGTCCCATTGCGGATGCTCGAGGTTGCGGTAGAGGAGTTCCGTGATGCCCTCGGTCTCAAACTTTCGCCCCATCGAGGACGCTGTCCTTTCGACCACTTCATCGGCCGTCCGGCAGTCGCCCTCGTCCGCCGGTTGCAAGGCGAGCTTCGCGAGCACCTCTGCGCCGCGCTCGCTGCCGACCTCCACGACAAACCGGTGCGCGCCGTCGAGGAGCTCGGTTAGAGCCAGGTCGAACCATTGCGTCACGCGCGGGCCAGTCTTCATCGACACGCAGAAACAGGTGCCGCCCGCCTGCCCGCAGTTGACGGCCACGACGAAGACACCCTCGCGACGGGCGGCGTAGTCGGGGTCGACAAACTGCCCCTTGAGGAACGTGCGGTCCTGCACCTCGATGGCGTGCAGATCGCAGGAGCGGGCGCCGATGAGCGCGAGTCGCGGAGGCTTGGGCGCCTCTGCGTCCACCACGAAGGTGCCGTCCTTGCGGCGCGCCTGGAAAAGGCGCATGCGGGGGACGAAGAAGAGCTGCTTCCACGATTGCGGCCCGAGCGAATAGCCGAAGAGGGCACCGTCGTCCCGGCGCCTCAAGCGGTACGTTCCCGCCTCCTGTTCCTCGGTCCAGCCCGCGGGCAGGTCCCCGATACCGGAAATCTCCGCGTGCACGATGGCGCCATCGCGGACGGTCGGGCCGACGAGTTGGTAGCCCTCTTGGCGAATGGCTTGTAGCAGGCTGCCGAGTCCTTCGACCGACAAGATGGCGCGCTCGTGGCCGCTCATGGTCCACCTGCCGAATGCCGGTAGAGGAGCCACATCGCGACCCCGTGGGATCCAAACCACAGTTGGCCAAGCTTCGTCGCCTCGGCGATGGCGTCCGCATGGCGAGCGAGCGCCGTGCCCGCGAGCACGACGAGGATGCCATTGGCGAGGAAGGCGAGCACGTAGATCATCACGCACCTCCAGCAGCAAGCACAAGGCGGCGCCGGTCGCGCAGCCGCACGATGAGCTTCCGCAGCTCCTCTACCCACAGGACTAGACTGGCGACCGCGCCGATGGCAAGCACCTCGTAGAGGCTGAATGGAACCGTGTGAAACACTCGTCCAAGCGGCGGGAAGAAGACGACTGCGACCTGAAGGAGGTTGCTGACGACGAGGCCGCCGATAAGCCACGGATTCCTGAAGATGCTGAGGTTCAACGCCGAGCTTCGCTCGGAGCGGCAGTTGAGCACGTTGAACCACTGGCAGACAGCCAGCACCGTGAAGGTCTCCGTCCGGACCTGTGCAAATGGAAGTCCGCTCTCGAGTCGGTAGATGAACCACCCGAGCGTGGACACCGCGATGGTCGGCGTCATGAACGCCATACGGGAAAGGAGGATCCGGGTCAAGAGCGGCTCTTGCGAAGAGATGGGCTTGAGCCGCATCTCGTCGCCTTCGGCCGGCTCCATGATGAGATTGACCGTCACGGTCCCCTCGGTGACGAGGTTAATCCACAGGATTTGCACAGCCGCGAGCGGAGGCGGATATCCGAGGATGAGCGCCGTCATGAGGACGAGCACTTCGGCCATGGACGTCGAGAAGAGGTACAAGACGACCTTCTTGATGTTCCTGTAGACGACGCGCCCCTCTTCGACAGCCGAGACGATGGAGGTGAAGTTGTCGTCGCGGAGGACGATCTTGGCAGCTTCCTTGGCCACCTCCGTTCCCGTCACGCCCATAGCCACACCGACGTCCGCCTTGACCAGTGCGGGCGCGTCGTTGACGCCATCCCCGGTCATCGCCACGACCTCGTGCCGCTTCTGGTAGGCGTCCACGATGCGCAGCTTCTGAGCCGGATGAACGCGGGCGAAGACGGCGATGTCCTCGATGCGCTCCGCCAGCTCGGCATCCGACATTGCTTCGAGCTCACGACCATCGACCGCGGCATCTCCGTCGCGCGCGATCCCCAGTGTCCTGGCGATGGCGTAGCCGGTCGCTTTGTGATCGCCGGTCACCATGACCGGCCGGATGCCGGCCTCGCGGCATTGCTCGACGGCGTCCTTCACCTCCGGTCGTGGCGGGTCGATTTGGCCTACCAGACCGAGAAGCGTCACCCGCCCCTGAAAGGCCGCGAAGCCCGCGCGACCGTCTATTTCCGCTCCATCGACGATGCCGACCGCCAGCACCCGAAGGGCTTGAGACGCCATTCGTTCAGCAGCATCTTGTATGGCCCCTCGTGCCGCGTCATCGAGCACAATGTCCTCGCCGTCGCGCCGCGCCGCGTGACACATGCCAAGGAGAACCTCGGGGGCGCCTTTGATGATGACGCGGGAACGGTTATCTGTCGGGTGCTGGGTCGCCATCAGCTTCGCGCCGGGATCGAACGGAAGCTCCGCCTGCCGTGGCCAGCGCGCCCGAAGCTCGGAGGGAACGATGCCGCCCTTGATGGCGAGAGTGACGAGCGCGACCTCGGTAGGATCACCGACTGGCTTCCAGCGCGGCTCGGATTCGCCCGGTCCCTGAAGGTGGGCGTCGTTGCACAGAGTGCCCGCCTCGAGAAGCATACGCAGAGCGTCCATCTGGGCAGGGTCCACCTTGCGTCCGTCTTCAAGGAACTTCCCTTCCGGCTCGTACCCTGTTCCGGTGACGGCGAGCTCCCGGCCGTCCGGGAGCCAAGCCGTCGTCACCGTCATCTCGTTTCGGGTGAGCGTCCCCGTCTTGTCGCTGCAGATGACGGTCGTCGAGCCCAGCGTCTCGACCGCGGACAGGCGGCGCACGACCGCCTGGCGGCGCGCCATGCGCTGCACGCCCACGGCCAGGGCGATGGTCATGGCCACCGGCAGGCCCTCGGGGATCATCCCGACGACCTGGCTGATGGCGACCATGACGATGTCCGCGAACGCCATCCCGCGCAGAAGGCCAATCGCGTTCACGACCACGAACATGACCGCCGCCGCGATGATGATATACCTCCCGAACTGGGCGATGCGCCGCTCGAGCGGTGTCTTCGGCTGCTCCGCCGCTTCGGCAAGCGCGGCGATGTGGCCGATCTCCGTCGCGGCCCCGGTAGCGACGACGACGGCACGAGCGCGCCCGGCCGTCACGTGTGTGCCCGCGTAGACCATGTTCCGTCGATCGGCGAGTGGCGTGTCAGGAGCCAACGGCAGGAGGTTCTTCGCGACGGGAACCGACTCTCCCGTGAGTGCCGCTTCGGCGATTTGCAGCGCGGCGCCGTGCAGTAGCCGCGCATCGGCGGCGATGGCGTCCCCCGCGTCCAGTACGAGGACATCTCCGGGAACGACCTCGCGCGCCTCGACGATGAGCTCCTGTCCGCCCCGCACGACGCGCGCCTTGTGCGAGGCGAGCTTGCGAAGGGCCTCAATGGCACGCTCCGCGCGTCCTTCCTGGAACGCTCCGATGAGGGCATTGAGAAGAACGACTGTGAAGATGACGCCCGCATCGCTCACGTGCCCGAGAGCGAGCGCGATGCCGGCGGCGACGAAGAGCAGGTAAATGAGCGGGCTGGCGAACTGACGGAGAAAGACCGAGAGCAGCGAGCGATGCTTCGCTTCGGGCAGCGCATTCAGCCCATACCCGGCGAGGCGGCGGGCGGCCTCGTCGCGGCTGAGGCCGTGTGTTGCTTCGCCGTGGATGCGGTGAAACACATCCTCCAGAGCGAGCGCGTGCCAGTGATTCGGGGCGACCGTTGTCTCGTTTTCCTTCGCCATAAAATGAATCCATATGCCATCGGTGGATTGAGTTCAGCGCCTTTCAACCACGGCCGTGGGAGGTACCCTTTATCATCTCCCGCTCCGGCCTCGCCGCGAAGCCTAAAACTCAAAGACCCAACCTGAGCATCTCATGTCTTACTGACCGTCTGAATCAAGACCTTATCCACGCGCGTCTCGTCCATATCGATCACCTCAAATTGATGGCCACCCCACTCGAAACGATCCCCCGTGCGTGGCACGCGGTTCAATTGGGTCATTACAAAGCCGCTAAGCGTCTGGTACTCCCCCTTACCCTCACCTGGTAAGATGCCCAATGAGAAGTGGCTCTTTAAGCGGTCCAGGGGAACCATCCCGTCCACGAGCCAAGATCCATCCTCTCTCCGAACTATGGATTCCGCAGTACCGAGTGTCTCGGGCAGTTCCCCAACAAGTGACTCAAGCACATCATTGACAGTTACCAGGCCGCGTACAACTCCGAATTCGTCCACTACCAATGCCACGTGCTTTCGTGCTGTCTTAAAGGTCTCCAGGAGTCGCAGTGCAGGAACGGTGTTTGGGACGTATAGCGGTTCGAGCAAGAACCGACGCAAATCATCGTTGGTGCGCGCCTCGGGGTGAGCAAACATCGTCTTGATGGACAGAAACCCTTCTACTTCGGTCAGGCCATTCCGTCCCACCGGGTAATGGGTGTGACCGCTGGCCACCACAATCTCACGCAGCTTCCCCACGGGTTCTGCCAAATCCAACCACACAATGTCCTGCCGAGGTGTCATGAGCGTGGCTGCGGTCT
>JAKLKQ010000060.1:0-18884 GCA_023150555.1 Planctomycetota bacterium
GCGAGACCTTCATCGCCGTCCTCACCTACAACCTCATGATCCTCGCTCTACTTCTGCCTTTGTTTTCAACAGAGCATCAAAAGGTCAATCTTTCTCGGATGCACGCGAGCCACATCTAGGGCTGCTTGGGCCGTTCCTGCGACAAGCACTTGATAGCCCCAGGTGTCCAGGAGCGCGCCCATTAGGTCGCTTACGGGCGCTTCATCGTCGACGATGAGAACGGTAATTGGGAGGGAGGGAACGTGACTGGATACGGCGGGGAGAATAACTCCCGAGGCTCCACTAGAGTTCCTCATGGGAGTCGGCTCCAATTGCAGCACAAGGTTACATCGTCCAAGCCTCTTGCCATTATTTTCACAACATTAAGTATACCATTTTAATGGGCGAGTTTGCGGTAATTATGCGGAAAAATGAGAAGATTCCTTCAGCTAACTTGTGGGGTGTCAATTGTGCGTTTGGCTGAGAATTCGGCGAACTGCAATTGCGCGAATGGATTGGACCTGAATTGGAGCGACTCCGCGCCGGTGGCGCTTAGCGGGTTCTTGCGATAGCCCGAGACTGTTGCTGGCCCCAAGACTTGGCAACCACTTTGAGCACGTGTTCCACTTCGTCCTGTTTGTGTTTGGCCTTGAGCATTGCCGGGCCCAGGAGTCGCAGCAGCCAGCGGAAGGATTCCGCATCCAGGTCTTGCCGTTGAATGGCTTTAACCAGCGCAGCGGCGGATTCCCGATTGATCTCATAGACTGCAACCAGGTTCCGGGCCATGATGGCCAACTTCACGTCTACGGTCTGATCGCTCTCGTTTTGGCTGATTCGGGAGGTAGCCGTTTCCAGAAGTACGGACGTTTCCCGGAGTCGTTGCCGTCTTGCTACGTCAATCATGGTGGAGTTCTCCAGAAAAGTGGACACGCTGTCCCTTCTTGGGAGACCAGGACAAATTCCATGCCGGAACCGGCTGCACCTGTGTCCTTCCCTTTTTCGAGTTCGGCCAAACCTTGGCTGCGCCCGGCTCCTTTTTAATCCGATGCCATTCGGCTGTCGTCGTTAAGCCATGCCTAACGATTCGCACCATGGGGACCGCTTCACCGAACTTTTTCGGATGGCCTCAAAGGCCCGGTTCCTGTCGTACGCGATCGCATGGCATTGACAGTCGGGGAGACTCGGCCGGTTCGCCTTGGCGCGGCAAAAAGATGAGCAAGCTTAACCTTTTGTCCGACGAGTTGCTTTTCGGACTAGCAGCCCTTTTTCAACGGGCTGCTAGGGGCCGCCTGTCCACGCGTTTGAAGGGCTGGGAGGGAGGCCATCCTGCTGAGCGCCAAGGGCGAGAATCGGGATGGCCGGACCACGATTGAGACGGCGGCGCCAAGGCGGGCATTATAGCAGGTGCTGCGCGGCGAGGTGCCGGGGAGCGGGCGCAAGATTCAACTTCTCCCGGCGAGCAAAGGATATAGTCTGGGTTCAGCCGTCGCTATCCCGGGTGTAAGCGGTCGGCTAGGGGCGTCGTACCGGCGCAAGCCGGGCGACGCTCCGCTTATTTGCTGCAGCCGGACGACAGGATATGTGGGAAAAGGTGGTAGCGGCGGAGGGAGTTGAACCCCCGACACGCGGATTATGATTCCGCTGCTCTACCAGCTGAGCTACGCCGCCACCGGTACGACAAATTGTCAACGCCTGCGGTTGGAACCCCTTCGAGAGAGAAGGTTTATCGCCGCTTTGCGTGGCCCCGTCAAGGCGACTTTGGCGAGGTCGTGCCCGAACAGGCGCCCGGCTGCGCGGCACCCGTGGCGTTGCTGCAGATGGCCCCGTTCGTGTAGCAGGTGTGGCAGGCGCGGTGGCGCAGGGGGTAGGGGCCGAGGGACTCCTTCAAGGTTTGGCCCATGGTGGCGTCTTCGGCGCCGACCAGGATGGGGCAGACGCGCACGCCGCGGTCGGTGACGATGCGTGCGGTGCTGCAGATCAGGTTGGCCGTGTCGAAGCCTTCCATCATCTTCGCCGTCACGCGTTCGCAGGGCGTGTAGTCGCGGCTGCGCTGCTTCTCGCGCCCGATGCGCAGGCTGGGCAGGATCTTCAGGCGCACTTCGCGTACGCCGGCGTCTTTGAGCATCCGTTCAAAGCCGGCGACCATGGCCTTCTCGCCGCAGCATTCCCACGTACGCGTGGCGGTGACGATGGGCGTGAAGCCGTGCCGCGCCAGGCGCTTGATGCCTTCGAAGGCCTGCGCGAAGGCGCCGGGCCCGCGGATCGCGTCGTTGGTCGCGGCGTCGAAGCCGTCGAGCGAGACGCGGAAGGTCAGTTCGTGTCCCGTCTCTTTCGCGCGCTGCGCCAGGCGCTCGACGGTACTTTCGCGCAGCAGCATCGCGTTGGTGAGGACGGTGGTGGGACCCTGCGCGACGGCGTCGCCGAGGATCTCGACGGCCTCGCGGTGCATGAAGGGCTCGCCGCCGGTGAAGTAGTACTCCTTCGCGCCCAGTTCACGGGCCTCGTCGAGGTAGGCCTTGACCTGCGCGCGGGTCATCATCTCGAGGTCGTGGTTGGCCGGGCCGCAGGAGATGAAGCAGTGCGCGCACTGGATGTTGCAGAGCGTCCCGGTGATCTGGATCCAGAGGGTATCGAGGCGGCGGAGCGCCACGGAGGGCACGTCCTCGCCGGGGACGAGGTCCTCGGGCGCGGTGGGCGCGTCGATCACGCGAAAGGCCGTCGTTCCCATCGGTCCTCCTTAAGAGTGGCGCGGGACGTGCGCATTTTCCCGAAGCGTGCGCTCTTCGCAACGCGCAATTCGAACGGGGTCTGAAATGCGGATGTGCCCAGGCGGCCGGAATCGTCCCGGGAAATGCGGTCAGGGCGCCCGGAGGAGGTCGGATTTCCCGAGCGCCTTCTCGAGTTCGGCGTCGACGACCTTCCAGAGTTTCTCGTTGTCGGGCATTTCCTTGCGCACGCGGTCGAGCAGCGTCTGGGCTTCGTCGAGCTTCCCGTTGGCGATCAGCGCGACCAGATGCATCTGATGGGCGTTGGCGTTCTTCGAAAAGAGCCTCACCAGATCCGTCGTCCGGGCCAGCGCTTCGGGGAAGCGCTTCAGATGGAGCAGGTAGTAGGCTTCCATCGTGCTCAGGGAGGCGTAGTAGGGCGCCAGTTTCAGGCCTTCGCGGGTCAGGCGCAGGGCTTCGGGCAGATTCTTTTCGCGCGCGGCCAGGGCGGCTTCGACCAGGAAGACCGGCGCGTAATCCGGCGCGCGCTTCTTTAAGTCCGCGAACTCGTCGCGCCATTGCTCGAACTTACCCAGGTTGACGGCCAGGATGAAGTGGTTCGCGAGCGCGCTGGGCCAGGCCGCGTAGCCACGGGCCAGCTCGCTGGTGCAGGCGAAGGCCTGATCATGGTCGCCGGCCTTCGTTGCCTTCACGGCCAGATAGGTATAGCGGACGAACCCCGATACCCCCAGCGCGAAGCCCTTCTTCTCCAGGACTTCGGCCTGCGGCACGTCCCCCTGGCTGAGGTAGGCAATCGCCTTGCTGATGTAGCGTGCGCCGTTGCCGGGCTCCAGTTCGATCGCGCGGTCTTCGAGCAGCGCGGCTTCCTGGACTTCCGTCGGCGATTCTCCGGCGGCCAGTACCTTGGCCAGCCACGTGCAGACTTCCGCCTGGTTGGGAGCCAGCTGGTAGGCCTTGCGCATGGCCTCCAGGGCGGGCTTGCGCCAGGTGCGCGGGTCGACGAGACCGTTGGTGCTGGCTTCCCTGAGCGTGTAGGCTACCGCCAAGTGCGTCTCCCACAGATGCGGGCCTTCGGCGCGCGCCTCCTGGGCCAGCTTCTGCGCTTCGGCCAGCGCGCGTTCGTAGCCCAGCCGGTAGGCCTTGCCGACTTTCGCGAGCGGGTCGTTGGCGCCGTATTCCTCGGCGAGGCGGAAGGCCGCCTGCGCCTTCTCGTAGTACGCGGCGCTGTCGTAGGCGAAGCCCGCGGCGATCAGCGCCTGCAGGTGCGGGCGCCCCGCGATCTTGCGGCTGAGTTCGTCGGCCTTCAGGTACGCCTCGCCCGCGGCCAGCGGCGAGCCCGACGCGCGCAAAGCCTCGCCCAGTGCGTACTGCGCTTCGGGGAACTCGGGATCGATGCGCAGCGCCTCGGCAAGCAGCGCGGCCGCGCGGTCCTGGCGCTGGGCGCGAAGCAGGAGATCCATCGCCTGCGCGTAGGGCTCGAAGGCCTCCAGACGCTTGCGGGCCTTGGCCGCACTGGCGCCGAGGGCCTTCTGCTTCTCCAATTCGGCGTCCAGGCGCTGCGCGCGTTCGCGGTCCTGCGCGGCCTCGGCCTGCCGCGCGCGGTCCTCCTGCTGCCGGGCCTCGTCGCGGGCCGCCGAAGCGTCGGCCTGCGCCTGCAGCGCCAGGCGGTCCTTGCGCGC
The DNA here is from genome assembly GCA_023150555.1 of Planctomycetota bacterium. GTDB lineage: Bacteria > Planctomycetota > SZUA-567 > H5-PLA8 > H5-PLA8 > JAKLKQ01. The sequence goes on from JAKLKQ010000060.1 coordinate 4,385, forward strand.
GCCCCACACGGAGACGGCGGTGACGGCGAGCAGCCCCGTGGCGAGCAGCGCCGCGCCCAGGCCCAGCGCGCGGCCGTGGCGCCGGGCGAAGCGCGCGAGCCGGTCGGAGAAGGTCTCCGGCATCGCCGAAACGGGTTCGCCCGCCAGGTAGTTGCGCAGGTCGGCCAGCAGCTCGCCGGCCGAGGCGTAGCGGTGCTTCAGCTTCCCGGCCAGGCACTTCTCGGCGATCTTGGCCAGCGCGGGCGGCGCCTCGGCGCCGGCGCCGGTGCGCCGCACGGGCTTGTAGCGCGCCATCGCGGCGTTGCTGACGGTCTCCTCGACGGTACTGCCGCGGATCGGCGAGACCCCGGTGAGGATGTGGTACAGCAGCGCGCCGAGGCCGAAGACGTCGCTGGCCGCCGTCAGGGTTTCGCCGCGCGCCTGTTCGGGCGACATGTACTCCGGCGTGCCGACGGTCAAGCCGTCCAGGGTCAGGCCCTTGCCCAGGTCGTCGCGCACGGATCTGACGGCCGAGTTGGGCGTTTCGGGATCGCGCTTCTCGTTTTCCTCCTGTCCGATGATCTTGGCCAAACCCCAGTCGAGCACCCAGACTTCGCCGTGGTGCCCGACCATGATGTTGCTGGGCTTCAGGTCGCGGTGCAGGACGCCGCGCGAATGCGCGAAGCCGACGGTCTCGCAGATGCGTTCGAAGACCGAGAGCATGCGCGCGAGCGGGAATTCCTTGCGCACGGCCTCGTTGCCGTTGTGCCAGGCGTGCAGGATGTCGTTGAGCGTGCGGCCTTCGACGAGCTTCATCGCGAAGTAGTCGCGCTGGTCCGAACCCGTTCCCAGGAAGTGCACGGGGGCGATGCCCGGATGTTCGAGCTGCCCGGTGATCTGCGCCTCTTCGATGAAGCGCAGGCGCTGGCCCGTGCGGCTGGCCTCCCGCCGCAGGATCTTTACGGCGACCTCGCGGCGCAGGTTCTCATCGCGCGCGCGGAAGATCGTGCCCATGCCGCCGCGTCCGATCTCGCGCAGGAGTTCGTAGGGCCCCAGGCGCGTGCCGGGAGGCGGCGCCGCGTCGCCCGCGCGGGGCGGGGTGGCCGGGGATCCGCCGGCGGATTCGATGTACGTCTCGTCGGCCTGCATGGTGAAATTCTGCTCCGCGGCGTCCTTCTCCGCAAGCGGTGCTGGGGAGGGCGTGCGGTGCGGGCGATGGGGACGCGGTAGGCGTTGCCGGGCCATGGCTGTCCTTGCGGGCGCTTCGTGGCTTGTCCTGTGTTGCACTTGTTTAGACGCGTTGGTTCACCGGTGGTTCTTGATTAATCTCCGGAAGGGGAATTTTGCACCGCGCAGCACCTGTGCATGTCCGAGATCTATTACCGATTCGGCGTCGGAAATTTCGGCGCAGTGGCCTATAATACGCGCGTATCGAAACTCGGCGTGAGGGACGCAAGCAAGGTGGACCCCTTCAAAGCCACGGTGCCGGTAGCCAAGCGCGTCCAGGAGATCTGGTCCACGACGCTGCACCCCGGCGCGGACCCTGTCATGACCGTGCGCCAGCTGCCCGAGGCCAGCGCGCAGGACCTGGACGAACTCCAGCGCACCGTCGTCAGCGAACCCGACTCGCCGGCGCTGGCCAAGACCATCACCAACGTCCGCGTTCCGCCGAGCGCCCAGGCGACGCGCGTGGACGGCACCACGCACCTCGACAGGACGGTGGTCGTTCACACCACCGGCGGCGCTTCGCCTGCTGCGCCGAACGCGCCGACCATGCCGATGCCGCGCGCGGCCGAGGAAGGCCTGGCGGGCCGGGATTTCTTCGCCTTCAAGGAGGTGCTGGGCAAGGGCGGCATGGGCATCGTGCACACGGCGCTGCAAGGCTCGCTGAAGCGCGAGGTCGCCGTCAAGACGATGAAGAGCGGCGGCGGCAGCCCGAGCGAGACGGCCGCGTTCATCCGCGAGGCGCTGACCACCGGCAGCCTTTCGCATCCGAACATCGTGCCCGTGCATCTCTTCGGCCGCGACGATGTGGGCCGGCTGTTCCTGGTCATGAAGCGTGTCGAAGGACGCCCCTGGAGCGCGATGCTCAAGGAGGAGAAGGCCAGCCAGAACGGCGTGGACCTGGCCCGGCACCTCGAGATCTTCCAGAAGGCCTGCGACGCAGTGGCCTTCGCCCACGCGCAGGGCGTGATCCACCGCGACCTGAAGCCCGAGAACGTGATGGTCGGGAACTTCGGCGAAGTGATGGTCATGGACTGGGGCCTGGCGCTGGACGTCTCCTCCGAGGGGCGCATCGGGCGCGGCCTGCGCCGCCAGCAGGCTTCCACCGTCGCCGGCTCGCCCGCGTACATGGCGCCGGAGATGGCGCTGGCGGAGATCGACAAGTTCGGGCCGGCCACCGACATCTACCTGATGGGCAGCACGCTCCACGAGATCGTCACGGGATTGCCGCCGCACCGTGGGAGGACCGTCTTCGAGGTCCTTGCGCACTCGGCCTCGGGGGCCCTCGACCCGATCCAGCCGCAGAAAGGCCTGCCGCGCGAGATCCGCGAACTGGAGATCATCCTGCGCAAGGCCCTCGCGAAGGAACCGCACGAACGCTACGCCACAGTCGCGGCCCTGCAGGCCGACCTGCGCAGCTTCCAGGTCGGGCAGGGCGACCGCGAGTCCAGCCTGAAACTCGGCGGCGAGGCTCGCAAGGAACTCGACGAGATGGTCGCGGAGGTGCGCGAGAACCGCATCAGTGCGCCGCTGTATCCGCGCTGTGCCGAGGTCCTCGCCAAGGCCCAGCAGTCCTTGACGCTGTGGGGCAACAACCACCGCGCCGCGCGCGTTCGCCAGGAGGCCCTGGCGCTGTACGCCGACCTGGCGCGCCAGAGCCGCGACTGGGGCCTGGCCGAATCCCTGCTGCGCGACCTGCGCCTGACGGGCTCGGGCGCCGCCGCGCTGGCCCAGCCCATCGAGAACCGCCTGCGCCAGCAGCGCGAGGCCTGGGAGCGCCGCCAGGCGTTCTTCCAGTATGCCTACCGGTTCGCGGCGATCATGTCGATTGTGCTCGTCTTCGTGGCCCTGTACGTTTTCTTCCAGTTATCCGAGACAAAACTCGAGCGCGAAAACCTGTCCACGCAGAACGAGGATCTCTTCAAGCAGATCGAGGAACTCCAGAACGTCAACGCGGACCTGGCGAAGCGCGGGGCGCCGCCTGCCCCGGTCCATGTGCCCGTGCCTCCAGATTGGGCCGCCAACAACCGGCCCGATCCGGGCCAACGCATGCTGCGCGATCCAGGGGGTGCCCGCGGGCCGCGCTTCCAGGCGAAGGCGCTCTTCGAACCGCTGCAGGTGCCTTCGGCGGCAGGCGGCTTCGCGAAAATACTGGGCGTGGCGGAAGGTCCCGGCGGGGCGCTGCTATTGTGGGACGATGAAGGCCGGCTCTGGAGCGCGAGCGGCGCCGGTGGGCGCCTGGCGGCCGAGCGCATCGACGCCGGCAAACTCGACGGCATCGCGGCGGCGGCGTGGATCGACGAGCGCAAGGTCGCGGTGGCCGACTCGGACGGCGGCGTGCGCGTCGGCGACGTCGAGCGCGCGGACCGGCCGTGGATGATCCTGCGCCGCGGCGGCGACCCGGCCAAGCGGCTGGCCGTCGGCGGGCCGCCGGAGGGGCGGCGCATCGCGCTGGGCGGCGCGCAGGGCGTGGCGCTGCTGGGGCTGGACGGCAAGGTGCTTCAATCCGTCCCGATGAACGGCGAGGTATTGGCGCTGCATTTTCAGGACGACGGCGTGCTGTGCGCGGCCGCGGGCAGCCACCTCGTTTTCCTGGGGATGGGCGAAGGCATGGTGCAACAGCCGAGGATCCTGCGCAGCGAAGCCGTGCGCGCGGATGGCGCGGGTGCAACGGTCGCGCTGGTGATGGGCGACCGGCTCCGCGAGATGATGATCGTGAACCTGGGCGGAAACCAGGGCCGCAACTTCTCGTTCCAGGACGGCGATATCTCCGCGCTGGCGGTCTCCTCCGACGGGCGCACCGTCGCGGCCGGAAGCACGGAGGGGGAACTGGTCGTGCTGGCCGGCTGGCCACCGACGGTCGAGCGGGCGGGGCGATGCCCCGGTATCGAAAAGGTGTCGGGCGTGGGCCTGAGCGCCGACGGAAAGCGCGTGCTGGTGCTGGACGCGTCGGGCGCGCTGCATGTGTTGGGATGGAATGGTGGCGGACGCTAGGCGCTTTCCGGCAAATGCTTTCGAGGCGGCCGCCGGCAGACGCCCGAAATGAATTACCGGATAGAGCCTAATCAGGAAATCGCGCGCATCAGTTGCGACTTCGACTTCACGGCCTTGCGGATGGTCACCAGCTTCTCGGCGGTGGCGAGCACTTCGGTCAAGCCCTTGGCCTTGCTGACCGAAGGCACGCCGGCTTGCCGCAGACAGCTCTTGACGGCGGGTTCATCGTCGAAGGCGGTCATCACCAGCATGGGCGTGGCGGGCCGGACCTGTTCGGCGGCGAGCAGAAAGTCGGGGCCGTTGAAGGGATACATCCGGAAGTCGGAGACGATCAGGTCGACTTCCTGCTGCTTCAGCCGGCCAAGCGCCTCCTCCGGCGAAGTGAAACCGAAGACCTCCCAGCCCGCTTCGTTGAAGAGATAGGTCAACAGGCGTACGGTGTTGTTGTTGTCGTCGACCAGCAGGACGCGAAGGCGCGGGGCACCGGCGGTTCCGCCGAGTTTATCCAACTTGTCGCCCATGGACGTCTCCCCCAGTTATTCCCTGACGTGCAGCAAGGCTGTTTGACTAACAATACTACCTGGTTTGTTCTCAATCAATTATTCGACGCGGTCCGTTGGTAAAAAAGGGGTTTTTCCCTATGTTTTTTTCGTTGCACGTGTGCTGCACGGGCGCAAAGGTGCTAATGCAATGCGTATTTGCTGAGACAATAGGGACGGGAAATACGGAAATTAGTCGCCGCAGGGTCCGGGCTGTGCCAATACGCGTTGGTAGACGGCCTCGTACTGAGCGACGATGCGCTGCGGGCTGAAGCGTTCGATGGCCTTCTTGCGCGCGGCCGCGCCCATCTCGATGCGCCGGGCCTCGTTGCCCAGGATCCCGATGGCCTGCTCCGCCATGCATTCGCAGTCGCCGACGCGGCAGAGGTACCCGTCGACGCCCGGCGTGATGACTTCGCCCAAGCCGCCGATCTCCGTCGCCAGAACCGGCAGCCCGCAGCTCATCGCTTCCAGCGCCGCCAGGCCGAAGCTCTCGAACGCCGACGGCAGCACGAAGAGGTCGCCGCAGGGCAGCACGTCCTGCACCGACTCCTGTTTGCCCAGGAAAAGAACGTCGTTCGCCACGCCCAGGGACTGCGCCAGATTGCGCGCCTCGGGCAGGTCGGGGCCTTCGCCGATCATCAGCAGCCGCACGGGCAGGCGCTTGCGGGCCAGCGCGAAGGTCTTCACCACGTCGCCGACGTTCTTCACCGGGCGGAAGTTGGAGACGTGCAGCATCAGCTTCTCGCCCTTGGGCGCGAAGTGCTTGCGGCAGCGCGCGGCATCGGCCGGCTTGAAGCGTTCGGCGTCCACGAAATTGTGGATCACGTCGATGGGCGCCTTCACGCCGAAGGTCTTGCGCGTCTCGTCGGCGAGGTAGTTCGAGACGGCGGTGACCGCGTCGGAGCGTTCGATCCCGAATTTCGTCATCTTGAAGAAGCTCGGCTCGGCGCCGACGACGGTGATGTCCGTGCCGTGCAGCGTGGTGACGATGCGCAGTGCGCGGCAGCTTTCGGCGACGACCTCGCGCGCCAGGTGCGCGCAGACCGCCCAGGGGAGCGCGTAGTGGACGTGCAGAACGTCGAGCTGGTGCGTCTCGGCGATCTCGATCATTTTGCAGGCGGCCGAGAGCGTGAAGGGCGGGTACTTGAAGAGCGGGTAGCTCCCGACGTCGATCTCGTGCAGGAAGATGTTCTCGCGGTAGCCCACCAGGCGGAAGGGCTCGCTGGTGCTGATGACGTGGATTTCGTGCCCGCGCGCGGCGAGTTCGATGCCCAGCTCGCTGGCCACGACGCCCGAACCGCCGTACGTCGGGTAGCAGGCGATGCCGATACGCATGAGAAAGGCTCCTGGGTCCGGACCGAAGGCTTCCTACAATCTACCTTAAGGTGGCGGGCCGGGCTATTTCTTCCCGGATTCCGGTAGGAGGGCCTCCATGCCGCGCACCGGCAGCGGACCCTTGACGCAGTAGGCTTCGCCGTAGGCCGCGCCGATCTTGAACCCGTAGAAGCCGTGCATGGCGCGGAGGAAGCCGAGGAATGCCGCCGAACTGAGCTTGGTCTGCGGATCGCCCTTTCCTTTGCCCTTCTTTTTCGGGCCCGGGCCGAACTGCGTGGCATAGCACTGCACCAGCTTGATCTTCCGCGCGAAGACGTCGCTGACGTCGACGACGACGTGCGGATCGATTCCGTAACGGTTGTTGTAGTACAGCACCAGTTCGGGCCGGTAAGGCAGACGGTCGGGCGAGGCGACGCCCTTTGCCGAAGCGGGCGCGTATTTCGGCGCGCCGCATAGAAACGCGACGGACTCGGCCGCGCGCCCCAGTGTCGCATGGTCGGGATGCTGGTCTTCCCAGTGGGGGGCGAGCACCACGCGCGGGCGCATGGCGCGCAGGGCGGCCACCAGCGGCTCCCGCAGCGAATCGTCGTCGCGCAGGTGCCCGTCGGGCAGGCCCAGGTTCACGCGGCAGGCGGTGCCGAGCACCCGGTCGGCGGCGGCGGCCTCGCGCCTGCGCTGCGCGACGCTTCCGCGCGTGCCCATCTCGCCCTGCGTGCAGTCTACGATGCCCACGGCCAGGCCGGCGTCGCGGGCCTTCAGGAGCAGGCCGCCGCAGCAGAGTTCCGCGTCGTCGGGATGCGGCGCCAGGCAGACGATGTCGGCGTGCACGGGTTCGGCCTTCGGCATGGCGAGTCCTCGTTAGGGGGCGACGATGCGGTGTTCGAAGGCGAACGGATCGAGCTGTTCCAGAAGCGCTTCGGGCAGGTCCGGCTGCTGTGCCAGGAATTGAGCCGTGCACAGCACGCGCTCCTGCGGTCGGCCTTTGGGCCGGCACAGCGCCGAGAGGTACGCTACTCGCGCGGCGGTGGCCTGTTCCCGCTGCGCGCCGCTCGCCGCGGTCTTCTCGCGGATGCGCTGCAGTTCGTTCTCTATGCGTGACTTGGCCTTCTCGAAGAGCGGCTCGAGGCCGCCATCCACCGCGCGGACTTCCGCATGCAGTGCGGCCAGTTCCTCGAGGATGCGCTTTGCGCGCGCGTCCATCTTCGCGCCCAGTTCGCCGCCGGCGAAGAGCCTGGCCTTCAGCGCGGTCTCGTCGAGCAAGAGGTCGTGCGGTTTCGCATCCAGCTTGCGCAGCGCCTTCTCGCCCTGCGCGTCGAGCACCGTGAATGTTGCGCGGGGGACCAGCATCGGCCAGACAGCGCCGTAGCGCTCGTGCAGTTCGGGAAGCTGCGCCCAGTAGGAGAGTTCGCCGGGCCCCAGCACCGCGGCCGCGGCCGGAAAGATGCGGTCCTGCAGGACGGGCCGCAGCGCCGCCGCCGCGCTGAAGCGCGCGGGCTCCTTCTCGATCAGCGCAAGCACTTCGCTTTGCGTATGCGCCGCAGGGTCCAGGCGCTCGCGGTTGCCCGACGCAGCTTTCAGGAAGAGGTTCGGGGCGGCGGCGGGTTTCTCGAAGCCCGGCGCGTAGCCGGCCGCGGCCATCCGCTCGCCGGCTGTGCGAATCGCCTCGGCGCTCTTCGCGTACTCGCGAACCTCGCGCGCATAGAGATCCTTGCCCAGGGCCCGCAGCGCCTGTGACGCGACGACGACCAGGCCAAGCCGGCCGAGCCAGCGCAGCATCAGCCGCGCGAAGCCGTCGGCGAGGCTTCCTTCGTATGCGGCGAGCAGTTCGGCGGCGGCCCCGGGCAGCAAGGCTTCAAGCTCGGCCTTCAACGCGGCGGCGGGCGCGGCGCCGACGTCGCAGGCGCTCTTGCCTTCGGCGTCCTTGGGCAGGGCGAGGCGCAGGCGCTCCACCGTTGCGTTGGGCGCCAGGAAGTCGGCGTGGTCGATCTCGGCGAGGTCGTGGTCGTCGCCGGCGACCCAGAAGACCGGAACGAAACGATGCTTAGGCCCGTGGCGTTCGGTCAGCATGCGTGCGAGCTTGATCGCGGTGAGCGCCTTGTGGAGCGAATAGAGCGGCCCGCCGAAGAGCCCGGCCTGTTGCCCGGTGACGACGGCGAAGACGTTCGCTTTGCCCAGTGCCTTGGCGTTGGCGAGCGCCTCGTCCGGCGCGCCGTGCGCTTTCAGCGCACCGGCGCAGGCCTCGGCGAGCGCCGCGCGCGGAAAGGCGTGGGCCTCGAGTTCCTTGAGGAGGTCGTTCCAGTCCTCCTCGCTTCGCGGATCGCGGCGTAGGAACGGGCGCACCTTCGCGAAGTCGCCCGCGAAGTCCGCAGCCAGGGCGTCGCCGAAGCCCGCCATGGCGTAGGGGACCGTGCCGAGCGTGCGCATGTTAGCCGTCCTTCCGGCTTACAAGCACGCAGCGCGGGCTGGCGGTCTCGTCGAAGGGCGCGCCTTCCAGGGTACCGTAGCGTCCCGTGACTTCCAGCCCTGCGCCGAGCAGCAGGGCTTCGAGCTCCGCCGGCGAATACGCGCGCACGGACTCGGTCAGCACCTTGGGCGGGCGCTTGGCCTTGCCCTTGGCGCCCTTCGAAGCTTCGATGCGGATCTCTTTCGTCAGCCGGCGCTTGGCCGGGTCGTGGCGGCGCGTCTCGATCATGGTCTCGCCGTTGATCTGGCGCTTCGATTCGGGCACCAGTTCGGCCAGCGTCGTGCGCAGGTTGAAGAAGTCGAGCAGGAAGCGCGCGCCGGGGCGCAGCACGCGGAAGACCTCGCGGATCACCCTCGCGTTCTCCGCGTCGTCTTCGAAGTAACCGAACGACGTGAAGAGGTTCACGGCGCCGTCGACGCTCGACGAAAGCAGCGGCAGGCGGCGCATGTCGGCGCGATGGTAGGCCGAGTGCGGGTCGGCCTTGCGCGCCCGTTCGAGCAGATCGGCGGAGAGGTCCAGGCCCACGACGCGGAAGCCGGCCTCGCGAAGGCCCCGCGCATAGCGACCCGCGCCGCAGCACAGGTCCAGGATCGTGACGCCCGGCGCGGCGTTCAGCGCCTCGGCGAGGAACGGGACCTCCTTGCGCACCGACTTCTCGTTGCGGTGCGCGTAGCGCTCCAGGTAGTCGCGGCCAAAGGCCTCGATGTACCAGGGGGTCGCGTTGGAGTCGTGCGCTGCGTTCAAGGGGTGGATTCTCGTGTCGCGGCTATTGGAACACCCGGTCCAAATCGTGGACTTGGGGCGAAACCCCGGTAGACTCTTTTAGCCCATGGGCGACGCGATTTCACCTGCCGGCGGGGGGTACCAGGAGACCCGCAGCGAGGTCCGCTACGGCGAGACCGACCAGATGGGCTATGCCCATCACGCCAACGCCGTCGTCTGGTTCGAACTCGGGCGCGTCTCCTTTATGCGTGCGGTGGGCCTGCCCTACAGCGCCGTCGAGGCCCGCGGGCTGCTGATGCCCGTGGTACGCCTGGAACTGCGCTACCACCAGCCCGGGCGCTTCGAGGACGTCCTCATTATCCAGACGCGCTTGGCCGAACTGGGCAAGCTGCGCGTCGTCTTCGAGAACCGCGTGCTGCGCGAGGCTCCCGGCGGCGAGCGCACGCTGCTGGCCGAAGGCCGCGTCGAACTGGCCTGCGTCGGGCGCGACGGCAAGCCCGTGCGCATGCCCGAAGACCTCCGCGCGGGCTTCGAGAAACACGTTCACCGCGGAGGCGCCGGATGAGGAGCGCTCCGGCCAAGGCAGGCGCGGCGAAGCCGCTTCAAGCGCCGCCGGGCATGGCGTCGTCCGTCGTGCCCGCCGCGGAGTCGCCCCTGCCGCCGGCGCTGCGCTGGGCCGGACCGTTCCTCGCCGCGGGCTATGGATTTGCGGCGGTTCTGAACCGCCTAGCGTTCGGCGTCGGCCTGCGCCGGGCGCGCAGCGCCTCGATCCCGGTCCTGAGCATCGGCAACCTGACGGCGGGCGGCACGGGCAAGACGCCGGCGGTGGCGTATTTCGCGCGCGAGCTTTCCAAGCGCGGGCGGCGCCCGGCGGTGTTGATGCGCGGCTACCGCGCGCCCAAGCCCGGCGGGCCCAACGACGAGGCGCGCGAATTGCAGCGCCTGCTGCCCGGGGTCCCCGTGATCGTGAACCCCGATCGCGTGGCCGGTTCGGCGGCGGCGGCGGCGAAGGGCTGCGACCTCGTGGTGCTCGACGACGGCTTCCAGCACTACCGCCTGCGCCGCGACCTCGACGTGGTGCTGCTGGACGCGACCGATCCTTTCGGCGGCGGGCACCTGCTGCCCTGGGGGCGCCTGCGCGAAACTCCGGGGGCGCTCGCGCGGGCCGGCGCGGTGATTCTCACGCGCTGCGACCAGGCGCAGCCCGCGGCACTCGATGGGCTTCGCGCGCGCGTCAAGGAACTCGCACCGGAAGCGGCCCTGGCGGCGGCGCGGCACGCGCCCGACCGGCTGCGCCCGGTCTTCAAGGCGCAGGGCGGGGAGGGGCAGCCGGCGAAGGCGCTCGCCGGCAAGAAGGTGCTGGCCGTCTGCGGCTTGGGCAATCCCGCGGCCTTCGCGGCGACGCTGCGCGGGCTGGGCGCCGAAGTCGCCGGCGAGGTCCGCCATCCCGACCACGTCGATTACACCGCGACGGGTCTGGACGCGATTCGGCGCGCGGTGGCGGCCTGTTCGCCGGAATGGATCGTCGTGAGCGGCAAGGATGCCGTGAAGCTGGAAGCCCTGGAAAGCGAAGGCGCCGGTCTGCCGCCCGTGTGGGCGCTGAGCGTTGCCTTTGAACTGCTGGAAGGAGCGGAACCGCTGTGGCAACGGATCGATCAGGCGCTCGCGAAGCCCGCGCCAAGGACGTGAACGCGGCGGACGAAGCCGCCGACGGCGGCGTCAAGACCCTGGAAAAGGCGCTGCGCCTGCTGGAGACGCTGGCCAAGCGCCAGCCCATCGGCGTGACGGCGCTGGCGCGCGAGCTGGAGGTCCCCAAGAGCCAGGTCAGCCGCTTCCTCAAGACGCTGGCGCGCAACGGCTACGCGTCGAAACTCGCCGAGGACGGCCGCTTCGTGCTTGGGCGGCAGGCCCTGGCGCTGGCGCGCTCGGCGCACCTTCCGCGCGAACTGATCGCGATGGCGGCCGAACCCATGGGCGCGCTGGCGAAGGCGGTGCAGGCCAGCGTCCACCTCGGCGTATTGGACGGCAGCGAGGTCCTGATCATCGCGAAGGCCGAAAGCCCTCTGCGACTGCAGCTTACGACGCAGGTGGGGCAGCGTTCGCCGGCCCACGTCACGGCCATGGGTAAGGTGCTGCTGGCGGGCATCTCCGACGACGAACGCCGCGCGCTGCTGGCGCACTACACCTTCCAGAGCTTCACGCCCAACACCGTCGCCAACAAAGAGGCCATGGAGAAGGAGGTCGCGCTGACTCGGCGGCGCGGCTACGCGGTGGAAAAGGAGGAGGAGCACCTCGGCGTTGGCTGCCTGGCCGCGCCCATCGCCGATGCGGCGGGGCGCACCGTCGCGGCGCTCTCGATCTCCGGTCCACTGGCCGGAACGCCGTTCCACCTGGGGAAAAACAACATTCAGCAGGTCGTGAAGGTGGCGGAGGAACTTTCCCGGCGCCTGCGCGCGTCGTAAGTCGTTACTCGCCGGGTTCTTTGGAGGACGCCTCTTCCTTCTTCGCGGCCTTCTGTTCGATCGGAAGGATCGGCTTTACGCGGCGGTCGATCGTGGCGAGCAGTTCGCGCATCGTCTCTTCGTCGAAATCCCCGTACGCGCCGAAGACGACGTGGTCGCGCTGTGCGATCATACAGGTCTGCTTGAAGAGCTTGCCCTGGAAGCCCGCGTCGCCCATGGAGATAGGCGAGAGCTTTCCGCCTCCCTTTTCCATCTCCTGCTTGAGCGTCTCGAAGGCGGCGACGGTGCTGCTGACGGTCTCGTGCTGCGCGATGAAGACCTTCGCCTCCTTGTCCTTGTCGCGGTAAAGCGCGGTCACGGCGCCCTTTGTGAAAATGTTGAGGCCCAGAGGGTCCTCCTTGTCGAGGCGCTCGCTGGCCGTGACGCGGTTCTCGTAGGGGAGAAAGCTGACCGGATCGATGTCCTCGCTGCCCGAAGGGATGCGCCCGGCGGCGGAACGCGCGAAGTTGATGAGCATCGCGCGGCGCTGTTCGGCGGGGCTGCTCGAGAGGTCCCGGACGACGATGAAGTATTTGTTTTTGACGCAGTAAAGCCTTTCTCCGTCGAGAGTTGCGTGCGTGCCGATCTTGACGTACTGCTCGGGCGCCTGCAAGCCGGGACGGATGTTACTGTAAGCGCCGTAGGCGCTTACGCGGCTGGTCATCTCGGTGATGGTGATGCGGACCTTCTTGGGCTTCTCGGGCAGGCCGTAGTCGGCGTATAAGGACGTGAAGATACTCCACTTACGCAAAATCTTGAGCTTCTCGTCGCTGCCCATCTGGTCGGTCAGCTCGTCGTCGCCGGCGCGTTCGGGCTTGGCGAGTTGGCGGTAGCTGGCGACGACCTTCGAAGGCGGGAAGATGTCGGGCAGGCTGAGGGGGTTCTCTTCGAGGCCTTCTTCGGTGATGACGCAGCCGGCCAGGCAGGCCAGCAGGGCCAGGCCGCCGAGTGCCGGGAGGGTGCGCGCCAAACGCCACCGAATCGCCTGCGACATGATCCGAACTCCTTGCTTGGCCGTTGGTTACTGGATGCTCGAGGGCTCACTGCACTTTGTGCAAAATCCGAACTTTTTTCCTGACAACCAACGTATCGGCTCTCCGTTGAACCAGGTGAAAGGCAGAATGCACCGCGAGCAGCATTCAACAGGGCGGCGGTAATCGTGAAAGCAGTACGGCCCCGTCTCGGTCGTCAGGCGGTCCGTCGCGTGCCGACCCGGCGGCAGCCCAGGCGTCCCGAGGCGGGGCCACCTCCATAGTACGACTGCGGAAACCCGGAGTCCAGAGTGCCACGGAAGCTGCTTTTTCATGCACCTTGGGTCCTATGCAGAATATGTGCCAACATGGTGCGTAAATAGCACGTTATTGCACCAAGATTGCGCGACGTGCAAATAGGGATTACGTGAACGAAGAGAATCGCGTGGGTTCTTCTGGGCTGCGAATTCCGGAATTCGAAAGACTACGATTTCCCCAGTCCCGGGCGTTCCTCGGTGCGATCCGTGGCGATGCCCGGCGCCGGGCTTAAGCCGGAGATGGCCTCGCGATCTTCTGGCGTCAGCTTCACCTCGACGGACTTCAGCGCCGGCTCGAGTTGCTCGACGTTGCGCGCGCCGACGATGGGCGCGGTGACGGCCGGATGGGATCCCACCCACGCGACGCCCAGCGAGACCGGGTGCACGCCGTGTTCCTTCGCGTGCGCGACGAAGGCCTGCGCGACGTCGAAGATCACCTGCTCGCCGTAACGCTTTGTGTACATCTTGTTCGCGACCAGGCGGTTCGCTGCGCCGCCGGCGTCGCCTTTCGCGCCGTACTTCCCGGTCAGCACGCCGCCGCCCAAGGGGCTGTAGGGGATCACGCCGACCTGTTCGCTCTGTGCGAGAGGTAGGATCTCGACCTCGGCCTGGCGCTTGACCAGGCTGTACATCGGCTGGATGCACTCGAAGCGCGCCAGGGAATCCTTCGCGCTGATGCCCAGCGCCTTCGCGATCTGCCACGCCGACCAGTTGCTGACGGCGGGGTGGAGGACCTTGCCGGCGCGGACGAGATCGTCCAGCGCGCGCAGCGTGACGTCCATCGGCGTCAGTGCGTCGAAATGGTGGCAGAAGTACAGGTCCAGGCGGTCGGTCTTCAACCGTTTCAGGCTGGCCTCGCAGGCGAGCATGATGTGGCGGCGCGACAGGCCCCGCGCGTTGGGGTCGTCGGCCATCTTGTTCCAGACCTTGCTCGTCAGCACGATCTCGTCGCGTTCGTGGGCGATGAGTTTCCCGAGGATCTCTTCGCTGCGCCCTTTCGAGTACGCATTCGCGGTATCGAAGAAGTTGATGCCCGACTCGCGGCAGCGCTTGTACATCGCGGCGCTGGTGGGCTCGTCGGCGTCGCCGCCGAAGGACATGGTGCCGAAGCAGAGTTGCGAGACCTGAATGCCGGTGCGCCCGAGCGTGCGGAGTTCCATCGCCGGTTCCCCCTTCGATTGCGGAATGCCGATTGAGAATATCCGGCGTGAGGGGCGTTTTCACCTAACGAACAACCTCAACACAGAGGCGCAGAGGATGCGGAGAACGGAATGAGATTGCCTGGCTTTCCTAGGGATTGCGAATCCGAATAAGGAGGACCATACTTTGACCTCAAGCGCCCGATGGGCGCATAATACAATCAGTTATATAAATTAACTTTATCACTAAGGTAAACTGTTTGCCTTGGGAAGCAGGCTTAGAAAGTAGTTGTTGTGTAGCCCCTTATATT
>JAKLKQ010000060.1:18894-41634 GCA_023150555.1 Planctomycetota bacterium
CCCTATGCGCGCGCCGATCATGCGTTTGATGTCGAGCATCCGGAGGTGCGTCGAGCCGATCTCCTCCGTCGCGTCGATGTCCTGCAGGGAACAGAGGGCGTCCACGACGGCGTCGATTTTCGCCGACGCTGCAATCACGACGCCGACCTCGCCTCGGCTCGTTTCACTGAGCTGCTCATCTTTCGCCAGCCGCCGCGCGAATCCGCCGACCTGCGCGTTGGCGTTTCGAATGTAGTGCGCTACGGTCAGCGTCAATTCCTGAAGCGTCTGGTGGGCGGCCTGGCGCTTTTCGACTTCGATCCGATGCGCGGCTATCCGAATCTGGCGGTCCCAGAAGAATGCGAATCCCCATCCGATGGCCGAGCCCATCAATGCATAGAACGCCATCATGGGCCACATGTGAGGTGCGAAGGCGTGCAAACTCCAGCGCAGGGCATCCGCCAGCGAAAACGGTTCACCTTCCGATGACAGGAAACGCTGCACGGCCATGGCGTATGGATGAAGGGCCATCACGCCCAGCGCGCCGCCCGCCACGATGCACCACCAGGGAAAGACCGAGGGTTTTGCTGAGCGCGCAGGCGGATTCATGGCGTCGCCTCCACTTTGCACTAAGAGATGCGGCCGGGCTCGTGCTGGACCAGGCGATCGAAGGCGGGGAGACCGGCGCGTCCCTGCGTATCGAAGGGCGTGTTCAGCGACGGGACGATGCCGCGCAGCGGGTAAAGGGTCTTCGGGCCGGTGCACATGGCGATATCGTTCACCCCACCTTCAGCGCCACGGCCTGCCAGCCGCCGAAGGGCAGGCAGAGGCTGACCAGGCTCGGGTCGGACGCCATGCGCGCGTTGCATTGCTGGATGCCGCGGCGCGCGTCGCCTTCGGGGAGTTCCTCGTGCGCGTGGCCGTGCCCGTTGGCGTTGTCGGCCGCGACGATCCCGCCCACGCGCAGATGCGCGAGCGCGAAATCGAGATAGGCCGGATAGTTTTCCTTGTCCGCATCGATGAAGACGAAGTCGAAGGGCGCTTCGGGCTTCACGCCGTCGAGCAACTCGAGCGCCTTGCCCACGCGGACCTCCACGCGGTCGGCGACGCCGGCTTTTAGAAAATTCTCGCGCGCCACCGCGGCGTGCCTTGGGTCGTATTCGAGCGTGATCAGCTTGCCCCCGGGCGGCAGCGCGCGGGCCAGCCAGATGCCCGAGTAGCCGGCCAGCGTTCCGAATTCGAGGATCTTCCGCGCGCCGATCGTGCGCGCGAGCAGGTGCAGCGCCTTGCCCGCCTCGGCGTTGACGCTGATGCGCGGCAGCCCGCGCGCCACGGCATCGGTCATCAGGGTCTTCTGCAAATCGTCCTCGGGCGCGAAGGTGCCGCGGCGGTAGCTGTCGAGGTCTGGGAATTTGGTGGGCACGGAAAGCTCCTTTGGAAACTCTTGCGGGGTCCGGGGGCCGGACGCCGGTATCCGGGTTACCAGAACTTCCACCAACTCTTCTTAACAGGTAGAATAAGCGCCTTCGGGTGCCTCTCGAAATCAAAGGGCTGCGATTCGTAGTTGTCGATGAACTCGAAGGCCTCTAACCCGGTAATCTTGGCGTTGAAAAAGAGACCGGAGAGGCCGTGTGCTCTCCACAGTTTTTCCAACTCCTCATCGTATAGATTGGAAAGGTCGATGCTCTTTTCTTCGTTCAATGTCTGGCCTGTTTCGCTAACCTCGCCGTCCGAGTAATCGATTTTACGAATGCACTCGCCAAGTTCGAAACGGGAAAAGCCTGCACATCCTGTTGTGCCTTGCGTGTATTCGCAAAGTACCTTTTGAACCTCCTTGCTAAAGTCAGCCAATTTCCCATCATCGGCACTCATTAGCATGGAGAAATCGATGACTACGTTCCAATCTCCGTCGCGAAAAATCAGCTTCACGGTATGGCCCTGCGGGCCGCTCAGATAGCCATCGCGCTTGGCCGACCACGCCATGGCTGCTTCAAGACTTTCGTGAGAGGTTCGGCTGCATGGCTCGAGATTTGCCCAGTGTTTGGCAAACGCATCAGGTGGAAAGGAGGCAGGAAAGGCGATCATGCTCTGAGAATTGCTCATGGCGGTCCTTCCTGAAAGGCCCAATTTTTCGAATTTCGGTTCCTGGTATCCGATCCTCGCTTTACACCGCTACCTACTCCAGCCAAGCACAGCCTTCGTCGCGCGAATGGTACCGGATGTTCACGGCCGGCCGGCATCGCCTTCGTTCACTTCCCAGAACGACCGCCCGGTGTGGCTGCGGTCGACGAAATAATGATGGTTGCGGTGCTTGATGGCATCGAGGGCCGCGCGTGCGTCTTCCGCGGTCTTGGGGTCCGGATGACTCGCCAGAGGTTCTAGGGCGGGCACGGCATCTGGGCGAAGCGCATACGCGAGCAATCCGCACGCGCGGTACCGAACGATGGTGGAGCGGTCCTTCAGCGCCGCGAGGCCCAACTGAAAGGCGGGTTCGCTCGTCCGAGCGTACCGGATGGCGTGGAAGACCAGGTCCCTGCGCCCCTGCCATTTGCGAAACCGCGGGAAGGCCTCGAGAAGGAACGGCACCGCGTCCTGCCCCAACGAGCGAAGTTTCGACCAGGCCTGCTCGGACTGCGCCGAGTCGGCCGTGTCCATCTGGGCGACCAGCGCCCGGACCTGCGCTTCGTTCATCGGGGGCCTCCAGACGGCCAGTCCTCGAGCTACTCCGTTTCCTTCCCCAGCCACGCGAAGGCTTCCTCGAGCGTGTGGAAGACGGCGACCTCCTTCTTGCTGCCGGGAACCATCTCGCGGTAGACCTCGTACATGCGCCCCAGCGCGAAGGCCAGGTCGTCGGGCGCGACGATGGCGAACTTCGAGCCGCCTTCCGGCGGGTCCATCGTGACGGCGACCTCGGCGATCTCGCGCACGCTCTCGACGGATGAGGGCCCCAGCTCCCGCACGGCGGTAAAGTCCACAAGTTCGTCGTAGCCCTGCACGTCGCCGCGCGTCCAGCATGCGCGCTGGTAGGTCATGATGTCCATGTGCGTCACGCTGCCGGAGCCGGTGGCGATGACGAGACGGCGTTCGTGCTCGATGCGGTATTCGATGGGCATTGGAGGGTCCCTGGGGCAGCCGTCCGCCTCCTTTATATAGCGGCGCTTGAAAGGCCGCCAGCCGCGCGGGGGCTTGACCGGAGCGGCGCCGAATGGCAGTCTGGTTCCATAAGCCATTGCCGCGTTTCATGAATCGGAGTCCCTTCTCATGTCCGACGCCCCGCGCTCGCGCGCCACGGTTCAGATTCACCGCGATGCGGAACTCGATCCGCAGGTCCAGGCCGTGCGGGCCAAGGACCCGATGTCGATCGTGATCTTCGGCGCGTCGGGCGACCTGGCCCAGCGCAAGCTGATCCCCGCGTTGTACCACCTGCACAACGCCGGCTACCTGCCGTCCACCTACGCGGTCGTCGGCAACGGGCGCACGCCGATGAGCGACGACGAGTACCGCGAGCGCATGCTCGAGAAGGTGCAGGAACACGTCGCCGACGGCACCAAGCCCGGCGCCAAGCACCCGCTGATCGCCGCGCTGCACTACGTCACGGGCGACACCGACGATGCGAAGACCTTCGCCGACCTGCGCGAGAAGCTGGAGGCGCTCGATGCCGAGCGCAAGATGCCCGGCAACCGGCTCTTCTACCTGTCCGTCGCGCCGCGCTTCTTCGCGCCGATCCTGATGCACCTGAAGGAGGCTGGCCTGATCCGCGGCAAGCACGACCCCGTCTGGACGCGCGTGATCATCGAGAAGCCCTTCGGCCACGACCTGCAGAGCGCGCGCGAGTTGAACGATGCCGTCACCGACGTGCTCGACGAGGATCAGATCTACCGCATCGACCATTACCTCGGAAAGGAGACGGTGCAGAACATCCTGAGTTTCCGCTTCGGGAACTCGATCTTCGAGCCGCTCTTCAACAACAACCATGTCGCCAACGTGCAGATCACCGTCGCCGAGCGCCTGGGCATGGAAGGCAAACGCGGCGCGTACTACGACCGCAGCGGCGCGATACGCGACATGGTCCAGAACCACATGTTCCAACTGCTGTGCCTGACGGCCATGGAGCCGCCCAGCGCGCTCGACGCTCGTTCGATCCGCGACGAGAAGGTGAAGGTGCTCAAGTCGCTGATTCCGCAGACGCCCGAGGAAGTCGCCGCGAATACCGTGCGCGGGCAGTACGGCGCGCTGAACGGCAAGAGCGAGAAGCTGGCGGCGTACCGCGAGGCCGAAGGCGTCGATCCGAATTCGGTGACCGAATCCTACGTCGCGCTGAAGGTGAAGGTCGACAACTGGCGCTGGGCCGGCGTGCCGTTCTACCTGCGCACGGGCAAGTGCCTGCGCAAGCGCGCCAGCGAGATCGCGATCACCTTCAAGCGCCCGCCGCTGAACCTCTTCCGCAAGGAGAGCAACAGCGACTACTGCCTGCTCGCCGACCGGCCGAAGTACAACCGCCTGATCCTGCACATCCAACCGGACGAAGGCATGAGCCTGAGTTTCGCATGCAAGCAGCCCGGCATGCGCGTGCAGCTCGAGGAAGTCGACATGCAGTTCATGTACGAGCACGCCTTCCAGCAGCGTTCGCCGGAAGCTTACGAACGCCTGCTGCTCGACGCGCTGCGCGGCGACGCGTCGCTGTTCACGCGCAGCGACGAAGTGGACTACGCATGGCGGTACATCACCGCGATCCTGGACGGCTGGAAGCAGCTTCCCGCGCCCAAGTTCCCCAACTACACGCCCTATACCGACGGTCCCGAAGAGGCGCAACGCCTGATGAACGCCGGCGAACGCTGGCGCAGCCTGGAGTCGATGTAGCCGTGGCCGCCGCGCGCCCGCGGGAGATCGTTCACGAAAACACGGACGCGCTGGTGCGTGCGATCGCGGAGAAGATCTGGGCGCTGCCGCAAAGCGTAACCAGTCGCCCCGTGAACATCGCTCTGGCCGGCGGGAGTACGCCCAAGTGCCTGTACGAGGAACTCGCGAAGCCACCTAAGCCCGTGGACTGGTCGCGTTTCGAGTTCTTTTTCGGCGACGAACGCAGCGTGCCACCGGAACACCCCGACAGCAACTTCGGCATGGCTCGCGACGCGCTTCTGGCCAAGACCGGCGCGAAGGCGCACCGCATGGCCGCCGAGAAAGGCGAGGCCGAAGCCTACGCGAAACTGCTCGGCGAACGCATCGGCGAGAAACGCGGCGGGCTGCCGGTCTTCGACCTGGTGCTGCTGGGCGTCGGCAACGACGGCCACACGGCGTCGCTTTTTCCCGGCACCGCGGCGCTGGACGAGGCGGCCAAGACGGTGGTGATGAACGACGTCCCGCAGCTCGAGACGCGCCGCATGACGCTGACGTACCCGGCGCTGAACGCCGCGGCCCGCGTCTGGTTCCTGATCACCGGCGAGGGTAAGCGCGAGATCATCGCGCGCTGCCGCGCCGGGCTGGACGACGAAAGTGCCAAGCGGACGTACCCGATGCTGGGCGTGCGCCCGGCGCAGGGGGAACTGGTCTGGTGGCTCGATAAGGCGGCTAGCGGCAAGGCGAAATAGAGGAGCTATCAAACATGCGCAAGGCAATGCTTTCCGTTCTGGTTGCTGTTCTGGCCGCGTTCGCAAACGCCGGCGAGGCGAGCGGGAAGGTGAAGCTCGTGCGCGTGCCCGACGGCGGCATCCAGCCGCAGGTGGCCGTCGACGCGCAGGGCGCCGCGTACCTCCTTTATTACAGGGGCGACGCCGGCGGCGGGGATCTCTTTTACGCCACGACCAAGGACGGCGGCGCGACCTTCTCGAAGGCGATCAAGGTCAACAGCGCGCCGGGCAGCGCCGTCGCGGCGGGCAGCATCCGCGGCGCGCAGATGGCGCAGGGCAAGAACGGCCGCGTGCACGTCGCGTGGATGGGCTCGAAGAACGCCGAGCCCAAGGGCCCCAACGGCGCGACGCCGATGCTCTACGCGCGCCTGAACGACGCGAAGGACGCCTTCGAGCCGCAGGTCAACGTGATGCAGTGGGCCGAGGGGCTCGACGGGGGCGGCACCGTCGCGGCCGACGCCGCGGGCAACGTCTACGTGGTGTGGCATGGCGCCGGCGCGGAGAAGGGCGAGGAACGCCGCCGCGTGTACGTGGCGCGGTCGAGTGACGAGGGAAAGACCTTCGCGCGCGAGACGCCCGCAACCGACGGCAGTGCGGGCGCATGCGCGTGCTGTGGTATGCGCGCCTTCGCCGCGAGCGACGGCAAGGTGTACCTGCTGTACCGCGCGGCGATGAAGAAGACCAACCGCGACATGCATCTGCTGGTCTCGCGCGACAACGGCGCGTCCTTCGCGGGCGGCGTGCTGGACCAGTGGCAGAACAACACCTGCGTCATGAGTTCCGCCGGCTTCTCCGAGAGCCCCGCCGGTGTGCTGGCGGCGTGGGAGACTAAGGAGCAGGTCTTCTTCACGCGCATCGACGCGAAGACCGGAAAGCCGGGAGGGGCGGTGGGCGCCGCCGGAATGGGCGCCAAGCGCAAGCATCCGTCCGTGGCCGGCAACGCGGCCGGCGAGACGCTGCTGGTCTGGACCGAGGGCACGGGCTGGAACAAGGGCGGGCGCCTGGCCTGGCAGCTCTACGGCGCGGACGGCAAGCCCGCCGCCGAGAAGGGCGCCGCCCCCGGCGTGCCGGAGTGGAGCTTCGGCGCGGCCTTCGCGACGCCCGGCGGCTTCACGATCGTCTACTGAGTCTCGTCGAGAGAAATTCGGTAGCAGCGTTTCGCCTGCGCGTGCATCAGCCGCGCGGGTGGAACTGCTTGTGGACGCTCAGCAGGCGCCGCGCGTCGACGTGCGTGTAGAGCTCGGTCGTGGCAATGTCGGCGTGCCCGAGCAGTTCCTGCACGGCGCGCAGGTTGGCACCGCCTTCCAGCAGATGCGTTGCGAAGCTGTGGCGCAGCGTGTGCGGGCTGGTGTCCCCGGCGACGCCGGCCAACCGCGCGTAGCGCTTGACCAGGCGCCAGACGGCCTGGCGGTCAAGCGGCCTGCCGCCTTTGCTGAGGAACAGCTTTCCGGCGGCCTGCGTGCCTGCGTGCTTCGGGCGTACGTGGACGAGGTAGCGGCGCAGGGCCTCGCGCGCGCCGCGGCCGACGGGCACCAGGCGCGTCTTGTCGCCCTTGCCGGTCACGCGCACGACGCCGACCTCCAGGTCCACGGCATCGAGCGGCAGGTCGCAGAGTTCGCTCACGCGCAGCCCCGACGCGTAGAGCAGTTCCAGGATCGCGCGGTCGCGAATGGGGATCTTGCGGCGGCGGCGCAGGTCCGCTTCGGGCGCGGCGACCAGCGCGCCGGCGTGGGCCTGGCTGAGAACCTCGGGCAGGCGGCGCCACTGTTTGGGGCGTTCGAGCGTTGTGCCGGGGTCGGACGCGAGCGCGCCCTCCTGGACCAGGAAGCGCAGGAACATGCGCACGGCGGCCAGGGCGCGGGCGGTCGAGCTGGCTTGTAGGTTGTGGCGCGCGGCCAGTTCGCCGGGGAAGGCGGTGACGAGGTCCTCGTTGAGGCCGCCCGGCGCAGTGACCTTTCGGCGCGCGCAGTGTTCGGCGAAGTAGCCCAGATCGCGCCCGTAGGCCTCGATGGTGTTCGGCGAGAGGCCCCGCTCGACGGTGAGGTGCTCGAGAAACATCGCGCGCTCGGCGGCGAGCGGCAGGTCCAGCGTCGCGGCAGGTGCCATGGAGCCCCCCCTTGAAACAGGCCGAATGAAACAGGCCCTGGGCCGGGGGAGGTATCGTCCGGATAAACGCGTGCCTTCAGCCGGTCGCGGGCGGTTATATGGCCGTTTTGATTAGCCCACAGCCGGAGCAAAGGTGCTATAATATAGCGACGATACCCATGGACCGGGTTCGGAGCCGCCAATAAATCATGACTTCCCAGCAGCCTGCCGCCGATACGCCCGAACGCCCGCGCGTTCTGGTGGTCGAAGACGACAACAGCTACGCCGAGTTGCTCAATTACCGCCTCTCTCGCGACGGCTACCAGCCGCTGATCGCGCGCACCGGCGAGGATGGCCTGGCGAAGGCCGCCGACGAAGAGCCCGCCGTGGTGCTTCTGGACGTGATGCTGCCGGGCAAGGACGGCCGCCAGGTGCTCAGCGAGCTGAAGCAGTCCCAGCCGGCGCTGCCGGTGGTGATGATGACGGCCAGCGGCACCATCGAGCTCGCCGTTGAGTGCATGAAGAACGGCGCCTACGACTTCCTGACCAAGCCCATCGAGTTCGAACGCCTCGCCACGATCCTGCGAAACGCTATCGAGTACCGCGATCTGCGCAGCCGCGTGCAGGCTCTGGAAGGGCAACTGCAGCAGCGCAAGGGCTTCGAGCAGATCCTGGCGCGATCGCCGAAGATGGTGCAGTTGATCGAACAGGCGCGCCGGGCCGCGGCGACCACCAGCGACATCCTGATCCTGGGCGAGTCGGGCTCGGGAAAGGAAGTCTTCGCACGCGCGATCCACTACAGCTCCGTGCGCGCCAAGGGGCCCTTCGTCGCGATCAACTGCGGCGCGATCCCCGAGACGCTGCTGGAGAGCGAACTGTTCGGGCACGAGAAGGGCAGCTTCACCGGCGCGGTGAACCGGCGCGCGGGCTGCTTCGAACAGGCCAACGGCGGCACGCTGTTCCTGGACGAGATCGGCGAGATTCGCCCAGAGATGCAGGTGCGGTTGCTGCGCGCGCTGGAACAGCGCGAGGTGCGGCGCGTCGGCGGCGACAAGACGGTGAAGGTCGACGTGCGCGTAATCTCCGCGACCAACCAGGACGTGCGCAGCCAGGTCAAGAGCGGCGGCTTTCGCACGGACCTGTACTATCGCCTGGCGATCCTGGTGCTGGACATCCCGCCGCTGCGCGAACGCCTGGACGACATCGGCCCGCTGGCCCAGTTCTTCCTGCGCGAAGCCCAGGCCGACGGCCACACGCGCGCGACGGCGATCTCGCCCGAGGCCGTCGACGTGTTGGTGCGGCACGACTGGCCCGGCAACGTGCGCGAGCTGCGCAACGCGATCGAGCGCGCGGTGGTCTTCGAGGACAGTGCGCAGCTGACCGTCGGAAGCCTGCCGCCGGAGATCGTGCGCAAGACGCTGGGGCAGCACGCCGTCCCCGCGCCGAAGGTCACCGAGACCTACACCGCGCAGACGTTCAAGGCCGTTCAGGCCGCGGCGGTGGGCGCGCCGGGGGCCGCTCCGCTGCCGCCGGGGACGCACGAAGTCCCGCGCAACCAGGAGATCCGGCCGATGGACGAGGAGGAGAAGAATATCATCGTCCGCGCGCTCTCGGTTACCGGCGGGAACGTCAGCGAAGCCGCGCGCCGCCTGGGCCTGCACCGCTCGACGCTGCACCGCAAAATGGCGCGTTACGGCCTGGCCACCGACGAGGATCAGGCCGCCGGGGAAGGCGAAAGCGAGTAGGTTCTTACTGCTTTTCTATTGCTGCTCTCATCTTCCCTGCGCATGTGCATTCTAGTTAAAATCAGCATTTTCCCTTCAATTTCCAGGTCGCCGCAGGCCTTCTCCTGCAAAAACGGTGTATTTGATAGTGGAAGGGTCAACCCTCGCCGAGAGCAACTAAAGTGGGCACGCCTTCCCGGTTCAGGCTGCGCCTGTCCGAGGCCGGATCCGGACAGACCCGGTCCGAACCGCCGGAGCGCGCCCCGCGCGCCGCGCGGGCGCCTCGACACGGAAAGGTTCGCCTCGCGTGCGAGCGCAACCCGCCCTTCAGGGGATCCTTCCGGAACCGCAGCAGGTGCCGCGGCGCTTCGGCGAGTGGGCGGTCGCCATCGGATTGGTGGATGCCGCCGCCGTCGAGGAAGCTCTGGCGCTGCAGACCCACCAGCGGCACGTCCTGGAAGCCGCCGGACCCGGTGTTCAAGCATTGCGGGCGGACCGCATCGGCGAGATACTTAGGCGCCGGGGGCACCTGAGCGCCTCCAGCATCCGGCGCGTGCTGGAGCAGCAGGCCAACGCTGGGCACCGGAGCGAACAACCTTTCGTGGCCGACAAGAAACCTGCCGAAAGCGAAACGGCACCGGACGAACCGGCCTATGCCGGCGAGTTGAGCGACGAGACCGGCGTGCCGCCGTCGGGCGTCAGCCAGCGACGCATCGGCGACTTCGAACTGCTCTCCAAGCTCGGCCAGGGCTCCATGGGCGCCGTGTACCTGGCCCGGCAGGTCTCCAACGGCCGCAAGGTGGCGATCAAGATTCTCCCGCCCGACCTGGCGCGCGACCAGGAGTTCCTGGAGCGCTTCCGGCGCGAGGCGCGCGCGGCGGCCAAGCTGGACCATCCCAACATCGTCAAGGCTTACGACGTCGGCGTGGCCTCGGGCTACCACTACATCGCGATGGAGTACGTCGACGGGAAGGACCTGGAGCAGGGCCTGCAGCGGCAGCCCCACGGGCGTTACGAGCCGGCCGAAGTGCGCAAGGTTGCCAAGCACATGGCCCAGGCGCTGCAGATGGCCGCCGAGCACAACATCGTGCACCGCGACATCAAGCCCGCCAACATCCTCAAGCACTCCGACGGCACCTACAAGCTCACCGACCTGGGCCTGGCCGCACCCAAGGCCGAGGACCAGCGCGTCACGGCCACCGGCGTGGCCGTCGGCACGCCGTACTACATCTCGCCCGAGCAGGCGCGCGGCGAACTGAGCGTCGACCCGCGCGCCGACATCTACAGCCTGGGCTCGACGCTGTTCCACCTCGCCACGGGGCGGCTGCCGTTCCCCGGCGACAACGCCGTGGTGGTGATGACCGCGCACCTGACCGAGCAGGTCACCCCGCCGCACGACCTCGATCCCAAGATCCCCAAGGCCCTCAGCCGCCTGATTGAAAAGATGATGGCCAAGAGCCCCAAGGACCGGCACCAATCCGCCAGCGAACTGTTGGAAGACATCGCCCGCATCGAACGCGGCGAGGTCCCGCTGCTGAAACGCGCCCGGGCCCGTGCGCGCAGCCTGGCCAGCTCGGCGCGCTCGGGGTTGCGCCCGCGCGAGAGCGCCCGGCCCGCCGACCGCACGCATCCGCCGAGCCCGCGCAAGACCATCCCGCCCACCGGCGTGACCGCGCACCCGCGCGCCAGCCGCATGCCCGCCGGCCTGCGCCGCCGCGGCGCCAGCCCCTTCCGCGGGAGTTCCAGCTCGTTCCAGAACTTCCTGATCCTGGCGGGCCTGGTCGTGGTAGCCCTGGCGCTGGTCTATGTCCTGCAACGGGTCCTGGAAGGCAAGCCCGCCCCGAAGGAAAACGTGCCCGAAGAGCGCTTCGTGCTGCCGCCCCGGCCCTCCGGAAATCCCTGACGCGCCGGCCGCGCGACTTGTCCTCTTTCCAAAAGATGACATAACGGGAACATGCAACCCGGAACCGAGAAGGAACGCTCGCCTGTCCTGGCCACCTGCCTGGGCTGCCTGGCGATGTCGGTGATTCCTCTGGCCGCCATGGCGGTGCTGGTGGGCGCGGTCTACATGTACCTCGAGCAGCCGGACCAGGAAGAGCAGGAGCGGGAGTACCTGGAGCAGGCGGAGCGGGAACGCCAGAACCAAGCCGCCAAGGAAGTGGCGCTCACGGGTACCGAGCAACGGCAGTTGGAGGAGGAGATCGAGCGGCTGGGTTCGACCGACGAGGCTCTGCGGCGAAAGGCAGAGATCCGGCTCGCCGACTTCAGCACTCGGAAGCCGCAGGGCGTCTGCGACGTCCTATCCGCCATGCTGCGCCAGTCCAGGAATGCACAGCAGATTGTCTCAGCTTCCGGATTCCTCTGCCGGTTTCACCGCGACACCGGCGTCGCCCTGATTTGCGCCCAAGTCACCGAACGCCGCGACGACCCGCTTTTCCTGCGTGCCGTCCGCGAGGGCGTGATGTCGGTCGAGAACCTCACGCTGCGCGAACGCACCTTGAACAGGATCGTTTCCACCCTCGAACGTGCGAACAGCGTCTACGCCGGGACTTTCTACGAGCTGTAGGGAAGGGGAACGCTAGGCATGGGCCGTTCCGACGGGGATCTCGAAGCCAACCGCCACTACCACGACCGCGTGGCGCACAAGTACGACGAGATTTACAGCGGTCCACGCTGGGACGCCTGGTACGAGCTCTCCTGGAACGGCCTCAAGCCGCACCTGCCCGCCAACCTGCGCGCGCCCATCGCGGACCTGGGCTGCGGCACCGGCCGCTACGGCCTGCGTTTGGCCAAGTCGGGCTACAGCGTGACACTCAGCGACCTATCGCCTGGCATGGTGGAGGCCGCCCGACGCAAGGCCGATAGCATGGGCGTGCTGGACCGCATCGAGTTCGTCGTCGCGGATGCCATGGACTTGGCCGCGTTGGGGCGCGAGCGCTTCGAGCTGGCCATCGCGCAGGGCGACGTGCTTTCCTTTGTCGCCAAGCCGGCCAAGGCGCTGAAGGAAGTGCGGCGGATCCTGACGCCCGGCGGCGTGCTGGTGGCTTCGGTGGACCAGACCTACGCCGCGCTGCGGCACTACTGCGAGAAGGATGACCTCGACGGACTGGACCGCCTGGTCAAGCGCGGCGAGATGGAGTGGCTGGCGCGCGAACAGGCCGAGCGCTTTCCCGTGCATACGTTCACGGCCGAGAACCTTGCGGCTCTCCTGGCCCAATCGGGCTACGAGGTGCTGGATCTTTTCGGCAAGACCGTGCTGCCCTTCAAACTCCTGGAGGCGCGCTTCGCGGACCGGGCGCAGGCGGAGCGGATCCTGGCGCTGGAGAGGAAACTCTGCCGGCAGCCGTCTGCGCTGGGCCTGGCCTCGCACCTGCAGTTCGCCGCGCGCCGCAAAGACTGAATCGCGCTCTTTTTTGCACCCGTGCAAGAAATTTATATTGCGTTGGCGGCAGCGATAACCGCCGGATTCCGGCGTCCACAACGCGTCAGGAACATGTGCATGTGTCGTGACCTACGACAGGTGTGATTTACGTTTTGCCTTGGAGTGACAATTATTTTACGTGTTGATCCGGACAACAAATCGCAAGTCCAGTAATTGTCGGACTTTTCCCGATTCTTGCATTTTCGCCCAACTGGCACGCGCCTTGTTCGTACTGCTATACACAAACGGACGGTTGAGCGTCCTTGTTCTTTGACAATCCGATCCGGCCACCTCGCAGGTAACTTTCCGTGTTGTTTTCACAAGCACGGCGGCCTCAAACGTCGTCGTGCCCTCCAGGACTTACCTACCGAAGGTTGAGACCCTCTGGGCCTGCTGGCAACAGGTCCCCCTGGCCGGATTGGGCGTCATCAGGACGGCAAAGCCCGAGATTGTACCTGGTCGTTTGGTACCATCCCGGGCTTTTGTCGTTTCTGGGCTATTCGTAACGATAAATTCAATCACTTGTGCAAGACGGCGCATGAAGGCGAGAGTCTTCTGTGGCGAAAGGGCGCTAGCGGCGGCGGTCGCGACCGCCGCGGGAGTCGCGGCCGCCTCGACGCCCGCTGTCGCGCCGGTTGCGGGGGTCGCGGCGGTCGGAGCTCGAACGGCGTTCGCCGCCGGCACGCCGGCCCGGCCCCGAGCGGTCCCGGCCCGCGCGGTCGCGGGAGCTGCGGCGTTCGGGGCGGTCCCGGCGGTCGGAGTTCGAGCGGCGCGGGCTGTCGCGGCGGTCGAGGCCCGCGGTTGGCGTCGAACGCGCCGCGGGGGCTCCGCCCACGCCGGGCCGCAGTCCGGACATCTTGGGCAGGCCGCCGGCCTCGACGGGTTGCTCGCGGATGAGCCGGATGGCCTCGACGAGGGTCTCCGCGTCCGGGAAGCGCTGCTCGGGGTCCTTGGCCAGCAGGCGTTGGACCAGGCGCGCCGTCAGGGGCGAGATGTCCGGGCGCAGTTCGCGCACGTCCGGTGCGTGTTCGTGGAGGTGCTTCTGTAGCATCTCTGCGGGCGTTTCGGCCAGGAAGGGCGTGCGCCCGGCGAGGAACTCGAAGAGCGTCGCGCCGAGGGCGTAGATGTCCGCAGACGGATCGTGGGTGGCGGTACCGTTTATGACTTCGGGCGCCAGGTACTGCGGCGTGCCCCAGAACTCCGAAGTCATCTCTTCGCCCGCCGGCTCCACGGCGCTTCTCGTGGCCAGGCCCAGGTCGGAGAGCTTGGCCTCGCCCAGCTTCGAGATGAGGATGTTTTCGGGCTTCACGTCGCGGTGCACCAGGCCTACGCGGTGCGCCGCGGCCAGCGCACCGGCCACCTGGCTGACCAGGTTGAGGGCCAGGGCCTCGCTGAGCCGCCCGCCGGCTTTGTAGAGGAGCTTTCGCGCCGAGCCGCCTTCCACCAACTCCATTACGAAGTAGTAGAGGTTCTTGTTCAGCGCAATGTGCTGGACCTGGACAATGTGCGGATGCTTTAGGCGCTTGCAGATGCGGCCTTCGATCAGGAAGCGCTGCAGGGCCTCGTTGTCCGTGGACAGGGAGGGTGAGAGGATCTTCACGGCGCAAGGCGTGCCGGTGGAAACCTGCCGAGCGCGAAAGACGCTGCCGCTCTCGCCTTCGGCCAGGAGCTCGAGCAGCTCGTAATCGCCGATCTGCGAGATCGTCTGTACCGCCGGGTTTCGCGAGGAACTGCCGGGAGACACGGTGGGCGCGGGCGCGGGGGCCGGCGCGGCACCGGCCTCGCCGATTTCGGCGAGCTCGGCTTCCGGCAGGTCCTCCGGCAGTTCGGGTCTTGGCGCGGACTGCTGGGCAGGTTGTTGCGCGGCCTGTTGGGCCTCAAGGCCCTCGAGCCCGATCTTGGAGATCAGGCCCTGGTGGACCAGGAAGTCGCCGAAGCTGAATTTTACGCCCTTGCGTTTGAGCTCGTGGTAGACGACCAGCGCGGCGGTGCCCTTCTCCGGGTCTAGTAGACCCGCCCGCACGCCTGCTCGAAGCAGCAGGGCCTCCGATTCAAAAGCCAACGATGAAGTTCTCCCTGAAATAAGCCGCCGGCGTTCCCCGTCTCGCCCGGCCTACCTGTCCTTTTCCTTCTTCTCCGATGGTGCGCCCAGTTCCTTCACCTTGTCGGGCGCCACCCAATTCATTTGGAAGCCGGCGGTGATGGTGATCGTGTTGACCTGCTTGTCCGCCTTCTGATCCATGGTCAGGGTCATGTTCTCGCTCTTCTGTACGATGCGGCTGTTCTCGGTATCGACGCTGACCCAGCCCTTCCCGACGATGCGATGCACCACGCGGACAGCCGCGTGGATCTCCGGCGCGAATCGGTTTCGGAACTCCTCGGCGGCGGAGTCGAAGGTCCCCTCGTAGGTGTAATCGACGAACGCCACTCGGTCGCGCACTTCCCGCAACTGCGCCTTGGCCAAGACCTCGAAGTGCGACGGCAGCAGCCGGCCCGTGCTGGGGGCGCTCATGGGGATGATCACCGGCACGCGGTACTGCCAGGCCTGTCCCGGCGTGACCGGATGCCGGGAGAAGACCGGGAACAGGTAATGCGGCGTCTCTTTGCGCAGCACGTGCGGGCTGGGGGTGCTTTCGATCTTCTGCACGCGCGCGCGTGGCAGCACGACCTTCTCCGCGAGGCTCTCGATGGTGAGGGTGTGCTCGTCCTGCGCCGTGATGGTGCCGCGCACGATGTTGCCGTCGGTCTTCGTGACGATGTCCTCGCCCTTCATCTGCGCGATGAAGTTCTGGGATGTAAAAACGTAGCAGCGCCTGTTGGTGACCATGCGGTAATTAGGACCCAGGATCACCGTCTCGATGGTGTGCGGAACGACCATGTCGCGGATCCACTTTTTAGAGTTTTCGTGGTATTCGTCTCGTTTAATGTCAAGCGGCTGCTGGACCATCGTGACGAGGTCGTAGCCTTCGGGCGTGCGGCCGAGGGTCTCAAACTTGAGCGCGAAGGTGCCCTTTTCCTGATACTTGTCGGCGCCTTCCTGGCTGCGGCTGTAGGTGCATTTGTAGATATCGGGGCTGCCGATTTCGTGCTTCAGCGCCACCACCACGCCGCCGCGAGGGTCCCCGTCGGGCGGGCCGGCTTCGCGTTTGCCGCCGTCGTCGCCTTCGCCTTCGTCCTGGGCGGCCTGCGCGGGGAGGCAGGTGGAAAGCGCCGCCGCCGCCAGCGCGAAGAGCGCCGCCGCGACGAAGGCGTTCCGGTTCGAGTGGCTCGTATTCACGGCATACCTCCGTAGGGCCCCGGCGCACAGGATACCACAGCGCACCGCCGCCTCCATGCGCGCCTTTGGCCCGTCCGCTGTCTATACCGCCACCCCGTAGCGGGCGGTATTATAGGACGCCCGAGGGCCGCCAGACAGCGAGAAAATCCGCCTCCGGGTGCATTTAACCCCTTCGGAGCGCCTCGTTTAGGCTGGCGGCTTGTGTGGAAGAAGGTACCATCCCGGCATGAAAATACGATTCCATGGCGCTGTCCGCACGGTTACGGGCAGCCTGCACATTGTCGAGACTGCCCGCGGCGAGATCGTCTTGCTCGACTGCGGCATGTTCCAGGGCCGCCGCAAGGAGGCCAACAAGCGCAACCGCGTGATGCCGCTGGAGCCCAAGCGCGTCAAGGCGGTGGTCTTGAGCCACGCGCACATCGACCACACCGGCAACCTGCCCACCTGGGTGGCCCACGGCCTGCGCTGTCCTGTTTATGCAACCCATGCCACGGCCGACCTTTGTGGGATTATGCTGCGAGACAGCGCCTTCATCCAGGAGTCCGACGCCAAGCACGTCAACAAGCACCGCCGCCCGCACGAGGACCCCGTCGAGCCGCTCTATACGATCAAGCATGCCGAGGCCGCGCTGACCCTCCTCAAGGGCCAGCCGTACCACCAGTGGTTCGAGGTCCTGCCCGGCCTGCGCTGCATCTACCACGACACCGGGCACCTGCTGGGCGCCGCCTCGATCGTGCTCGAGGAGAAGGCCAACGGCACGACCAAGCGTCTCGCCTTCACCGGCGACGTGGGGCGCAGCGAACGCGTGATCCTGAAGGACCCCGAGCCCATGCCGGCCGGCGCCGACGTGCTGCTGACCGAATCCACCTACGGCGACCGCCTGCACCCGCCGCGCCAGGACCTGAACGCCTCGCTGGGCGCGATCATCAAGCGCACCATCGAGCGCCAGGGCAAGGTGATCATTCCCGCCTTCGCGCTGGGGCGCACACAGACGCTGCTGTACAGCCTGTACGAACTCCAGAAGAGCGGCCAGCTGCCGCCGGTGCCCGTGTACGTCGACAGCCCGCTGGCGACCAAGGCCACGGCGATCATCGAGCGCCACCCCGAATGCTACGACACCGCCGCCGTCGACATCCACAAGGACAACGGGACGCTCTTCGCCATCGAAGGGTTCAAGCCCATCACCAAGGTCGAGGACTCCAAGGCGCTGAACGCCAGCAAGGAGCCCAGCATCATCATCTCGGCCAGCGGCATGTGCGAGGCCGGGCGCATCCTCCATCACCTGCGCTGCAACATCGGCAATCCCAACAACACGATCCTGATCGTGGGCTTCCAGGCCGAACACACCCTCGGGCGCAAGATCGTCGAAAAATGGTCCACGGTGCGCATCTTCGGCCGCAAGGAGACCGTGCGCGCGGAAGTCCAGGTCCTGAACGGGTTTTCGGGCCACGCCGACCGCGACGAACTGACCGCGTTCCTGAAGCCGTCCGCGCCCGCCGGCCCCGTCTACCTCGTCCATGGCGACGAACGCCAGGCGCTGGCCTTCGAGCAGCACCTCGAGTCCAACGGATTCCCCGACGTCCGCATCCCCTACCAGGGCGACGAGTGGAAGATCTGACGTTTCCGGATCGTGAAATGCCGTTTCACATCGTGGAATGACCAAGAGTCACGGGGTCTTGAGCCCGGCAATGCCTTGCACACCCTCTGTGGCGGCCCAAGACTCAAGTCCCAAGACGCAGGCACCGCGCTCCGGTCATTCTGACCCGATTTGTTACCATTTAGCACGATTGCCGCAACGTGCAGCGATTCTTCGCGACCGATACCATTGGACTTACAGGATCGAGTTATTGGACTTACAAGATCGGCTTTCTGGACTTACGTGAACGAAAACGGGCCTGCGGGAGACCTGCGGCGGCGAGCGAATCGGCCCTCGAACGTTGCCGCGAAAAGGTGTAAACGGGAGACCCAGCAGGCTCCGGCCCGAGGAACCCCGCATGAAGGTCGACTGGTCGGCGGTGCACGTCGAGTTCCACGGCGCGTGGCGCCCGTACCTCGAGTTCGACTGGACTGCCGGCGAGCGCCTCAGCGAGAACCTCCACGAACACCAGCTCTGGATGGTCTGGGCCGGCGAGGGCTTCCTCACCGCCGACCTGAAAGAGAAGCACCGGCTCGAGCCCGGGCGCTGCTTCTGGCTGCGCCCCGGAAGGCGGTACCTCGCCGAACAGCGCGGCGGCGAACGTCTGGGCATCGCCTTTGTCCACTTCGATCTCTTCGACGCCGATGGACGCCCGCTGCGTGAGCCCTCGAAGCTGCCGCCGCTGGCGCTGCCGCGCATCGATCCCGGCTTCGCCAACACCGCCGTGAACAAGCTCGTGGAACTTGCCGAGTACGCCGTCTGGAGCGCGCTGCCCGCGAAGGCCGTCGCGCGGCAGTACCGAGCCGGACGCTCGCCGCACCAGCTTCCGGGCAAGGCGACGCGCACGGCCACGGGCGTGCGCGCCGTGGCGGGCGCTTCCCGGCTGGCGCTCGCGCGCCAGGCCTCGCCCGGCGCCTGGC
Organism: Planctomycetota bacterium; assembly: GCA_023150555.1. Lineage (GTDB taxonomy): Bacteria > Planctomycetota > SZUA-567 > H5-PLA8 > H5-PLA8 > JAKLKQ01. The sequence goes on from JAKLKQ010000060.1 coordinate 37,564, forward strand.
ACCTCGCGGCGTCCGGCCTGCTGCGAGCCCTCCTGATGTGCTTCGACGGCGCGGCCGAACTGCCCGAACCCAAGCGCCCGCGTCCGTGGAAGATGGCGCCGCGCGACTATGCGGCCACCGACCTGGCGCGGCGCATCCACGCCGACCCCGCCGAGTTGCCGCCGGTCGAGGCCCTGGCGCGGCAGGCGGGGCTGGACAAGTGGAAGCTCTATTACGATTTCGCCCGCGAAGTGGGCATGTCGCCGAAGCATTACGCGGTCTTCGCGCGCGTGTACCAGGGGCTCTACCGGTTGCGCACCAGCTCGCAGTCCATTGGCGCGATCGCGCGGACGCTGGGTTACCGCGACATAGGGCAGTTCGGGAAGAAGGTGCGGGAACTGGTCGGCTGCACGCCGCAGGAATTCCGCCGCCGCGCCGGCCGCCAGACGCGCGTGGAAAAGCAAGCGCACGCCAAGACGCAAAGGCGCAAAGGAAAGAGGAAGGCTTGAGTCTTGAGACTTGGGTCTTGAGGATGATTTGCGCGAAGCTTGGTTGAAAAGAGGGAAGTTAGCCATGGATGCGTTCGTAAAAAAACTGAGTAAGGCACTGGGCGAGGAAATGGTTCCTGTGCCGGTAAAGGCGGGCGGCAAGAAGTACGAAGGGTGGAGAGCAGATAAACGAAGGAGATTGGAAGATGCCACTGACCTGGTCATGAAGCATGGCGCGGAAGCATCCTCCAGCAATGTCCGGCTCTTTGCGGGCGATCCGGATCTGATCGAAAGACCGTATTCGGAGAAAGAATTGAAGGACGGCTGTTTTGTGCCGATTGTCGCGGTGCCCGAACTTCCAGTTCTGGACATCGTTGAGTTCTCGAAGGTTGGGACCGGCGGCATGGACGAGCCGCGGACCAGGTGGAAGGAGGTCCGAGAGGGGCTCTCGAAGATTTATAGCGCCAAGACCTTCGAGATCCGGTTCGCGGATTCGTGCGGCCTTCATGCGTACTTCGAAGCAAAGGTCTCGAAGGCCGACGCGCAGTCGTTTGCGCAGATCATCGAGGAGATCGATCCGTACTTCGTCTTCGTTCTGGACCAACGCCCCATGAGCGACCTGATCCTGAAAGAGGGGAAGTTTATTCTCTTTTGGGAGAAATGAATGCCGGACCGGGTGCCACGGGATCCTCGTTGGCATAATGCGAAGGCTAGCCCGTGCCGAAGGTCGGTGCGCTTCGCGAAACGCGCGAGCGCGTGGCGCGGGTTGCCAACCCGCGCCTATGGGCAAGGGCCGCTCGCCCGAACCTCAGCGCTCGGAGTTACGTTACGCACAACGCGATACGCGCGAGCATGTAGCGCGGGATTTTAACCTGCGCATAGGTGGCGGAGAACCTTTATCGCTCCGAAGGAGCGAAACCTGATAGCCCAGGGTGGAGCGCGGGCGAGACGTCGCGCGGAACCCTGGGAACCTGGCCCAAACGGAGGCCGCTCTGAAGGAGCGGCACCGGATCACGACGCGTTGCCGTTGCGTGCGAACGGTGCGGCCCCTTCAGGGCCGGTGCGTTGGGGCCGCTTACCCAGGGTTCCGCGCAACGCTGTTGCGCTCCACCCTGGGCTGTCAGATGCTGCCCCTTCGGGGCAGGCACCCGAAAAAGGAGCGATACGGAAACCGAAAGCGGCGGGTCGTGCCGGGCCGCGCCCCTTTAGGGTCTTCGCATGGACCAATTCCGTCCAAATGGCTACGGTTACGACACACCCGGACGCCTGAAGCATTCCTCTTGAGTCGCCCCAGCACGTCGTATTTGTAGTTGCGATTCCGCTCTCAATTCAAACCCCAACGACACCCACTTACGCAATCGCTTCTACGATCCGAGCATCGGCCGATTCATCAGCCCAGCAGCCCGCCGAGGAAGAGTCCGGCCGCGCAGCCTTGGAATTCGTTACGGATCAAGGCGCGCGAAGTCGAGGCGTACCGAGAAGGTAGGCCGCAGCGGAGCGCAACGCTGAGCCGGAACGAAAGACACGGCTGCCCAAAGGGTTGCGGGTCTTTTCGTCCTGCACATCGTTGCGCTGCGCTCGCCGTAGCCTCCAGCTACGGCTCCGCTTCGCGCGCCTCGTTCAGTTCGAAAATTCTACGCAACGCGGCCCTGACTCTTCCTCGGCGCGCTGCTTGACCCCCTCGGCATGGTCGACGGCCCCAACATGTACAACTTCTGCGGCGGCGACCCGGTTAATCGAAGCGATCCGATGGGGACGGATTTTGTAACTGGTGATGATGGTGAAACAATCAGGGTGCAAGGTGAAAGTCCTATGGGGATAAATGTGGGCATGTCAATGCCAGTCGGAAAACGAAACGGTGATTGGATTGAACTTTCAGAAACCTTCGGTAAGGGTCAGATAAGCTACTGGGCATTTAAACAGTATATAGAGGCGGCAAACAGAGGGGAGGCAGATGTATCCAAAATCCGAGTTGTAATCCGAAATTGCCTTAGAGAAGGCGCAAGAGTCTCGGAGACTCCAGTAGAAGATGCTTTCGTAAATGTGCCGAAGGCAGTAACTGCGCCAATACGCGCGGTTTCCAATACTGCAATACTAGGCGCCTATGCAGCCCTTAATGGGGAAAGGGCAGATACGACTGAATTCAGAACATTAAAGAGCGCTGAAGAAGACCCTTTCTTCGGGCGTAGCGAGGTTTACGAAGGCGTTTCCGCTCAATTGGATGCAAGGCAATCAAGAGCAAAGGTATTCTTTGGTGATCATCTTTATGATGGCTTATTGGCGCAAATGGTTGGTAGGTCAAATCCTGTTTCCGGAACATTTATCGGTACTTATAATGCAACATTAGCAGCCGAATCCGGAGACTGGGGTACAGCATCCTCGGAATCAACAGGAGTTGCAACCCATTTTGCCATGGCCTCAGTACCGCTCAAATCCGGAGGGCAGAACGTAGTCCCATATGGTAGGCTTCCGATTGACGCATCGCAATTGAGCTTCCCAACAGCGCAGGCGTTGTTTATAAAGGTTTTCCGTCCGGGATTGGTCGCGGAGATGCGACAAGAAGCTCTCGCTGCAGCTCAGCAATCGGGAACAAGGGCGACGAGTGTGTTTAGGCAGGCAGCCTCAGAAGGTTCATCTTTCGGAGTGAATGGCCGGCCACTTGCGACACCTTCAATTTTGGGCAGACTAAATAGTTTCCTATTTGGCGAGTCTCTGGATAGATGGGCCGCTGGGAATTGCGCGGAACCCCATGCAGTAAATGGAGCCACTTCGACAAGGAATGGTCTCATGTACACAGTAAGAAATGATGGTATGGCTATGCCCAGATGTCGGCAGTGTCAAATTACTACCGGCGATGTGATTACGCTCTCTGACCCAACTCCGCCAACGCCAGTACTGCCTTTTGTTTCAAGTTCGCCTGAAAGTGGTCAGTGATGATAAGGTAGCTGAAATTTATGAACTTGACAGTTATTGATCGCGCGCGATTGAGGCTCTCAGGTTGGCGTAAGTGCGATGAAAAACTTGTCGCTCATTTTGGAGAGGCGCTTATTGAGTCCGGATTTGAGGTCCATGAGACTGCCCTGGCGTTTCTGCGGAGTTTCGGAGGCTTGAGATTTCGATCTTTAGTGCGAGGAAACGATTTTCACTTTGATCCGCGAAGGATTATGAGGAGGCCGAATGCCTCTTATTGGGTGTCAGCTTATGGGACATTCATTGGCGACACACTATGCCCGATTGGGGAGGCAGACGGTGAGAATTTCTTGCTGACTATTGGGAGTAGCGGAGTTTTTCTAGGTGGCTACGATGATTTGCTTTTGAAATTCGGCGATTCTGGGGTAGAGGGGGTCTCCACTCTGCTAAATGGCAAGAGAGGCTTGGATTTGAAATTCGTCAGATGATTTTGTTTACTCAAGGTTGAGGTGCATGGCGATGAAAAGCAGAATTTTGGTAGTGGGCATGCTGATTGTGGGAGTTTGCAGTGGCGTGATTGCTGCAGATAATCCGTCTAGGGCAGAAATTGATGAATTGTTGCTCTGTTGAAAAGTTCTTAAGTCCCTTGGGCACCCCGCCGAAACCTAGTTTGTGGGGGCGTCGAGGGAACGCC
>JAKLKQ010000061.1 GCA_023150555.1 Planctomycetota bacterium
CATCGAAGCACCTCGCCAACTTTGATTGATTTGCTTCGAGGCGATCCGCCCAAGGGGTTCAGGCCCAAGGGGCCGGAACCCCTTGGGTGCCGCGGCTTAGGCCAACGGATCCGATTCCAGGGGCTGCGCCACTGGCTATTATCTTTCGCACCCTTCGGGCGCTGATTAAGGATCAGGTTCAAAGGTTCAAAAAGGGCGGCCCATCAACCCTGCTTCTCCACCCACGCACGCAGGACGTCTTTCTCGTCCGTGACCAGGAAGAATCGGATCACGCCGCCCTGGAAATAGCCGTTCAGGCGCAGGCCCGCGGGCGTCTCGCCTAAAACGCGAATCGTTCCGTGCGCGTAGCGGTGCCGGCACGGCTCGGTCTCCTGAAGGACCACCTTCTTCACGAGCGGATGCGCCTCGACGCGCTTCATCAGGCGCTTGAGGTCCTTCGGGACGGATTTGTGCTTCGCCAGCGCCATGCAACGCCTCCCGCGAACAACCCGAACGGCATTGTACCCCAAGAATGCAGCATAAGGATGAAGGAGGAGGGATGAAGGGTGAAAAATCGAACGTCTGGCCTCGCGGGCGAGGCGCGGCTATACTTATCGCGGTATGCGGGATAGTTCCGAATGAAAAACCTCGGCACGCCGGTCCTCCTTCACTCCTTTATTGTTCTTGCGCTGCTTCCGGGTGCGCGGCTAAACGCCGGCGAAGCGGTGGATACTCCCAAGACGCCCGCTGCGCTCGAAGCGAAGGAAGCGCAAGCAGCTCCCGCGGCGAAGGAACTCACCGAAGACGACAAGCGCGCGGCGGGGAACCAGGTGAAGCAGCTGGGAAGCAATCGGTACTCGGAGCGTGAGGACGCTCAGGTGAAATTGTTGGCGTTGGTCTTCGCCGACAAGGCGAAGGCGCGCGCGTGGGACGCTTGGCTGGGTGAAGCGCGTTCGGCGGCAACGGATCCGGAAGTTATCCAGCGCCTGCCGGCGAGCGTTGAGCGTTTGCACCGGTATGCGGGCCGGTACAGATACTTCAATCCATTTCTGCCGCCATGCGAGATGGAAATCCTGGTATCGGGGAAGATCCGGATCTATATGGGCGAAGAACGGCGATTGATTTCCGTCGGGAAGATCTCCTTTCTGGACGAGGAATCGGTAGAATTCGCGGGACTGGTCACGCCTAACACGGAAAAGAGCGACGAACGGGGCCCGGCAACCGGGTGCTTTGTGGATGGCAAACTTGAAACGGATATGGTCGATAGGATGTCGGCCTATCATGACGAATGGAATCCGGTGAAGGACCCGCCGGCCCTGGTGCCAAAGGAAAAGGCGACGGCCAAAACCGCGCCGTGAACGCTGGCGCTCCAAGGTGCGTTTAAATTCTTTGTCGATGGTCATGCGGTTAGATGGAGTTCGCACGAATGAGCGTCATACGCAAGCCATCCCTCTTTTTTTCATTTGTTCTCTTCGCGCTGCTTCCAGCCGCGCGGCTGTGGGCCGGCGAAGCGGCGGACGTTCCCGAGACGCCCGAAGTTAAGGAGGTGAAGGAAGCTCCCGCGGCGAAGGAACTCACCGAGGACGACAAGCGCGCGGCCGAGGAACTCGTGAAGGGCCTCGCAGCTGAAGACTTCGAGGTGCGCAAAGCGAGCTTGGAAACTATCCGCGCGCTGGTTTTCGCCGACAAGACCAAGGCGCGCGCGTGGGACGCCTGGCTGGAGGCAGCCCGCAAGGCGACGCAGGATCCCGAAACGCTGACGCGCCTTCCGGCGAATGTGGAACTCCTGCACAGGTACGCCGGCCTGTACAAGCGGGATGACAGGCCCGGCGGCGACTTCTATCAATTGAAAATCTCTCTGAACGGCGAGTTCGGCGTGTATCTCGATAACGGAAGATCGCTTCGAGCACATGGGCGCACAGCGTTTTCAGACAAGAAGGAAGTTGTCCTTGAAGGGGTGTTTCTGGACGCCGATAGGGGCGACGGAGTGCCGTTTAAGTTCACCCTGCAACTTTTGGATGAAAAGCTTTCCGGTACTGCGGCAATAGGAGGTAGGACGGTTGAGGTCTATTGGCTTCGGAGGGAAGAACTGCCGCCCGCGAAATCGAAAGAATCCGGAAAACCCGCCGAGGATGCCGCGAAGAAGGAACCCTGAGCCGTCCTCCGTGAACTCCGTGCCTCACGCCTTGCGGCGCAGCACCGCCGCAAAGAATCCGTCCGTGCCGTGGCGGTGCGGCAACAGCTTCAGGTAGCGCCCGCTCGGGTCGGAAATCTTCTTCGCGCGCGCACCGCCCAAAATCTCGGCGATGGGCACGACCGTCAGGCCCAGCTCGGCGTCGGCCAGCAGCCGCTCGGCGACGCGTTCGTTCTCCGCAGGCAGCACGCTGCATGTCGCGTAGATCAGGCGCCCGTTGGGCTTCACCAGCGCCGCCGCCGCGCGCGCGATCCGGAACTGCTCCTCCGGCAGCCGCGCCAGTTCGTCGCCGTCCAGGCGCAGCCGCGCCTCGGGGTTGCGCCGCAGCGCGCCGGTGCCCGTGCACGGCGCGTCGACCAGCACGCGCGCGGCCTTGCCTCGCAATTCTTCGAGTTCCTTCGGCCACGTGCCGAGCAGGTCGGCCTTCACGGCGCGGTGGCAGAAGAGTCCCGCGCGGCGCGCGCGCCGCTTCAGTTCGTCCAGGCGCGTGCCGTGGCGGTCGGCGGCGACGAGCACGCCCTTGTTTTTCATCCACGCGCCCAGCGCCAGGGTCTTGCCGCCGGCGCCGGCGCAGGCGTCGATCACCAGGCTGCCGGGCGCGGCCGCGACCAGTTCCGCGACCAGTTGGCTTGCCTCGTCCTGCACCTCGATGCGTCCCTCTTTGAAAGCCGCCGTTGCATAAGGGTCGCTGCCTTCGGGGAGGCGCACGCCCCACGGCGAGAACTCCGTCGCCTTCGCGCGCAGCCCCGCCGCGCCCAGTTCGCCCAGCACGGTCTCTCGCGTGGCCTTCAGCGCGTTGGCGCGCAGCGTCAGCGGCGCCTTGCCGTCGAAGGCCGCGGCCAGCGCGCCGGCTTCGTCGCCGTACGCGTCCATCAAGGCCTCGGCGAAGGCGTCGGGCAGCGAATGCGACAGCGCGAAGCGGCGCACCGGGTCGGCCTCGGCGGCGATGCGCAGGCCCACGTCGAAGACGCGCTTCCAATCGACGGCCGGGAGCAGTTCGGTGGCCTGGGCGATGGTTCCGCGCTTGGTCAGGATGCGCGCGGCCCACAGGCGCGCGAGCGCGAAGCCGGGCCCGCTGTGAGGGGCGTTGCTGTCCTGAAAGGCGTACTCGATGGTGCGGCCCAGGCGCAGCATCGCGTGCAGGTCCTCGTGCACGCGCGCCTTCGCGCCGGGGGAGAGCTTCGCGTCGCGATATAAGCTCGCGGCGTGCGTGCTGGCGAAGCCGCCCTCGCGGCGGATGGTCTCCCAGAGTTCCATGGCCATGGCGGCCAGTTCCTCGCCGTGCTTCTCGGCGGCGGACTTGGGCGGCGGCGCGTCCAGCGCGGCGCGGCGGTCGGCCTCACGGCGGCGGCGCGCCAGGGCCTTGCTGCGCGGCCGGATGCGTTCGGGCCGGCTCGGGCGGCCGCCGGTGCCGCGTTTCGGGCCTTGGCCTTTTCGGGAAGATCGTTCGGGCATGCGCCCATTCTCGCGGGCGGAAGGGAAAGCGAAAGGGAGAAAAGCGGAAAGCTATCGGCGGTCAGCAAAAGAACGACTTCAACACAGAGGCGCGGAGGACGCGGAGGAGGTCGCGAGGCCGAATAGTGTGCGCCTCTCCGGATGTCAAGTTACCAAGGTGTTGTGTGAATTCGGCAGATTTCAATATACCGTGTAAAAAGGAGGGTTGTTCGATTGTCGGTTGTAAGCGCCCGAAGGGCGCGAAAGACAAAAGCCAGGGGCGAAGCCCCTGGTAATCGGACTGGTACGATTGAGCCCTGAAGGGGCGAGATAGTAGAGGAGCATGAATCATGCCTCAATCCCTGGCTTGCCTGCTCGTCCACCTGACCTTCTTAACCAAAGACCGGATGCCGGTGATTACACCGGAAATCGAGAAGGAATTGTTTCCCTACCTGAACGGTATTGCAAAGAACTGTGATTCGCCCGCCCTCGCCATCGGCGGAGCATCCGATCATGTACACTTGCTCCTGTCCCAGGCCAGAACATGGTCGCTCTCGGACCTGGTCGAAGCACTCAAAACGGGATCCTCCAAATGGATCAAAACGAAAGGCGCGCCGTTCAAAGGATTCAAATGGCAGACGGGTTATGCAGCGTTTTCCATCGGGAGGTCCAACGAAGTCGCGGTACGGAAATACATTGCCCGGCAAAGAGAACATCACAGGAAGATTACATTCAAGGATGAGATCCGGGCATTCCTCAAGAAGTACCGAGTCGATTTCGATGAGCGTTATGTTTGGGATTAAGATTTCGCCCTTTCAGGGCTTGAGATCTTAGCGCGCTGTTCCAGGGGCTTCGCCCCTGGCTATTATATGGCGCGCCTTCGGCGCGCAGCCGAAGATATTAGGTGCCGTCCATTTCGATGAGGTCGCCTTTCTTCCAGCCAGCCATCTAAGAATCCTCCTGTCTACAATTAATGCCATCTTTGCACGTATCTTGATAAGGCGATCCGAAATTTCGATTTCTTTTCTCCGTGCTCTCAGCGATCTCGGTGGCAATAGTCCGCACTCCGAAGTCCGCAATCACCGTACGGGTGTATTTGACCAGGAGCGCCATCGAGTATCCTGGAGTTTGCCATGCAGAGCTCGCGGAAGACGATCCTCCGTGCCGCACTCGCCGGATGGGCCGGCTTGTGCCTCGCCGCCGCGGCACAGAATTGCATCGCCGCTGAAGGCGGCCTCGCCGCCAAGGAAAAAGCCATGCTGGCCGATGTGCTCAAGAACCTCGACATCGACCGCCCAGGACTCGCCACTATTAAGGAGGCCCAGAGCAAAGGGACCAAAGGGGACGAGGCTGCCGCACTGGCCCTGCGCGATTACCTGCGCGCGCGCACCGGCTTCAAGCACCCCGTCGGCCGCGCGAAGCGCCTGGAGGCCAAGGGCAAAGACCAACGCCCCGGCGCGCAGAAGGCCGCCGACGACGCGCTGAAGAACATCCTGATCGCCTCGCCCAACTACCCGCCGCACGACTTCGGCGCGAAGATCGACTGGAGCAGGAACCCGACGCCCGACAACGAGTGGCTCTGGCAACTCCACCGAATGTCCAGCTGGCACGCGCTGGCGCGCGCGTACAGGAACACCGGCGACGAGAAGTACGCGCAGGCCTGGGCGCGGCAGTTTCTCGATTGGATCGAGCACAACCTCGTCGAGCCCAAGCCGGCCTACGCATGGCGCACCATCGAGGCCGGGATCCGCGGCGACGGCTGGATCAACCTCTTTCAGCAGTTCGTCGACGCCGAAGCCTTCACGCCCGAAGTCTGCGCAGCGTTTGTGGCCGCGTGCCTGGAGCACGGCCGGTATCTCGACGCGGCGCTGGCAAAGAACCCGCATGGCAACAACTGGCGGCTGATGGAAGCCGAAGGCCTGGGCGCGGTCGCGCTCTGTTTCCCCGAGTTCAAGGACGCGGCGGCGTGGCGCACGCGCAGCTTCTCGGTGTTGAAGGACAACCTCAAGCGCCAGGTGCGCGGCGACGGAATGCATTACGAACAGTGCTTCAACTACCACCAGGGCTGCATCGGCTGGTTCGCGCGCACCGCGCAGCTGGCGCAGATGAACGGCCACGAGGCGGCGTTCGGCGAAGAGTACTTCAAGACCATCGAGGCCATGTGCGCGGCGCTGCTGAAGATGTCCTTCCCCGACGGCACCATGGCGCAATTCGGAGACGGGCACAGCCATCAGGATATCCGCGGGACGCTGCGCGAGTGGGCGGAATTCTTCAAGCGCGAGGACTTCCAATATATCGGCAGCGCGGGCAAGCAGGGCGCCGCACCGGCCGAGACCTCCTTTGCCTTAGAGGAGAGCGGTTTTTACGCAATGCGTACGGGATGGGGCGCGGACGCGGCGTGCCTGGTGCTGAAATGCGGGCCCGACGGCGGCTGGCACTGCCAGCCCGACAACGGCACATTCGAACTCTACGCAGGCGGGCGCAGGCTGATGCCCGACAGCGGCTGTTACATCTACAGCGGCGACGCCCAGGGCCGCGCGTGGTTCCGCCAGACGCGCGTGCACCAGACGCTGACGCTCGACGGCAAGGACACGAAGTACGCGCCGCGCTTGCGGCTCTGGAAACCCGGCGCGGACCTCGACGCGCTGGTCGTCGAGAACGGGAGCTACGAGAAGCTCACGCACCGCCGCGCGGTGCTGTTCGTGAAGCCCAACGTCTTCGTGCTGGTCGACGAGGCCCGCGGCGAGGCCGCCGGCGACGTGCGCGCGCACTTTCAGCTCGCGCCCGCCGACAAGGATGCGGCGCTCGACGCGAAGGCCTTCACCGCGCGCACCGGCTTCGCGGAAGGGGCGAACCTGCTGATCGCGGTCTTCCCGCCCGAAGGCGCACGCTTCGAGAAGGAAGAAGGGCAGGTCTCCTTTAATTACGGCAAGCGCGAGCCGCGCCCGGCCTTCGCGTTCGCGGCACAGAAGGGCAACAAGACGGACACGCTGCGCTTCGTCACGGTCCTCGCGATCCACGACGGCGCCGCGCCGAAGGTCGAAGTGAAGGCCGCCGGCGAGGCGAAGCCGGGCGCCGACCGCGTCGAATTGGATGTTACGGTCGGCGGCGTGACGACGCGCGTCGGCTACGATCTCGACAAGGACGAATCCTGGCGTTCGAAACCATGAATTCGAACTCGTAATCCTTTCAAAAATTCCGCGCGAGATTTTCCTTTCGCCTGCACCTCGCGGCGCACAATGTCCGGTGCATTACTCGTGCATCATGCCGTGCATCAATCGTGCATCCGTTCGTGCCTCAATCGCGCACAGCGTGCAATCCTCGCACGCGTTTCCGGGATTATTCCGGGCGGATTTTAAAAAAAATTCTAGGCTCCGATCCATTCTGAAACGCCCACTGATCACATCCGATTCACGCCGAGCACCGCCACCGCGATTTCGCTTGCAATGAAGCGGCCGAGTAGGAAAATGAGTTGCGGAGTGGAAAGGAAGGCCTTTATGGTCAAGGACTTGCAGACCAGCCACCCCGGCCGCTACTGGCACGCGCTCGACGACGGGCGCATCCAGTGCGACCTCTGCCCGCGCTACTGCCGGCTTCACGACGGCCAGCGCGGCATGTGCTTCGTCCGCAAACGCGAAGGAAACCAAGTCGTCCTCACGACTTACGGGCGCTCGAGCGGATTTTGCATCGACCCCATCGAGAAAAAGCCGCTCAACCATTTTCTTCCCGGCACACCCATCCTTTCTTTTGGAACTGCAGGCTGCAATTTAGCTTGCAAGTTTTGCCAGAATTGGAATATCAGCAAGTCACGGGAATGGGACACGCTCGCTGACCAGGCCACGCCCGAACGAATCGCGCAGGCCGCCGTCGACACCGGATGTCGAAGCGTCGCCTTTACTTACAACGATCCGGTCATCTTCCTCGAATACGCCGTCGACGTCGCGCAGGCCTGCCGGGCGCTCGGGATCAAGACCGTCGCCGTTACGGCCGGCTATATTTGCCCCGAACCGCGGGTCGAATTCTATCGCCACATGGATGCCGCCAACGTCGATCTAAAGGGATTTACCGAAAGATTTTACAGGAATATCACAGGCTCCCATCTGCAGCCGATCCTGGAGACGCTCGAGTATTTGAAAAACGAAACCGAGGTCTGGTTCGAGATCACGACGCTGCTCATCCCGGGCGAAAACGACAGCAACGCGGAGATCGACGCGATGACGAAATGGGTCGCCGAGAAACTCGGGCCCGACGTCCCGCTCCATTTCACCGCGTTCCATCCCGACTGGAAGATGATGGACACGCCGCCCACGCCGCCGGCGACGTTGACGCGCGCGCGCAAGATCACGCTGGGCAACGGGATACGCTACGCGTACACGGGCAACGTCCACGACGGCGACGGCGGCAGCACCTATTGCCACAACTGCAAGCAGCTGCTCATCGAACGCGATTGGTACGTCCTTGGGAAGTGGAACCTTACGCACGACGGCGCCTGCAACCGCTGCGGCGTGAAGCTTCCGGGGCTCTTCGAGGCCCAGCCCGGGACCTGGGGCGCCAAACGCATGCCCGTACGGATTTGAAGCCGTTGCGGCATAAGGAATTATCGAAGCGGTTGAAGGACTAATTTCAGATTCCGGAAAGCTCAGGACGCCTTTCGAAACGCCAGCACCACATTGTGCCCGCCAAAGGCAAACGCATTCGAGAGCGCCACGCGCAGGCCGGGCAGCGGCAGTGGGCGGTCGCGGACGATATTCAGGGCGCATTCCGGGTCCGGATCATCAACGTTAATCGTAGGCGGCACAACGCCTTCCATTACAGCAAGCGCCGTGATGGCGGCCTCGACCGCGCCAGCGGCGCCCAGCAGATGTCCGGTCATCGACTTGGTCGAGCTCACGGCCGCCAGCGTATCCTCGCCCAGCGCGCGGCGCAGGGCCTTCGTCTCCATCGGATCGTTCAGCGGCGTCCCGGTCCCATGCGCGTTCACGTAACCCACGGCCTGGGCTAATTCTCCGGCATCCTGGAGGGCGAATTCGATGGCCTTCGCGGCGGCTGCGCCTTCGGGATCGGGCGCGGTGATGTGATGGAGATCGGTGGTCATTCCGGTTCCGGCGAGCTCGGCGTAAACCCTTGCACCGCGCGCCGATGCATGCGCTTCGCTCTCCAGTACCAGGATCCCGGCGCCTTCGCTCATCACAAAGCCGTCGCGCGCGCGGTCGAAGGGCCGGCAGACCCGCGAGGGCTCGATTTCACTCTTGGAAAGCGCCCCGCAGGCCGAGAACGCCGCGACGCTCAGCGGCGTAATACTGGCCTCGCTCCCGCCGGCCAACATCACGTCGGCGCGGCCAAGCGCGATCTGTTCGGCGGCTTGGGCGATGGCCGCCGCGCCGGTGGCGCAGGCCAGCGCGACGCCGCAGGTGGATCCGCGCAACCCGAAGCGGCGCGCGATGTTGCTGGAAGCGGCGTTGATCATCATTTTGGGGATGGAAAGCGGGGGAATTCGCTGCGGGCCTTTCTGGAAGAGCGCCGTCTGCCCGGCTTCGATGGACTCCATGCCCCCGGCGCCGGATCCGGCGATGACGCCCGCGCGGTAGGGATCCAACGCGCCGAAGGTTAGCCTAGCGTCGTCCACGGCCATCTGCGCGGCGGCCAGGGCGTATTGCGTAAAGCGGTCCAGGCGCTTGCTTTCGCGCGAGTCCAGCCAGCGTTCGGGAGCGTAGTCCTTCAATTCGCCTGCGATCCGGACCGGAAATGCCGAGGCATCGAAGCGGGTGATCGAGTCGATTCCGCTGTGGCCGGCAAGCAGCTTGTCCCAGACTTCCCGAACGTCCCAGCCCAGCGGCGTCAACCATCCGATCCCCGTCACGACAACCTTGGTATTCATCGGGATTTAGCTCCACAAATGTAACACCGACGTGATTGCTCGGATCAGCTGCTCGGCCATGCGAAATCGCAGAGGTGCTCGCTGAGCGCCCACAAGCGCTGCGCGGCTTGCGCATCGCGGGCCTTCGACGCGGGTACAACTACTTTGCAGTGCTCGAGATACTCGCCGTTGAGGCGCCCGGCCTGGGGGTCGTCGGCGAGGTACACGACGGTGCGCGCGCCCTGCTCGGGCGTGGACATCCAAGGCTTGGCGAAATCTATCACCCGGCGGAGCAAGGGTTTGTGGCGCGGCCAGATGTTGGTCGCCACGACACCCGGATGCAGGACGTTGACGGTCATGTTTTTACTAAGAGCTCGTTCGGACAGGCTGAAGGTAAAGTGCAGGTTGGCGAGCTTCGACTGCGCGTACGCCTTGTAGTAACCGTAATCGCCGCGCAGGTTTAAGTTGTCCCAGTGGATCTGCCCGTGCATGTGCGCCTTAGAGGCCACGTTGACCACGCGCGCGCCGGGCGGCAGAGCGTCCCAGAGCAGCCCGGTGAGCAGGAAGTAGCCCAGATGGTTGACGGCGAAGGTCGTTTCGACGCCGCCGGCCGTCTCGCTGTACTCGGGGCAGACGACGCCGGCGTTGTTGACCAGCACATCGAGGCCGCCGAACAGGCGCACAACTTCCTTCGCCAAGTCGTGGATCTCCTTGGGCTTGGAGAAGTCGCAGCGCAACGCGTGCGTCTGCGCACCGGGCACCTGAGCCTCGATCTGGCGGAATGTGAGTTCCGTGCGGACGGGATCGCGCCCGACCAGAATCAGCCGGTGGCCGCGGGCGGCGAGCATCCCCGCGGCGGCGCGCCCGATGCCCGACGTCGCGCCGGTAATGAGCGTCAGGGGGCGGGTGGCGGCGCGAACCATCACGCAACTCCCTGCATCTGGCGGCTGCGGCGCAGCGCGTCGGCCAAACGGAGCACGTCTTCGCGGGTGTGGACGCCGTTGATGACGATCCGCAGCCCTCCAAGTCCTTTGGGAACGGCGGGATAGGTGGCGATGTTGAAGTGCACGCCTTGGTCGAGGCAGAACCACGTCACCGCGAGCAACTCGTCGTTGTTCGGCACCGGCACGATCAGGATGGGGCTCTGCGGCGCGTGTTCCATCAGACCCGCTTCCTGCAAGAGCGCGCCGGCCTGGCGGGTGCGCGCCCACAGCGCCGCGACCAGCCCGCGTTCGGGCTCCTCGCGCAGCATGCTTAAAGCCTTGCGGGCCGTGAAGATGTTGGGGATGGGCAGCGGCCCGGAGAAGATCTGCGTCGGCGCGGTCATGCGCAGGCGTTCGACGAGCTCGGCTTTGCCGGCGACGAACGCGCCCAGCGAACTGACCGCCTTGGCCATGCCGCCGACGTAGAGCAGATTGTCCCAGGAGAGATCGAACTGCGCGGCGATGCCGCGGCCCTGGCCGCACACGCCAAAGCCATGCGCGTCATCGACATACAGCACCGCATCGTGTTTCCTGCAGATGCGCTGGTACTCGGCCAGGTCGTGGTGGCGGCCGGTCATGCTGTAGATGCCGTCGACGGCGACGACGGCATGCTTGAAGCGGTGGCCGTTGCGGCGCAGCTTGGCGTCGAGCGCCTCGGGGCGGTCGTGCGGGACGTAGCAGACCTCGGCGCCCTTGCCGCGGGCGAGGCTGGCGGCCTCGGCGATGCTGCGGTGCGCGTACAGGTCCACGACCAGCAGCAGGTCGGGGCTGGCGAGGGCACCAATCACGCCTTGATGGGTCAGCGTCGTGGTGGTGAAGACGAGCGCGGAATCGGCCCCGACGAACGACGCAAGTTCCTTCTCCAACTCGCGATACGGCGCGAAGTCCAAGTAGATGCGGCTCGATCCGAAGTGCATGCCGTAGCGTTCGATCGCCTCGCGAGCCGTGGCGACGATCTCGGGGTGCTGGTCGAGGCCCAGGTAATCGGCGAGGGAGAAGAAGGTCGTCTCACGCCCGCGCAACAAACCGCGGCGGCCCTTGAAGTCCTCGACGACGGGCGTGCAGAGGAAGCTGTCCGCCAAGTCGTATTCCTTAATGCGTTTAAGGAGCAGGTTCTTGCTATCGAGGTGTTCGGCGAGACGGGTCAACATGGGCGCCTCCTGTCTATTTCAGGGGTACGCTGGGGAACCAGACCACCACGGGTTTGCCCTTCACGGCCACCGGAAGGTCGCTGAGGGTCTTCATGCCGTTGCGTTCGGCTAGCGGGAGCCTCTCGATGGCCTTCAGCAGTTCGGTGGTGCCGGGCGCCGCGTGCTTGGCCGGGGCTTCCAGGGTCATGTTGTCGAAGCGGAAGTTGCCCCAGCAGGTGATGTGGAACTTCGTACCGGGCTTGGGCTTGCAGACGCGGAAATCCACCAGAATTCCGTCGGTGTACAGCGCGATGAAGTCCTCGGTCATGAAGACTTCCATCGTAACCCACTGGTTGGGCATCTCGACGTTGACCTGCGGGTTGGCGCCGACGTTGTTGAACTCGGCGATCTGGTCGCGGTAGCTCCATCGCACCAGAACCGTATGTTGTTCATTCTCCTGGGCAGGGGTGTAGACCGCCGGGCGGACGCGGAAGGTCAGCAGCATGGGGAGCTTCGGCAGCGGCTGCTCGACCTCGAAGAGCGCCGGGTAGGCTTCGATCTCCAGGCAGGCGGAGTTCTTCACGCCCATGTCCTTGCGCCAGCGCCACTTGCCGTGGTGCAGCGTGAAGTCCGCGGCGCCTGGCTTCTGCGCAAAGTCCCAGGACCGCTTCACCGCGACGGCCTCTTCGGGCGCCGGGGCGGGAAGAATGACTTCTGCGGCGGGATCGGCACGCTGCGCGGGCGGGGCCGGCGGCGTAACGGGTTCGTCCTTCGGCAGATACAGGAAGATACCCGCGCCAGCAGAGGCTACGACCAGCACGCCGACGAGTACGGTTTTCAACGAGAGCCCCGCGGCGGCCTTCGCGCGGGTGGAGTGGGCGGCCAGGCGCAGCGCGCCGGCCTTTGCGAGCAACTGCGGGTCGCAGAGTACGCGCTGAAGCGACGCGGGCGCCTGGAGCAATCCGCTGTCGCCCAGCGCCAGCGGCAGGGCCGGAATCACAGCCATGCCGCTTTGGGAAAGGCGCAGCCGCAGGGCCTTCAGGCCGTCGGCGATGCGGCGGGCCACGCCGGACTGGCTGAGTCCCATCATCTCGCCAACTTTTTCCTGCGTAAGCCCTTCCATGAAATGCAGTATCAGCGGCGTGCGCTGGCCTTCGTCCAGGGCGCCGAGTTCCTTCAGCAGCGCCGAGCGCGAATCGTCGTCCAATCCGGAGTTGGGTTCGGAGCGGGCGTTTTCCATGATGCGGACGTTTTCCTTGAGCTTGGGGTGTTCCAGGCGCTGGCTGGTGCGCCGTTCGGTCTTGCTCACGTCGCGGGCCTCGTTGGAGACCACGCTGAGGAACCAGATGCGGAAGCCGCCGGCGTCGAGGTACTTGGGGCGGGCCTTGCCAGCGGCGAGTTTGAGGAAGGCGTTCTGGACGGCCTCCTCGGCAAGCTGCGGGCGCCCGCAGCGAGCGAAGGCGACGCGGTAGGCGGAGTGCTGGAAGCGCGTCACGAGTTCGGCAAAGGCGTCCTGGCGCTTGCCTTCCAGGAACAGCTCGAGCAGTTCTTCGCTGCTGCGTTCGGCGAGCGGGGCTTGGGTGGGTTCCAAGGTCAGGCACCTCAAGGCGGTTGGCATCGGCAGCTCTTACCTCCCCGTTCCATGAATTTCATGGACGCCGGGAGGACGCCTATGCGTGGATTCTCAAAAATGTAACCTGTTGGCAGGCCTACAGCTATACGGTGGGCGCGAGGAATTTTTCGAGGCCGATGCGGAGCGAAGCGGTGCTAGTAGCCGTTGGGATGGTTCTTGAACCAGTTCCAGGCGTCGGTGCAGATCTCTCTGATGTTGCTGCGTTTGGGCGTGAAGCCAAGGACCTTGCGGGCCTTCGTCGGGTCGGCGACGAGTTCCGGCGGATCGCCTTCGCGGCGGGGGCCGTCGACGACCTTGATCGGCTTGCCGGACGCGTCCTCGCAGGCCTTCACGACTTCCAGGACGGTGTTGCCTTCGCCGGTGCCGAGGTTGAAGAAGCCGCTGTCGCCGCCCTTCAGAAGGTGTTCCAGCGCCAGGACATGCGCGTCGCCAAGGTCGGTGACGTGAATGTAGTCGCGCACGCAGGTGCCGTCGCGCGTGGGGTAGTCGCGGCCGTTGAGCGTCAGGTGGTCGGCCAGTCCCAGCGCGACCTTGAAGGCGTTGGGGATCAGGTGGGTTTCCGGATCGTGGTGTTCGCCCAGAGCGCCCTCGGGATCGGCGCCCGCGGCATTGAAGTAGCGCAGCGCGACGTAAAAGAGGCTGTGCGCCTCGTGGTAACTCTGCAGCGCGTGCTCGACCGCTAACTTGGTGCGCCCGTAGGGGTTGATGGGATGCTGCGGGTGCGACTCGTCGATCGGCACTGCCTTGGGAACGCCGTAGGTCGAGCAGGTGGAGGAGAAGACGAAGTTCTTCACGTCATGGCGTTTGCACGCGGTCAGCAGGTTCAGGCTGCCGATCACGTTGGTCCCGTAGTACTTCTCCGGGTCGCGCACGGACTCGCCGACCAGCGCCAGGCCCGCGAAGTGGATGACGCCCTGGAAGATATGGTTCTTGAAACAAGCCTCCAGGTCCTGCTCACTGCGCAGGTCGGCCTGGTAGAGCTTGAAGTCGCCGGCGGCTTCGAGCGCCGCCAGGTGGCCGGTGGTGAGCGTGTCGAGCACCACGACGCCGAAGCCCGCGCGCTGCAGGGCGCGCACGGTGTGGCTGCCGATGTAGCCGGCGCCGCCGGTCACAAGTACTTCCGGCGGCGGGCCTTCCAGGTGGTGGCGCTTGCTGATGGGGGACTTGGCGTTCACGCGAAGGCCTTCCTATTGGTCGACGCGCATGGCCACGACAGGCTCCATGCGGGCCGCGATGACGGCGGGAACGATGGCGCCCACGAAGGCGAGAACGGTGCCGACCAGAAGCGCCAGCAGCATGCCGACGCCCAAGGCGCCCCAATCGAGGAACGACCAGACCTGGCCGCCGAAGTCGCTGTGCAGCTTCCACAGCGCGATCGCCAGGCCCAGCACTACGCCAAGTACCGTCCCGACCAGCCCTTGCAGCGAGGACTCGATCAGGAACAGCTTGACGATGAATCCGTCCAGCGCGCCCAGGCATTTCATGGTGCCGATCTCGCGGAAGCGCTCGGTCACGGACATCAACATCGCATTCATGATGCCGACGAAGGCCACCAGCAGGGCCAGGCCGATCAGCCAGACGGTGCGGGCCTTCGATTCGGACTGCTCTTTGGCGCGAGCGGTGCCTTCCATGTCTTCGGCATTGGCCAGTGACTCGCCCGATTTGATCAGGTCCAGGCGCAGCTTCTCGAGCATCTCGAAGCGCGTGGCGATCTCGAGCACCGCGTCCATGGTCGGCTTGAGCGCCTGCAACTCCGAGCCGGCGTTGGGTTCGTCCAGGAGGCCGGAAATTATCTCGTTGGCACGGGTGAACTCAGAATTGCGCAGTGCTTCGTTGGCCGAATTGAACTGCTTGCCGCGCCCGGCCAGTTGCGTGGTGTTGACGCGCAGATCCTCGGCGGCGGCGGACGCCCCGTACAACGCACCCGGCAGATCGGGCAGCGCGCGCTGGGCCTGGCGCACGGTGGGGTTGCTGCGCAGAGCGGGGTTGGCCCGCACGGTGGCGGCCAGCAACTTTCCGGCGCGCGCGAAATCGGCGGCTGCCAGGGCGTCGAGGGCGGGCTCAAAGGCCGGTTCTTTCCCGGCTTCGGCGGCCAGAAGTCTGTTCAGGTTTCGGGCCTCCGCGAATTCCTTTTGCGCGTAGGCGAGGACCCCGGGGAATCCGTCCCTGGCTGCGCGGGCCTTTTCGTTACCGGCGAAGTCGCTTCGGGCGGCCAACGCCTGGTTGAAGGCCTGCTGCGCGGCAAGCAGATCGCCGCGCTCCATGGCGTCGGCGGTCTGGACCAGAAGCTGTTCGGGCGCGGCCACTGCGGCGAGTTTGGCCTGGAGTTCCCGGGCGAGAACGAGTTCCCCGCGCACGGCCGCGAGCTTCGGCGGCAGGGCGAGCTTGATCGAGTCCAGGGCCTGGTCGCGGGTGTAGGTGGCCATCAGGAAGGTGATGGCGAAGACGATGCCGCCGCCCGTGACGAGGCTGCGGCCGAACTTGTTGCGCACGGCATTGAGGCTGATCTCGAAGGCCTTCGAGAGCGGCAGGATAACCTGGCGTTGTACGGCGCCACCGGATGTCGGTGCCAGCGCCTCGGAATCGGCCACGATGCGTCCTCAGTCGGTAGTCGGCTTTGCGTAATCTTTTATACACGCCCTGGGCGGCATGAACAGTGCCGGTCACGCGCCGCCGTCGGGCGGCTTCGATAGCTTGCGGCCCTGCGGCGTGCCCTTGGGGCGGCGTCCGCCCGGGCCCAGGTCCACCGGCGCGTCGCGCCGCGCGCCGCGCCGCAGGCGCACGGCGACCAGCACCGCCAGCGCCAGGACGCTTGCGGCGCCCAGGACTTTCCAGAGCCAGTGCGGCCAGCCAAGAATGAGGGGCCAGATTGCGGCCAGGCTTCCCAGAAGCAGGGCGAACTCGGCGGCCAGTCTCGTGTTGGAGGGTTCGGCGCCGGCATCTTGAATCGGCGCGAATGGGCCGCCGCAGGCGGCGGCCCGGGGATCGGGCGGAAGATGGTTGGGCGGCGTGGACGTCATGGCAGGTCCAGGCCCGCGTCCGGCGCTACTTCTTGGCTTCGCCGGCCTTGCCCGCGGATTCTTCTTCCTTGGCGGCCTTTGCCTTTTCGGCGGCCTTGGCGATCGCCTTGGCGCCGGCCTGCCGCGGCTTGACGGCCTCTTCCTCACCGAAGGCGCTTCGCTTCTCGGCGATCTTGGTGGCCTTGCCGACGCGGTCGCGGAGGTAATAAAGCTTGGCGCGGCGGACGCGGCCGCGCTTCTTGACCTCCAGGCCCGCGACAACGGGGCTGTGGAGCGGGAAGACGCGCTCGACGCCTTCGCTGCCGACCAGGCGGCGCACGGTGAAGGACTCGTTGACGCCGCGGCCCTTGCGGCCGATGACGGTGCCGCTGAAGATCTGGATGCGTTCCTTGTCGCCTTCCTTGATGCGCACGTGGACGTCGACGCTGTCGCCGACGTTGAAGTCGGGGCGGTTTTCCTTTTTCAGGTGCTCGCTCTCGACCGCTTCCATCAGTTTGTTGCCCGCCATGGCTAGCTCCCTTGCTTCGTCTGGCCCGGATTCAAGAGGTCCGGGCGGAATTTCCTGGTTCTCTCCAGCGCCTGCTCGCGGCGCCAATCGTCCACCTTCGCGTGGTCCCCGCTCAGCAGGACCTGGGGCACCGCGTGCCCTTCGAAGACCGCCGGCCGCGTGTACTGCGGGTACTCCAGCAGGCCCTCGTTCTCCGACG
Organism: Planctomycetota bacterium; assembly: GCA_023150555.1. GTDB lineage: Bacteria > Planctomycetota > SZUA-567 > H5-PLA8 > H5-PLA8 > JAKLKQ01. The sequence goes on from JAKLKQ010000061.1 coordinate 16,938, forward strand.
CGAAACTTTCGCAGGCCGTGCTCTCCGGATCGCCCAGCACGTCCGGCAGCAGGCGCGTGACCGCGTCGATCACGACCATCGCCGGCAACTCCCCGCCGGTCAGGACGTAATCGCCGATCGAGAGGCGCTCGGCCCCGAGCAGCTCGACGATGCGTTCGTCATAGCCCTCGTAGTGCCCGGCCACGATCACCAGGCGCTCCTCGCCGGCCAGTTCCCGCGCCAGGGCCTGGTTGAAGACCCTGCCCTGCGGGCAGGTCAGCAGCAGGCGGCCCGGCTTGCCGGGGACGCGAGCGCGTACGTCGCGCACCGCCTTGGCCACCGGCTCGACCAGCATCACCATCCCCGGACCGCCGCCGTAGGGGCGGTCGTCGACGGAGCGGTGCTTGTCGGTCGTGTAGTCTCTTAAGTCGGTCAAGCCGACCTGCAGGATATCCTTCTCCTGCGCAATCCTCAGCATCGACTGGGAGATCACCCCTTCGAACATCTTGGGGAAGATCGTGATGACGTCGATGCGCATGGCCGGGCCCGCCGTACCGCGGGCCTCCGTCGTTAGGCCTTCGCGGCGCTCTTCTTCTTCGTCGCCTTGGCGGCAGGCGCGGCGGCCTTGGGCTTGGAAGCGCCCTTGGCCTTGCGGGCCTTTCGCTGGGCGGCGGTGCGTTCTTCCAGCGCGGCGCTCAGGTTCAAGCCCTGGAGCTTCAGCAGACCGACGACCTTGTCGCTGGGCTGCGCACCGCGCTCGACCCAGTGCTTGACGCGGTCCATGTCGACCACGAGCTTCTGCTCGATCTTCTGCGCGATGGGGTCGTAATGCCCCAGGCGTTCCAGGTACTCGCCCTGGCGCTTCACGCGCGCGTCGGTCAGTACGATGCGGAAATGGGCGCGGTTCCGGCGGCCCTGGCGCTGCATGCGGATTCTCAACACGTCCCGTCAACCTCCTTCAAATGCGCTTTCGCATGAGACAAACAAACCGGACCCGACACCGCCGGGTCCGGCGCGTCAGCCCTTAAATTGGCTTTTGGAGAATAGCGGCCCGCAGCGCCAAGTCAAAGGTACTTCGGGGGTAGCGAGGACTTAGCAGCCCTTTTTCAACGGGCTCCTAGAGGTCCCGTTTCAGGACCTTCCCCGAAGGGTTCCTCGGCAGACTGCCCAGCAGGCGGATCGTCCGGGGCACCTTGAAGGCCGCCAGCCGGTCCATAAGGAAGCGTTTCAGGTCCCGGTCAGTGGCCGTCTCCCCCGGGCGCAGGACCACCGCAGCGTGCACTACCTCGCCCAGGGCCTTGTCATCGCGCCCAAAGACTGCGGCCTCCTGGACGGCCGGATGTGCACATAGTGCGTTCTCGACTTCTATCGGGTAGACGTTTTCGCCGGCGACAATGATCATTTCCTTGAGGCGCCCTCGGAGGAAGACGTAGCCCTCCTCGTCGAGCATGGCCCAGTCGCCGGTGTGGAACCATCCGCCGCGCAGGGCCTCTTGCGTAGCCTCCTCGCGTTTGAAGTATCCCTTGAAGACGCTGGGCCCGCGCACGACCAGTTCGCCGACGGTCCCTGGCGGCTGGAGTTGCTCCTCGCTGTCGAAGATGGCCAGCTCCAGGCCCGGCGGCGGGCGGCCCACGGACTCGACGCGCTGCTCGGCCTGCTCGTCGGGCAGGACCGTCGTCACCGAAGTGGTCTCGGTCAGTCCGAAGAAGTTGTGCAGCCGCACGCCCGCGGGAAAGATCGCCCTCAGCCGCCGGATCGTCTCGGGCGACATCGGCGCGCCCGAGTACGCGATCAGGCGCAGGGTCTTGAGGCGTTCGACGTGCAGGCCCTTGAGGTTGGTCAGCAAGTAATAGGTCGTCGGCACGCCGAACATCGTCGTGCAGCCTGTCTGTTCGATCGTCCCGACCTGGTCCTCGGGATCGATTTGTGCGCAGACGACGACCTTCGCGCCCTGTTTGAGCGCCGTCGGCATGATCGTGTTCAACCCTGTGACGTGAAAGAGTGGCACGGCAAGCAGGTGCACGTCGTCGGGCCGGAAGCCGTGGCCCGCGATGGTGGACTCGGCGTTGAAGAGGATGTTGCCGTGCGTGAGCATCGCGCCCTTGGGCCGGCCGGTGGTGCCCGAGGTGTAAATGATCGCCGCGACCTCGTCCGCGCCGGGGCGCGGGCGCGGCGGCGGCGCGGGTGCATCTTCGAGCACCTTGCGCAGGGGCGTGAGCGTAGGCGGCAGCGTCTTCTCGCTGGGGAAGTCGACGGCCACACGCTGCCTGATGGCAGGCAGGCTGGCCAGCGCACTCTGCGCTGCGCGCCAGGTGGCCGGATGAACGAAGATCGCCTTGGCCTCGCTGTCGGTCAGGATGAAGCTCAGTTCCTCGGCGCGCAGCCGCGCGTTGATGGGCACGGCGCGGGCCCCGGCGCGCAGGATCCCGAAATAGATCGGCAGGAACGGCACGCAGTTGGGCAGCAGGATGGCGACGTGGTCGCCCGGTCGGATGCCGTAGCTTCCGGCCAGCGCGGCCGCGATGCGTTCGCTTTCCGCCTTCAACCCGGCGAAGGTAAGGGCCCGCTCGCTTTCGGCGCCGACGGCGAAGGTGCGCTCGCCGTAGTCCGATGCGCTGCGGTCCAGGAGATCGAGCAGATCGGCCATCGTGATTGAATCTAGCACTGCCGGAATGCGCGGCAACAAGTTACCGGCGCGAGTGGAAAAATCGGAGGCGAAGACACCGGTAAAAAACGGCCAAGATGTTAGCCTTTTCCGCGTCCAATAGACCTTCCACGAACCGGCCGAGCGAAACCGTCCCATGCGGCTCTTCTTTACGAACATGAACCGGCACTGGGGCGGGCAGTCCTACGTGGTCATGCAGCTCGCGGACCATCTCAGCCGCCGCGGCCACGAAGTCGTCGTCGCCGGCGTGGCGGGTTCGGAACTCGTCGAGCGCGGCCGCAAGCGCGGCCTGCGCGTCTATGACAAGCTGGAACTGAAGCGTGGCCTGCGCCTGGGTTCGTTCCTGCGCGACCAGGCGAGCCTGAAGGCGTTCTGGAACGAGTTCCAGCCCGAAGGCATCCTGACCAACGGAAGCCAGGACACCTGGGCCTGCGGCCTCGCGCGCTGGCGCTTCCGCACGCCGGCCTTTCTCGTGCGCTGGCGGCACAACAGCTTCAAAGTCAGTGCCCATGTCTTCAACAAGTGGCTCTACCAGAGCTTGATCGATCACGTCGCCGTCAGTTCGATGGAGATCGCGCCGCTGCTGATCGAGCCCGGGCTGGTGCCGGCCGAGCGCGTCACGGCGTTTCCGCCCACCGCCGACCTGGAGCGCTTCCTCGAGGCCAAGCCCACCGGCGTGCTGCGCAAGGAACTGGGCATCGGCGAGAAGGACCTTGCCGCCGTGGCCGTCGGGCGCCTGGCGCCGGAGAAGGCCCACGACACGCTCATCCGCGCGTGGAAGCAGGTGGTCGCGCAGGTGCCCAACGCCTACCTGGCCATTGCCGGGCTGGGTAGCCAGGAGCAGCTGCTGCGCGGGCTGATCGCCGAGCTGGGCCTGGAGAGGAACGCCCGCCTGCTGGGCTTCCGCGACGACGTGCCCTTGCTCTACGCCGACGCGGATCTGGCGGCGCTGACGCCGGTGGCCGGCGAGTCCTTCGGCATCGCGCTGCTGGAGGCGCTCGCCAGCGGCAAGCCCTGCGTCGCCACCGACGTCGGCGGCGTGAAGGATCTCGTCCGCGACGGCGAGACGGGGTACCTGGTAAAGGCCGGCGACAGCGGCGCCATCGCGGCGGCGCTGCTGAAGCTGCTGACGCAGGCCGAATTGCGTGAACGGATGGGCCGCGCCGGGCGAACGCACGCGCAGCAGTCCTTCTCCGCGAACCGTCTTGCGGACACCGCCGAGGCTCTGTTTCAGCGCCTTCACGCAGAACGGAAGGCCCGCTAGGCGGAGTTTTCAGCAAGTCTGTCGGACGCACAGGTGCAACGACTTGCGCGGCGAAGGATGATCCTCGCCGGGCGCGGAAAATTGCTTATAAGAGGAGGCAGTCGGACGTAGCGCGCCTCCCGAATGTGATTAAGTTAAAGTAGGTATCTTCCAAGCGCGGGACCGTTGGAATGGAAATCCTCTTCTGTGAACGCTGCGCTCTGCGCATCAGCCCCAAGGACCTCGCGTCCGGGCGCTGCAAGCGCGAGGAGATGAGCGCCTGGTGCCCGCAATGCACCCAGGCCATCGCCGGTGCCGCAGCCCACCCCGTTCGCCAGCAGGTCGTGGCCGATCCGCCCGCTCGGCGAGAGCCCACCGGCGCGGTGCCCGTAACCGGACAAGCGCCCCGCCGCGAACCCAGCGGCGCGGTGCCCGTAACCGGACAAACGCCCCGCCGCGAACCCAGCGGCGCGGTGCAAGTGAGCGCGCAGCCTCTGGCCGAACCGGCCCCGGCGTCGTCGAAGTCCACGGCTGCCGCCGCATCGGTAGAGAAGCCCGCAGCGCCCGCGGCTGGAAAATCGGGCGGAGGCGCTCGTCCGTCGATGCTCGCGCCGCCGACTTCGGTCATGCAGGCCAGAAAGCCCACCACCGGGCCTACTGTGCTGCGCCGCCGTACGCCCAGCGGAGCGCAGAAAGACACGGCCATGCGCCGCGCGTCGTCGCCGGCCACCGGCACGCAGTTGCGGCGCGGCACGCCGGGCAGCGGCCGGGCGGGACGGCAGCGCTTCGGTGCGCCCCGAAAGCCCCTGCCTGCCGGCGAGATCGGCAAGCCGGTCGCGCGGCAGCCTTCGTCGGCCGACCTGAAGGCGGTCAAGGACCCCACCAATATCTATTTCGTCGTCGGCCTGGTGCTGCTGGTGCTTGGGATCGGCATGGTGGTGGTGGTGCTGATCTTCGGCGGCAGCAAGAGTGCGTCCGCGCCGGGCGCGGAACGTCCGGCCGCCGAGCTCGCTCAGAATTCCATGCGGTCCAGCGCGCGCGCTCCCAGCTTCATTGGGACGTAGGCGGCCAGGAACGTCACCAGCACCGCACCGCCCACCACGATCCACATCCAGAACTGGAAGACCCTCGCCGCTTCGGAGGTCTCGTCCAGCGCCATGTCCTGCACCAGGAAGCGGTGACAGACCACGGCCTCGGCGGCGATGATGAGCATCACCATGAACACCGAGAGGATCAAGGTCAGTGTCCCGCCGAAGCCGGAGACGATCTTCGAGGGGTTCTGTTCGTGCAGGCTGGGAAAGAGCGCGCCCATGCCCACCGCCAGCCCGGTCAGGCCCACGCAGATCAGCGCCGCCGTAACCGCCTGGAGGTAATAGATGATCGGAGCGCTGCGCAGGACGTAGTTCGAAAGCAACACCAGCGACTCGGTGACCAGCAGCGCGCCGCTAAGGCTGAAGATGAACTTGGCCATCAGGATGCGCCGCCGTGCCAGCGGCACCAGGCCCAGCACCCAGAACCGCTGGCCCTCCAGCGACATCAGCGGAAAGACGAAGCGGCTGATCATCGTCGCCAGCGTCAGGCACGTGGCGCCCAGGTTCAGGAACGAGATCAGGTTCTGGTAGAAGATGCGGTCCAGCGGGTACGAGAAGTTGCGCAGGTTGGCGATGTAGACCGTCAGCAGCCCGAAGAAGATCAGCACCTGCGCCCACTGCACCGGATCTCGCAGGAACGTCTTGACGTCCTTGATCACGATCACCGTCACACCCGGCCAGCGGCGCTGGATAGGCGTGATGAGGCGTTCGAACCACCAGCGCCCCTGCCGCTGCCGGCCCCGCGTTGCCACCGCGGCGAAAGAGTACGTCGATTCGTACAGCGTTCCGGCGATGAACCAGCCGGTCACGACTACGGCCAGCGCAGTCGTGACCAGCGCGGCGAAGAAGGCCAGCCCGGCGCCCAGGCTCTGCGGCCCGCCGCGGCCCAGCAGGAACAGCCCCTGCGTCATCCAGAAATTAGGCGTCATGGTATACTGCGTGAAGTCGAGCTTACCCAGGATCATCTGCACGTCGGCGCGCATCTCGGTCCCGAACCCCATCGGCTCGTTGCCGGCCCGCGCATTCAGGACGTCCACCACGAACCAGACGCAGGGAATCGCTACCGCGATGCCCAGCGCCGCCAGCGCCTTACCGCGGTGCCGGGGCACGAAGGCCGTAATCAGCAGGCCCAGCAGCGCGCCGATTCCGGCGGGGATCACGATGAAGGGTATCAGGTACAACACCATCGCCACGTAGTAGAGCGGCTCGACATGCTCCTGCACCCCGTAGGCGATCAGCAGGGGCACGCCCATCGCCAGGAACGCCCAGCTGGAGAACAGCAGCGATTCCAGCAGCTTGTAGATGTAGATCGTGTCGTGCCGGACCGGCTGCGAGAAGAGGAATTCGGTCTCCTTCGAACGAAACAGGTTGCTGAACGAGATCAGCGCGTTGGAGAAGACGAGCATGATCAGCAGCGTGAGGAAGAAGAGGCTGAGGATGCGCTTGCACAGCAGGTCGCGGAAGACGTACGCGTTCGAGTTCAGGAAGTAGAAGGACTCGTTGAAGATCAGGTACAGGGCCACCCAGAATCCTGCGCCCAGGCCGCCCACCACCACGATCTTGAAGAACGACTCCTGGTGCAGGCGCGTAAGCAGGTTGCGCAGGCTCTGCATGCGCACCCGGAACAGGAGATTCAGTACCCGTGCTTCCATGCAGGCCCTATCCGTGGGTGGACCACCGCCGACCGGGAACCATCATTCTGCAAAGCGCGCGTTGCGCAAGGGCCGCTTGCGGGCCTGCCGGGGCGCTATTAAAGGAGGGTATGGCTTCCCACGCCTCCAGCCCGAAACCCTCCTCCGCGAAGCGCCGCCGGGGGCACCGCATGCTCCAGGCCGTGCTGACCGCAAAGCGGCGCGTGGCCGTGCGCGAAGCGCCCGTACCGGAGCCCAAGCCCGGCGAGGTCCTTGTAGAAGTACGTGCCGTGGGCCTGTGCGGTTCGGACCTGCATTACTGGCGGATCGGGCGCATCGGCGACCAGGTCATCCGGTTTCCGCAGCCGCTGGGCCACGAGCCCTCGGGCTCCGTCGTCGCGCTGGGCCGAGGCGTGCGGGGCTTGCGCGAAGGCCAAGCCGTGGCCGTCGAGCCCGGGATTGTTTGCGGGCGGTGCCGGCTCTGCCGCATCGGCCGTATCAACCTTTGCGAGAACGTGCGCTTCCTGGGCGCGCCGGGGATGCCGGCGGCGCTGCAGCGCTACCTGGCGATGCCCGCGGAGAACGTCGTGCCGATGCCGCGGAGCGTCGACTTTGCGCTGGGCTCCGCGGGCGAACCGCTGGGCGTTTCAATGCAGGCCTTCGACCTGGTCGCGCTGCGCAGGGGCGAACGCGTCGCCGTGATCGGTGGCGGTCCGATCGGATTGTGCGTCGTTGCGCTGGCGCAGGCGCTGGGCGCGCAGACCGTCGCGCTGGCCGAACCCCGCGCGAAGCGGCGCCGCGTGGCTTCCGCCTTGGGCGCCGGCAGGACCGTTGCGGACGACGGAGGCACCTTCCTGCGCGCGGTAAACGCCGGTACGCGCGGCGAGGGCGCCGACGTGGTCGTGGAATGCAGCGGAGCGCCGTCGTCCCTCGATGCCGCGGTGCGCGCGGCGGCGCGCGGCGGGCGCGTGGCCATCGTGGGCATTCCGGAAGTTGACCTGCTGCGTGTCGACCCGCACGTCTGGCGCCGCAAGGAATTGATGATCGTGAACGTGCGGCGCTCAAACCGCACACTGCCGCGGTGCCTGCGCCTGATGCGCGAGGGCGGCCTGGGCCTGCGCAAGGCCGGGTTCTTCGAACCCGTCGTGGGATTGGCCGGCGTGCAGGAGGCGCTCGCCCGTTTGGACGACGATGGCGCCGGCGCGGTGAAGATCGTCATCGATCCGGCGCTTGGCTAAACCCTTTCCCCCGGTTGCCTGCGGGCAATACCCGTATGCGATACGCCTAATCCAAGAAGACCGACTCCGAGACCATCATCACACTCCTGCTGCTGAGAAACATCTTCAGCGTGCGCCCGGCTTCCGAACGCAGCACCATGCTCATTACCGAGGTCCTGGACTCGGAAAACCAGGGCCTGGTGACCCGCGCGGGTGTCCACGACTTCATTATCTCCAACCGCCTGGTCAGCATGCCTGCTGGCGCAGATCAGCGAACAGCCGGACATGGAGGCTGTGTACGAAGATCTGTTCCAGGAATCCGGATCGGAGATCTACCTCAAGCCCGTGACGTTCTACTTCGAAGAGCTTCCCAGGCGCGTGCGCTTCGCCGCCCTGATCGCGGCCGCGCAGGTGCGCGGCGGGGGTCTGCCTGGGCGTGAAGCAGAAGGCGTTGGAGAAGGACTGGAGCCGCAACTACGGCGTGAAGCTGGTCCCCGAGAAAAATACGGAGTACGAGCTATAGGCGGAGGATACACTGGCCGTCTTGGCGGAAGACGAAACCTGAGCGACGATTCTCCTCCAGGAAGCCGCACGTGACCTTTCCACAGGCCCTGCTCCTCGCGCAATTCCTTCTTTCCAGCGGTGTCATGGTCTACGCCGCCAGCAAACTGGCGGATCTGGCCGATGTCATCAGCGACCGCCTAGGCCTCAGCAAGGGCTTCATCGGCATGGTGCTGGTGGGGTGGGCCACCAGCCTGCCTGAACTGGCCATTACTATCAGCAGTGTGAGTTTGGTCGGCCAGCCGGAGTTGGCCTTCGGGAACCTCTTCGGCTCGAACGCGTTCAACCTTGGCATCTTGGCTTTCATTGACCTGCTGCACCGGCCTTCGGTATGGGGCGATGCTTCCAAGAAGATGGCGGTGGGCGTTCTGTTCAGTATCGCAATTGTGCTGGCCGCGTCCGCCGGCGTTGCGTGGTATGAGGTCGCGTGGACGATTCCGGTGCTTGGGATCGGTTGGGCGTCGGCAATCATCCTCGTGCTGTACTTCGGCAGCACCTACGTCATCTACCGCCTGGAACATAGCCCGAACGGAGTGGTGCCTGTTTCCTTGGAGGCGGCGGAACCTGCCGGCGAGCCACCGCCTGCACGGTCTGCCCCATTGCGTTCCATGCGCACTTCCAGCCTGTTGGGATTGACGATGTTTTGCTGTGCGGTCGTCGTGGCCGACGGCTACTGGCTCTCGGCGCTCTGTGACCGTGCGGCCGATGCGTTCAACCTGGGCCGTTCATTCGTGGGTACGGCCTTCCTGGCCACGGTCTCGAGCCTTCCGGAAATGGTCAGCGTGTGTGCGTGTTTCCGCCTTCGGCAGGTGGACATGGCCGTGGGTGCGATCTTCGGCTCCAACATCTTCAACATGGGCATCCTGGCGGCGGGAGACCTGTGCTACACGGACGGTTCGCTGTTCTTCACTGCCGGACGCAGCGCGGCGAAGCACCTGACGACTGTGGCATTCACGGTGGGGATGAGTTTGATCGCGCTTGCGGCGTTGTGGGTCCAGGTGCCGTCGCCAGCAATGCCGGTGCGGTATCCGCTGCGGCGCAAAATCGGCAGCTTGGCGATCTTCGCCCTGTACGCTTCGACGATGGTCTTCGCATACACCGGTGACCGGCCCGAACCGGAGCCCTTGCCCGCAGCCCAGCCTGCAAGTGACAGCCTATAGAAAGCGGTATGCTGGATAGGCCGCCTTCGCACCTGGTGCTGCTGCCCCTGCATGGACCGCCGAGCCGATGGATACCCCTGAGGTCCCCCCGAAGCAGGATGCCGCGGACGAGCCGAGCCTGCGCGCGGTCGAACGCCAGGCCATCTGCTGGGCGGTCATGTTCGGCCTGGGCGAGAACGCCTTCTCGCTCTTCGCCGGACATCTGAAGGCGCCGGCTAGTTTTTTCGCCTACTTGAACGGCATTCCGCAACTGTTGGGCCCCATGACCCAGACGGTGGCGGCCACGATGGTGGACCGCTTTCGAACGCGGCTGGTGCTGGTCAAGAGCGCCGTCGCGGTCCAGGCCCTATCCTTTCTGCCGTTGGTGCTGCTGGTCTTCGTGGCGGAACCCGGCTGGTGGACCCACGCTGTATTGCTGCTTGCGGTTGTGGTGTATTTCCTGGGCGGGCATTTTTCCAACCCTCCGTGGGTAAGCTTGATCAGCGATCTGGTGCCGGAGAGGGGCCGTGGCGAGTTTTTCGGCCGGTATACGCGAACGGTGCTCGTGGTGAGCCTGGCCGGCCAGACGGCGGTGGGCGTGGCGTTTTGGATCTACGACAGGCCCGACGCGGCGGCCTGGGTCTTTCTGAGTGCGTTTGCGGTCAGTCTGGTTGCGCGCCTGGGGTCCGTCTGGCAGCTCATGAAGGTTCGCGAGCCGAAGTTCGAAGCGCCCGCGGAATCGCATTTCACGTTCTGGGATTTTCTGCGCCGCAGCCCAAAATCGAACTATGCGCGCTTCGTCTTCTTCGTGGGGATGGTGCATTTTGGCACGCAACTGAGCGGACCGTTCTTCTATCCCTACTGGCTGTACGACTTGGGCTATCCGCCATGGCAGTGGGTGGGTCTCAGCGCGGCGTCGTCGCTCGCCGCGGTCGTGACGATGCTCTTCTGGGGCCGCTTCGCCGACCGCTTCGGCGCCAAGCTGCTGATGCGGTACACGTCGGTGGTGATCGCCTTGATCCCGGTCTGGTGGATGGTCTTCGACAACGTCTGGGTTCTGATCCTCTCCAACGCGGTTGGCGGGATGGCCTGGTCGGGGTTCGGGCTGGCGAACCTCAATTACATCCTCGAGGCCGTCACGCCGGCCAAGCGCGCGCGCTGCACGGCGTATTTCAATGTCGTGATCGGCTTCGGCACGTTCCTGGGCGCCATGGTGGGCGGCGTGCTGATGGAAGTCCTGCCGAAGTCCTTCACGCTCGCCGGCTTCGATGTCGAGGTGCGCTCCCCGTTCTTCTGGTTGCTGGGGCTCTCCACCATCGTGCGCGGCGGCGCGGGGTACCTGTTCCTGCGCCATTTCCGCGAGCTTCGTGAGGTCCAGCATTTCCGCCTGCGCGGCTGGTTCATGTCCATCGCGCAGGCGCGGGTGCCCATGGGCCTTCGCGTGATGCTGTTCATGCCCAAGGAAAACGAGAAAGGCGAAAAGAAGAACGATACGGACACGCCAGATCACACAAAGTAGACGCGCGCCACCTTCTCGAGGAAACGCTGGCCCATCAGCGCGTAGCCTTCGGCGTTCGGGTGCAGATTGTCCGGCAGCAGATGGGCGTCCTGCGGTCCGAAGATCTCCAGTCCGTCCACGTAATGGATGTTCTCGTCGCCGTGGGCGCGAAGGGTCTCGACGGCGGCGGCGACCTCCGCGCGCATCTTCGGCAGCGTGAAGCCGACCTTGTTCTCTTCCGTTTCGCGGTGCGCGCCGAAAATAGACGAGACCAGCACGAATGGCGTCTGCGGGTGCTTCTCCCGGATGATCTGCACCGCGCCGATGATCGCGGGGCGGAAGGTGCGCTCGTTGAGGCTACCGCTCCCGTAGATGTTGATGCCGACCTTCATGGAGAGGAAATCGGCCGGCGTGTCGCGGATCATGCGTGCGACCATGGGATCCAGGTGGCACTGCCCGCCAAAGCCCAGGCAGGTCAGGTTCAGGTCGTGCTCGCGTGCGGCGATGGCCGGCCAGGTGTGCGTAGGAGAGGACGCGGTGCGGCAATGCGTAATGGAACTGCCGTAGGTGACCCAGCGTTCCCGGTCGTCTTCGAAGCGCGCCAAGTGCGTGGGCTCATTGAGCTGGATTTCCTTCAGCCGGAAGACGCCGAACTGAGGAAGCCACAACTTGATGACCTTGTCGCCTTCGGGCAGGTTTGGGAAGTAGATCTCCTCTTTGCCGGCGATGTCGGCGCTGGCTACGAGTTCCCCGTCGCAACAGAGGTCGAGGGCCGAGCTTTCGTCGTCGGCCTTTTCGATGCGCAGCAGCAATTCGGTGGCGTTGGTGCGGAAGGCCAGGCGCACGCCGGTCGACATGGCCATGCGCGTCTGCAGGGATTCGCAGGCGAAGAGGCCGATCTTGTCATGGGGCGCGCGCCAGGCCTGCGTCCAGTGCTCCGTGTGCTGCACGGAGATCGCGCCGTGCCAGGAGAGCCGTTCGTCGTGGTGCGGTACGATGCGCGGCATGGCGTTCCCCCCTCGTGAGCGGTTTGGAATGAAATAGTCCATCGCCGCGAATATTCAAGGGGACGCAGGGGCTGCGCGAGGCAAAAAGAAACCCGGGCCGAGGCCCGGGCTTCGCGAACGCTCCCAACCGGCGGTGCGGATCAATAGCGGTACATGTCCGGCTTGAAGGGGCCTTCTTTCGGGATGCCGAGGTACTTGGCCTGCTTGTCCGTCAGTTCCTCGAGGACTACCCCCAACTTGGCGAGGTGCAGGCGCGCGACTTGTTCGTCGAGCTTCTTCGGCAGCACGAAGACCTTCTTCGCGTACTTGGCGTGGTTCTTGTAGAGCTCGACCTGCGCGAGCACCTGGTTGGTGAAGCTGTTGGACATCACGAAGGACGGATGCCCGGTGGCGCAGCCTAGGTTCACGAGGCGGCCTTCGGCGAGCACAATCAGGCGCTTGCCGTTGGGCCAAGTGACTTCGTGGACCTGATCCTTGACCTTTTCCCACTTGTGCTTCTTGATCTTGGCGATCTCGATCTCGCTGTCGAAGTGGCCGATGTTGCAGACGATGGCGCGGTCCTTCATGGCGTCCATGTGCTTTTCGGTGATGACATCGCAGCAACCGGTGGTGGTGACGAAGAGGTCGCCGATCTTCGCCGCGTCGTTCATCTTCATGACTTGGTAGCCTTCCATGGCGGCCTGCAGTGCGCAGATGGGGTCGATCTCGGTGACGATCACGCGCGCGCCCTGACCCTTCATGGCCTGGCAGCAGCCCTTGCCCACGTCGCCGTAGCCGGCGATGACGACGACCTTGCCACTGATCATCACGTCGGTGGCGCGCATGATGCCGTCGGGTAGGCTGTGGCGGCAGCCGTAGATGTTGTCAAACTTGCTCTTCGTCACGCTGTCGTTGACGTTGATCGCGGGAAAGGCCAGTTCGCCTTTCTCGGCCATCTGGTACAGACGGTGGACGCCGGTGGTGGTCTCCTCGGTCACGCCCAGGATGTTCTTGGCGCACTGGCTGTAGAAGCTGGGGCGCTCCTTCAGGAAGGCGCGGATCGACTTCTTCAGCACTTCCTCTTCTTCGCTCTCGTACGGGCCGTCGAGGACCTTGGGGTTCTTCTCGGCCTTGGCGCCGAGGTGCACCAGCAGCGTAGCGTCGCCACCGTCGTCAAGGATCATGTTGGGCGTGCCGCCGTCGGCCCAGGTCAGGATGCGGTGCGTGTAGTCCCAGTACTCGGGCAGGGTCTCGCCCTTCACCGCGAAGACGGGGATGCCGGCCTTGGCGATGGCCGCGGCGGCGTGGTCCTGGGTGGAGAAGATGTTGCAGCTGGCCCAGCGCACGTCGGCGCCGAGATCGCGCAGGGTCTCGATCAGCACGGCGGTCTGGATGGTCATGTGCAGGCTGCCGGCGATGCGAGCGCCCTTCAGCGGCTGCGACTTCTTGAACTCCTCGCGCGTGGCCATCAGGCCGGGCATCTCGGTCTCGGCGAGGTCGATCTCTTTGCGGCCGAAGGCGGCGAGGCCGATGTCCTTGACCACGTAGTCCTGCACGGCTTGCTTGACCGTCATGGGATGGTTCTCCTTGATGGCTCATGCGCCGGATCGGCGCAGTTCCGTTTACCCTTTAAGTTCGTACACGCACGGCAGCGGCCCGACGCCGGGGATGCGCACCTTGCGGTGGGCCTTCCCGGCCGGCTTGGCCGCCAGAACCTGTGCCGTCGACTGCGTCAGCACCGTGTGACCGCCCTGCTTGACCGCCCACAGCATCACCAGGAAGGCGGTGTTCACCGTATCCCCGATCACGTCGGGACGGGCGTACTCCGGATGCCCGATCGCGCCCAGGTACACTGGCCCGCTGTGCAGCGCCAGCACCAGGTCCGGGTGCGGCGTGGTGCGGCGCGCCAGCTTGGCGGCTGCCAAGGCCCGGTCGGCGTGGCGGGCGCCCGAGAAGAAGCCCAGGAACCCGTCGCCGACGTACTTCACCGGCACTCCGTCGAACTGCAGAAAGGCCTCGGTCAGCGAGAGAAAGATCCCGTTGGTCCAGGCCGCCACTTCCCGGGGCGCCATCTCCGATGCGCGCTTGGCGAAGCCCCGCAGCGTGGTGCAGAAGACCGTCGCGGGGAAGGTGTCGCTGCGCTCCTGCCCCCTGCCCAGCAGCCAGTCGGTCGTAACTCCAAGCAGCGTGCACAGTTCGCCCAGGACGGCGATGTCCGGGGCGTTCTCGCCGCGCTCCCACTTGCTGACGGCCTGCGCGCTGACCTGCAGGGCGTGGGCGACGTCGATCTGTTTGAGGCCGCGCCGTTCGCGCTGCTGGCGGACGCGGCGCCCGAGGTCCTTCAGGTTCAAGGCCCTGTCCCTCTATCCCACCATCGGCCCGTTCCGGCAATGACGCGGCGGTTGTCCGGCCTCAACGCCCGGTTGAACGGAATTCCTTATGCCTTCCAGCGCACGGCAACCGGCTGGCCGTGCAGCTGCAAATCCAGGATGGTCCAGCCTGCCTCCTGGCGCTGGCTGAGGATGCGGCAGCCGCGCGGCACGGGGGGCTGGAGCTCGGGGTGCTTGATGCTGCCGGCCAGGCGCACCTGAGCGGCACTGCTGGACGGGCAGTCCAGGTGCAGGCGGCGGCGGCGCTGGTCCAGGTCCAGGTGCCCGACCAGGCCCACGTGGTCCCAGCGCACTTCGAAGAAATGCGTCTTCAGGAACCCGGCAACGACCCCGCGCCCGCGCGGCGGCACGTAGACGGGCTCGTCGTGGCGGCGCAGGAAGTCGACGGCCTTGGCCAAGTGTGGTTCGTTTGGGATGTCGTGGCCCACGTTGGGCAGTTCGTGGTATTGGAAGAAGGGCAGGTCGCGGCTCTTGCGCGCGTCCTTCTTCTGGGCGGCGGCGTAGCGGCGGGCGTGTTCGACGGGCACGCGGTCGTCCTTGGCGCCGTGGAAGACGCACAGCGGGCAGGCGCGGTTGGGGGCGACGGCCAGGCCCGAGCGCGCGCGGTAGGCCTCCTCGTTCAGCTTGGTCCCGCGGCCGATCCAGACGTCCATCTCATCGCGGAACTCGCCCTCCTTGTCGCCCTCGTACCAGGCTGCGTAGTCGCTGACGCCGCAGAAGACGACGGCGGCGGAAAGCAGGTCCGGGCACTTGCCGATCAGCGCGTAGACGTTGCCGCCGCCGCCGGACGCGCCGAAGGCGCGCGGGGGCAGGGTCTGGGCGCAAAGCTGCGGAAAGCCGTGGCGCGCGAAGCGCAGGGCGTCGAAGGCGTCGCGCAGTTCCCAGCCGTTGGCGTCGGGCTCGCCGACGGTGTCGCAGCGGCCGCGCAGGTTCAGGTTCAGGGCGCAGAACCCGCGCGCGGCCAAGTAGCGGGCCTTCTCCCGGGCGTGGGTGAGGTTCTGGTGCCAGCCGTGAAAGACCAGCACCGCCGGCCAGGGGCCGCCGTGGGCCGGGGCGATGACATCCATATAAAGGGTGATCAGCGGGCGTTCGCTGGAGGCGTACGGCACCATCAGGTGCTCGGCCAGCTCCTTCGAGATGCCCGGCTGCGCGGCGGCCATGAGGCGCTCCGTGGATGACGCAAGTGTTGATGCTGGAAGCGGATAGTAACACGGCGGGCGGCCAGCGGCAAAGCCTGCTCGGGCAGCCCAAAAATGAAGCATCCCGGCGCGAGGCCGGGATGCGGGTGCGGCAAAGGGGTGGCCGGCGGCTACTTGGGGGTCGGCGCGGGCGCTTCCGTTTTGGATTCGGCGGCCTTGGGCGCTGGCGCAGGTGTGGGCGCAGGTGTGGGCGCAGGTGCGGGGGCCTTGGTGTCGCCTTCCTTCTTCTCGATCTGCTCCTTGAGCTTTGCGCGCTCGGAGCGGATGCGTTCCTCGCGTTCGCGCAGGAGCTTGTCGTAGTGCATGAAGAGCTTCTGCTTGGTCTCGAAGCTGAGCTTCTTGGGGACGTCCTCTCGTTTGCCCGAGGCGATCTCTTCCACGACGGCGACCTCGGTGGGCACGCGCATGGTTCCGCTCTGCTCCTCCACCGTCACGATCTGGCCGTTGGCGTCGCGCTTGGGCCGGGTGACCTTGTTGCCGTCCTCGTCCTCGACTTCCTCCATGACCGTCTTCTTGGTCAAAATGGGCTTCTCCTCGAAGTCCGTGCGGATCTCGACCAGCTTGAGTCCCGTCTCGAACTTGTAGACCTGCTTAACCGCGTTGTCGGGCGCTTTGTAGCCGACGGCGCCGGTCAGCTCGTCCTTGGGCCTGACGAAGACGAAGTCCTTGCCCCAGTCCTGGATCTCGGGGATCCAGACCTTGACCTCGAATTGGCCCTGGTAGCTGTAGGTGCGGAAGCGTTCGGCGGTCTCGGCCTTGTCCAGGTCCCCGGTGTGGCCGGCGAAGCGCAGTTCGTAGTTGGCCGGGACGGTGTCGCTGGAGACGGGGGTGAACTCGCTGGCGTAGTACTTGGCCTTGTCGCCGGCAGGGGCCGCTACGGGCTTGAGTCCTTCGGCGAGCTTCACCTTGATCTTCTGCTTCGTCTCCTCGTTGACGACCATGCTGTCCGGGCCCAGGTCCTGAAGCCGGCCGATCAGGCGCGCGCAGTAGTAGTACTTGGTCTTGGGCTGGACGTCGCGGTCGGGGAAGATGATGTCCTTCGTCTCCTCCGGCGGCGGGGCTTCCTTCTTGGCGACGTCCTTCGGAGGCTTGGCGGTCGTCTTGGGCTTCTTGGGATCGGCGCCGCGTTCCAGGGTCTTGGTGCCGAGGCCTGCGTCGGCGAGGGCCTTCTTCTTTTCCTCGTCGGTCACGCCCATCTCCGGATCCTCGGCGCCTTCCTTGCCGGCATCGCCGGTCTTTTCGGGCGCGGACGGCAGCTCGATCCAGTACTCGCCCAGCTTCTCGGTGACCTTGTTCTCATCGGTGCCGCGGTAGTACTCGATGCGCACCGGCGTGAAGTACTTGAAGTCGATGTCCTTGGAGGGCGTCGCACAGACGATGTAGACCATGCCGTGGACGGCCTTTACGGAGAATTCCGGCGGGGGCTTCATGGAGGCAACTTCGTCGCTGATGGTATACTTGACCTCCTTCGGGACGTCGGCTTCGAGGAGCTTCTTGTCAACGTAGGGCCGCACGGGCAGGGGATAGAGGATGTTCGAGGCCAGGGTTTCCTTTACCGCCTGGTTGGGCCGGTCGAAGGCGTTTTCGACGAGTTCGCTCAGGTCGGGGCGCTGCGCGAAACGGTCCTTCTTGTCCACCGTATTGGTGCGCAGGGCGTCGGTGATCTTGGTCTGGTAGCCGGCCAGGGTCTCCTGCTTGGAGTCGCCGCCGGTGGCCAGACCGTCGTAGATCAGGTATCCGCTGAAGGCGAGGAAAACCAGGGCGACCAGTTTCTCGCCGTGTTCGATGAGGAATTTCACGTCGGATCTCCTTACCAGTTCCCCGGGCGGTGCGTGCCCGAACGGCGCAGGTGGCTACTTCTTCGGGGCCGGCTTCTTGCCGGCGGGCGTCTTGGCGCCCTTCTTGGGGGCGGCGCCCTTCGGGGCGGCCTTTCCGAGATTTTTGGCTTCCTCCAACTCCTTCATGGCTTTGTCTTTGTCGAACTGAACCAGGTCGAGGATGAGGCGCGCCTGGGCCAGACCTTCGTGCTGGTGCGTGTTGGCGATCAGGTAGTCGATGCTCTTGGCGTTCGCCTCGTTGGGCGCGAGGCGCTCGAGGTTGCCCTCTTCGGGGTAGGCGGAGCTGAGGCGCTGGGTGTCGACCAGGCGCACGATGCCGAACCAGCGCGGGCTGGTCTCGAGGGCCTGCACGATCTTGGGCACGGCGGCGAAGGGCGCGGTGAAGGTCAGCGCCAGGCCGCGGGCGGAAACCGGCACCTGCTGGGTGGCATTGGCCTGGCTGGGCGTGGCGCTGACGTCCTTGAAGCTAGCCGCGTAGAGTTCCGTCTGGCGGTCGCGGTAGACGCCCGGCTCGACGAAGACGAGGTGGTCCAGGCGCACGGCGCCGACGGGCTCGCGCTGCACCTGCTCGGTCGAGGTCATGTTGGGGTCGAATTGGTAGCGGTTCTGATCGACCTTCGTCTCGCAGAGGATGCGCACGACCTCGTACACCAGCTGCACGTACTGCACGCGCGGGTTGATGGAGTCGGGCGTCGTGGTCTTGTCCTTGAAGAGGTGCGCGGCCTCGAAATCGGAGGGCAGCTGGAAGTTCTGGGCCTTGGCCATCTCCTGGATCTCCTTGCGGAGGTCGTCGAGCCAAGTGTCGAACTCCAGCGGGGACTTGCCGGCGGCGCGGGTGAACTTGTCCGAGATCGACAAGCCCTTGTCCGACCAGGCCTTGACGATCAGATCCATCTGCGATTCCAGGTGGTCGCGGTAGCCGACGACCGCCTTGACGTAGTTGTCGTTCTTGATGTTCTTGCTGTCGGCAGCGACCTTCTGGACCTTGCCCAGGCTGTCCTCGATCTGGGAGTTCAGGGCCTTCTGTTGCTCCTGCAGGTCCATGACCCAAAGGAAATAGAACCCCAGGGAGGCGAGCACCACGGCGCCGAGGACGATCCAGAAGAGGAATCGCTTGATCGTGTCCACGAATGCGTTCTCCTTACAAAGGCCCGTGGGCCATACCTTTACTGCTGGTTGGCCACGACCAGTGGCTGACCGTTCAGGCCGAAATCAGGATCCAGCTTGCCGTCGGGCAGGTACCGGCAGACCACATGGAAGGCCGTGTATTCCTTGGTCAGGCGCGCGCCGAAGACCGGCTCGCCCTTGACCAGGTTGCCTGCCTTGTCGAGGTTGGGCTGCAGTTCGACGTGGCGCATCTCCGACTGGTAGTCGTCGGCGCGGACGTCGACGATGCCCGGCGAGGCCAAAAGCGCCTTGCGCAGTTGGTCGAGGATGTCGCGGCCGCGGAAGGTGTCGCCCTCGATCTCGCCGCTGACGATCACCACCATGGGCGCGTCGGGCATGGGGCGGTCCTTGGCCTCGAACTTGGTCTTGAGCGTCTTCGGGTCTGCGATGGCCGCCAGTAGGCGCTTGCCTTCCGCGTCCTTGTTGGACTTCAGGCGGCCGCTGGGGTCGAAGTACTCGGCGCCCAAGTACAGCCGGGCGCTGGGCGTGTAGATGCTGGAACTGCCCACCAGGTTCTTCGAGTTCTGCAGGCGCCCGTCGCGGTTGTTGGTGAACTCCGCGCTGCGCGCCGGGAGCTTGGTCAAGTCGTTGCTGCCGAAGGGGTAGCGCGAGACGTACAGGTTCGTGAGGTAGACCTTGTTGCCGTCGGGGAAGCCGCTGTCCTTGCCGAAGAACGGTCGGCCGTCGGTGTTCTTCAGGTTCGCGATCTGCTGGAAGATCTCCAGGATCCGGCCGCGGTCGCGCGCAATGCGGATCAGCTTGTTGACGCGGAATTCCAGCTGGTCTAGAGGTGCTGACTTGGACTTGATCTCGTTCGCCTTCTCGTTCACTTCCTTCAGGGCATTTTCGCTCGCCGTCTTCAGGTCCTGCAGGGCAGCGATCTGGCTGGAGGACTGGAAGTAGTTGATGGCCACGGCCACGACGACGGCGACCGCCGCGAGCACCGCCCATTTGCGCTTGCTCTGCAGGCTGATCTCGGTCTTGCGCTCCTGCGGCAGCAGGTTCACCGTGAAGTCACTCAGCCCGATGCCCTGCAGTCCCAGGCCGATCGCCACCGCCATGGTGGGGAACTCGTTAGCGAAGACTTCGGGGTTCACCTGTGGGCCGAGTTGGATGCGCTTCATGCCCTCGACGACCGTAAAGGGCGCCTCGCGGACCTGCGTGGCGAGGCTCTCGGCCATCCGCGGCAGGCGGAAGGTGTGTCCTAACAGGTAGGCGTGATTGATCTTCTGGCCGCGCGCCTTGGACTTGTAGAAGCCGATGGTACGCTGGATCTCGGCGCCCAGCTGGCGCAGCGTGGGCTCGATGACGCTGAGGATCTTGTCGGCCTGCTTCGACTGGTTGATGTTCTTCTTCAGGCCCTCGGCGCGCTCGTAGGGCACCTTGAACTTGTTCTCGAGCACGCGGGTGATCTCGCGCCCGGCGATCTGGATCGTGCGCGAGTACATGTGCCGGCCCTGCATCACCACGAAGTCGGTGCCCTTGTAACCGGCGTCCAGGATGAGGGTTGTGCCCTGCGGCTGGAACTCGTGGTGGATGAAGTTGAACAGCGCCACGGGCGAGACCGAGATGCCGCGCACGTTGAGCTTGAACTGGTCGGTGAGGCTCAGGATCTCCTGCACGATGTTCTTGCGCACGACGATCATCTCGACACCCACGCCCGACGGGTCGTCGTAGCGCTCCCACGCCATCTCGACCTGGTCCAGCGGGAAGGGGATCTGCTGCTTGGCCTCGTACATGATCAGGTCTTCGAGCTTGCTCTCGGATCCCGGCGGCAGCGTGAACTCGCGGAACAGGCAGAGGTTACCGGGCAGGGACAGGAACACCGCGTCGTGCCCGAAGCTGTGGTTGCTGCACAGTGTGCCGAGCGCCGACTGCACGCGCGTGTTGCGGTCGCTGTCGTCGTCGCTGGCCTGGATGTCGATGATGTCGAAGTCGACGATCCTGGACTCGCCGCCCGACTTCACCATCTTGATGGCCTTGATCGCCGAGTTGCCGATGTCCACGCCCCAGACGGTGCTGTGTGCCATGGTCGAGCAGCTCCTTGCCTTGCCGAAGGTCCGTGTTGACGCTGGCCGCGTCCACTAAACTGGTCGTTGCCGGACGCGCATCTGTTGAGGCGTTCCGCTGCAAACGGGCGCGCCTCGACGCATTCGATTTCGCCCCGAAGACCATCGTCCCGAGGCGGTGCGCAGTTCTGCCTAAACTTTGACGCTATGCGAGTTTAGCCATCGGCGGCGCGAGTCAAGACGAAAAATGGTCACGCCCCCTCCAAGCCCCTCGTCCAAAGCTCGGGACTGCCTTCCGGCCTCTTCTCCTTGCGCGCTCGCGCATCCTCCATAGGATCAGGCTTTTCCGGCTGCGCGCTCCAACACAACGAGGACTCCCGCCATGAACATCCACGAACACCAGGCCAAGGCCCTGCTCAAGGCACTCGGCGTGGACGTCCTCGAAGGCCGCGTCGCCTTCAAGCCCGAGGAGGCCGAGAAGGCCTACGGCGAACTGGGCACGCCCGTCGTGGTCGTGAAGAGCCAGATCCACGCCGGCGGCCGCGGCAAAGGCAAGGCCGTCGAACCCGGCAAGCTCGACCCCAAGAAGTACGATTCCAAGACCGGCAACTACAGCGGCCCGGGCGTCGCCAGCGACAAGGGCGTGGTGCTGTGCAAGAGCGCCGCGGAGGCCAAGTCCGCCGCCGGCAAGCTCTTAGGCAACGTGCTCGTGACCAAGCAGACCGGCGCCGCGGGCAAGAAAGTGCAGCGCGTCTACGTCGAGGCCGGCTGCCCGCCCGAGAAGGAATTCTACGTCAGCGTGCTCCTGGACCGCGGCGTGGGCCTGCCCGTGATGATGGTCAGCCCCGCCGGCGGCATGGACATCGAAGACGTCGCCGAGAAGAGCCCCGAGAAGATCCTGCGCGTCCACTTCGACCCCGCCGACGGCCTGTGGCCGCACCAGGCGCGCCGCGCGGCCTTCTTCCTGGGCCTGACGGGCGACGCGTTCAAGTCCGGCGTCAAACTGCTGGGCAACCTCGCCAAGGCCTACGTCAAGCTCGACTGCAGCCTCCTCGAGATCAACCCGCTGGCGCTCAGCAAAGACCGGGTCTTCTGCATGGACGCGAAGCTGAGTTTCGACGACAACGCGCTGTACCGGCATCCGGAAGTCGAGGAACTGCGCGACCTTGCGGAAGAGGACCCCAAGGAGGTCGAGTCCCGGAAGTTCGACCTCAACTACATCGCGCTCGACGGCCAGATCGGCTGCCTGGTCAACGGCGCGGGCCTGGCCATGGCGACGATGGACGTCATCAAGCTCTACGGCAAGATGCCCGCCAACTTCCTCGACGTCGGCGGCAGCGCGAACAAGGAACGCGTCACCGCGGGCTTCAAGATCATCCTCAGCGATCCCAACGTTAAAGCCATTCTGGTCAACATCTTCGGTGGGATCATGAGCTGCCGCGTCATCGCCGAAGGCGTCATCGCCGCGGCCAAGGAAGTCAACCTGAAGGTGCCGCTGGTCGTGCGCCTGGAAGGCAACGCCTCGAAGGAAGGCAAGGAAGTCCTGAAGGCCAGCGGCCTCGCCGTCACCACCGCCGACGGCCTCGCCGACGCCGCCGAAAAGGTCTGCGCCGCGGTCAAATAAGGCGCCGCCGTCGCCGTTCAAAAAAGTTCCTGCACGTTGCGTGCTGACATAAAACGTCAGTCGCGAGATTTCATGAGTTGCTCGCGAAATTTCGCGACTCACGTTGTGCTGCGCGACGTGCTGGAGTGCACATGGCGATTTGTATCGATCTTTCCTCGATTCAAACAAGGTGCAGGGAAGTTTTCGCAACGGGATCATTGGAGTTATGACGTTTTTGCGCGAGGTGCTGCGCGGAGTGCAAATAGGGTTTACGTGAACGGCGGGTGTTACGTTGCACGATGTGGATGTGTTACGTTGCGCGAGGTGCATAATACGCAAAGCGTATTAAAGCGGGGTCCGGGTTCCGGACGCCGGTATCCGGAAAAGGCAAACGGCAAAGAGAAAAAAACGGGAAAAGAGCGAAAGGAAAAGCCGCCGCGAAGCTCGAAGTGTTACACGATGGCAAAAGGCAGCCGATCGGAAAGATCCAAGAACCAAGATCCAAACAAAATTCAAAGCCCAATGCTCAAAACAGCAAACGGCAAACAGCAAACGATCGGAAAGATCCAAGACCCAAGATCCAAACAAGCTTCAAACCTCAATCTTCAAGCTGCAAGGTATTGCGGGCCGATTGGAAATTGAATGCTCTGTTGAAAACAAAGGCAGAAGTAGAGCGAGGATCATGAGGTTGTAGGTGAGGACGGCGATGAAGGTCTCGC
>JAKLKQ010000062.1 GCA_023150555.1 Planctomycetota bacterium
CCCCCGCCCCCCCCCCCGACGGTGCGAACCCGAATTCCTGGGGCGGCGCGCGGCTTTTCAGCCGCGCTTGCCCCAGGCTACATTAATCCGCGCCTTCGGCGCTTCCGCCGAACTCGTCTCTGCGTTGAAGTCGTTCTGGATTGACGAAGGACCTTCGCGGCGTCACCCGTCATTCGATTACCTTGCCTTCCCCGTCGAGCTTCAACTTCACCGGCTTGCGCGCCTCCACCGGCAGCAGTACGCGGCGTGGCGGCTGATCGGGCGCCTCGACCTCCAGCGCATACACGCCGGGCGTCAGCGCCCACGTCGCGGGCGCGGTCTGCACAGGCCCCAGCGCGGCCCCGCCGGTGGCCGGGCGCAGCGTGAGCTTCGTTCCGGCGGCCTGCGCCGAGACCGTCAGCCGCGAGACCTGCGCGTCGTTCGAGTTCCGCGGCGCGGGGATCATCCCCTCGTCGCCGCCCAGCGCCTTAAGGCTCTCCCAGACGCCGGTGACGAACTCGCTGAGTTTCTGCGGGCCGCCCTCGACGATGGCCTTGCGCTCGGTGGGCGTCATCGTCGCGAAGCGCTTCTCCAGTTCCTGGTTGACGGCCTCCTTGCTCGGCCCGGCGGTCCCGTTCGCCGAGTTGCGCTCCTTGGCGGCCTGAAGCGCCTCGCGCGCGCGGCGGACTTCGCGGCGGCCCTCGTAGACCTTCGGGTTCTCGGGGTCGAGTTTCAGCGCCTCCTCGAAGCGCTTGTCGGCCTCGTCGAGTTTCCCGTCCTGGAGCAGCTCGCGCCCGTCGCGCAGCGCGCGGGCGAACCTGTTCTGCGCGTGTCCGCGTTCGGCCAGCCAGCCTAGGCCCAGCACTAGGACCAGGAGCACCAGCGCGGCCTGCCAGCCGCTGAGCCCCGTGCGGCGCAGCACGCGTCCGAGGACGCTCCCCCGGCCCGCCCACGCCACCGGCGGCAGTTCGCCGGCCAGGCAGGCCTTCACGTCGCCGAGCATCTGGTAGGCGCTGGCGTAGCGCTTCGAGGGGTCCTTCTGCATCGCCTTCTGCACGATGGCCTCGATCTCGCGCGGGATCTTCGGCTGCAGCTGGCGCGGCGCGGGCGGTTCGTGGTGCACGACCTTGAAGAGCGTCTCCATCACCGTCTGCCCCTCGAAGGGCGGCTTGCCGGTCAGCATCTCGTAGGCGATCGCGCCCAAGCTGTAGATGTCGCTGCAGCGGTCGATGTGCTCGCGCGAGCCCGTCGCCTGCTCGGGCGGCATGTACGTCGGCGTGCCCAGGGCGACACCGGTGCGCGTAAGCCGGCTGTGCGCCTGCTCGTCGCGCGCGAGCCCGAAGTCGGCGATCTGCGCGGTCTGGCCGTCGCCTTCCAGCAGGATGTTGCCGGGCTTCAGGTCGCGGTGGATCACGCCGTGCGCGTGCGCGAAGTCGATGGCCTCGATCACCTGCGCCAGCAGCGTGAACGCGCGGCGCCAGTCCATGGGCTTCTCGCGCGTGAGCAGCCGCGATAGGTCCTCGCCGTCGACGTACTCCATCACGAGGTAATGCAGGCCTTCGTCGGTGGCGCCGCCGTCCAGCACCGGGACGATGTGCGGGTGGCGGAAGCGCGCCAGCGCCAGGGCCTCGCGCAAAAGCCGCCGGCCCATCTCCTCGCTGCTGGCCATGCCGGGCAGCAGCAGCTTCACGGCGACAGGCTTGAAGAGCGTCTCGTGGCGCCCGCAGTAGACGACCGCCGTGCCGCCGCGCGCGATCTCGCGTTCGATCAGGTACGGCCCGATCCGCTTGGGGGGCTTCTGCAGCAGCTGGTGCGCCTGCGACTCCGTCAGCGGCGCGGCCGCTTCCAGCGACGGCGGCATCAGCACGCTCGCCGCGCCGTTGCCGTTCGCGGCCTTGGCGGCGGGATCCGCGGCCGAAAGTTCGTCCAGGCACAGCACGAAGACGCTGCCGCAGCCGCCGCAGCGCGCGCGGTTGCCCGGCATGAGCTGCGAGACATCCAGCGCGGCCCCGCAGTCGGCGCAGCGGCGGTGCACGCGCGTGGCGCCCGTCCAGAGGCGCCACCACGCGCCGCCGCGCGTGCGTTCGGCGGGGGTCATCGCGATGCCGTGCCGGCTACGGACCATGGACGCTCCCGGTTCCTGACGTCACTGGCACGCATGATAGCCGAACCGCCGAGCGGAAAAAACCGTGTGCATAGAGGCGAGCAAGCCCCGCGCGCACGGCCTGCAATCCGGGCTCTTTCATTTATAGATGCCGTGCGCCGGCACGAAGTTACGCGCGCTCGACGCTATCTTACCACCTCGCGGCAAGAGCTTTGGACTTTGTGTATGCCGGCAATTATGCTCTACCGACGAAGAAAATATAACAAAACGTCATATATATGACGTTTAAATGTCACACTGTGGCTAAATAAATTTAGGCAACTCAACAAAATTAAGTTGACAATAGGTCAACATCGGCGTCTAATGAAGTGACTGCGAGGACGGGGGAAAAGTGGTCGGAGTTCAATGCCCTCCCTGTGCGGATGCGTTTCCTTGCAGACCGATGCGCAAAGGTAGTATCCCGTCGACATGACCGGCGGGGGTAAGTCGCCCGCAGACGCTGAGCGAGCTCATTGTCGATAGGGACGGGGTTCCCCGTGACGCCGGTCGCAGCCGGCGGCGCGGCGCCTCGTGACCCATCTGGATGGGGCCGAAACTTTTTAAAAGCAGACGACAATTAAGAGGTCAGAGATGAAAGATAAAGGAGGCGAGGAAGACAGATAAGAGTTAAGAGATGAAAGATTAGAGATCGAAGGCTACCGCCCCGCGCAGGACTTTGTGCTTACGCTTTGCGTAAGTCCGTACAGTTCCGTCCTTTTCCGTACTTCCTCATCCAACCGTTTCCTGAATGCGCACGTCAAAGGGCGAAGTCATTTTCCCCGGTACCGCTCCGGCAAAAAGGACTGCCGGTCCACCAGCGCCCCCGACTGGTTCCACGCATCGCCAAATGGGTTGCCGCTGTAGCGCGTCGTCTTGGGCAGCCGGATCACGCCCGCCTCGCAGCGCACGCGCTCCCGCCTCTGCCCGCAGACCAGCACGCCCGTGTCCGCCCACACGCCGTCGGCGAACTGGAAGGCGTCGTCGGCGCGGTACTGAAAGACCAGGCCGCGGCGCGGGCGCCCGCTGCGGTTCGCCGGCGAACCGTGCAGCGTCAGGCAATGGTGGATGCTGATCCCGCCGGCCCGCGGCGTGATCGCCACGACCTTCGACGGGTCTTCCTCCCAGCAGCGCGACTCGGCGCAGCTTCCGGTGAAGAGCCCGTCAGCGCTGGCGTGGTCCAGCATCCCGAGTCTGTGGCTGCCCTTCACCATGTACATGCAGCCGTTGTCGGGCGTGGCGTCGTCGAGCATCACCATCACCGCGGCCAGGCTGTAATTGCTGTGCGGAAAGAAGCAGAAATCCTGATGCCAGCCGAAGGGTCCGGCGTTCTTCGCCGCCGGCTTTGCGGCGAGCTTGCTGTGCTGGAGCTGGATGTCCGGGCCCAGCAGCGGCTTGAGGCGCTCGACGATGCGCGGGTCCTTCGCCAAGTCCATGAACGCGGGATCCTTCGCGGTCAGCCCCAGCAGGTGGATGGTCTTCTCGAGATAACCGTCGCGCGCCTGGTGCTCGGCGCGGATCTTGGCGCTCTCCGCCACCGCGCGCAGCGCTTCGACTTCGGCGGGCGTAAAGACGTCGTCGAAGACCAGGAATCCGTCGGCTTCGTAACACGCCCGGTCCTCCGCGGTCAATCCTGGCGTCGTCTTTTCTGCGGCGGCGGCGGGCATGCGTGCGCTCCTTTATGCAACCGGTGGCGCGATCAGCAGGATCGCGTTTGGAATAGCAGGAAAATACGCGTTGGATCCCATCTTCACAATGGACGGGGCGGCGATACTATAGCACGAAACGATGGAGGCCCCGCCATGCCCCCGAAAGCCCCTTCGCCCCACGCCGCGCGCCCGGCCGTGGTCCGCCTGCCGCGCCTGGTCAACGCCAGCCGCTTCGCCGCCAAGCGCGACGTGTCGTGGCACGAACACCCGGGCATGGAACTGGTCCTGGTGACCGAAGGGCGCTGCCGCTGCGAGGCCGGCGCCAAGTCGCTCGACGCGCGCGCCGGCACGCTGTTCGTGCTGCCCAAGCGCGTCCCGCAGTTCCAGCACACGCCCGTCTTCACGCGCACGACCTACGCGGTGATCGACGACTTCGACCACTGCTTCGACGACGCCGCGCGCACCGTCGACGTCAGCCACGATCCGCTGGTGCCGCGCTGGATGGAAGACCTCTGCGAACTGCGCCACGCCCCGCTACCGGGCGAACGCGCGCCCGAACGCAACGACGTCGCCGGGGCGCTCGCGCTGGCCGTGCTCGAGCGCATCAATCGCATCGAGAACCGCAGTGCCGCCGCCGCCGAGTGGCACCCGGGCCTCGCGCGCGCCGTGCGCTACCTCGAAACGCGGCGCTCGGAAGCCGTCGCCATCGAGGAACTCGCGCGATACGCGCACCTCAGCCCCAGCCATTTGACGGCGCTCTTCCGCGAACGCTTCGGCTGCGGCCCGCTGCAGCACCAGCAGAAGATGCGCATGGCCCACGCGCGCCGGCTGCTGGAAGCGCCGTACCTGACCGTGCAGGAAGTCGCCGCCGAATGCGGCTACGACGACGCCAACTACTTCGTGCGCATCTTCCGCAAGCACCACAAGATGCCGCCGGGCGCGTGGCGCGAAAAGCGCGGCGTGTGACGAATTCAAAAGAAGGAGTAGGATGCGGCCATGCCCATCTACTTGGTCCGGCACGGCGAGACGATCTGGAACCGCGAGAAGCGCAAGCAGGGCAGCGGCGACGCGCCCCTTACGAAGCGCGGCATCGAATCGGTGCTCGCCTGCGCCGAACGGTTGAAGAGGCTACTGCCCGAGCCCGGCGGGCTAAAGTACCGCTGCAGCCCGCTGCGGCGCGCGCAGCAGAGCGCCGTGCTGGTCGCCGATACCCTCGCGCTCGATACGGCACGCATCCAGACCGATCCGATGCTGCGCGAACTCGACTTCGGCGCCTGGGAAGGCCTGACCGAGCCCGAGATCGAGGAGCGCTTTCCCGGCCAGAACGCGCGCTACGCCGCCGACCGCTGGGGCTTCGCGCCGCCGCAGGGCGAAAGCTTCGCCGCGTGCGTGCAGCGCGCCCGCGCCTGGCTCAGCGCCCAGGGCCCGGACGCGAACGTGCTCGCCGTCACGCACGGCTACATGACGCGCGCGCTGCGCGGCGCCTACCGCAAGCTGCCCGACGCCGAGATCGTGCGCCTGCCGATCGTTCACGGCGCGCTCTACGAACTGCGCGGCGGCGAGGTGATCGAGCATGTCGAATAGCGCCGGCCACGTGGCGCTGAACGCGGCGGCGCCCGAACGCTTCACCGTCTTCGCGGGCGCCGACCCGCAGAACCACCTCCTTATAAAGGAGGAGACGCGCGCGATCGCGGCGCGCTGGGCCGAATCGGAGGCCGCCTTCTCGATCATCGCCGGCGACCTGGTGCACGAGGCCACCGACGAAGGCTGGGCGCTGGCGCGGCAGTGGATGCAGCCGCTGCTCGACGCCGCCGCGGCCAGGGGCCGGCCGCTCTTCACGATTCCAGGCAACCACGACTGGCAGGACTTCGACCTCGAAATGACGCGCTACAGGCGCATCATGGCGATGCCGCACAACCAGCTCTTCTATTCGGTCGGCTTCGGCCCGCTGCACGTCGCCTTCGCCGCCACGGCGTACCCCGGCGAGAACGGACGCTTCGCCTTCCGCCGCGACGAGCAAAGCGAGCCGTTCCGCTGGCTGCGCGCGGACCTGGCCGCCGCTCGCGCGCGCGGCGCGCGCTGGATCCTGGCGGTCACGCATTGGCCCGACAACCGCTACGGCTCCGGGCGCACGTGGCATCCGACGGAGGAGGCCGACGCGTTCGCCGAAACCTGCGCGGAAGGCGGCGTGGATCTGTGCCTGCGCGGCCACGACCACCTCTACGACCGCACCTTCGCGCTCGATTACGCGACCGGCGAACGCCGCGCGGACGGCATCGTCTTCTGCACCGCCGGCGGCATGGGCGGCAAGTTCACGAAGGTGCGCGACGAAGGCCCCCGCCCCACCTCGGCCTGTACCGTCCCGCAGCGCCACCACTACCTGCAGCTCGATTTCTCGGGCCGCACGCTCGCCGTCGCCGCGCGCGACGCGGACGGGAACGCCTTCGACCAATTCGAGATCGTGAAGTAACGCTTTGCGGAAGTGTGGCGGTTACTCGTCCCAGTCGCCCATCACGGCGAAGAGGTCCAACTTCTGGTCGCCGCGCTGCACGTGGATCTTGACGCGCTTGCCCTTGGGCTGCTTGGACAGGAAGCGCCCGACGGCGTCGGTATTCCGGACGCTAAAGTTGCCGACCCAGACGATCTGGTCGCCGGCCTTCAAGCCCGCCTTCTCGGCCGGCGAGCCCGGCGAGACATCCGAGACCACCATGCTCTTCGTCTCTTCCTTGCTCAGGTGCACGCCCAGCTGCCAGCGGTATTCCGATGGAGCCGGATCTTCCGCAGGCACGGCCGGCGCGCCCTGGCCGGCGGGCGGAATCACGATCTTATTCCCGTCTTTGCCCAGCAGCGTGGTGGTTCCGTCGGCGGCGACGGTCATTACCTGCCCGCCGAACTCGTGGGTCCACTGCCCGTCGGGCCTGCGCGTGGCGCGGCGCGTTTCTTTCGCGCCTTTGCGCGGCCTCGTCTCGGAAATCTCCAGCTTTCCCTCCGGGGAAAGCTCCGCGCGTACGCCGGCCTCCGCGTTCTCGCCCTTGCGCACGCCGCCCTCGGACGGGCCTAGCCTCACAAACGCGCCGTCGACGGCGACGACGCCCTGGGCCTCGTCGTAGCGGACCTCCAGCGGAACCGGATCGCCCTGCAGCGCCGGACGGTCCTTCGGGGCGCCCGCCGACAGGGACGCGGCCGCTTCCTCCGCCGCGCGCGGCGGCACGCCGCGAAGCATGCGCGCGCTCTCGCCGGCCTTCACATCCAGCTGCCCGCTCTCATTGCTCAATTCCGCACGGCCCTGCTCGACCGTCACCACCGTGCCTTCGGCGCCCAAGGCGCACGGCGCCGCCGCGCCCCCTATAAAGGAGGCGGCCCAACACATCGCCGCCCAGGCACGAGAATCGAGCCGCACGCGCTTCCTCCCATCGCCATTCGACGCGTGAAACGAGCGCCATGTTACACGCTCGCTTGCCTTCGGCACGCCTTTTCCGGTGTATACGAAAAGGTTGATCTCGGCGGCAACCTACGTAAGATGTCCGTTGCCTGAAGGAAACTGGGTAGAGAATAGATTCAGCGGGAGCGCTTCCGGCGCGACCCAGCCGGCCGGAAGCCGTATCTGGGGAGGATGTGCCATGCGAGTTCTCACGTTCGGAATCGGACTGGCCCTTGCGCTGACCCTTACGTCCTGCGGCGGCGGCGGCCCGCCGCGCACCACCAAGAAAAAGACCGAGCCCACCGCGTCGTCCACGCCGGCTCTGCCCACGCCGCCGGCTCCGGTGAAGAAGCCCGCTCCGGCGAAGACGACCGCAGCCGCGAAGACGGAGGGCTCCGCGCCCGCCGGCGATGCCCCGGCCGAGGCCGTCGACGCGGGGCCGAAGGAAGCGCTGTCGAGCGACGTCCAGATGCCCGGCGGAAGGACCATCGATGCCTGGACTCGCATGCTCGACAGCAAGACGAAGGGCGATGTGCTCGAAGCACTGGAGACGATCCGGCTGCAGGGCCACGCCTTCACGGGCATCAAGGCCAAGGTCGAGGCCTTGACCAAGAACGCCGACGCGGAGATCGCCAAGGCCGCTCAGGAAGCGGTAGCGGCCATCAAGTAACTGCGCCAGGGCGGCGGAACGCCGTTAATAAAGGAGGCGCCGGCGCGCGCAATGGCGCGTGCCGGCGTCCTGTTTCAACATAGATGCTCAGACTGAAAGACAAGGCGGTACGCTATCTGGCATCGTGCGCCGAGGGCATCCTCGCGTGCGAGGACGCCGACGGGCACTTCTGGCCCGACGCCGGGCGCCACGCGCAGTGGCCCACCGACTTCCAGCAGTTCGCCTACTACCCGCTCGCGCTGCTGTACACCCTCGACCACCCGGAGAATCCCTGGCGTAGCAACGCCAAGGTCCTCGACGGCGCGCTGCGCAGCCTGCGCGGGATGCTGAAGCATGAGGACGGCGCAGGCAACTACATGGGCAGCGGGCACGATTCGCCGCCTCGCAAATTCGCCGGCAACTGGCGCAGCTTCTCCTTTCTCCGCACGTGGGAGCTTCTGCGTCCGGCGATGGACCGCGATCTCGACGTCGCCTGCGAGGCCAGCCTGCGCCGCGCGCTGCGCGCCATCGCGAAGACCGCGCGGGCGTCCTGCGCCGAAGAGCGCTTCGCGCGCAACCACAACGTCCGCAACCACCCGATCTGGGAGCTGACCGCGACGCTCGCGCTGGCGAAGCATTTCGGCGACGCGGAGAACGAAGCCTTCGCGGCCGAGCAGTTCGAACGTGCCATCGCCGCGCAGCATCCGGCGGGCATCTGGCTCGAGCACGACGGGCCGGTGATGGCCTACATGCATATGACGCTGAGCGGCCTGAGCCACTACCACGCGCTGACCGGCAGCGCTGCGGCGCTTGAAGCGCTCGAAAAATGCCTGCGCTTCCTGCGCGTCTTCTACTGGCCGAACGGGCATCCCTGCGAGGTCCTCGACGGGCGCGTGCGCTACACCGGCTACATGGTCTCGATGCTTCCGGCGGCGTGGGCGCGCTTCCCCAAAGGCCGCGCGACGCTGCACCTGCTGCTCGACCGCATCAACGCCGAAGGCCTGCAGCCCGGCTACCAGACGCACGGCAGCTGGCTGGGGCTCTTCCACATGGCGCAGTTCGTGCGTGACCTGCCGAACGACGAGCCCGCGCTCGATGTTTCGATCCCGCCGCTGGTTGGCGACGGCGTGCACGGCGCGCCGGGCGATGCGAGCTTTCCCGCGCTGATGCTGCGCAGTGGGCCGTGGTCCGTCGCGCTGTGCGGCATCACGCGGCCCGAGTTGCCCGGCACGCGCTGGGCGCTGGACTTCCAGGCGCATCTCTCGGTCTTCCACGAAAAGCACGGCGTGCTGATCGGTGGCGGGCACGGCAAGCGCCAGGCAGCCCTTTCCCTCTTCACCGCCGGCTCGCGCCCGCTGGGCCTGCCTTGCCTGGCGACGAAGGGTTCGGTCGAGAAAAAGGGCGCGGCGTCGGGGCGCCTGCGCCTCGATTACCCCGGCTTCCGCGCCACGCTGGATGCCGAGATCGTCGGCGGCGACGTGCGGCTGACAGCCCGCACGGACCTCGACAAAGCGTATGCGCAGGCCGTCGCGCCCGCGTACCTGCAGCTTCCGTTCCTGTTGAAGGGCGAAGGCGAGGTCGTAACCGGCGCGGGCAAACGCTTCGCCACCGATATGCAGCAGGAGGTCAGCGCCGAGGAACTCGGCGCGGAGATCGGCCGCGCGGGGCGCTTCGCGATAAGAGGCTTCGACGGCGCGCGCGCGCTGATTCTCTTCAAGCCCTACAACACGCACTGGATGGACGCCTGGTACCACGAGTCCAAGAACCTGGGCATCGTCGCGCAGCCGCTGGCCGACGGGCAGGCGCGGACGCTGGCCGTCCGCGCGCTTTAGAGGCTGCTTTATTACGCACGTCCCAAATCAAACCCGCCGCACAAAGGCGGCGGGTTTTGCATTCGGTTAAGAGTGCGGGACACGCAAGGGTGTTGGAGAGCGGGTCCAGGGAAGCCCTTGCGTGCCCCGCTGCGGTGGCCGTTGGCAGGCCGCTAATCGGCCTTCTTCAGGAAGACGAAGCGCGCGTTCCCGCCGGAGAAGACGCGCAGGCGCAGACCCTTCGCGAGGTCGGCTTTGCCGGCCTCGTTCGCGAAGATCTGCGGATTCATGATGTCCTTTCCGTTCACCGACAGGACAACGTCGTTTTCCGCGATGCCCGCATGCGCGGCCAGGCCGCCGGGGGTCACCGAAGTCACGCGCACGCCGCCGGAATCCGCGGGCAGGCCCAACTGGCGGGCGTCGGCTTCGCTCAGCGGCGCGACCTTCATGCCCAGTTCCTCGGACACCTCGCCGCCTGCGCTGCCGGTCTTGGCTTCGGCGAGGCCGTTCTCGAGTTCGCCGACGGTGACTGTGAGCGCCTTCATCGCGCCGTCGCGGAAGATCTCGACCGCAGCCTTGCGATTGGGCGCGGTGGCGGCAACCGCCATGCGCAGGACGTTCATGTTCTTCATGGGCTTGCCGTCGTACGTGACGATAATGTCACCCTGCTTGAAGCCGGCGGCCTCGGCGGGCCCGCCCTTCGTGACGTCGCCGACCAGCACGCCGTCGGTGCCCTTGTAGCCGAACGACGCGGCCATGTCCTCGTCGAGGTTCTGAATCACGACGCCCAGCCAGCCGCGTTCGACCTTGCCGCTGGCAATCAGGCTGTCCTTGACCGTTTTCGCGAGCTCGATCGGGATCGCGAAACCAATGCCCATGTAGCCGCCGCTGCGCGAGGCGATGGCGGTGTTGATGCCGACGACCTCGCCCTTCAGGTTCACCAGCGGGCCGCCGCTGTTGCCGGGGTTGATGGCCGCGTCGGTCTGCAGGAAGTCCTCGTAGTCGGTGATGCCGACGTTGCTGCGGCCCTTGGCGCTGACGATGCCCGCGGTGACGCTATAGCGCAGCCCGAAGGGATTGCCTACGGCCAGCACCCACTCGCCAACTTCCAGTGCATCGCTGTCGCCCAGCTTGGCGGGCGTCAGGTCCGTCGCTTCGATCTTCACCACGGCCAAGTCGCTGCGCTTGTCGGTGCCGATGACTTTTGCGGTGTAGGTCTTGTCGTTGCTCAGGCCCACGGTCACCTTGTCGGCGTTCTGGACGACGTGGTTATTGGTCAGGATGTAACCGTCGGCGCTAAGGATCACGCCGGTACCCGAACCCATCGGCACGGTGCCCTGGACGTTGTCGTCGCCGTTGTCCGGCTGCTCCTGCGGCTGCGGCATCTGGAAGCGCCGCCCGAAGAATTCCTGCCATGGGAAGTCGGGCATCGGTTGCCCGTTGAACCGCCCCATCACCCGGCGCGTGACCTTCTGTTCGGACTGGATGCTGACCACCGACGGGCGAACGGCCTTGGCGGCCTCCTGGAAGGCCAGGCTGAGGTTGTTGGCCGTCTTGAGATTCTCGTGCGCGGCCTCGGCCTTGCCGGACTCCGCCGCGTAGCTGACCCGCGCCGCCAGGTCCGGAAGCACCACGTATGCTCCGCCGACGAGCATGGCCGCCGCCACGGCAATGGCTATGGAATGCTTTACCTTCATCGCTGCGCTCCTTCCTTTACGCTTGTTCTCTTATTCCGGGCGGCGGGACGCTCGCAGAATCGAGTCCCATCCATCGCCTCCTGACCGGGAGACGGCGGCTCATCAAAGGGCCTTCAACATTGAAGATAATTTTTTCTGAGGCGTCCGATTATCGGGGAAAGGCGGGCACTGGTCTTTTCCGCCGGGGCGGCGGCGGGCGGATTTCCGACTCACGTTCCACAGCAACGATCCGCAGCACGAGCACATCGGTCCGCCGCCGCGTCGGCGCTTTTAAAACACGAAGGGGAGACGGGCTATTCGCCCGCCTCCCCCGCTCCAACAGCATCTATTACGGATGTACTTCAGCTTCCCTTCACGTCGATGCGCTTGGGACCCGAGCCGGGCTGCTTGGGCACGTGAACGGTCAGCACGCCATTCTTGTGTTCGGCCTTGATCGCGTCCTGCTTGGCTTCCGGCGGCAGCGCGATGCTGCGCGCGAAGGAACCGTAGCTGCTTTCGGTTCGCTGCAGGTCGCCTTCCTTCAACTCGCGGCTGTCCTTCTTCTCGCCGGAGATGGTCAGGACGTTCTCGTGGACCGTCAGGTTCAGGTCCTTGGCGTCGACGCCGGGCACTTCGGCCCGCACGATGATCTCTTCGGCATTTTCCTTCACGTCTATGCTGGGGTTCCAGTCGGCCATCGCCGTGCCTCGGAACAGCTCGGGAAAGTTGCCCGCGGCCCCGAAGTTGCCCCACGGATCGCGGAAGAACCGGTCGATCATGCGGTCCATCTCGCTGTGGAACTGAGCGATCGGCGCCATCTCCCGCTTCTCCTGCAGCTTGCCTTTCTTCCACGGTACCAGATTCATTTTTTCGCCCTCCTTCTCCGTGAACGGGCCCGATGCCCGTTCGGCCTCCAAGTGGAAGGGCGCAGGAACTTTATTCCACGCCCTTGATCTCGATCTTGCGCGGCTTCGCGCGTTCGTGCTTGGGCAGCTCGATGCGCAGGATACCGTTGGCCAGAGTGGCCTTCGCCTTGGCGGCGTCGGCGTCCTCAGGCAGGCGCAGCTTGCGCTCGAAAGCGCCCTCGCCGAGTTCGCGGAGGTGCCACGTGGCGCCTTCGCGCTCGGGGAATTTCCGCTCGCCCTTCAGGGCCAGTTCGCCCTCCTCGACCTGGAGCTCGATCTGCTCCATGCTCAGTCCGGGCACCTGGGCTTCGACGTAGTACGCCTGCGCGTCCTCCCAGATGTTCAGAGCGGGGAAGTTGCGCGCAGCCCGCGGCGTCGCGGGAGCGCCCAGATTGAAGAAGTTCGCGAAGAACGGATCCATGGTGCATTCCACCAGCGAACCCGGCGTGGCACAGCCATTCAGACGAGCAACCATTGCGAGTACCTCCTCTATTACTAACGACGCGCGGGGCGTCTCCAGCTTCCGGTCCTCGGA
This sequence comes from Planctomycetota bacterium, assembly GCA_023150555.1. Taxonomy (GTDB): domain Bacteria; phylum Planctomycetota; class SZUA-567; order H5-PLA8; family H5-PLA8; genus JAKLKQ01. The sequence continues at coordinate 12,766 of JAKLKQ010000062.1, forward strand.
AGCACTTTGGCTGGTGAGATACATAACAAAGAGCGTGCCAGAACGAACGCGGCGCCCGCGGCGCAACAAGTGATTGAAATTCAATGGCTTGCGAAAACGACCCGGAAATTCCGTCTCACGGGCGCCCGGTCAAAATGGCAGGGTGCGAAGCGTCAAGACGACAATGCGCGCAGGATCTCGAGCCCCCGCGCAAGCTTCTCGTCGGGCGCGGCGTAGGAGATGCGGAAGTGCGTGTCGCGCGCGGAGAAGACGTTGCCCGGCACCATCAGCAGCTCGCGTCGCGCGGCCTCCTCGACGAAGACCTGCCCGCTCTTGTACTTCGCCGGGACCTTCACGAAGAGATAGAACGCGCCGTCGGGCTCGGCGACCTCGTACCCCGCCTTGCGCAGGCCGGCAACCATGGTGTCGCGCTTCACTTTGTACTCGGGGACCGCCGCCGACAGGTCCGCGCCGAACGCGGCCAGCGCGGCCTTCTGCGCGAAGCTGGGCGCGCAGACGAAGGTGAACTGCTGGAGTTTGGCGAGTTGCTCGATCCACGCCGACGGCCCCAGCGCCCAGCCCACGCGCCAGCCGGTCATCGAGGCGGTCTTGCTGAGGCCGCCCAGGCTGAGCGTGCCCTCGGGGTAATGCGAGAGCAGGCTCTGCGCCTTCGCGCCGTAGACGAAAAGCTCGTAGATCTCGTCACTGATCACCGCGACGCCGCGCTTGCGGGCCAGCTCGCCCAAGGCCTTCGCGGCCTTGACGTCGATGCACATGCCCGTCGGATTACCGGGCGACATGGCCAGGATGGCCTTCGTCTTCGGCGTGAGCTTGGCTTCGACGCGCGCGACGTCGAGCCGGAAATCCGGGTACGTGTCGTAGAAGACCGGCGTGCCGCCGCACATCGTGGTCAGGTGCTTGTAGCTGACGAAGAACGGGTCGGGCATCAGCACTTCGTCGCCGGGTTCGACGAGCGCCAGCAGAGCCAGCGTCAGCGCGCCGCTGACGCCCGCGGTCACGACGCAGGCTTCGGGGTGCACGCCGTGGCGTTCGGCGAAGCGCGAGAGGATCGCGTCCTTCAGCTCAGGGATACCGGCCGACGGCGTGTAGCGGTTGAAGCCCGAGCGGATGGCCTCGCAGGCCGCGTCCTTGACGGGCTCGGGCACATCGAAGTCCGGCTGTCCGATGGAGAGGTTGACGGGGTCCTTCAGCGTCGCGGCGAGGTCGAAGATCTTGCGGATGCCGCTGGCCTCGATCCCCGCCGCGCGTTTCGCGATCAGGCGCTTTGCGTCCATGCCGTGTTCCCTCGTTCTTGGGCACGGACAGGATACGGCAGGAGCTTATGGCGCGAAAGGGCGGAAGGCGGCGGCGCTCCTCAGCCGCCTATTTAAGGAGCAGCAGGCCCATCATGGGAGCTTCGGCGAGTACCAGGCTCAGGACGACCCACGCGAGGTCGGCGTCCTCCTTGGCCAGCAGCGAACGCACCGCGCACCACATCGACCAGAACCACATCACCAGGCCGGCAACGAAAGCGTACACCGCCGCCGTGATCACGGTGTCTTCGGTGTCGGAAGCTCGCCCGTAAAGGTACAGTGCGCCGAGCAGCGTTGCGATGGCGGCGAAGTGCACGGCGGCGGCCACGCGCGCGTGGCGGTCGCGCACGGCGGGGCGCGGCGGCGGCGGGGCTTCGAAGGCTTCAGGGCCGTCCAGTTGGTCCGTCACTTCTTCTCCATTTCAAGGAGGTACTTTTCCGCAGTCTCCTTCGCGCGTTGGATCTCGAGTTCTTCCAGCGGTTTAAACTCAGGATCCTCGCTGCCTGAGAATACCACAGCCTTGCGCGCGTCGGCACCTTGCTTCAACTGAATGTTGGGCGCCGGCAGATCGAATACGCCGCTGAGGTGAAACGCCGCCATGCGCCGGACGCCCGGCTGCGGACTTTGGAGAAGCGGTCCTAAAACCTCCACCCAGGGAATTAGAGATCCCTCGAACGTTGTCCCGAAGCCGACAATGGCATTCTGAAGGAAAGACTCCTTCGAATACTCTTCCATAGCCGCCGATTGTATCCTCCAGTCGGCGGCGCTCAGGAAGCGAATCATCAGGCGTGCGCGAAGGTTCAGGTTGGTGAACTCCTTCAGCGCCGCCGCCGCGTCGCAGCGAAAGTCCATACTTGAGCGGGTGGCGAATTCCGCCCAGCATTCCTCGCGCTGCGTGTCGTCGGCCAGGCGGGCCAAGGCGAAGAGCGCCTCCTCGCGTTCGGGCGGATCGTGCGCCAGGTACTTCACCAGGTCGGGCACGTACTCCCAACGCTTGCACTGCGCCAGTTCGCGCAGAAAGGCCACGCGGAACATCTGCGGCGATTTGCGCGCCGGATCGAGGTAGCGGCGGATCTCCTCCGGTTCCCCGCGCTGTGCGAGGAATTCCCCGGCATACCTCAGGACGATGGGCTCGGCCGGCTTCCATTCGCCGTCGCCCATGCGCACGGCCTGCGCGCGGGCTTCCTCGACGTACGAGGTACTCAGCGCGCGGAAGCCGATCTCGCATTTCCCGGGCTTCGCGTCGAAGAGGTGCGCGAGGGTCTGCGCCTTCGTGAGTTGCCCGGTCCAGAGGATCGTGCTGCGGCTGCGCATGAAGGCCCCGTCGTCGCTGAGCCACAGGAAGCGCACGGTCAGGCCGCGCGCGTAGTTGGGCGTGCCGTTGCTGACGGCGAAGCGCCAGTCCCAGGTCGGATGGTTCCAGCGGTCCACGGCGCTGTACAGGAACGGCAGGCACGGCATCAACGGCACGGCCAGCACCAGCAACGCGCCGAAAAACCAGAGCAGCCCCAGGCGCCAGCGGCGCCCTGGCGACCACGGCTCGCCGCCCGCCTGTTCCGCCCTGCGCACGGCACGCCGCACCTTCCAGTAACCAAGCAGCGCGCCGATGGCCGCGGCGTACAGCATCGGGACGAACAGCAGCAGCCCCAGCCAGAACGCGCCATAGCCGGCGAAATCCCAGAAGCCCGGCGGCGAACCGCGCACAAGGAACAGGCTGAAGTGGTAGCGCCACAACAACAGATAGCCAACCGTGAGGTACGAGAGCGAGAGCAGCAGCACGCCCGCCGGAAGGCGCGGGGCCTCGGCGCGCAGCACCGCGACGGCGGCGAGGATCACCGACCAGGTGAAGAGGATCAGCACCGCCGAGGCGCCCACGCCGAGCACGGTGTAGAAGGGCTCTTCCCTGGGATCGAGGAAGAGGTCGGTGAAGATCGTCGCGCCGGCGAAGGCCCAGGCGAGCGCGTGCAGCAGCGCGGCGCTGCGTCCAAGGCGCGGGCGCATGCGTATCGAAAGGCGCGCGCCGTCCCGCTGCGGCTGCGCGGAAGGTGCAGGCGGCTCGGCAGGGCCGATTTCCGCCTTCTCGTCGCTGCCGGCGGCGAGTCCCGGCGCGTCGCTCATTCGCCGTGCTCCTTGAGCCACTGCTCGGCGGCCGCGCGGACCTTCGAAATGACTTTTCCTGGCGGTGGCTCTGCAGCGCCCGCGATTGAGGCCTCTAACGCCCTGAGTTCATCCCAGTCGTCGCGTAACAAGGTAAGTTTTACCAAATCGAACAGGTAAACAGCAGCCGCTACTCGCACGGGAGGTTCCTCGTGCACCAGGAGCTCCAGCCCCCGCGCTATCAGAATCTTCATCTTCTCAATGTCCTGGCGTTCCCGGTACACGAACTGGGCATATCTCAAGACAACCGCCAACTGGATCGGGGCCTTTTCCGAGAACCCGTGCTGCAGAATCCGGAAGCACTGTTCCGATTTCCGAATACGAAGGCCCGCCTCAGTATAAAGAGATTCCCGCAGCTTCGGATCGGGAGACGAAGCCCATCGGTCGATGAGCGCCTGGGCATCTTTCTCCTCGGCGGCGTTTACGTAATCACAGAATGCCTCTACTCGGCGCGAAGGCCAGGCTTGCCCATCCGCAATTCGGTAAAGGTCGTCCAGGAGCAACCTAGCAGTCTCGAGCTTGAGATGCCCAATCTTTGCACGGAGGTTCACCTGCCCAGACGAGGCCCCTTGCGCCAATGCATCGCGAACCAGTTGCGCAGCAACCGGCGGTTCGGTTAATTGAAGAAATAGCCATGCCGGATAGCTGTAGGTGTCCGTATTGTCGGCGGCAATGGCAGCCATCCGTTCTGCAGAGATCCAGCCATAACCGATCAGGCCCATCCGGACTCTATTGGCAAAGGATGACTTCCCGTTCCGAAAGGGTGCCTCCACCGCATCGACCAACACGCGCGGCATGGCGCCGCCTACGGTGGCACGCCAATCTTTGCTCGCATCCGCGCGAGCGAACTTCTCCGCTTCGGGAATCGAATAGGCGCCCAACGACTTGGGGCCTTCGTATGTCGAAGTGGTCGCGCAAAAGAGGAGCAACGGCACCGGCAGAAGCAGCAGCATAAACGCCGCCAGGAATACGGCGAACGCGCCTCTCCGCATGCGCGCGCGCTGCGCCCAGTTCCACTGCAGCCCGCCCTTCGCCACGCGGCGGTCCTCGATCCGGCGGACGATCCACCCGCTGAGCAACCACGATGGCAGCGCAGACAGCAGCGCGGCCGGAACCAAGACCGGCTGCGCCAGCCAGAAGACATAATCCAGGCACTTCGTAACCGCGCTCATGGCTTTGAGGCTTGAGAGGGTCCTGTAGTCCACGAACCAAAGCGCAAGAAGAGCGGCCGAGGCCTCCGTCCAGACGATCAGACCCAGAATGGCCGGCAGCAGCAGGCGCTCGCGGCTGCGCACCGCGCGCACGGCCAGCACCACCGACCAGAGCGTGCAGGCGATCAGCGCGCCGCCACCCACGGCCATCAAGACGAAAGGATCGTCGGTGTTGAAGTCCATCCCGGCGAAGTACAGCACCGCGGCCGCCACCAACGCAAAGGCCACGCCCAGGCCGTGCACGAACAGCGCGCTCCGCCCCAGGCGGCTGCCGCTGCGTTCGACCTTCTTCGAGGGGCCGGCAGGCAGGACGGGCGCGGTGACCACGGGGGCAAGACCGTCCGTCGCGCCGGCAGAACTTGGCGCGGAGGCGGGCTCGGGAGCGCCGGCAGCGTGGGACTCGGCCACGTCGAAGGACCTCAACACAAGGAAAGTATTACGAATGATTGCTGCGTTCTTTTACCCATGCTAACCGAACCGAAGGCTCGCCGGGTGCAAAAACGCGGGCGCACGTGCGCAGCGCCCAAGGTATCATGGCCGGGAGCCCTGCACGAAGGAGTCCGCGCATGCAATTCGTCTTCGAACAGATCCGCATCGGTGGCGACCGCAACTTCGGCTACCTCGTCGGCGACCGCGACGCGAAGAAAGCGGTGATCGTCGACCCGGCCTACACGCCCGAGGCCGTCGTCGAACGCGCCACGGTGCAGGGCCTGACCGTCACGCACATCGTCAACACCCACGGCCACGGCGACCACGTCAACGGCAACGCTAAGGCCAAGGAACTGACCGGCGCGCGGGTGGCGATCTTCAAGGACTCGCCCGTCCCGCACGACATCGGCCTGGAGGACAACGGCACGCTGAAGGTGGGCGCGTTCACCCTGCGATTCCTGCACACGCCCGGGCACATTCCCGACCACCTGGTGGTGTACATCGAGGAGCCCAAGGTCGCGATCACCGGCGACCTGATCTTTGTGGGCAAGGTCGGCGGCACGGGCAGCGAGGCCGACGCGCGCACCGAGTGGGCCAGCCTGCAGCGCGTATTAAAGGAGTTGCCCGGCGAGGCCACCGTCTGGCCGGGCCACGACTACGGCTGCCGCCCGGCCTCGACGATCGCGCTCGAGAAGGCCGCCAACCCATTCCTGCGCTGCAAGGACCTGGGCGAGTTCCTGGCGCTGAAGGCCGGCTGGCCGTCCTTCAAGGCGCAGCACGGGCTGAAGTAGCGCCACAGGAACAGGTGCATTCCAGGGCTCTGAAATCCGGCTACAATAGGTTGCAAAAGAGAAGAGCGGTTTAGAATCGTCTCCTGGCCGGCCGAGGACGATTCGATCCGGGCGGCGAAACGAAACCCGGTATTTCGGGACACGCGTTATGCCCATCTCCGTTGCCTGCACAAGCTGCGGCCAGCGTATCAAAGCACCCGACAAGCTGCTGGGCCGCACGATCTCCTGCCCGGCCTGCGGAAGCGCGGTGAAGGTCGAAGGCCAGGCCGCCGTGCCTGCCGCACCACCTTACGCAGCCGTTCCGCCCGCCCCTCCCCCGCCCACGCCTGACGCCTTGCGTATGCCACCGGACGACGATCTTCAGCTGGCGCCGGTCGACGACGCGCCGCCGGCTCCGCCCGCTTACGCGGTGCCTCCTGCGCCCGCGGCGCCAGGGCCGGCCGGCGCCGCGCGCGCGCGGACGGCGGCAGCTCCGCGGACGCAGGTCTTCGGCGGGACGCCCGAGCGCACCTGGAACCGGCGCTACGCGTTTCTTGCGCTGGCGCTGATCCCGCTGCTGGTCTCCACGGTGATCCCCGGCGACGACGATACCGAACAGCGCCTAAGAGAAACGCTTGAACACAACCCCGAAGTCCTGGTCCACGTGATGGCGCAAGGCCAGGAAGCCGACGAGGCGCAAGTCTTCAATATGCTGCCGGGCCACCGCATTGAAGGCGCCCACCTGCCCAAGGACAGTTGGGCGCACTGGTTCTACGCGGCGCTTTCGGCGGCGGCGTTCATGGGACTGATGCTGGCGCTCTTTCCGCTGGGCCACGACGGGTCCGGCCCGCTGCTGACGGCGGGGATCTTCACCGGCACGGCGGGGATCCTGCTGCTGCTGGCCTTCCAGTTTGTGGCGTTCCATACCAACGGCGTGTGGATCCGCGGCGGCGGCGTGGTAGCGCTGCTGTTCCTGCTGGTGAAGCTCATCGGGTTCTCGTACATGGCGGCCATGAGCGCCGACACGGGATGGCTCCTGAGCTCCCTTGGATTCATCTGCGGCGTGGGCTTCTGCGAGGAAGTCTGCAAGGCCCTGCCGGTCGTGTGGCACTACCGCACCTTCGGCACGCTGACGTGGCGCAAGGCCTGCCTGATCGGCATGGCCAGCGGCGTGGGCTTCGGCGTCAGCGAGGGCATCACGTACAGCTCGGACTTCTACAACGGCGTCTCGACGGGCAACATCTACGTGATCCGCTTCGTCTCGTGTGTGGCGCTGCACGCGATGTGGGCCGCGGCCAACGGCGCCTCGATCCACCGCAACCGCTACCTGATCCAGGGCGGCATGTCCTTCTGGGAACTGCTGTGGGGTTTGGTGCGCATCATGTTCGTGCCGATGGTGCTGCACGGCCTGTACGACACGATGCTGAAGAAGGAGCACGAAGGCTGGGCCCTGATCATGGCGCTGCTGTCGTTTGCGTGGCTGGCCTACCAGATCGAACGTTCGCGCCGCGAGGACGAAGAAGCCGCCGCCGCGCTGCCGCCCGACGCACCGGGCCTGGCGCCTGCCTGATTCCCGCCCTGTTTGAAAGGCCGAAAAAAAACCGGGGCTCTTTGCAGAGCCCCGGCTGCGCTTCCGTGGATTAACGCTTAGCGTCAGGGCGTCGCGCCGACGGGCTTGGGCGGGACGTGCCCGGGGCGTTCGGCGGACTTCACGTCGCTGCTGCCCTGCATGATGGCGCGGCAGACGGCGTTGAGGTAGGCCTTGGCGCTGGCTTCGACGATGTCCGTCGAGAAACCGCGTCCGTGGACGACGTTGCCTTCGAAGTCCACCTTCACGTCGACCTCGCCCTGGGCCTCGCGGCCTTCGGTGACCGCGCGGACCTGGTAGTCCATGATCTTGCCGGGCACGCCGGTGATGCGGTCGATGGCGTTGGTCAGTGCGTCGATGGGGCCGTCGCCGATGGCAGCGTCCTGGAAGCGCTGGGGCTCATCTTTCTTGCCCGCACCCTCGCTGGTCTTGCGCAGGATCACGGTGGCGGTGGCCAGGGACTTGTTGCCGCTGCTGACCTGCAGCAGTTCCAGCTCCCAGACGGGCGAACCGTGCACGAGTTGGTCCTCGACCAGCGCGACCAGGTCGGCGTCGTAGATGGTCTTCTTCTTGTCGCAGAGGTTCTTGAAGCGCTCGAAGGCATCCTCGAGCTGCTTCTTGTTCAACTCATAGCCCAGCTCCTTCAGGCGCTCGCCCAGGGCGTGCTTGCCGCTGTGCTTGCCCAGGACCAGCTTGGACTTCTCGACGCCCACGTCTTCGGGATGCATGATCTCGTAGGTGGTGCGTTCCTTCAGGACGCCGTGCTGGTGGATGCCGGCTTCGTGGGAGAAGGCGTTCTCGCCGACAATGGCCTTGTTGCGCTGAACGTGGATGCCGGTCGCGTTGCTGACCAGCTTCGAAGCCGCCATCAGGTGCTTGGTCTCGACGCCGGTGGCGACGTGGTCGAAGAAATCGCTGCGGGTGCGCATGGCCATGACGACTTCTTCCAGCGACGCATTGCCGGCGCGCTCGCCGATGCCGTTGATGGTGCATTCCACCTGCCGCGCCCCGGCGCGGACGGCGGCCAGGCTGTTGGCGACGGCCAGGCCCAAGTCGTTGTGGCAGTGCACGCTGATGACGGCCTTGTTGATGTTCGGCACCTTCTCCTTCAGGGTGCGGATCAACAACGCGTACTGGTCGGGCACGGCGTAGCCGACGGTGTCCGGGATGTTCACCGTCTTCGCGCCGGCCTCGATCACCGCCTGCACGACCTCGCAGACGAACTCGGGCTCAGTGCGGCTGGCGTCTTCGGGGCTGAACTCCACATCGTCGACGTAGCCCTTGGCCAGCTTCACGGCCCAGACGGCCTGCTTGAGGATCTCGTCCTTGGCCTTCTCCAGCTTGAACTGGCGGTGGATGGGGCTGGTGGCGAGGAAGACGTGGATGCGCGGCTTCTTCGCGGGCTTGACGGCGCTGGCGGCGCGCTCGATGTCCTTCTCCAGGCTGCGCGCCAGGCCGGCGATGATGGGCCCCTCGATCTCGCTGGCGACGGCCTTGACGGCGTCGTGGTCCCCGGGCGAGGCGATGGGGAAGCCGGCCTCGATGACGTCGACCTTCATCTTGGCCAGCATTCGGGCGATCTGCAGCTTCTCGTCGAGGTTCATCGTGGCGCCGGGCGACTGCTCGCCGTCGCGCAACGTGGTGTCGAAGATGATGACTTTATCCTTCTTGGGTGCGGCGCTCATGGGACGGTGTTCCTTTCCGGTTCGGTTTCAACGGGGCGCGCCGGCAAAAAGCCCGCGGGCCCGCACGGTTCGCTAATCAATTCACACGTATCGACAGGATTGCGGGAGAGAAACACTCAGGCCCCGAGGCGCACGCCCGCAGGTCTATTTCTGCGGGCGATGAAACCTCCAGCCGTGCGGCCGGGAATCGGGGTGGTAGGCGTGACGTCCATAGTGGGGGCCTATTAAAGCGTCCCGCGAGGCAATGTCAAATGGGAATTTTCGACGCCCGGCCCCGGCGCTTCCAATAAAAGAAAGGCCGCCTCCCTGTCCCTCCATTGGCCGTCGGGAGGCGGCCCAGATTCCAACGCGCGAGCGCCTACTTGGCCTTGCCCGAGCGCCCAGCCTTGGCGGTGTACTCCAGTTGCACGGTCCCGCCGTAGGGCACGCCGTCGATGGTCAGGGCAACGTCCATCTCGAGCGGCTCCTTGGAGAAGTCGGCGTCGACCATGCCTTCGTCGATCCAGCTGCCCTGGAAGTCGCCGTTCTTCAGCCGCGCCTTGAACTCGGCCCGCCCGGTCTTCTGTTTCAGCGAGAACTTGCCTTCGGCGATCTCGTCGTTGCCTTTGTCGTCGAGCGTGAAGTTGAAGACCTGCCCGCCCACGTCCAGGACCACGGCCTTGCCGTTCGGCGTGAACCCGCTCGACAGCTGGACCGTTCCGGCCAGGCTCAACGCGTCCTTGTCCGGCTTGCCGAAGTTGGAGGTCAGCTTCAAGGACTTCACGAAGCTGCCATTCTTGCGAACCAGGCTCTCGGCTTCCAGGGGCGCAGTCGCCGAAACGAGGTCGACTTCGACGATCTGGCTCAGCTCAAGCGCGTCCAGGCTGGGGATGTTCTCCAGTTGGACGGTGCTGACGTCGATAGTCAGGCCCAGGATCTGCACGGTCAGGCCCGAGGTATCGATGGCCTGCAGGGGGCCCTGGACCTCCAGCTTGCCCTGCTTGTTCGGGTCGATGGTGACTTCCAGCGCGACCAGCGGCGCCAGGTCGCTGCCGAACTCGACCTCCACGGTCTTCCCAACCTCCAGCGAGGCACAGCCGGTGGTGAGGTCGATGTCGTTGCGGATCTCGGCCGTGGAGATGTCGATCGTAAGCCCAAGCACCGTGATCGTCGGCGGCGTGCCGCCGCAGTCGACGGCCTCCAGAGGCGCCTTGATCTCGGTAAAGAACTTGTCTACGCCGCCGGGTTCGCCGGAGCCATCGTCCTCCCCGCCCTGCTTTGCCCACCCCGTCGCAGCCGACACCAAGACGACCGCCGCAACGATCCATCCAGCCTTTGCACGCATGGCGCGCATGGTCTAATCCTCCCTAAGGAATTCGGTCCTTGCCCGCCTGCCCAGCCCCTCCGGCGAGTGCTCTGATGGCGCCCCAAGCATAATTCCCATACCGAGCGGTGTCTATATATAAATCGATATTATTATCTCATTTTAGGCGAGCATTAGCCTGTGCGATCGGGGGACAGATCCTTCACGTCGAGCGTTTCGATTCAGGGCACAGTGATGGTTGAGGCCCAATTGTGTGCGCCCAATGCGATACGACTGCGGCGTTCGGATACACGCGCGTCAAAAACAGGCAGTTCAGGGCTTCACGGCTGGGAGATCGGACGTCCAGAGGTACGGCATGGCCTTCTCGGCGTCGGGCCAGAACGAGCCTGCGCCCTGCTTATCGTAGAGGATGAACTGCACCAGCAGGCCATTGGGCGGCTCGTCGAGCGCGATCGAGAAGCTCGCCGTCTGCCCCCCGCCCTCGCCTTCGCGTTTCATCTTCTGTTCCTTCCACTGCGCTTCGCTGTTCAGCGGTTTGACCAGGGCCACGACGCGGGCCGGCAGGACGGGCTGAATCGTCTCGTTTGGCGGCAACTTGCCCAGGTCGAAGTCCAGGCGCACGTCAAGATGCTTCTTCACACGGTCCATGGAACACTCCGGTTCCACGAAGACCGGCCCGAGCGCCGCACCCACGCGGTTCCAGAGGATCGGTTGGCGGTTGGCGTCGCGGCCCTGCTTCTTGGCCTTCTTCTGTGCTGCTGCGATACCCTTCTCGATCTGCTCGAAGTGCTTGAGCACCTTCTCCGGGTCGAATTCCGCACCCATGCGCAGCGGGTCGTCGATCTTGACGAAGATCTCCTTCACCTTGGCGGCGTAGGCGGCCCAATTCTCTTTCGCAGCGCGGATCTCCCTCATGGCTTCGGGCAGCCAGGCCTCGTCCTGCGTGTGGCGGTAGAGCGCGTAGTAGGCAAGCGCGCGCAGCCGCGCTCCGGTGGACTCGGCCAACTTGTCCATCGCATCGAGGTCATGGTCCAGCCCGAGCCACGTCGCCGTGCCCTTGCCGGCGATCATCTGCTCGTCCGTTATGCGCGCGGCCGAAAGGATGAAAGCCTCCAGCTTGAAATCCCTCGCGAAGTCCAGGGGCGACTTGCGCGCCTCGACCTGCCCCGCCACGACCGAAAGCGCAAAGTCCTCGGGCGAACAGCCGCGCGCCCGGTCCAACGGCGCGATCTTGGTCAATTCCTCCAGCGTGCGCGCTTCGCCCTTGCGCCCGCGTTCCGTGAAGCCGATCTCCAGTTCGGGCGCCGCGTCGCGGTGGTCGATGCCCATGCAGTAGGCTGCATAGACCTTCGGAACGATGTGGCTGGCCGCGACCAGCGCATCAAACGCTTCCTTCGTCATTCCGCAGGCGAGGCGCAGCGCCTCGCTGCTGTCTTCCGGGTCGTACGCCAGCCGGCCCCACGACACGTACCAGGGCACCCAGGCCTCGAAGAGATACTTCGCTTCGGCGCCGGCGACCCCTTCGGGTTTGAGATAGCGATCCTTCAGGTACACGCTGCCATAGGCCATGGGCGACTCGAGCGAGAAGCCTTCGGCGCCGCCGAGGCGGAAGCTGTGCACCGCCGTGCGGATGAAGGCCGGATCGGCCCAGCGAAAAAGCCGGTGCGTGCCCGCCGCGCGCACCTGCCAGACGACTTCGTACTTGCGCGGCTTGCTGAGGAAGTCCTGGTACGAGTAGTCCTCGCCCCAGCCCTGGATCGCGGGGTACGGCAAGCCCAGGTGCTCGCCGTTGTACTTCACCTCCACGCGCAGGCGCCCGCCGCAGCGCTTGGCCAGTTCGTCGATGGTCTTGCGGTCGGTGCCCCACGAACGCGTGTAGGTCCAGCGCCCGTCCTTGCCGTCGCGTGCCTTGCGCAGGGGCTCGGCGTAGGCCTCGGCAAAGCGTTCCGCCGCGTCGCCGCCGCTCTCCTTGCATCGGCTGCCGAGCATCCACAGCGCGGGTACCTCTTCCAGGATCCGGCGCGCCTGCCGCGAAAGCGCCCGCGCGTTCTCGTCCCTGCCGGTGTCCTCGCCGTCGCGGCCCAGCCCCGCGCCACCGTAGTTCATCAGCGCCACGCGGATGCCGCGCGCCGCGGCGCGTTCGACGATCCACTTCAGCCGCGCCATGTTCCGCGCGCAGTCCTCGGCATCCCTGCTGCCCTTGCCGGACTCGCCGTTGGGCACGAAGAGCCGCGTCAGCGTCGAGAAAGCCGTCGTCTCCACGCAGTACGCGCCGTGGATGTCCAGCGCGTTGAAGCGGCTGCGCGCGAGCAGGTCGAGGTAGCGCCGCCAGAATTCGTCCTCGTGGAACCACGCCGCCACGCGGCCGTCCTTGTCGACGTGAAGAAAGAGATTGTCGGCGCGCAGCTTCACGCGCGGTGAATGGACCGTCGCCTGCAGCGGCCACGCTTCCCCCTGCACCCGCACGGCAAGTTCGAGCAGCCCGTACATCGTGCCGGCCGCGCCGCGGCCCGCGACGACCATAACGTTCGAGTCGGCGCCGTCGGGCGCGATGGCAATGGACTCTGGCGTGTCCGGCAGCTTCACCGCGCCCACCGGCTCGCCGCCCGTGCTGTCTTCGGAGCGCAGATAGACCTTCACGGGAAATTCCGTGCTCTCCTTGCGCGTGGGCATCGACGCCACGGCGCTCTGCAGGACCTGCGCGGCCCAGCGCACGCATTCCGGCGCGTCGCCGGGCAGCAGGATCTTGACGGTGGGCTTGAACTCGGCCTGCGAAGGGGGCGCCAGTGCGGGAGGAGGCTCTTCGCCGCGCGCAGACGCCAGCCACGCACACGCGGCGAACAGGATCAGATGTCGCGGAAATCGGCTCACGCTGCGAAAGCTCCCCGGTTCAATCGTCTCATGCTAGACGATTCCGGGGCCGGGGCATTCGAAAATACGGCGGCCGCTACTTCGCGCGAAGCGCGCAGACGGTGCCGTCCGGCGAGGCGACAAAGATGCCTCCGCGGGCGAGCGCCGCGGCGTGCGAGGCGCCTTCCCAGGCGACGCTCCACAGGACGGCGCCGTTCGACGCGTCGACGGACGCGACGCCCTTCGGCCCGCCGGCCAGCAGCGCCAGCGCGTCGCCGACCTGCCCGCCAACCAGCCATTGGGGCTCGCCGCAGGGCAGGTCCTTGGCCTTCCACGCGTACAGCGCGTCGCGTTCGTTGCCCTTCTGCAGGCGCGTGTCGATGAGCGTGAATAGGTTTTCGCGCGAGGCGCCCACCAGCGTACCGCGTTCCCGGTAGAAGAATCGCTTCGGCGTGAAGACCGGCAGAAAGCTATGCCCGTCGGCAAACGGGTTGTGGTGCTTCATCTTGCTCGTCCAGCCTTCGAGGTACAGGGCATAGGGGCCGTGGAACTGCAACGGGCGCCCGCAGTAGCCGGCGCCCTCTCGGTAGCCGCGCACGTAAGCCTCCGCGCCGCCGTGCAGCAGGAATCCGTCGTGGTATTCGGCTTCGTCGGATGTGGCACCTTCTACAAAGCGTACCTCGGTGAAGTCGCCGTGCGTCACGTGGCCCGGCATCCGTTTGCCGTCCTTCGCGTTCAGCAGCACGGGGTGGTAAATCGAGGCCGAGCCCGGCGAGGGAAACACGACGCGCCCCTTCGACGCCGCCAGATGCCCGACGGGGATGATGCTCGCTTTGCCCAGTGCCTCGCGCCACAGCACCTTGCCCGTCGCCGCGTCCGCCCCATAGGCGTAGATCCCGGTGCCGGGCATGAAGCCCGCGCTGAAGAAGACCGTGCCGTCCGCGACGACCACGCCCTGCCGCACCGGCCACGGCGAGATCAACCTCTCGTAGGCCACCTGTCGCCGCGCGTAGGGAGCCGCGCGCAGTTTCCAGCACAGCGAACCGTCGGCGGCGTTCAGCGCGTACAGCCAGCCGTCGTCGCAGCCGGCGAAGACGCGGCCGTTCCAGTACGCGGGCGCGGCGCGGAAGGGCCCCGAGGCCCGGAACGTCCAGCGCGTCTTGCCCGTCGCGGCATCCAGCGCGCGCAGGCATTCGTCGGTCGAACCCACGTAGACCGAATCGCCGGCCGCGATGCACGGCGTCAGCGCGCCCGGCAGCTTCACGTCCCAGGCCTGCGCGTGGGCGGGCCGCAGATCCTTTGCGCCCAGCCCCGTACGCGCCGCGTCGGCGAGGAACATTGGCCAGTCGCCGGCCTCGGCGGGTGCGGCCTTCGCCGGCGCCGTCCCCGCGACGGGTTCGGGCAGCACCTTCTCGTCGACGGTCTCGTCCACCGCGCCGGGCTCCATTGCCACCGTCGCATGCAGAGAGGCGCAGCCGCAGGCCAGCCCGTTGGGCAGCACGTGCACCAGGCCGTTGGCCGGTAACGTGCCGACGCCGCAGGCCGCGCGCACGCCGCCGTAGCTCTTCTGAATGCCGTTGGTGATCGGCACGCCCTCGCGCGCCACGAAGTAGGCGTTACGGTGAAAGAAGAGATTGCCCGCGGCGCTGCCGTAGTTGCAGCCCAGGCGCGGCGACGGCGGCGCACCCAGGAAGCCGGCCTTGCGGTCGAAGAAATCGGCCTTGTCCAGGCCCGCGATGGTCTCGGACAGGCGCTTGCCGTCGGCGGCGGCGATCGCCAGCGCCGCCGTCATTTTCTTCTGGCCCCAAGTGCGCATGTTGAACTTGTACAGGTGCAGGGTCTCGCCCTGCACGGCGGCCTCCCACCATGCGGCCTTCGCGGGGTCGTCCTCGTCGAGGCCCTCCTTCTTCCAGGCCGTCTTGCCGCTTTGCGTATCGAGTGCCACGAGCGTCGTCCGGCCGATGCGCATGAAGATGCGCCCCGCGCCGATGGCCAGGGGCTGCCCGAAGTCCGCGCCCAGTTCCTCGCTGTCGCCGCCGCGTACCCACTTGGGGGCCTTGGTCTTGAGGTCGAGCGCGAAGAGCGTCGCGGGGCCGCCGGCCGGCGGGGGCGGCGCGTCTTTGGCCGGGCGCGGCTCATACATCGCCACCGGCGCGTCGGTCTGGCCGACCAGCAACCCGTCGACCAGCGCGACGTAGCGCCAGCAGTTGTTCGCGTGCGTGGGCGCGGGCGCCTTGATGCGCTCGACGTCCTTGCCGCTTTGCGTATCGATCACCAGGCAGTCGGCGTTGTCGGCCAGGTAGAGCCGCTCCGCCGTGGCGGCCATCTCACCCGGCGCCACCCGCCCGGGCAGCTGGAAGGCGCGGATTGTCTTGTCTTCGGCCGTGCCTTCGACCTTCGAATAGCGCGGCGCGCCGGCCGCGCGCACCCACAGCTGCACGCCGTTGTATGCGTCCAGGCAGGTCAGCCGTGCGCGCGTGGTGTCTTCGGGGTACGCGTCGGTCAGGAACAGGCGCCCGCCGGCGGTCAAAGCCTGCGTGTAAAAGAGATCGCCCAGGGGCTGCTCGGGTTCGCCGTACCAGAGCACCCGCAGTGGGTCGGCGATGTTGGTGTCGGGGCTGCAGCGGTTGTTGCCAGGCTCGCGGAAGTAATGCGTCCACTCGGCCGCGCCGGCCAGCTTCGCGCGCGCCGCGGCGAGGAAGCCCGTCCCCGGCGAAGGTTCCTGAAACGCGCCTGGCGCGGTCTTTTCGAGGTGTGCCTTCGCGGCGGCCACATCGAGCGCCCCGCCCTTTGCCGGCACGAGCACCAGCAGGCCTTCCGGGCGCAACAGCCGCGCGCACTCCTTGAGGAGCGCCTCGTCCGGAAGCCCGGCGGCAACGACCACGTTCGCACCGTAGCGCGGGTACTCGAGAAGACTCAGCGGCCCGGCCTCGACGCGCACGCGCAACGCGCTCAAGCCGGCGGCCTGGACGGCCGCGCGTTCGTCCGCGGCGGCCTTCTCTCCGGGCGCGATTCGGTAGACGTGCAGTTCGCTCGCCTTGGCCAGCGCGATCGCCAGCGACGCGTCGACGCCGCCCGCTTCGATCGCGATCCCCCGCGGCAAGCCGTTGGCCTTGACGATCGCCTCGGCGGGCGAGCCATCTGCGGCGGTAACGAGAGTGCATCCCAGCAGAGCCAGGACGGCAAGGGCGAGCGTGCGCATCGGGCATTCCTCCGGAGTCATCTACACCTTACCCGCGCGCGGGTGACAGAGAAAGCGCGGCCGCGCTACTTCGCGGGGCGCTGGTGGCGGTAGAGCCACACGTGGCGCGCCGAGGCCGTGTAGCCTTCAACCCACATCGTGACGCCGTACTTCGGCAGCGCCGCGCCGATGGGACAGCCCAGGCGCAACGGCGTGACCTCGGCCGTCTTGCCCAGGTTGTGCCATTCGTCCGCAACCAGATCGTAGGCGTAGGTGTCGTCCTTCATCGAGCAGACGATCGCATCGCCGGTGACGGGATCGGGCACGGCGGTGTTGTAAGCGCTGCCCATGCCGATCTCGACGGGCGCGTTCTTTTTGGCGGCGATGTTGCCCTGCGCGTCGATGACCGAGACCAGGCAATTGTCCTTTTTTCCGCCGATCAGCAGCAGGCACTTATGCTTCGGATTGTAATGAAAGAGCACGTGGTCGGGCTTGCTGGGAATGTTCTTCACCCACTCCGTCCACTTGTTCGAGGCGGGATCGTAGGCATAGGCCTGGTGGTGGTAGAGGAAGATCAGCGCTTTCTTCTCGGGGAAGTACTCGATGCTCAGCGCCAGGCCCTGGTGCTTGAACGGAACCGGCGGCAGCGCGGACCAGCTGCCTTTGCGCGTGTCGAAGGCGTGGATGCGGTCGGTGCCGCATTCGAGCGTGTAGAAGATGCCGTTGGCCGGGTCGACCGCGTTGTTTCCGTACGGATGCCCGAAAGTCTGCTTGCATTCGATCGCGGGGTAGCTCTGCCAGGTGTTCGTCGAAGCCCGGTAGGCGATGAACTTGTACTCCTGCCGGAACCCCATGAAGAGGAACTGCTCCGTCACGGGATCCCACGTACCGTCGTCGCTCCAGCCGAAGATCGAGTACGTTTTGCTCGTCTGCGTCATCTCCTTGGTGAAGCCCTGCGTGTTCAGTTCGGCCCACTGCCCGGGCTTGAGGGTCGCGGCCAGGCGCGCGAGTTCCGTGTTCGCCTGCGCGGGCGCCTCCGGCGCGGCGGAGGAGGATGCCGGCGCGGATTGCGGGGCCTGCGCGGCGAGGGCGAGACCTCCGGTGAAAACCATCCCGAGTAGCACGGCGGCCAGTATGCGCATGGGACACCTCTATTCAAAAAGGGGCGCGCCGGCCTTCCGAGCCGGGCAGACCCAGACCTTTGTACAACGCCGGCCCTGCCGCGGGGCCGGCTATGCGGCATCTGTCGTCTTCTGTCTTCTTAATTGCCTTCTCGCTGGCGGCGACTACGCTTGGGCCATGGCCCGGCGCAAGCGTTCCCCCAAGCCCCCCGCTCCGCGAAATAGCCCAGCGCGTCGCGGCCGCCCGACGTCGCCGCGTGCGGGATACCGCGCCGTCGCGGAGACCCTGAGGAGTCAACTCGCCGCAGGCACGTGGCCCAAGGGCGCCGCGCTGCCATCGGTGCGGGAATTGGCGCAGGCGCACGGCGTCGGCCGGCAGGTCGTATGGGACGCCCTGGACGTTCTGAAACGCGAAGGGCGCGTCGCGCCCGACGGGCACCGCCGCCTGATCGCCACAGGTACGGGGAGCTCGCACACGCTCACGCACGGCCGCATCGTCGAAGTGGTCGGGACGACGCTGGACGAGGTCGCGGGCCCGGGGCAATTCGCGATGGAACTCCAGCGCGGCATCCTGCTGGGCGCCGGCGAACTGCGCCGCCCGCTGGCGATCGTGCACGGCGGGGAGTTGGGCCACCACGTCCCCGACGACGTGCTCGACGGACCGCTCTTCGGCATCGTCGTGCTCCTGAACTTGCAGGACCAGGCGCTGCGCGCGTACGAGAAGCTCGGCGTGCCGGTGGTCCTCGCCGACCGGCCGCAGGCGCGCTGGAAGCTGCACGCGGCGAGCGTCGCGAACGAAGCCGCCGCTTTCGACGCGACGAACCGCCTGCTCGCGCTGGGGCACCGCCGCATCGCTTTCCTGCGCTACGCCAGCGCCCTGCGCCGCGCGATGGACCCCGACGGCATCGAGCGCCAAGCCGGCTACGAACGCGCCTTGCGCGCCGCCGGAATATCCGCCGACATGGGCAACTTCTTCACGCTCACTTCGGCGATCCAGCCCGGCAGCGCCTCAATCCAGGCGCTGCTGCGCGCGCGCCCAGCCTTTACCGCGGCCTTCGCCGCCGACGGGCGCCTGGCCGAAGCCCTGCTTTCCGCCGCGCGCTCGGCCGGGCGCAGCGTGCCGCGCGACCTGAGCGTGGTCTGTTTCGAGAGCCAAGGAAGGACGGACTTTCCGGTCAGCGGGCCGCGCACGGACTTCGTCGAACTGGGCCGCCGCGCGGTGCACCTGCTCTCGAAGCCCAGAACCCCGCCGCGCGAGGAACGCCTCGCCACGGCGTGGTTCGAAGGCAAGTCGATCGGCCCGGCGCTCGGATGAAGCTCTACTACTTCGACTGCGGCGTCAGGAAGACCTGCGTGAAGTAGTAGCGCCCGTCGCCGGCGCACGCGATGCCGACGCCGGTGTAGACGAGGTCCTTGTTGAGCACGTTGTCGCGGTGGCCCTCGCTGTTCATCCAGCCGCGGTGCGCCTCGTCGGCGGGGTCCTCGCGCACGGGCGTGCTGGCGACGTTCTCCGCCGCGCCGCGCCAGTCGATCTTCGCCGCGGTGAAGCGGTCGCCGATGCCGCGGCCCTTGGCGTCCTGGTGCGAGAGCTGCTTGCGCGCGGCCATGTGCTCCGACTGCGCCTGCGCGACCTGCATCAGGTCCTCGCGCACGATCAGTTCCTTGCGCCCGGCCTTCTTGCGTTCCTGGTTCATCAGCGCTACCAGGTGATACGCCATCGCGCGGATCTCGGCGGCGGCGTCCTTCTCCTTGGCCGGTTCGTCCGGCCTGGCGACCGGTTCTGGAATCGGAGAAGGCGGCGGCGGCAGCGGCGGCGCGGTGGAAGGTGGCGGCGGGAGCGGCGCAGTGCGCGGACCTTCGGCGACCTCCTGCGCGGGCTTCGGTTCGGGCGTGGTGTCGGGCCGGCCGACAACCGGCGCCTGCGGCTGCACGACCGGCGCATCGGCCGCCACGGCGGTGTCGGCATCGGAAGCGAAGACGAGCGCGACGTAGATGCGTTCGTCGAGCGCCGAACGCACCAGCCCGGCGCCGGCGAAGCGTTGCGCGGGGTTCAGCGCGAGCGCCTCATAGCCCTTGGCGTCCGTTTCTTTCCAAAGCGCGAAGGCTTTCCCGCCCAGGCCATCGCCTCGGTCGATCGCATTTCGAGGTTCGGGGTCGAGGCGGAAGACCTTCGCATCCAGGCCTTCGAAACGGCGCTTCACGCCGGGGCCGTGGCGCGCGACGGCGACGGCCTCCTGCTGCGCGAGCGTCACGAGGTCGCCGCGCACGGCCAGGCGCGGCAGGCCCTTGGCGCGGCGTTCGGCGTTGATCTTCTGGACGAGTTCGAGTTCGTCGGGGTGGATCGTGACGGCGACGACGGTGGGGACATCGGAAGCAGGCGCCGCGGGTTCCTCCGCGCGTGCGCCAGCCGAAAAAAGGAGCATCAAGACACCGAGGACCAGCGACACAATCGAATACCGCTCGAAACGCACCTGTGCCTCCTCACTCGCCACCAATCATCTCGGCTGCCCCGCTTGCATTGTACCCGACGAAAGGGTGAGGGTGCTATTCGACAGTTAACGGCTTAACCCGGTGCGAATCAGTCCCACCATATCTCAAGAACTACGCGTTTCGGATCGCCACCGTTCGCCATGTAATCATCCCTACTCCGTGCTTCAACAGCAGTGTTTGCTTCTTCATATCTTATCCAATCAACCGACTCCGGATCCCACGAGTTCGCAAGAGCTTCAAGCTTGTCCTCCTGACCCAAGGCTGGTGCAAGGTGGACCCTATCATACCCATAAAGATTTTCCGGCAGCCCCCGAAGTCCAGAATAGTCAGATTCCTCACGCACAAATTTTCCTGTAGCAGAATCCTGAACAAGCTTTTGTGCAGGCCCTACTAATAAAACCGCACGCCAAATGTTCCTATTCTCCCTCAGGGACCTGGCGATATTCGGCCCATTGAAAGTGCCCCAATGCCCTGCTGCTTCAATCAGATTCAGCATTGCTTCCTGAAGATTAAGAGCAGCCATATCTCCTCCTTTGGGATCTGCAATCCTGTTATCCCGCGATGGCATTTGCAGCCAACCTGAACAGGCTATCCGTTTTCACGGCGCGCTTGTAGCCCGCTCTCCATTCTCTCTGATCCTCCCCTTTGGCTCAGGTGAAAGGCGATTACGATGCCGCGCCATGGGCCGCTTCCTCTTCGTCCCCTACGGCAGCCACGGCGACGTGCATCCGTACGTCGGCATCGCGCTCGAACTGCGCGCGCGCGGCCACGACGTGATCTTCTTCGTCAACGGGCACTTCGCGCCGCTGATCGAGGGCCTCGGCTTAAAGGTCGAACTCTACGGCACCGACGAGGACTTCCGGCGCCAGGTCGCCGACCCGGACATCTGGGACCCCAGGAAGGGCTTCGCCGCCGTCATGCGTGGCATCGAGAAGGGCTACCTGCGCTTCCTGTACGATAAGATTCAAGAGAACTACGTGAAGGGCCAGACCGTCGTCGCTGCATCCGTGATGGCGCTGGGCGCGCGCTGTGCTCGGGAGAAGCTGGGCATTCCACTGGCGTCGGTGGACTTGCAGCCGGTGCTCTTTCGCAGCGTGCACGCGCCGCCGCGCCTGCCGGGAATCTGGTGGCCGAAACACGCGCCACACGCCTATGTGCGCTTCATCTTCTGGCTCAGCGACATCGCCTTCGTCGATCCGATGATGTGCCCGATGCTCAACCGCTTTCGCGCCGAGATCGGCCTGCCGCCGGTGAAGCGCGTCATCAACGGCTGGTGGCACAGCCCCGATCTTGTCCTGGCTCTCTTCCCCGACTGGTACGCGAAGCCGCAGCCCGACTGGCCGCCGAACGTGCGCTGCACGGGCTTCCCGATGTACGACGAGGCCGGCACGACGGCCATGGACGCGGAACTGGAAGCGTTTCTCGCCGCGGGCGACGCGCCGCTGGTCTTCACGCCCGGCACGGCGCACGTCTTCGCGCGCGGGTTCTTCGAGTCCGCAGCCGCGGCGTGCAAGCTGCTCGGCAAACGCGGCGTGCTGCTTACCCGCCACGCGCAGAACATCCCTGCTTCGCTGCCCGAGGGCGTTAGACACTTTGCGTACGCGCCCTTCTCGGAACTGCTGCCGCGTGCGGCGGCCTTCGTGCACCACGGCGGCATGGGCAGCAGCGCGCAGGGTCTGAAGGCCGGCGTGCCGCAACTGGTCTGGCCGCTGGCGCACGACCAGTTCGACAACGCCGCGCGGCTGGAAGCCCTGGGCGTGGGCGGCGAACTGCGGCCCAAGCACTTCACGCCGGAAAATATCGCCGCGAAGCTGCGCGGGCTGCTCGAGAATCCAGACGTGAAGAAAAAAGCGAAGGAGCTCTCGAAGCGCCTCGACGCGCAAACCGCCCGCGCCGCCGCGGCCGACGCACTGGAATCGTTGCTGGCGAAAAAGACTTAACCGCAGGGCACGCGGAGAGCCCGAAGGACGGCACTTCTGTTGCTGGTATCTGATTATGGGCATTGGGTTGCGGGGGCCTGCTCGCCCCTCACCCCTGCCGTTACATCGAGCGGTACTTCTCGATCACCGCGCGGGCTTCGTCGAGGGACTTCACCTTCTCGCGGATGACGATGCCGGTCTTCACTTCCTTGGCGTGGGTCTCGGGCAGCGGGGAATCCCACAGCAGCGCGACCTTGCGTTCGGCGGCCTTGCGCCAGACGGTGTCGAAGTCGTTCAGCTCGGGGTTGCCGAGGTGGATGCCGCTGACGTTGTCGATGCCGACGGCGAACGGGTAGATGTGCGTGACGTCGCCGCAGAAATGGTGCGCGCCGCCGCCGAAGGGCCCGAAGGACTCGTCGTTGTACGGCTTGACGAACTCCTCGTACATGTCCGGACCCAGCAGCACGGAGTTGTCGTCGACGTTGCGCACGCCGCCGCGCAGGCGCCAGTTCCAGTAGTAGCCTTCGTTCAGGGGCTCGCCGAGGATCTTTTTATAGTTCTTGCTCGCCGCGACGTACATCGCGCTGATCCAGCCCAGGAACGCGTGGACGAACTCGGGGTCGTCGTAGACGTCGAGGTACAGCTGCTCGCCGCGCAGGTGGAAGCCCAGGTTGAAGGGCCCTTGGTTGTCCGGCAGTGTGATGTGGCAGAAGCGCGCCAGTTTCGGATACGGCGCCAGGGCCTTGCGCCAGGCCGCAACGATCTCGCGGTACTTGGGCGTCACGCCGCCCTCGACGTCAGGCACGCCGGCCTCGATCAGGGCCTCCAGGTTCTCGCGCTCGCTGAAGTCCGGCGGGCGCACCACCCACGGCATGCTGTCCTCGCTGGCGTTGTCGAAGGCGGTGTCGCAGCCGACCAGCGTGGGGATGGTACCGATGCCCAGGTTCGGGCGGATGCTGAAGCACTTGTCGTCCTTGAGGAGGCTGGACTCCCAGGCGGGCGCGAGTTCGTTCAGCAGCATCTTGCCGTGGTCGGCCATCTGCTGTTCCCAGTCGAAGGTGGGCCAGTCGGTGTGGCCGTGGGTGACGTGGGCGACGTCGTCGCGGAGGGTGACCATCACCGGCAGAGTGTCGACCTTTTCGAAGGCCCAGCTGGCGCGCTGGCGTTCCTCGACCTTGGCCATGTGTTCGGCGTCGATGGCGTTTTCCAGGCGCGGGAGCCAGAAGGCGAGCAGTTCGTCTCCGGAGCTCTTGATGGGATCGGGGGCCTGGGCGTTGTCGGCAACCACGGTTCGGTTCCTCGTTGCGGGTCGTGCGAAAGGGCCGCAGGGCATTGTGCAAAGGCACGGACCGAGCGCAAGCGCGCAATTTACGCCCTTCTTACAGGCGACCCATCCTTTACGCCGCCAGCACTTTGCAGCATTCCCAGGGCCCTCGAGTCAGCATAGTTTTTACAACGCTGGCGGCGCTTTGCGAATGAGGGTACTATGACTTAGTAGTTGAGCCTAAAGGACTTCCATAGGCAGGGACACTATGGCCGGCAAACCCATGAGTTGGAAGTGGCGCCTCACGATTGCCGGCGTCATCCTGGCTCTCGTCCTGATCGGCACGGTCTTCACGCCTGTCGGCCACGACCTCATGCGCGGCTGGATCCGCGACTACTACTACAGCCTGCCGCCCGCCGAACGCGCCGAGAGCGACGCCGC
The DNA here is from genome assembly GCA_023150555.1 of Planctomycetota bacterium. Lineage (GTDB taxonomy): Bacteria > Planctomycetota > SZUA-567 > H5-PLA8 > H5-PLA8 > JAKLKQ01. The sequence goes on from JAKLKQ010000062.1 coordinate 36,467, forward strand.
CGACTACTGGTTGGCCCTCGCTTTCTTCGTCGGCTTCATCTGCCAGCAGGACCAGGACGCCATGGAGATGTACCGCGAGTTCCTGGGCACGGCGACCACCGACAAGGGCGACTTCTGGGTGCGCAGCTACGACTGGCAGGAGGACTGGGCGGGCTTCTTCGAGTACGACAGGCAGAAACGCACCTGGACCGGCTGGGGCATGATGCACCCACGAGCCCCCGAGGCCTTCTACAATTACATCCAGCTCTACGGGCCCACGGTCAGCGACCAGTTCGAAGGCCGCGAAGGCTACCACTACTACGACCTCTTCCACGAGAAGTACCGGCGTTACGCCAAGGACGGTAAGTGGTTGCCACATCCCAACTTCTACGTTTACTGGGAGAAGATGAAGCTCATCATCATGAAGAACCGGGCCAAGACTCCGCCGGTGCCCATGACCAAGCCCGAGAAGTACCCGGGCCCCAAATAGCGGCAGTCCGGTTTGGGCCTAAGAAGGTATTCCTGGCCCCGTCCTTTTGCCCGGACCGTAACCACTTCGGGTGCGTCAAATAACTATTGGCTTGGGCTTGCTTGGGGCTATCATGATGTGCGTGATGAGTGATCTCCGATCCCCAAGCCTGGCCTGGGGTTGCATCATCCTGGCCGCCGCGCTGGCGCTCTGCCCGCCGCACCACGCCGAAGCCGCTCAGGCACCTGCCGACCCCGCCGACCCGGCCAAGCCCGCCGCCGAGGCCCAGAACCCCGTCACCGACGCCGCCTTCAAGAAGCTCCTCGAAGGCCTGCGCGCCGAAGACGAGGCCGCTGCGCGCACCGCCGAAGACGCGCTGGTCAAGCTGCCCAAGGAACGCACCCCCGCCCTGCGCGCCGCGCTGCTGGCCGAGAAGGAACTGCTCGTGGCCGGGCGCCTGGCGCGGGTCCTCTCCCGCCGCGGCGAACGCTTCGACGGGCTGAACGACATGCCCCGCGTGCTCCAGGATGAGCTGAAGACCCGCTGCGGCACGCTGGTGGCCTGCCCTGCAACCGAGTTGCCCGCGGCGATCCGCAAGGTGCTGGAGTACGGCGGCGCGTCCGAGCCCCTGCTGGCGCCGATGCTGCAGGCCAAAGGCGGAAAGGATGCCGTCCGCCTGCGCAGCGCGCTGGTGCTGGCGCGGCTGGCGCGCGAGGACGCCTTGCCCGAACTCGTGCGCGGCCTGGGCAACGACGAGACGCTGATGGCCGTGCGCGCGGCGCTGCTGGCCTGGAAGGAGATGGCCGCCGCGGTGCTGCGCACGCGCGGGCTGAAGGCCGAAGAGCCGCTCGTGCGGCAGCGCTCGGCCGAACTGCTCGGCTGGATGGGCGCGGCCCAGGGCGGGAAGGACGTCGAATCCGACCTGCTGAAACTCAACAAGGACCGCAGCGAGGACGTGGCGCTGAACGGCACCGTCGCCGTCGCGAACCTGCGCGTGCCCAAGTCCTTCGCCGCGCTGCTGGACGAGTTGAAGCAGGTGCCGAAGAAGGACCGCTTCCGCCTGCACGCCACCGCCGTGGCGCTGGCGTCGACCGCCAAACAGGCGGACCTCGAAAAAATCGCCGCGCTGCTCAAGCACCGCGAGGCCGTCTACCGCGAGGCCGGGCTGGTGGCGCTGGGCCTGTGGCAGCCGCCGCCGCAATCGAAGGGCGACGCGCTCGCACGCGCGGAGGCCGTCCGACCGCTGCTGGACGACGGCGCCAAGGAGATCCAGCGCCGTGCCTGCGAGACGCTGGGCGCGCTGGCCGAAGCCGGGGACAAGTCCGCGCTGAAGCTCGCCGAGCCCCTCGCCAAGGCGCTCCAGACGGGCGTCAAGGAAGTACGCTACGCCGCCGCGTTGGCGCTGGGCGAACTGGCCGCGCACGAGGTCGAACTGCCCGAAGCGGGGGTCAAGGCCTGCCGCGAGATGCTCGGCGTCGAGGACATCAAGCTCGCCAGCGGCGCCTGCACCACCGCGCTGATGAGCGTGATCGAGCCGAGCACCGGCGGCGGGGACGTCACCACAGGCGTCGGCGGCGGCAGCCCCGGCATCCCGCGCCCGCAGTTGCCCGGCGACACCCCGCGCCCGACCAAACCCGGCGACGACGATGGCAGCGACCCCAAGGACCCGCCGAAGAAAGACCCCGATCCGCCCAAGGACCCGCCCAAGAAGGATCCGCCGCCGCCGGCAAACGACGGCTACTACAACGAAGGCTTCAAGTTCAAGGAAGAGCACAAGCCCGTCACCGACGCCAAGAACTACGACCCCACGCAGAAGAACGACGCGCCCAAGGACGGCGGCACGCCCGGAACGACGCCCGCGCCCACGCCGCCCAAGCGCACCGCGCCCGACAGCAGCGAGGCCAACGACGAGTACTCGACGCCCGGCAGCAGCCACGGCCTGATCCGCAAGCGCTCCTCCGTGCCCCCCAGCCTCCCGGGCCTGAAGCGCCACGAACTGCAGGAGATCGACAACCCGGCGCGCCCGGGCGACCGCGTCTTCGCCGGCTACGTGCGCGTGAACTGACGCACCGTCTACCACTCCCGCAGCAATCGGCTAGACTCCAGGCATGGCCGCTGCGCCACACCTCAGCGTTATTGTGCCCTGCTACAGGCAAGCGCGATACCTTTCGCACGCCCTCGACAGCGCCCTCGCGCAGGAGGGCGTCCGCGCGGAAATCATCGTCATCGACGACGGCCCTGACGATGCGGTCGCCGATGTCTGCGCGCGGTACGGCGAACGTGTGACGCTGCTCCGGCAGAAGAACGCAGGCGTATCCGCGGCGCGCAACGCGGGCCTGGCGCGCGCGCGCGGCGCCTGCGTGCATTTCCTCGACGCCGACGACGCGGCGGGCCCCGGCATGTACGCCGCCATGCTGCATGCACTGGACGAGAACCCCGTCTGGATCGCGGCCTTCTGCGGCACGCGTTACATGACCCAGGCTGGCGCGTTCCTCGGGCGCACCGTCACCCCGGTGCAGCAGGGTCGGATTTTCCAGTCCGCGGCGCACGAAGGACCGGCCTTTCCCGGCGCAATGGTCGTGCGGCGCGCGGCGGTGGACCGAACCGGCGGCTTCGACTCGGCACTGGAGCAG
>JAKLKQ010000063.1 GCA_023150555.1 Planctomycetota bacterium
GCGTTCCCTCGACGCCCCCACAAACTAGGTTTCGGCGGGGTGCCCAAGGGACTTAAGAACTTTTCAACAGAGCAACAGATGAAGAAATTACGAAATCTCTCATACTTACGCAATGCGTAAGTACGGGATCCTTAGTATTCGGATAGACCTTCAATCTCTCATCTTTAATCTCTTAACTCTTAGCTATCTTTCCTTCCTTTCTGTTCCCTGACTCCTGAATCCTTATTCCTGAATCCTTCTTTCAAAAAGTTTCGGACACCACCCAGGTGGGTCACGAGGGGCCGCACCGCCGGCACTTTGCCAGCGACACGCTGAACCCCCGTCCCAGGCGACCAAGAGCTCGCTCAAAGTCTATGGGCTAACGGCCCCCGCCGGTCATGTCGACGGGATACTACCTTTGCGCATCGGCCTGCAAGGAACCTCATCCGCACAGGGAGGGCATTGAACTCCGACCACTTTACCCCCGTCCTCGCAGTCAATATAGCAGACGCCATCGGAGACCTTTTATCAACTTAATTTCTAATAAAAGCATAAAATTTTATGATGCTAATAAAACCTAATATACCGCCATAACTATGACACTCTGTCGTATTTTGCGGACTCCGAGGGCAGGACACCGGGATCCGGAACGGAACTACTTCAACACAGAGGCGCGGAGAACGCTGAGGCACGAAGAGAACGAATTCGGATTGCCACAACGCAAGACGCGCGAGCGCGTGGCGCGGGTTGCCAACCCGCGCATCTTTGGCGATACACACGCGCGCGACGGAAACCTTACGGAACGCATCCATCTTCGTATGGATGGCCCGGACGTCACCACGTCCGGGTCGCGGCGATTGCATCGCCGCGACAAGATTCACCCGGTGGGTGGCCAGGCTTGCGGAAGTCAACCGAGACGCCAATTGCGCCCCGGAGGGGCGCCAAGAGTAAAGCCCAGGGCAAGGGCCGCGCTTGCCGCGCCGAAGCGAAGCGGAGGCGGGAAACGGACCGCAGCCCTGGGTATGCAACGCAAAGCGTATGAAGCCCCGTAGGGGCGACAGGAGCTTTTCAAAGAAGAGTTTCTGCCGCCCCTCCGGGGCTCCTGCCTTTCCCGGACCGGTTACCCAGGGCTGCGCGCGGCTGCCGCCGCGCTGGCCCTGGGCTTTATCCTTGTGCCCCTCCGGGGCACCTTGAACGGCAAGGGGTTAATACCCCGTCGCGATTCGTGAAGAAAGAAGGTAGAATCCGCGCATGGCCGCGCGCCACCTCCCCCGCTCCGTTCCGCACGAGGGATCAGGCGGCGACCGCGAAGCCGTGTAGCGGGTTGTGGGTGCCACGGCACGAGTGCCGTGCCGGTCACCTGGAAGCCTTTGCACAAACGGCACACCACTTCATGGAAGTGGCACCCAAAGGAAAAGGCGACACGGCGGCCGAGAGCGTAAAATCGTTCCGGGCCACCCGCCCGATGGCCTGCCCGTGCTGCCTCACCTTCTAGTGGACTTATTTTGAACGGTCCGCTATGCTTTAAAGCGTTTGCCCGACTCTTCATCCGCCCACATCCCAAAAATTTTGAGATTCAGGAGACCCGAAGTGGATAAACCGCTGTCACCCCTATGCGCCCGCTGCGATTACGGAGCGGTAGGGGCATTTATCGAGGATCAATGGAAGGAAGCCGGCGAGGGGAAGGCTTCGCCAGGAAAGCGAGCTGCGCTTGAGTACATCTGCGAAGCAGGCCGGCGCGAGGACGTCAACTTCCGCTGGATCTGCAAGAACTGCAAACTGCTGGCGCTGCACCGCACCATGCGGCGCCCTATTCCGGACAGCGAGCCCCTCATGACGCGGATCGGCAAGGAGATCGTTGCGGGCCGAATCAGGCATTTCTTGGCGGGGATGAATCCGAAAACGCCGGCAGACCGACACGCCTAGTTTCACAAGAAACAAATCTACGCCGTCTTCATGCCTCTAGAACCGGCGGATGGAGAAGCATCGAGCCGGTTCAAAATTCCGCGTTCCCCGGCGTGCGTGGGAAGGGAATCACGTCGCGGACGTTGCCCAGGCCCGTGCAGTAGATCAGCGTGCGCTCGAAGCCCAGCCCGAAGCCGGCGTGCGGCACCGTGCCGTAGCGGCGCAGGTCGCGGTACCAGTTGTAGGCCTTCGGGTCGAGGCCCGACTCGGCGATGCGCCGGTCGAGCACGTCGAGGCGTTCCTCGCGCTGCGCCCCGCCGATGATCTCGCCGATGCCCGGCGCGAGCACGTCCATCGCGGCGACGGTCTTGCCGTCGTCGTTCAGGCGCATATAGAAGGCCTTGATCTCCTTCGGGTAGTTCATCACCACGACGGGCCGCCCGACGTGCTGCTCGGTCAGGTAGCGTTCGTGCTCGGACTGCAAGTCCATGCCCCACGAGACGGGGAACTCGAACTTCCCCTTCTTCGCGTGGTTGCTGTTCTTCAGGATCTCGATCGCGTCGGTGTAGTCGATGCGCTCGAAGCTGGACTCGACGAATTTCTCGAGCCGCGCGATGCATTCCTTGTCGATGCGCTCGGCGAAGAACTTCATGTCCTCGCCGCATTCGTTCAGCGCCGCGCGGAAGACGTACTTGAGCATGTCCTCGGCCAGGTCGGCGTCGGCGCTCAGGTCCGCGAAGGCGATCTCGGGCTCGATCATCCAGAACTCGGCGAGGTGCCGGCTGGTGTTGCTGTTCTCGGCGCGGAAGGTCGGGCCGAACGTGTAGACCTTGCTCAGCGCCAGGCAGTACGTCTCGACGGCCAGCTGCCCGCTGACGGTAAGGAACGCCTGCTTGCCGAAGAAGTCCTTGGTGAAGTCGATCTGCCCGTCGGGCGTGCGCGGCAGGTTGGCCATGTCCAGCGTGCTGACGCGGAACATCGCGCCGGCGCCTTCGCAGTCGCTGGCGGTGACGATGGGCGTGTGGATCCAGTAGAAGCCGCGCTCGTGGAAGAAGCGGTGCACGGCCATGCTCAGCGTATGCCGCAGCCGCGCCAGCGCGCCGAAGGTGTTGGTGCGCGGGCGCAGGTGCGCGACCTCGCGCAGGTACTCGAAGCTGTGCTGCTTGGGCTGGATCGGGTAGGTGTCGGGGTCGTCGACCCAGCCGACCACCTTCACGCCGTCGGCGAGGACCTCCAGCGCCTGGCCCTTGCCCTGGCTGGCGACGACCTTGCCGCTGGCCTCGACCGCGCAGCCGGCGGTCAGGCGCATCACGTCCTGCTCGTAGTTGGGCAGTTCCTTCGGCGCGACGACTTGCAGCGAGCCGAAACAGGAGCCGTCGTTGATCTGCAGGAAGCTGCATCCGGCCTTGCTGTCGCGGCGCGTGCGCACCCAGCCGTGAACGGTCACGCTGGAATCGACCGCGGCCTTGCCGCGCAGGACGTCGGCAACGGGCGTGGCGTGCATCGGGTTGTTCCTTCTCCGGGTTGGTTCGTGTTGGGAATCAGACCAGCGCCGGCGGCGTGGCCTGCTCCAGGTCGAAGCGGATGGTGGCCCCGGCGCCGGGGCCCTTCACGATCTTCACGTCGGGGAGCTTGGCCCGCACCTCGAGCTTCGGCGCGCCGGCCTTGGCGTCGCCGATGCCGATCACGGTGAGGAAGACCCAGCGCTCGGCCTTGGGGCTCTCGACGCGCAGCGTGCCGTAGCTCTTTTCCTTGTGCTTGGTCATGTCCTTCAGCAGGCCGAAGTCGGCGGACGTCTCGACGTGGGCCTCGCCGTCCAGCGCGACCGGCACGGGCAGGAGCGTCAGCGCGGCGCGTTCCTGGGCGAAGCCCCACGCGCCGTCGCCCATCTCCTTCCACGGCGTCTGGCTGTGCCAGAGCTGCACGAAGACGCTGCGCGGCGCGGCGGCGAGATCGTCGAGCACCACGACAAGATCCGGGCGCAGGTACAGCACGTGGCGGCGGAAGCGCGTGAGCTTGGCTTCCGGCACGTACATCTCGTGCGCGGCGCCGACCCACGCGGTGGCCTTGCCGTCGTCGGCGTAGCTGAGGACCTCGGCGGTGCCGTTGAAGTGCAGCACGCGGTTGACGTTGAACCACTTGATCCCTTCGCCCAACTGCCCCAGCCCGTTGACGAGCACGGTGTTGTGGTTGCTGGTGTACTTGATGTACTCGTAGCCCGGATCGACGATCAAATCCTCGCCGCGCGAACAGACCTGGAAGGCCGCGGCGTCGGCGTGGTGGTGGCTGCCGCCGGGGTCGCCGGCGTAGACGCGTTCGGCGCGGTGGCCCTGGTAGGGCCCGCACGCGAAGCTGACGGCCGTCGCGTCGTCCTTCCACGACGAGCGCGCGCCGACCATGTCGAGGTCCTCGAAGAGCGCCGCTGTGGCGTCGTCGTTCCAGTCGGCCTCGGGAACCGTGGGGTCGTACATCAGGATGTTGGTCCAGTTGAAGCCGCGCCGCGAACCGACGTTGCAGCGCCACATCTTCAGCGCCACGGACTGGGTCCTGGAGCACTTGAAGCGCCGCGCCAGCGCCAGCAGGCTGTAGACGGGGCCGTGCGCGTCGAAGTACGGGCCGTTGTCGTTCCAGCAGAAGGCATTGTCGCGCGGGACCATCGCGGGCTTGCTGAGGTGCTTGAACCACAGCCCGGCGCGGGCCTCGGCCTGCACGTACAGGTCTTCCTCGGTGCAGCGTTTCGCGGCCTCGTAGTACTGCGTCTTGCGCTCGTAGCCGTAGGCGCTGTACTGCGGGCCCTCGATGCCGCCGCCGTCGGGCGGAGTCATCCAGGCGATGGCGCGGAAGGCGCGCTGCGCGCACTCGGCCCAGACCTTCGCCTCGTCGAACTCGTCGTGGAAGCCCAGCCCGGCGGTCCCCTGCCCCGACCAGTTGCAGATCGTGATGTTGTGCATCGGGGTGTTGACCCAGTACCCCAGCGGCGCGTTGACGTAATTGAAGCTCAAGCCGCCGTAGTGCCGCACGAAATTCACGACTTCCTGGCGTTCGCCGTCCTTGAGGAACTCGGCGATCCAGTCGTACGTCCAGGCGATCTCGCCGACGTTGTGCCCGTTGCTGAGCGGGTCGCGGCCGCCGGCGGGGTCGCAGCGCGACATGCCCAGCAGCAGCTTCTTCGCGGTGTCGAGGTACTTCTGGTTGTCGGTGAGGCGGAAGGCCAGCGCGCACTCGGCGTGCCCGCCGCAGAAGCCGCGCCCCTGGATCGGCGTGCCGGGCGGCGGGACCTTGGCCTTGGCGACGACTTCGTCGGCGTTCTCGATCAGGCAGGCGAAGAAGTCCTTTTCGACCGGGCCGTCGAGGCGCTTGCGGATGTCCTTTATCTCGTCCGCGGTCACCAGCAGACGCGGGCGCTTGCGACCGGCCGCGGTGTAGACGACCGGCTGCGCGGCGTTCGGCGGCGTCGGAGAATGCGGGTCCTTGCGGACGGGTCTATAGGTTCCGCCCAATTGGGCGGCGGCTTCCTCGGGCATGGCAAGCTCCTTGGGCTCGGTTTCCGTAAATCGTATCCGGCCCATGCCCATTTTCAGGGCAGATTGCCGCCGTCCAGCAGCCTTTCAAACTGGGCTGCTACAGGATGCTGCCGCCGAAGGCCGAATAGATAAAGTGCGTGGCCAGTTGCGCGGTGATGTTGCGCTGGTCGAGCACCGGATTGACTTCGACGAGCTCGCACGAGACCATCTTCCCCGAGTCGGCCACCAGTTCCATGATCAGGTGCGCCTCGCGGACGGTCAGCCCGCCCAGCACCGGCGTGCCGACGCCCGGCGCGAAGCGCGGATCGACGCTGTCGATGTCGAAGCTCAGGTGGAAGCCGTCGGTGTCGCCGGCGACGACGTGCAGCGCCTCCTTCATGGCCGCGAAGACGCCGCGTTCGTCGATCTGGCGCATCGTGATCACGCGCAGGCCCAGCTTGCGCACGACCTTGCGCTCGCCGGGATCGAGGTTCCGCACGCCGAAGAGCACCGTGTGCTTGGGGTCGATCATGGGCACCTTCGCGCCGAGCTTCGCCAGGCGCGCGTCGCCGCTGCCCAGGATCACGGCCAGCGGCATGCCGTGGATGTTGCCGCTGGGGCTGGACTTGGGCGTGTTGCAGTCGCCGTGGGCGTCGACCCAGAGCAGGCCATAGCGTTTGCGCTTCTGCTTCGCGTGGCGGCTCAAGCCCGCCAACGTGCCCATGGCGATGGAGTGGTCCCCGCCAAGCACCAGAGGCACGGCGCCTTCGCTCTTGGCCTTGGCGACGGCAGCGGCCAGCTGCGCGCAAGCCTTGCGGATGGGCTCGACGAACTTCAGGTCCTTGCGCCCCTGCCCCGCGACGAAGGCGTGCGGGACTTCGAGGTTGCCCAGATCGCGGACGCGGTAGCCCAATTGCGCCAGTTGCCCGGCCACGCCGGCGATGCGGATCGCCGAAGGCCCCATGTCGACGCCGCGCAGGTCGCTGCCGAGGTCCATCGGTACGCCGATGAGGTCGATCTTGCCGGGGCTTCGAATCATGGCTCGGGGGCGCCTCCTTATGGATAGGGCTCCATAAAGGTACGCGGGGAACGGCTTTCACGGCAAGCGAGGAACGGGCGGTACGCCCGGAACGAAAACCGGCCCCCTCGTTGACACCCTGTTTTACGGACTTACTCTAACCTTCACTAGAGGTTAAGCTTGTACCATCAGTAAACTGCAAGGTACGCGAAATGCCGACGCTTGAAGACATCCGGCTGGGACAGCTTGCCGTGGCCCAGGGCCTCGCGCAGCCGCTGGAAGTCGAAGAGTGCCTCGCCGAACAGCACCGCGCCGAACAGAACGGCAGCTACGAGACGCTCGCCGAGATCCTGATCTCGCACGGCTACCTGACGCGCTCGCAGCTCGAACGGCTGCTCTCGATGCAGCGCGACGCGGTGCAGAAGGTCACGCGGATCGGGGTGTACGAACTCAACCGCAAGCTCGGCGAAGGCGGCATGGGCGCCGTCTACCAGGCCAAGGACACGCGCACCAACGATATCGTCGCGCTGAAGGTGCTGCCGCGCAGCCGCGCCCGCGACACCACGTTCCTGAAGCGCTTCGAGGCCGAGGCGATGGCCAGCTTCGAACTCGACCATCCCAACATCATCCGCGGGCTCGACGTCGGCAACGCCGACGGCTACCACTTCCTGGTGATGGAGTACGTCGAGGGCCAGGACGTCTACAACCTGCTGGAGCAGAAGGGCCGCTTCTCGGAAAAGGAGGCGCGGCACATCCTCACGCAGATCGCCTCGGCGCTGGACCACATCCACGGCGAGCGCCTGGTGCACCGGGACATCAAGCCCGAGAACATCATGATCACCAGCGACGGCGTGGCCAAGCTCGCCGACATGGGCCTGGCCGTCGACAAGCAGCACCAGGGGCGCCGCCGCATCACCAAGGCCGGCATCGCGATGGGCACGCCGTTCTACCTCTCGCCCGAGCAGATCCAGGGCAAGACCGAGATCGACATCCGCAGCGACATCTACGCCCTGGGCACCACCGTCTACGAGATGGTCACCGGCAAGCCGCCGTTCGAGGGCGAGACCGCCGCCGTCGTGATGATGAAGCACCTCAACGAGCAGGTTCCCAGCCCGCACGACATCGACCGCGAGATCTCGCTGGGCTTCTGCCACGTGCTCGAGAAGATGATGGCGAAGGATCCGGCCGAACGCTACCAGACGCCCAGCGAACTGCTCGAAGACCTTGCCCTGGTCGCCGCAGGCGAGACGCCCAAGAGCCGCCGCGTGCCCGAACGGCGCAGCAGCATCGCGCGCCCCATAGGCACCCACCCCATCACCACCCGCTCCGGCGCCAGCGACGACCACCTCGGTGCCGTCAGCGAGAACCTGGACAAACTCGAGCCGATGCTGCGCCCGACGCACGCCGAACGCACGCGCGGCTCGCGGCGCAACAGCCGCGTCAGCCGCATCCGCAGCAACGTGCAGCCGGCGGTCTCCAGCGGCCTGGGCCTGAAGTGGGCCCTGCTGGCCGGCGTGGCCGTGGCCGCGGTGGCGACGATCATCATTCTTTTCGCCAGCGTATTCGGGCAATCGGGCAACTGACGCGCCGCCAACCGCTTCGGTGACCGACGGAAGCCCTGGCCGGTTAGCGTAGGTATTCGACTTCGAGGACCGCGAATGGCGGGCGAGCCCACTCAGACGGCCACCGACGAGGCGCTGATGGAAGCGCTGGCCGGCGGCGACCACCGCGCCTTCGAGGAACTGCTCTCGCGCTACGAGACTCCCGTCCTGACCTTCTGCTACGCCTTCATGCGACACCGCGACGCGGCGGAAGACATGGCGCAGGAAACTTTCTTGCGCGTCTTCCGCAACGCTCGGCACTACAAGCCCATCGCCAAGTTCACCACTTGGCTCTACAAGATCGCCGCGAACCTTTGCATCAACGAACTCAAGAAGCGCGACCTGCGCAAGGCGGTCTCGCTCGACGACCCCGCCGGGCCCGACCCCGACGGCTCGCGCATCGTCGGCCGCATCGCCTCGACCCAGGGCACCGCCCCGCTGACGGAGGCCGAACGGCGCGAGGCCCAGGCCCTGATCGACAAGGCCATCCAGCATCTGCCTGACGACCAGCGCACCACGCTGGTGATGGTCGAGTACCACCACATGGCCTACCAGGACATCGCCGAGATCCTGGGCGTGACGGTGAGCGCGATCAAGATGCGCGTGAAGCGCGCCCGCGAGACCCTGCGCGAGGCCCTGAAGATCCTGCAGGTAGAGGAAATGAAGTGACCGCGACTGCACCTGTGCGGTTTACTTTTTCGGAGGCGTGGAATCAGCGATGAACGGGCAGGCAACACAACCTCGGGAACTCTCCTGCGAGCAGTGCCGGGAGCTGCTTTCGGATTACGTAGACAAGGAACTGGCCGGCGAGGACCTCGCCGCCGTCGAGCACCACATGTCGACGTGCGAAAAGTGCGCCACCGAGTCCACCCGCGTGCACGGCCTGAAGTCCATCGCGCAGCACTGGCAGGGCGTCGCGCCCGACAAGAAGTTCCACGACAGCGTGATGGAACGCTACATCACCGAATCGCAGATGATGGCTTCAAAACCGTTCAAGGAAGCCGCCGACTCGCAGCGCGAAGCGCAGCTGAACGCCGCGGGCGAACCCGCCGAGAAGCCCAAAGGCCTGCCCGTCGCCCTGGTACTGAGCATCGCCGTGGCGCTGGCCGCGATCGCATTCGTGATCCTGAAGTACGTGCGGTGAGGAACAACCGCTGTAAAGCTGGTAGTTATAATCTCAAACAATCGAGTTCGGATTCCCTCGAAGTTCCATTATTACCTCACCACGCAGCCTTCGTCAGCCTAAAAGCGCGACCACGTCGGCGAATAGGTAATTCGAGCACAATTCCCACAAACGCTAGGATTGCCAGTCCGGCCAACACATCGACTAAGAAGAATTTCCAAACTATCCGCGACGACTCACCGGTCTCCAGGTAACAGGGATCAAGATCAACTTCTGCGTCCACCTCGTATCCTTCAAGATCAGTCGACGCGATGGCGTCCTTGAATACTGGCGGATACTGAAGGCCCCAAATGAATTCGTACTTAGGCCTCTCGACCGAGTCCAATAGTTCGTAGGACAGTGGCCATCCACGTACGACGTTTCCAAGGTGGCCAGGATTCCCGTCCGAGCATGCCTTTGCATGCAAGTCACGCCGAGCCAGAAACGGGTTCGTCCAATGGCTGCCCGAAACCTGACAGCACTCCGTGACGTTCAGCCAGACAAAGGCCGAAGCAACGATCATAAGCACCAGGCAAGTACTGAGGTGGACCTGACACCACGCACGCTTTTTGCCTGGGATCAGTGCCAAAACTCGGCCTTCCATCAAGAACACGTAGGCGTAGTGGGAGATTTACGGACATTAAATGGGTCCTCGTTTGACTGGGAAGCAATCTGGGAAGGAAGTAGCGACGCGCCTTTAATGGCTCAGACCGTGCGCCATGCCGCGGGCGTAACCGGAGCGAATGCATCAGGGCCGAAACGATCACTTCCCCGCCAGGCGCTTCTGCTTCATCTCCGCCTGAAGCGCCTGCCACTTCCTCGGTTCCGCGCCGAAGGCCATGCCCGTGTTGCCTTGCAGAAAGTCCAGCGCCGCGCGGGCCAGTTCAGCGTCCTTCGAGGCCGTCAGCGGCGCAAGCGTCCCAATCGCGGCTTCCATACTGGCACCGCCGCTGCGTACCTTGAGCATGCGCAGGACCAAATGCCGCGCGCGGCCCGCCACACCGCTGTCCTTCGCACCGGCGAGCTCAAGCAACCGAGGGAGCACATTCAGGACTTCGGCGCGCAAACTCCCGGTACCGAACCGGTCGACGAGTTCAAAGGCCTTACGCAGGAGGTCCGCGGACGCCGGCTTGCTCGAGGCCAGGAAGTCGCAGACGGCCGCGAGCCCCTCCACACGCGGGTCGGCGAGCAGGGCCTCGCAGGCGTTCATCCCGCGCACGCGACGCGCGTATTCGAGGCTGTTGCGGTCGCTGTGGTGCTCGTCCAGCCAGGCCAGGTCTTCGCTGAGCCCCTGCCACGTAACGGCGCCCGCCAGCGCGCCGAGTTCGGCGAGAATGCGCGCGGCGCTTCGCTGCACGGCCTCCAGGTCGGCGCTCTCGAACTCGGGCCCGAAGCCGCCGTCCGGCGCCAGGCGCAGGAGTTCCACCATCGCCTGCACGAACTGAAGGCGCCGAAAGAGGGTATCAGAACATTCCTTCTCCTTGGCCCGCGCGGCGTCGAGTTCCCGCTTCGCGGAAGCAAGCGCCGCCTTCAGACGCGCGCCGGCGTCCGGGTCCTTCCCGGCACTGCGCTTCAGATCGTTCAGGCGCTTCTCGGAAGCGGCGGACAGCTTGCGCGCGTAGTCAGCGTCGGTCAGCAACTGCTTGTTGAAGGGATCGGCGTCGAAGTCCAGTGCGGAACGCCAGCGGTTCTTCCAGAGCGCCTCGAGGGCGGAGAGCATCTGCACGGGCGGCGGCGATTCCGTCCCGTCCCTGGGCAGGAAGCCCCGCAGGCGCCCGTACAGGCCGCTGGCCGGCGCCGGCCCGGCATCCGCCACGCTCAGGCCGATGGCGTCCTCGGCCTTATCGCTGTAGTCGGCCGGCGCCATTTCCTCGTGGTACATGAAACTGCGGAACCACTGCGCGAGGTCCTGCTTGGGGTCGCGTTCGATGTGTTGCGCGTTTGCGCCGCCCGCCAGCCCCGATTGCGGCCCGCGAACCACGTTGCCGCTGTCTTCTCGAAACCCCATCGAAGCATTCGCGGCCAGTCCAACTTTCTCCTTCTCGATCTTGCCGAACTTCGGAGGCAGATGAGCGTTGGATTTCCCCGAATCGGCTGGAGGACGCTCCGAGGTCTCCTCGCCATCGGAGTCGTCCGGCATCGGCGGCAATTTCACATTGTCGAAGTCTCCCGTCTTCAAAGCTTCTTGGTATCCGTCAAGTTTGCTGTAGATAGCCTCGTATAGGGCCAGTTCCTTCTTGTACTGTTCGTACTCGCGCTCGTATTCACTATAGCCCAAGACCGCTTCCTGTTCAGTTTCGCTAAAGGAGCTCAAAAAAACCATGCGCATATTCCCAACCTTGTCAATAAACCTGACAACAGGAGCATGTGTATTCCCGCAGGTCCCATAATACTCGAGTCGGATATTTTCGGGGCTCTTCGGCGGATCGGGAGGCGGAGGAATTCCACGCCGTTCTTCGGAGCCCAGTGCCAGTGAGCCATAAAGGAAGATCAGGAGCACACAGAAAACGGTTAGGATAAGGTCAATACGCATGGGCTGTACCTCCAGGCGTGAAGCGTCAGGGTCCGATGCCCTTGGGTTGGATGGGAGCGTTTCGTTCGCACAAGCTTGCGCGAAATTCCCCGTGATCGCGCCGGGAAATCCAGTCCTTTTGCGCGTGCCTACACGACAACGTTTGGACGAAAGGACAGGCCCCAGCGTGACTGGAATTCCGGGCCGGCGGCAGGGCCTGCGCGGATTACGCCTCAGGGCTGGGACTTGTACTCGTAGACTACCTTGCCGTCGACGTCGTGCAGTCGGAAGGCGATCGCACTCGCCTCGCCCTCCGGCGTGACGCTGACCGAGAGGAACCCGCCCTTCACGCGCAGGAATTTGTGGGAGTCCTCCTGCTTGTCCGGCGCGCCACCCGCGTGGCTGTCGGTGGTCGGCCCGCAGCAGAATTCCTGCACCTTGGCCTGCGGATGCACCGAGTGGTACTGCCAGTGGCGGTCGCCGCAGGCCACGAAAAAGTGTTTCGGCAGTTTCTCCTGGAACCAGGCGCGCACCGCGTCGCCTTCCTGCTGGAACGACTTGTTGGCGTGGTTGTCCCGCTTGCCGCGCCCGCGGTCGGGTCCGACGATGGGCGTGGGCGAGACGAGCACCTTCCAGTCGGCGTCGCTTTCGAGCAGCGACTGCTTGAGCCACGCCATCTGTTCGGCGCCCCATATCGTCTTTTCCGGCCCGTCTTCGGCGGTATTCGGCGAGCGGTAATCGCGGCCTTCGGTGAGCCAGACCTGCAGCCCCTTGCCCCAGCGGAAGGTGCGGTAGCACTTGGCGCTCATCGGCACCTGCTGGCGGAAGATCTTCTGGCCCGTCTCGAAGGTCAGCGTTCCCATCCTCTTGACCGCCATGGTGGGCCAGCAGTCGTTGCACCAGGTATCGTGGTCGTCCTTCTCGAAATAGGCGGGCACGCGCAGGAAGAAAGCGCGCAGCCGCGGCAGGCTGAAGAGGCGCTCCCAGTGGAAACGTGCCATCGCCGGGCTCAGGACGTCCGGCGGGTCGTTGTCATAGTAGACCGTGTCGCCCGTGGGAACGATGAAGTGCGGATCGAGTTTCAGCATCGATTCGTAGATCTTGTGGCCCTTCTTGCTGTCGTCGACCGTGCGCCAGGCCTGGCCGGTGATCACGGTGAACGTGACGGCGGCGTGCTCGTCCGGCTTCGGCGCCGTGCGGAAGCGCCCGCGGAGCTCACCGTCCTCTTTGCCTTCCGTCGCGGCGGTCTGCGTCGCGAAGAAGTACTCCGCCGCGGGCTTCAGGTCCTTTAGGGCGAAGGTGTGCTGGAAGTCCTCCGCCTCCGTCAGCTCGACCCAGTCCGTAGCCTGCGCATCGGAAAGATCCTTCTTCTCGCCGTAACGCACGCGCGCCTTGCCCGGCGCGCCCGGGCAGGCACCTTTGCGCACGGCTTTCGGGTCGTCCTTCGCGGCGGCGGCGTCCTTCGCGTCGAGGCCCTTCTCGAGGCGCTCGGCGTGCAGTGTGCGGCGCACCCAGACCAGCGCGCTGTCGGCCGTAACCTCGCCGACCTTTACGCCGCCGGCCTGGCGCGTCTCGGCGGCGCCCAGCGAGAGCCCCGCAAGCGCCAGCAACGCAACGAGATACGCGGACGGTTTCATTGCGGCCTCCCCAAAAGAAGGAACGCCGGACATTGTACCCGGCATTGCTGCTGACGATTCGCCACAACCCGTTATTTAAGAGCACATTAACGGGACACCGGGAGGGCGCGGCTGCGGCTTTCGGTGCGCAATCCTGCGGCCTCTTTTTGGTTGTCGCCCTTGCGCCTTCCCGTGAAGCGCAGCACACTTCACCCTGCATGCCGAGCCGATCCAAGACCCTTCGTGCCGCCGCGCCCGCGCTGCTGGTCGCGCTGCCGCTGATCCTTTATCTCGTGTATCCGCTGCTGGTTATGTTCGCCGATGCGTTCCGCGCGCCGGTCGAAGGCTACCGCGCCACGATCATGAGGTGGGATCCCAAGCAGCAGCCCTTCGCCGCAGGCATCCAGTTCGCGCTTGCCGATCCGATCTTCTGGCGCGCGCTTGGGCGCACCGCGTTACTCTCGGTGCTGACGGTAGTTACGGGCGTGGCGTGGGGCGGCGGACTGGCCCTGCTGTGGCACCGCCGCGCCTTTCCGGGGCGGCGCTTCTTCGCGCTGATCGGCTACGCGCCGGTGCTGATGCCGCCGCTGGTCGGGACGATCGCCTTCTACGCGCTGCTGGGAAACAACGGCCTGCTGTGGCGCATCCTGAGTCTCGGGACGGACGGCACGCCGATGCTCAGCCCGTTCCTAAATGTTTTGCTGCTCCATACTTACGCCTTCGGGCTGTTCGCGTATGCGTTCCTGGCGGCGGCGCTGAGCGACCTCGATCCGAGCCACGAGGAAGCCGTGCGCAGCCTGGGCGGAAGCAGCTGGAAGGTCCTGAAAACGGCGCTCTGGCCGGCCCTGCGCGCGCCGCTGGCGGCGGCGGCGCTGTTCATCTTCATGGCCGCGGGGGCGAGTTTCAGCGGGCCGTACCTGCTCGATACGAGCGGCATCTACCTGAGCGTCTATGTCGTTGATGCGCAAGGCGATACGGGGTTTCGCGCGGCGCTGACGGTGGCCCTGGTGCTGCTGAGTTTCTCGGCGCTGCCGGCGTTCCTGTACTTCCAGCGACGCGGTGAGACCCGCGGCATCGGCGCGGCGGGAGCGGGCTTGAAGGGCGCAGCGGGGCGCGCGCTGGCGAAGGCCACGCCCACGGAAAGCCTTGTGCGGCTTGGACTTTCACTCGCCGCGGCGGCGTTCTTGCTCGCGCCGCTGCTGCTGGTCGCGCTGGGCTCGCTGGTCGAGTCGAAGGCCTGGACCGAGGCCGTCTGGCCGAAAGCGCTCTCGTTCGAGGCCTACCGCCAGATGCCGGCGGAGTCGTGGAACTCCTTGCAGCGCAGCCTGTTATACGGAGGCTTCGCGGCGGGCATCGATGTCCTCCTCGCACTGGGCATCGCGCTGGCGCTGCGCCGAGCGCCGGGCTGGGCGGCGTTTCCGGCCGAAGCGGCGGTGATGCTGGCCCTCGCGCTGCCCGGAACGGCGGTCGCCGTGGCGCTGTTAAGTGCTTACAACGCACCGAGTTGGCTGACGGGCGGCCAGGGGCTGGGCGCGACGGGAACGATCCTGGTGCTGGCATACGCAATGCGTTACCTGCCGCTGGCGGTGCGCCCGGCGCGCGCGGCGCTTGTGGCGCTGGGCGGGGAGTTGGAACTGGCGGCCCGCGGCCTGGGCGCAAGTGGGCTTCGCACAACGATTTACGTCGTGCTGCCGCTGATTGCGCCGAGCCTGCTCGCGGCGGGACTGCTCTGCTTCGTCAGCGCGGTGGGCGAGTACGTCGCCTCGGTGATCCTGCAAGCCCCGCACACGCAACCGGTTAGCGTGGTGATGGGGACGCTGTTGCGGCAGAGCGGCACGGAGCCGCAGAGCGCGGCGCTGGCGGTGCTCATGATCGTTTTGGGCGCGTTGGCGATCGGCGCAGCGGGGCTGATCCAGCGCAAGCTGAGTTGGAGCGCGCGCCCGGCCAAGAAGTGATACGGTTGGAGCACGGTTGGAGCACGGTTGTGATACGGTTAGCCGAAATTGCGCGAGGTGCAATTCCGACGAGTTTCAAAAGCAGGAACAGATGTTTTGAGTTTTGGGATGCGCATTAACACTTCGTCGATTCGTGAATCCCACTCAGTTCTGGATGGTCCGGACGTCACCACGTCCGGATCGCGACAGCGACAAGAAGCATTCCGTGCACAACTGTTTTCGGGATGCGGATGGTTTTCCCTTGCACTCCAGTTTCCAAGACGATTGCGACTGCACCCCGGTGCGAACGCGAGCACTCCGGATGCATCTTGCCGCTTCGCTATCGCGAAGCGGTCCGGACGTGGTAACGTCCGGGCCATCCACTTGTTTGCTGGTCGAAATGCGACAAGACTTATGTCCGCGAACAAACAGATGCCACGCATTCAACGATTTTACGAGACCCCTGACGGTTGCGCACATTTCGTGACCTTCTCCTGCCACAAACGCCGCCGCTGGTTATCCCTGGAGCAACCAAAACGCATCGTGCTCGGCATCTTGTGCGCGGAACTGAGGAAGCAACGCGGACATTGCGTGGGCTTTGTTCTCATGCCCAATCACGTACACATCCTGATGGTGTTCGAACAGGCGGGACGATTATCCGGCTTCCTCAAACAGTGGAAGCAACGGACTTCACATGGCATCCTGGAATTCTACAGCGAGGATTGCCCACGATACCTCGAACGTCTGGATGCGGACCACACCGTCTGGCTTCCGCGCTACTATCCGTTCCGGATCGAAACAGAGGAGAAACTCCACGAGAAGTTGGTTTACATGCACGAGAATCCCGTGCGAGCGGGGCTGGTAGAGGACGCCTGTGACTGGCCGTGGAGTTCGGCACGATACTACCGGCAGGGCAAACCGGTGGGTGTTCCGATTCGGAAGTGCTGACTGACCGATCCAGTATCCTCTCACTCCGGATGGTCCGGACGTCACCACGTCCGGATCGCGAAAGCGACAAGACGCATTCCGTGTGCAACGGTTCTCCGGGTGCGAATGGTTTCCCGTGCTCTCTCCCTTCCAAGGCCGATTGCGATTATGCGCCGGTGCGAACGAAAGCACTCCGGATGCTTCTTGCCGCTTCGCTACGCGAAGCGGCCCGGACGTGGTAACGTCCGGGCCAACCGGTTGTATATGATTTCAGTATTCCGGAGGAATTTCGGATGGTTGTATACATTGCATCGGATGGCCCAGACGTCACCACGTCTGGGTCGCGACAGCGACAAGAAGCATTCTGTGCGCAATGCTTCCTTTAAACGCAGAAGCACAGTCTTCCTCAAACGCGAATTCTGTGGACAAATCGGTTGCACCCCGGTGCGAACGGAAATGCTCCGGATGCTTCTTGCCGCTTCGCTAACGCGAAGCGGCCCGGACGTGGTGACGTCCGGGCCAACCGATTGATTGTGATGCAAAGCGTTCTATCCTGTTCCGTATGCGCAACCGGAACAGTCCGCTGCGGAAGCATCCGCTCTGGACCTTCAGGCGAGCCCTGGGCTTGACTTCGGTGAAACGCGGGGAATCCTCGGCATTGTTCTGAATGGAGAGCCTGCCATGGCCAAGAAGGCGCCCGACGACGACCCGGAAATCTTCGACAAAGACGGGAAAATCAACGACGCAGAGATGCGGAAACTGATGGACAAGTTCAAGGATCTCCCCGAGCCGGCGAACGATGATCCGGTCAAGCGGGAGCAGTACGATGCGTTCTACGACAAGATAAGGGGTGCGGCGGCGGCCGAATGCGGGAAACTGAAGGAGACGACGACCTTTCACATCATCGGATTCGATATGGGCGGCCCCATCAACTACTTCAGCACCCAGTGCGAAGACGAGGCGGGGTGCCTGACACATGTCACGAGCGAGTTGGCGGTTCGCGCAGCGCAGAACGCTTCGGCCTTCGGGCGCTTCGAACTCCTGATGACCTGCGACGACGAGAAGTGGTGCAGCAGACAGCTCACAGGCATCGCAGCCATGTCTCTCGAAAGCACGTTCGGCCATGGGCATACCGTCGACATCGGCGCGTTTGTGAAGCGGAAGGACCCGTTGCAGGGCCTGTTGCTCGAGAAATTCGCCACCTTCCAATTCGAAGGCGAAAGCTACGGCATTCTCCGGTGCATCGGCATCACGCGCCCCGAGATGGAATTTGCGATCGAGAACGGTAAGGACCGGCTCTTCCGTGCCTTGAAGAAGGCCGGTGTCTATCCGCGCACTCTGGTCAAACGGAGATCCGTGCCGCTGGAATAATCCCGCAGGTTGCCGGCACGGCACGATAAGGTGCCGTGGCACCCAACCGAAGGGCCACACGGCTTCGCGTGCGCGCCTCTTACGACGGCCCGCGCCATCCACAAAAAAAGAATCCGTCTTCCGTTCGAGTGCCCGAAGGGCACGCAAGATAAAGCCCAAGGCCGCAGGCCCTGGATAACGCGCCGCAACGCGCCGAGCCCTGAAAGGGCGAGAGAACCTTCCCCTCGGCAACGCCGCCCGGTGCCGCTCCGTTGGGGCTCTTCTCGTTAAGACTCGGCTTTCAGGGGCTGCCCCCTGGCTATTCTCTCCTCGCCTTTCAGGCGAGCCCGCTTGGCGCGACAGATCTTAAAGAGCCCAACTTCGGTTCGGGTGCCAGCCTTGCGCAGTCGTTCGGCCGAACCGGAAACCGGAAACAGGAAACCGGAGACGGGAAATGCGCCTTCATGCCTCTTTTCCTCTGTGGTCCCAGTGTGCTCTGTGGTGAACTCCGGTACGGCGCGATCCGTTTCGCCCCCGCCGAAAACCGGGTAGAATTCACGCACCGGAAGCGCGAAGGAGCATGCGCGATGCAGGCCAAAGGCTTCGTCCTGATCGGCTACGGGCTGTGGGTCGCCGCGGGCGGCGTGTGGCGCTACCTCGAAGCGCAGAGCGCCAACGCGCTGGGCTTCGGCGCGACGATGGGCGCGCTCGCGCTGCTCGGCGGCGTGCTGCTCCTGAAGCAAAAACGGCTGGCCGGGTCGATTCTTTCGGGCCTGGCGGTGCTCTTCGTCGCGGGCTTCTTCGCCTTCAAGTCGTCGGAAGACGGCATCGACCTGCGCGTGGGCGTGACGCTGGCCTTCAGCGTGCTCGCCGCCGCCGCGCTGCTGTGGCCCGCGCGCGGCGCGCCTCAAAAAGAAGGCGGCACGTAAAGTGCCGCCCTCCCCCTTCCATCGCCCGTCTCGGCCCCCGCTTACGGCGCGGGGATGTAGATGCCGCCGATCTGAACCAGGATCGAGTCGGTGGTGTCGGTCATGAAGAGTTGCGAGAACCCGTTCGGATCGCG
Source organism: Planctomycetota bacterium (assembly GCA_023150555.1). Classification (GTDB taxonomy): domain Bacteria; phylum Planctomycetota; class SZUA-567; order H5-PLA8; family H5-PLA8; genus JAKLKQ01. The sequence continues at coordinate 18,571 of JAKLKQ010000063.1, forward strand.
TCCGGTCTCGTCCGCCTGAAAGGTGTGATTCACCGTACCGCCCACGGTGGGGTTTACGGTGCCGAAGTTGACGATGGCCGACGCCGGGTCGTCCAGCAGGCCGCCCACGGAGGCGTTGCCGGAGGCCGCGGTGCCGGCGCTGCCGGCGGCCAGGATCAAGGCCGCGGCGGGGAAATTGTTGAAGAACCCGCCGGCGGCCTGGGTGGCCAGCACGGGAGGCAGCGCCGGAAACGGCAGCACCGTCGCGTTGAGGCGGAAAACGCCGCTGCGGGACTTGTTGGCCGCGTCGGCGAGTTTCTTGACGCGCGCGGCGAACTTCTTGTTGAGTTTCGCGTTGCCGGCTTCGAGCTTCGCGCGCATCTTGTCCACGTCGCCGCCGCTGCCGGCCTGCAGGGCCAGGGGCACGTCCAGGTTCGCCGCGTCGTAGATGTTGAAGATGTCCTGGGCGGTAAGGCTCACTACGCTGTAGCTGTCGCGGTACAACTGGACCATCCCGGGCACGACGTTCCCCACCAGATTCTTGGGAATGTCGGCAGCGAGCGCGCTGCCATCGACGATGGCCGCCTGAAACGTGTCCAGATCGTCGAACAGCCCGGCGGCCGTCAGCGCCTGGTCGGCCTTGGCTTCTCCCTGCCGCAGCTTGATCGCGGCCTTGGCCTGCTTCAGAGCGTCGGACTCCGGCGTCGCGGCGCGAGCCGCCGGGGTCGGCAGGCTCAGCACGGCCGCCGCTACCACCGCCGCCGTTACGAGAGACCATGAACGCATGAACTCCTCCTTGGTTGGGGGTTTGGTACGCCTGGACAGATCTACCTTGAAAAGTTCGCTACGGCACGGAAGGCACACCGATGGATTGGAACCCGATCAGGACCTCCAGGCCCGCGTCGCGCGCGAAGCAGTCGAGGTTGCGGCCGGTGACCAGGCCGCTTTCGACCCGGAACCAGATGTCCAGCAGGCACGTCACCGTGCTTGCTCCGATCTGGTTCACAAACACGTCGGCGGTGTCGCGGCCGAGCCCACCGATGATGGCAATGCCGTCGTTGCCGGCCGTGGAGCCTCCGCCGACGAGCACCGAGACCGTGGCCGGCGGGGCGAGGAACGTGTCGCCGAAGGTGTTATCGGCGGTGAGCGCGCTGACGGGCGGGAAGGGCGTCAGGACGACATTGACCGCGTAGACGCCGCTGCTGGCCTTGGGCACGGCCTTCACGACCTTCTTGAGGCCCGCGAGCATCTTCTTGTAGGCCTTGGCCTGGCTGGCGTCGAGCACCGCGCGGAACTTGTCGTAGTCGCCGAAGCCGCCGGGGAGCGTCGTGCGGTGGAGCGGCACCGTGGCGATGCCCACGATGGTCGGCGTGACGCCGTTCACCGCGTTACGGCTCGCGGCCACCACGTCGCGCACGGCGATCAGGGCCATCTGCGAAAGGTCCAGCGGCACCTCGTTCAGCACCGCGCTGCCGTCGGCGATGCTTGCAACGAGTGAATCCAGGTCGTCCTGGAAATCCGCCAGCGCCTGCGCGGTGCCGGCCTTCGCCGCGGCCAAGGCCAGCTTGAGTTCGGCCTTGATCTGCTTGAGTTCCGTCTGCTGCTGCGTGGCGGCGTGGGCCGCCGGCGCCAGGAGACTGAGCAGCGAAAGCGCCAGAAGGACGGCCGGCAGGAACTTTACATTCGGGCTCATGGTTGCTCCGCTCCCTTGGTTTCCACGGAGCGGTAACGCTACACGCCCTTTCGGCCAATGCAATAGGCGGGACAGGCGCCCCGAATGCACCTAACTCTTTTGAAGTCAATGAGTAATAGATCTTCAGATTTTCCATTGGGCGCGGGGGAGCGGACCGGATACGGCTATATAAAGGAGGCGCGGATGTCCCCGACGGACGCACCGCCTGGACTTCAGGCGCACCCCCGCAGGCGAGGACCGGCCTTGGCCCGACCCGACGCCCCCGACAGGCCCGACGCGCGCAGCGACGCCGAGCTGCTGCAGGCGATCGCGGCCCGCGACCGCGAGGCCTTTCGCGCACTGTACGAACGGCACCGCAACGCCGTCTACAACCTGGCCCTGCGGCTGGCCGGCCCGCACCGCGCGGAGGATGCCTTTCAGGAAGCGTTCCTGCGCGTGTGGCGCTCGGCGGGCAACTTCCGCAGCGATGGCAACGCGCGCGGCTGGATGCTGCGCATCGCCGCCCGCGAGAGCATGAAGCGGCTCGAACGTTCACGCAAACACGAGCGCATGGCGAGCCTGGACGCGCAGGAAGCGCCCGAACAGCAGGACGCACGCTCGCGGCTCAAGGAGCAGGACATGGAAACGAGCGCCGAACGCACCGAGTTGCTCGAGGGGCTGAACCGGGGGCTCGACGCGCTGCCGGCCTCCGCGCGCCGCCTGGTGCTGCTGCACTTCGCCGGGGGCCTCTCGCACGCCGAGATCGCGAAGGAACTGGCGATGTCGGCGAGCACCGTCACGTACCAGCTCGACAAGGCCGTCAAGGCCCTGCGATCGAACCTCACGCAAGCCGGCTTCGCCGCCGCGGCGCCGCTGTTGAGCGCCGAAGGCCTGGCCGACGCGCTGGGCGCCGGCAAGACGGCGCCGGCAAGCCTGCAGGCGGCGGTGGAAGCGAAACTCGGCGAGGCTGCGCTGGCGGCGGCCGAGGGCTCGGTGCGCGCGGCGGCATTGGGTTCGGGCAAAGTCGGCGTGGTCGCGGCGGTCACGATCGTGGCGCTGGCCGGCACGGGCGCATGGGTCTACTACGCAGACCGGAAGCCGGATGCACCGGCGGCGACAGCGCGCGCGCCGGAGGCGGCGAGGCCTCCCGCGCCGAAAGGCGGCGGCAGCGCAATCGCCCCCGGTATGGGCCATCAGGTCATCGAATCGGATCTCGGCCCGGGCGTGGCGGATCCCTACGTAAAGGCGCGATGGGATTTCACGCTCGGCCCGGCCAATAACCTGGATCCTGTGGAAGGCGCGTGGGAATGGAAGCCCGCCGAAGGCGACATCCCGCCTGGCATGCGCACGAAGGGCCCGCCGCGGGTCGACGCCGACGGCCCGCAGACGGTGCTGCTGTTGCCCATTGAGTTCCCCGCCAAGCCGGTGGTGGTCACGATCAAGAGCGCGATGGTTGATTACAAGACCACGCACCACGCCGGCGCCGCCTGGACGCCCAAAGGCGCCCTGCTGAACAGCGAAGTCTGGAGCAAGTTCACGCACCAAGCCGGGCGCGCCTATTCCTGCACCACGTACCTGTACGACCGCTACGCCACGACGGTGATTTCCAGCGGCGTCGGCTGCGTGCGGCGCTACGAGAAGCCGTACCCCGCCGGCCACATCATTATCGGGCTCCGCAACCTGGTCGTGCAGAAGATCGAGGTCCGTACGCTCAAGCCGGAGGACGTACCCGCGGAATTGCGGGACGGCGAGGCGCTGATTCAGCAGATCCTCGACGACCCGGAGCGTCAGTGGCCGCTGCCCGGCGACGCGCCGGGCGACGAGAAGCGCACGTTCAAAACGAAATGACCTTCGCGCGGCGAAACGCTTGCCGCCAGCCGGCCAAGAACGCCGCCGCCGTCCAACGTACTACGAGACTTCGGTCTCGGAGACGTACAGCACCGCCGACGCGTCGGCCGAAGCGTGCTCGAAATGTGCGTCCAGATCGGGCGTGCGCTCCTTGGCGAAGCTGACCACGATCTGGCTGCCGAAGACGCGGCGCAGCATGGCGTAGAGCGCGGCGAGATCTTCCGCCTCGATCTGCGCCTTGCACGCGTAGGTCTTCTGGTCGATCCAGGTGGTCGGCCGGTCCGGCCAGTACACGAAGTCGAAGGACGGCCGTTCGGCCGGCACGCCCTCAAACCAATCGACGGATGCTTCCCATCCCGCGTAAAACTTCTTCATAGGCCCGCCTCCCCATCCGCTGCCCCTCCGCACGACGGCGATGCACTTCGATACGCGTCCGCGCGCACGCCGGTCCCCGCGGCGCCGCTGGCCGCCCCATGTAATGGGGCGGCTGGGACACTCTTCTCCCCTTTCATGGAATACACCGCGCACGGGGAATCGGTCACCGCGTACGGAATTCGACCTTAAAATGGGCATTAAATCGGAGATTCTCTATAGTTACGACACAAGAAATTCGCGAAACAAGAAGTATCTTTATTCCCGATTTACGGCACAGGGAAACCGATACCACCGAGCCGGAAGCGCAGACCGATCGCATGGTCGTGGCAGCCGGCCTGAAGAGTATCGGTGTTGAACGAATCGAGAAGTCCGGCCATCGCCCTGTTGCCCGCCGCTCTTTGAATGACCCTGAGTCGAACAACATCTGGAGATTAGATGCGTGACGGCGCCCTTTAGCATCTTGAAAAATCCTTGTCGGGTTGTGACCGGGTGCTAGCATTTTTCGTTGCCTGCGGCGTGCGCCGAAGTGAGTACGGGTTTAACCCATTCTGGGAGGTCGCGTCATGAAGACGTGGCATTGGCTGGGCGTTGTGGCGGTATGTGCGCTGTTGTTCGGTGGTTCGATCCGCGCTGAAGAAGGCGGCGAAGGCGAGAAGAAGACCGAGGCTCCCGCGGCGGGCGAGGGCGAGAAGAAGGCCGAGGAAGCGCCGGCCGGCGACCCCGTCACCTTGACCGGCCGCCTCTCGTCGGGCAAGGCGGGCTCGGCCGCGAACCTTCGCGTAAAGGACGACACCGATCCGAAGAAGGCCGCGTACAAGAACTACAGCCTGTGGGCCGAAGGCGAGACCCTCAAGGCCGTCGAAGACGCCCGGAAGAGCGGCAACGACGTCGAGGTACAGGGCGTACTGGCCAAGGACGGTGTCAACATCAAGGTCAGCGCCATCAAGGAACTGCCCAAGAAGGGCAAGGGCGGCGGCAAGACCGGCTCCAAGACTCCCGCCAAGACCCAGTAACACCGCTTTTCAACGGCTGTATGCGCGGGCGAGGACTTACCCCCTCGCCCGCTTTCTTTTGGCTTGGCATCCGGCATACGGTGCGGGAGAATCTGCGCCTATGAGCGACCCGCTGGCTCCGTCCATCGATCCGCTCTTCACCACGCTCCCCGCGCAGCAGCGGCGTTTCAAGGCCGTCGCGCGCAAGATGGGCTTCCGCGCAACCACGAAAGCGCAGTGGCAGACGTGGCGCAGGCGATTCGGCGCGAAGCTGCGCGAACTGACCGGTTACGCCACGCTGCGCAAGGCGCCACTGAAGCCCCGCATCACCGAGACCGTTCCCTGGCAGGGCGTGACCCGGCAGCGCGTCGAACTCCAGGTCGAGCCCGGCGTGTGGATGCCGTTCTACGTGCTGATCCCGCTCGGGCGCGGACCTTTTTCCGCAGTGCTGTGCCCGCACGGGCACGGCAACAGCGCGGGCAAACACGCCACCGCCGGCGTGCGCGACCACCCCGACGTGGCGAAGAGCATCGCGCAGCACAACTACGACTACGGCGTGCAATTCGCGCGCGCGGGCCTGATCGCCTTCTGTCCGGACGCACGGGGCTTCGGCGAACGCCGGGAGCCCGGCGTGCGTGGCGGCCTGACGGCCAAGTCCTGCGCGGAACTCAACGCCCGCGCGATCCCGCTGGGCCAGACGGCGGCGGGGCTGTGGGCGTGGGATCTCTCGCGGCTGGTCGATTACGCGTCCACGCGCAAGGACTGCCGCCCGGGGGCCGTCGGCTGCGCCGGCCTCAGCGGCGGAGGCCTGCAGACGCTGTACGCGACGGCGATGGACGAGCGCATCCGCGCGGCGGTGGTGAGCGGGTACTTCTACGGCGCGAAGGAGTCGCTGCTCGACTTCGTCTGCTGCTGGTGCAACTACGTCCCGCACCTCTACGAGTACGCCGACATGGGCGATTTGGCCGCGCTTATCGCACCGCGCCCGCTCTTGATCGAGACCGGCGACAAGGATTCCTTGAACGGCGCCAGCGGCCTGAAGAACGTGACGCCGCAGTTGGCCATCGCGCGCAAGGCCTACCGCCTGCTGAAGGCGGACGCGCAGCTCAAACACGTGGTCTTCGACGGCGAGCACCGCTGGCACGGCGAGATTTCCGTGCCATGGCTGGTCGCGCAACTCGGTTAGCGCCCCGCCTTCCCTACTCCCCCTTAAGCGAGAGCACCTCGTTGGCCTCGTACTGCAGCGCGACGCTGGCGATGCGGTAGTTGCCGATGTCCGCGACGAACAGCCGCCGGTCCGACTGCGTCTCCACGTAGGCGCCGTGCACGAAGGACGTCTCGTCGCCGCCGATCGAGCGCGTCTCGTGCGGGCCGCCCTCGGCGACCAGCGGCTTGCCGTCTTCGATGTTGCCGTAGGTCCCCACGCGCAGGATCAGGTTGCCGGCGGTGTCGAGTACCGCGACGCTGTAGCGATCCATCTCCGGCGCGAAGGAGCGTCCGAAGTAATCGAGCGCGAAGCGCGTGTTGCGGCAGCCGCAGCCCAAGCCGTGGTTCTTGCCGTGCCAGCCCACGCCGCCGTAGAGCCACTCGGCGCCGTTGGCCCAGGCGTTGCCCGGCAGGTTGAGCAGGTCCGGCGCGCGCTTGGGGCGTTCGGCCTCCGGCAGCGGTACGGGGACCTTGGGATCGTCGGAGATGATCCTCGCCTTGTCCGGCCGGAATTTCATCAGCGTTCCGGCCAGGTAATTGAACACCTTCCCGGACTCGGGCGCGCGCGGCGCGGCGGAAAGGACGTAAAGGTTGTCGTCGCTGTCGATGGCGACGCCGTTGAGCGTGCCCAGGCCCTTGACGGCGTCCTCGTACATCAGTTTGCCGTGCTTGTCCCAGACGTGGATGTACTCGCAGCCGTAGACGGACATCGTCACGCGGCCCGGGTAAATCTGCGGCGTCCAGGGCTTGATCGCGTCGATCGGCTGCTGGCCGGCGGGCCCGCGCTCCTGCGGCCCGTAGCGGTACAGGCAGCCGATGGCCATGCTGCCGCGCGGCGAGACGTGCAGCCCGCCGTGGTGCCAGCCCGAGTTCACCGGCAGGGCCAGGCCGGAGATCATGTTGGCCGTGCGGCGGTCGGAGTTGACGTTGTACGAGACCTTTTCGCGCTCCTCGCCGTAGTCCCAGGGAACCTCGCGCCAGTTGACCGGATCGTATCGCCCGACGATGTTGGCTGTGCGGATGTGCGCCAGGCCGTTGATGTCGAAGCAGAAGTCCTCGGCGTCGAAGGGGATCTTCTGGCTCTCGATGTGTCCGGTCTTCGGATCGACGATCGAGACGTCCTGGAAGTGGAAGCCGCCCTCGCCGACGTACAGCTTCTCGCGCCGCGGGTCCCAGAAGAGGCGCTGGCGGTTGCTGCCCGGCGCCAAGGTCGCGTGCACGGCCTCGCGCGCGTCCGTCTCGAAGCTACGAATGGGATCGAGGGACTTCTCCCTCATCGCCAGGAGCAGGATACCGCCATTGCGCAGGCGTTTTTCGCCGGGCCGGTCGCTGAGCGGAACCAGGCCGGGCGTCACCCACACCACCGGCGCATCGGCCCAGAAGTCGATCTCGACGCACTGGCCGTATTTCCCGCGCGGTTCGCCCAGTGGCAGGTCCCACGTGGCGAGCAGCTTGGGGTCGTCGACGGACTGAAACTTCCGCAGCACATTGGGCTTGGCGATCTTCAGGCGTGGCGTGCGGCGATCGGGCAACTGGTCATAGGTCGTCACGTACAGTTCGCCCGCGGGGCTGATGGCCACCTGCGAGGGCGCCTCAACGGGGATCGACCTCACCAGCTTGCCGTCGGGCGAGAAGACCTGCACGCGGTTGTTGCCGAGGTCGGCGACGAGCACGCGGCCCTTTGCGTCGCAGGCGACGTCGGAGGGCATGCTGAAGTGCGCGGCGTCGGCACCGGCATCGACCGCGCCTAGGAAAAGCTCGGGCTCCTTGTCCCCCTCGTAGCTCATGCGCCAGACGCCGTGCTGCCAGAAGTTGTGCATGAACATGTCGAGCGCGAAGTTCTGCATGTACCGCGTCAGGTACAGCGTTTTGCCGTCGGGCGAGAAGGCCATACGGTGCGGCTTCAAGTGCGTCACGGACTCGTAGCCGCCCGCCGTCACCACCATGGCGGACTCGACGGCCTTGTAATAACCCTTCTCGCTGCGCTGGCAGATCCACGGCCCGTACACCTCCAGCCCGCCGCTGCTGCCGTCGGTGGCCAGGCGATTGAGCCGGTTGGCGCCGACGGCCATGCGCCCGCCTGCCCCCAGCGCGATGTCCTTCGCCCCGGCGGCGTACTCGCCTTTGTGGCACGGGTCCATGCCCACGTTGCCAACGTAATGGCCATCCTTGAAGTTCAGGTAAAGCGCGTTGTCGCCGGAGGTCAGCAGCGTGCACATCTGGTAGCTCTGCTTGACCGGCAGCACCTTGCCGTCCTGCGGGAAAGCGTGCTGGAGCAGGCCCTTGACCTCGCCGATCTTCCCCGCCGGGTAAGGATACACCGTGCGCACGTAATCGCCCTTGTGGTTGAAGAGCGTAATGTGGTCGACTGCCATGCCGCCGTCGTAGACATAGACGCCCTCGGGCGACGCGCGCAGGGCCAAACCGCGGCCGATCTCGTTGCCCGCGCGGCGGTGCGGCGACCAGTTCAGCGTGCGCTCGAAGCGCGGCTTCAAGCCCAGGGAGACGCGGACGGTGAGCGTCTCCTTGTCGTCGATGTAGCGGCCCTGGTCATCCTTACCGTCCCAGACGATCGTCTGCGCCTTGCTGCCCTTCGCGAAAGGCGGCGGCGCGTTGCTGCCCAGGACGCCGCTGGCGAGGTGCCGGACGATCTTCTTGTCGCTGTCCTCCACCGCGACGGTGACGTCGCAGAAGCCCTTGGTCTCGAAGGTGACGGTGACGCGGTCGCCGTCGCGAGTGAGCGCCGGCTTCTTCTCAAACTCGAAGACGGCCTCGCGCTTGACCTTCCACTCGTCCTTCTCGCTGCCGCGTACCGTTCCAGCCAGCAGAACGGTCGCAAGAACGATCACCAGGCGATTGGCAGTCGTGGACATGGCAAAGCGGCTCCTTATATAGGGCGAACGCAGCGAATCCTATAGGTATACACCGCTGGCCCTTTACGCCCGAATCATAATAGCGACATCATTTGATCCCCTTGCCCGCCCTTGCATCCTTCCTTTCATCCACCACACTGTCCTGCATGGTGAAACTCGAGCGCCCCCACTTCGTCCAATGCCGCGGCGATGCGCGCACGCGCGGGCGCGTCCACGGTGAGACCCTGCGCGCGGTGATCGCGGATACCGTCGCGCGCTGGAAGGACGACCTCGAGAAGTTCCTGGGCCTGCCCTACGCGGCGTACCAGGAACGCCTGCTGCGCGAAACGCGCTTCCGCGAAGCGGTCGCGCGCTGGACGCCGGAGTTGCTCGACGAGATCGCCGGCATCGGCGAAGGCGCCGGGCTGGACGCGGATCTGACCTTTTCCTGGCAGTTGATGGACGAACACTGGTGGTATAAGACGCGCCTGAAAGACGAGCGCACGGAGATCGCCGAGCACTGCAGCAGTTTCGCCGCCGCCGCCGGCCCCCACGGACCGGCACTGGTGGGCCAGACGCTCGACATCCCGGTGCTGAAGGACGGCGCGCAGACGGTGCTGCTTCAGGAAGACCCGGCGCGCGGCTGGGCGGCGCTGATTCCCACGCAGGCGGGCATGGTCGCATCCAACGGCGTCAACCGCGCCGGACTGGGCGTCTGCGTGAATTCGCTGGCGCAACTGGCGTACAGCGCCACGGGGCTGCCGGTGGCCTGCGTCATCCGCGGCGTGCTGGCGCGCAAGAGCCTCGAGGAGGCGTCGGCGTTTCTCTCCCAGATCGAACACGCCACCGGGCAGAACTACGTGCTTGCGTCCGCGCAAGGCATCGCGAACCGGGAGTGCGCGCTGACCGAGGCCCGCGCCACCGCCGGCCCGGCACAGGGCCACCACGGCCGCTACGTTCTTCACACCAACCATCCGTTCGCGAACAAAGCCTTCGCGCCCGGCTACGAGAACTGGAAGCCCGCCCCGCCCGCCGCCGCCAGGAAACCCGACGACGGCTTCACCGGATCGAGCGAAGAACGCTTTGCGTATTTGGAAAAGGTCTTCGCGGGAAAAGACGCGTCCTGGAACGCCGATCGAGCCATGGCTATGTTCCGCCAGCCGCCGGTCTGCCGCATCCCGGGCGAAGCGCGCGGAGGCTTCACCGCGATGGCGGTGGTTATCGAACTCTCCGAACCGCCAAAGCTGCACGCGACGTCCGGCCCGCCGGCGCAGCGCGCCTACCAAGTCTATTCCTTCAAGGAGCAATCCTAAGCACCTACGCAAAGGAGGCCGCGAATGGACGTCACCTTCGGCGAATGGACCTTTGCGGCGGAGTTGCTCTACCGGCCCGACTTCGAGAACCTGGATGACTTCTGGGTCGAGGGTTCCAAAGACGTCGAGGTGTGCGACGGCCACCTGTTCGTGCGCACGGCCAAGCAGAAGAACCCCGAGGCCACCTACGTCAGCAGCGTCTTTTCCAAACGCTACTTCAAGGGCGACCTGCTGGTCGAGTACACCGCGCGGGACACCGGCACGGACACGCAGGGCAACTTCAACCTCTTCCTGCACACCACCGACCCGAGCGGCCGGGACTTGTACGCGACGCGCGGCGAGCGCTCCGGCGAGTACGCCGAGTACCACCTCCTGAACAATTACCTCTTCACGTTCCTGCGCAGCAACGTCACCGGCGAGGGCCAGGAGACCCCGCGCGCGCGCTACCGCCTGCGCCGCGACCCCGGTTTCGTGCTCAAGAAGGAGGTGCACAGCTACGATTGGGCGCTGAACCGCTGGTACCGCTTCAAGTTCCTCTCACGTGCGGGCGTCGTGGGGATCAGCGTCGACGACAGCCCCTTCGAGACCTATTGCTGGCGGGATCCGCAGCCGCTTTCCGAAGGCTACCTGGCCTTCCGAACCTTCTGTAGCCACCTCGAGATCAAAGACTGTTCGGTTTATAAAGTCTGAGGAGGCTTCCGGATCCAGGCGGTCCTGCCGTCGCAACGGATTATTCTCAAAAGACTTACGAACTCTGAGGTGAATTTGCAGGCGCTCCTTGCAATCTTCATAAAGAGAAGTAACCTGCCGTCGCAATCACATGTGCATTAAGAGCAGGCCCGGCGGGTCCGAGTGGATGCCTCCGGCCCTAACGCTAGGAGCGATTCAATGAAGCGATTCCTGTTGGTGCTGGTGGCTGCCGGACTGCTGGCTTCAAGCGGCGTCCGCGCAGAGACCACCGTCGGCAGCGAGCAGATCGAGCTGCAGCAGGAGAACGCGCGCATCAAGCGCGAGCTCGACCAGATCCGCCGCGGGCTGAGCCGCCTCGAAACCAACAGTGTGGCAACTTCGCCCATCGCCAACGCCGACGTGATGGTCGAGAACAAGTACGGCCCCAACGCCGGCGTCACGACCAAGGAAGGCAAGCTGACCATCGGAGGCCTGGTGCAGGTCTGGTTCTACACGATCCGGAACGACAACAGCGGCTGGGCCAAGCAGAACACCCCAAACATCCCGCCGGGCTTCGGCAGCAACGAGGCCGTCGACAACGATGGCTTCCGCGTGCGCCGCGCGCAACTGCGCTTCACAATGGACATCCACGAGAACGTCAGCGCCCACGTCGTGCTCGATCCGGCCGCAGAAGCCGACAGCTTCCCGGCCTTCCCGACCAACCAGGGCAGCCTGGGCTTCGGCCCGGCGCTGGCCAACATCGGAGTGGAAGCCGGAGAACTGCTCGAGCCCCCGGATATCGGCGACGAACTCCAGGCCGGCCATCGGCAGATCGCCTTTTTTAGCGAAGGCAACAGCCGCAACGAGGAAGTGCGCAACGGCACCGGTACGCCGAACCGCATCCTGGAAGAGGCGTACATCCACTACCATGGCGTGATTCCGCACCACGACTTCCGGGTCGGCCAGTTCCTGCCGCACCTGGGCGAAGAAGGCATCCGCGACGACGGTCATCTGGACTTCGTCGAACGCTCCATGATGACGCAGCTGGCCCGCAATTACGACCTGGGCCTGGACGTGCACGGCAGCTGGTGGGACGACCGCTTCCAGTACTGGCTGGGCGTCTTTAACGGCGCGGGCACGGCCTTCCAGGAACGCGCCAACCGCGGCGACGACAACGACGACAAGGACTTCGTCGGCGGCCTGCTGGTGCGTCCCCTGTGGAAGGATGAGAAGTGGGGCAGCCTGGAACTGGGCTATAGCATTCGCTGGGGGCACGGCGGCGAATCGGCGGGCCACTTCCCGACCTTCGCGCCCGTGGACGGCCTGAACCGCAACCGCACCAACCACACCCAGATGTACGCGTACGGAAACTACCGCGCGGGCGGCCCGATGCGCGGGTTCTGGCTGCACGGCGAATGGGGCATGTACCGCGACCGCTTCGCCCCCTCCGAAGCCGCGCTGCCGGTCTTCTTCCTGGAAAACCCCAGCGAGTTCCGCATCGAAGGCTGGAACGTGGCCTTCGGCTACAAGCTGGCCGACAGCATCTTCGGCGATAGGCTGCGCGACAGCAGCAGCACCTTGCAGAAGCACCTGCTCCACCCGATGGAGTTCACCTTCCGCTACGACGTGATGGAGAACCTCTTCCACAACGACCTGATCGACGAGATCCGCAACCAGGACATCTTCAAGACCCAGGTCTACACCGCGGGGATCAACTACTACATCAAGGGCCACAACGCGAAGATCCAGCTCAACTACAACTGGGTCCTCGAGGAAGACAACGTCGACCAGACCGACGGCGCTTCCGAGGTCCGGGACGTCCGCGAGGTCCGCAATGACAACTTCGTGGTCAACTTCCAGGTCGCCTGGTAATCCGCGAAGCCCTGAAACACAACGTCGCACCAAAGCCCGGGCCTGACCGCCCGGGCTTTTTTATGGCGCCACGGAAACCCTTCCCCTCGCTTCCGAAAGTCCCGCGCTTCCGGTAGAATCGAATGGGCATGACCGCGAACGCGCCGAAGAGGTTTCTGCTGGCGTCCCTCCTGCTGTGCGCCGCCTGCGCGCACGCCGCCGAGACGCCCAAGCCCAAGCACCCCGTCCAGCCGCCCTTCCTGCGCGGCCTCGAGAAGCAGAAGCTCGAATGGCTGGCCGCCAAGACCGGCCTGTGCGCCCTCTCCATCGCCGGCCATCCCGACGACGAGGACGGCGCGACGATCGCCTGGCTGCGGCGCGTCGCCGGCGTGGAGGTCCACGTCTGCCTCGCCACGCGCGGCGAAGGCGGGCAGAACGAGAGCGGTCCCGAACTGGGCCGCGACCTCGCACTGCTGCGCACGCACGAGACCAAGGCCGCCGCCGAGATCCTCGGCGTCGAGGACGTCTGGTATCTCGAACAGCCCGACTTCGGCTACTCCAAGAGCGCGAAGGAGACCTTCTCGAAGGGCTTCTGGAACCACGACGACGCGCTTGCGCGCCTGGTCCTGGTGATCCGCACGATCCGCCCCGAGATCCTCTTCACCAACCACGATCCCGAAGGCAAGGACCACGGCCACCACGTCGCGACGGCGCAGCTGATCCTCGAGGCCTTCGATGCGGCGGGCGACAAGAGCCGCTTTCCCGAACAACTCAGCGACGATTTCCCTCCGTGGCAGCCGCAGAAGCTCTACCGGCGCGTGCGCGGCGAGAACGACGCCGCGACCTGCGTTCTGGACGTGAGCCAGCGCGAACCGCTGAGCGGGCGATCGCCGGCGGAGCTCGCCGCATGGGCGCTCTCGCAGCACTTCAGCCAGGGCATGTGGGTGGACGTACGCCCGGGCGACAGGGAAGAACGCCGCTTCGTGCTCGTGAAGTGCGCCGAAAAGGTGAGGCCCGCCGCGGGCCATATCGAGCGCAGCTTCTGCGAGGGCTTCCCCGAGATCGACGATCCGAAGCGCCGCGAAGGCGAAGACCTGGACAAGGTGCTGGCCGACGGCGGCCTCGCCCCGGCGGCGGCCGCGACGCTGGCGCTGAAGGCGTTCAAGGAAGCCCGTGACCGGCGCCAGAGCATGCGCCTGACGGGCGAGGCAGAAAATGACCCGCACCTGCTGGCGCGCGTGCAGCGCCGCTTCGAACATTCGGCGGCTTCCACGGCCGATGCGCTGGGCCTCCGCCTGGAGACGCGCGTCGCCGACGGCATCGTCACCGCCGGCGAAGCCACCGCCGTGACCGTGCGCCTGGCCAACACCGGCCCGCTGCCGGCCGGCATCACGCGCTGGTTCGCGGAGCCGGAGAACCTGATGACCTGGACGGTTCCGTCCTTCGAGGCTACCGAAAAGCCCATCCTGCCCGGGCAGTTCATCGAGTCCACGATAATGGTGACGGCCAAGCGCGACGCATTGCCGACGTATCCGCCCGCGCGCTGGATGAGCCAGCTGCCCCACCCCTTCGCGCCGCTGCAACTGGAGGCCGTGCTCAAGGTAACGCTGGGCGGCGAGTCGATGGACCTGCCGCTGCGCAAGCAGAAGGTGCCCATCGAACTGGCGCAACCCTTCGACGCGGAGGCCAGCGCCGACCCGGTGCTCGTCTTCGACGATCCCGACCGTACGGACGACCAGATGGTGCAGTGCCGCACCCAGGTCTCGGTCACCAACCACCGCCGCGAGCCCTGGACGCTGTACGCGAAGCTGGAACCCGACGCGGCGACGCGCCAGGCGCTGAAGGAGAAGCGCATCCACCGCCTTTACGACGAGACCAAGCACCGCCTCAACTTCGAGCGCGAGGAGCAGACGTTCCTGACGCCGGTGCAGTTCTTCGCGCCCGTGCGGGCCTTCCGCAACGGCGACCTTTCCGCCGAGTGCCTCCTTTACACGCCCGCGCAGCGCTACGCCCCGTCGCCGGTGGTGCGCTTCCGGCGCGTGCCGCTGAAACTTCCCGGCGGCCTGCTGCGCATCGGTCTGGTGCGGACCTACGACGACGCGACGTGGGAAGCGCTCAATCGGCTGGACGAGTCGTTCTCTGAAGTGCTCGTCGAGGAATTGACGCCAGAACGCCTGCGCGACGCGAACCTGGGCATGTACCACACCATCGTCCTGGACCTGCGCGCCGCCCAGTACCGCCCCGACGTGCGGGAACGCAGGAAGCGCCTGCTGGAGTACATGAACCAAGGCGGCAACGTCGTCTGCCTGTACCACAAGGACTTCGACTGGAACCGCGAGGACGAGAGCGCGCGCGGGCGCGGCGTCTTCCGCGGCGGCGGGGGCGGCGGCGAGATTGCGCCCTTCCCCATCACCTTGTCATTCCAGCGCGTCACCAACGAGAAGGCCGCGGTGCGGATTCTCAAGCCCGAGCACCCGCTGCTGACGCGCCCCTGCAAGATCTGGGACGACGACTTCAGCGGCTGGGTGCAGGAACGCGGCGTCTACTTCCCCTCCGCATGGGACGAGAAGTACACGGCGCTGCTGTCCAGCAACGACCCCGGCGAGCCGGCGCTGGACGGGGGGCTGCTGGTTGCGGATGTCGGCGAGGGCAGTTTCATTTATTGCAGCTATGTCTTGTACCGGCAGCTGCGCGCCGGAGTGCCCGGCGCGTACCGGCTCTTCGCCAATCTTCTCTGCTACCCCAAGACGAAGGCCAAGGAGTGACCGCGCAGCCCGGAGCCCGCACCGCGACATGACGCTCGGACAGCGGCGCATGCTTTGGGCCTGCGCCTTCGCCCTGACCTTTAACTTCTGGTACGAGGCCTCCGGCATGCGCCTGATCGGAGGCGAGGTGCGGGACATCGTGACCGGACCCTATGCGATGCAGAATTTCTGGGGGCAGTTCGGCTACGGCGCGCTGTTCCTGCTCTTCGGCACGGTCCTAACGCTGACCCTGCAGCCGCAGGAAGAAGGCAAGCGCCCGCCCTACCAGATTCTGGACTGGGTGGCCCTGGCGGCGGGCCTGGGAGCGCTCTTCGGGACGGTCTACCGGAGCTGGAACCTCTGCCAAGCGGCAGCCGCAGGTTGAAAATCCCACGAAAAAGCGCGCCTTGCGGTGTATTGAAGCGAAGCATATCTGGTGCGCAGGACACCGCCGATTCGCGAACGCTGGCGACGCGAGAACCCTCCGACCAAAGCAGGCGAGGGGCGTGCTTTGCCGTGTGTTTCAGACGCGCTTTGCCGGAGCTAACCGGTCCTATCGAACCCTTTGCTAATCCAGCAGTTACAGGCGGAACCAGATCTTCTAAACTAGCGTTATAACTAGACTTATTGGGCCGATTCAGACCGGTTCCACACACGGGTTCGAAAAAATGGTGCGGGAAGCCGAAATTGCTCCGCTCAACGTGCTCCCCCTGTGTATGCTCTTCTGGAGACGCCCGGAGACCTTCTAACATGCCTTGGCCATTGGGACTACGGTCCTTGTCGGGCGTTTGGGTGGCTGCCGCAGGGCGGTCGCGCAGCGGCCGGCTGACCGCGTGATCTCCGCTTAGGGCCACGGCTTTCGAGGAGCGACATGCTCTACAACTTCTTCACCAACCCCTGGATGCTCGCCGCGTTTGGCGCGGTGCTGATCCCTCCCATCATCGAATGGCTGTTCCGGCGCCGCAAACGCCAGGTTGAACTGCCGACGCTGCGCTACCTGCTGCGCAACAAGGAGCAGGAGAAGATCAAGCGCCAGGACCGCATCCTGCTGATCCTGCGCATGGTGGGCATCGGCCTGCTGGTCTTCGCCGTCGCACGCCCGATGATCCAGCACGGCCAGCAGACCGAGGGCAAGGAACGGCACGTGATGATCGTGCTGGACAATACCGCCAGCATGAACCAGCAGGTCGGCGTAACAACGTCCTTCGGCCTGGCCCAGAAGAAGGCTTCGGGCATGGTGCGCGGCCTGCCGGACCACACGCGCGTCTCGGTGGCGCTGGTCGGCGAGCGCATCGAGTTCCCGGTCGAGAACGTACAGGACAATTACACCGCGGCGGACAAGATCAGCAGCCTGCGCCCGGGTTCGGGCGCTTCGTCTATGACCCAGGGCATCCAGCTCGTCGACCAGTACCTGAAGGGCCTGGACGAAGACAAGCGCGGCGAGCCCGAAATCTATGTCTTCTCGGACTTCCAGAAGTACACCTGGACCGACGACACCCAGGGCACCAACACCGCGCTGAACGAACTGACGGCGAAGTACGAGACCTACATGGTCGACGTCGGCGGCGACCCCAAGTTCAACTACGTGGTCAGCGACATCGTGCCGGTCGAGACGGTGCTGTCGGCGGGCATGGAAGTCGAGTTCAAGGCGCGCATCGAGACCATCGGCGCGCCGCCGGAAGACCAGAAGTGCGCGGTCTCCTTCCTGGTCGAAGGCTCGGAGCGCGACAAGAAGCTCGAGGCCCGCATGGAGAAGAAGGGCATCAAGGAAGTCACGCTCGGCGAGAACGACCACACCTACGTCTCCTTCAAGCACCTCTTCGCCAAGGCCGGCGAGTACGTCGTGGAGGTCGCGGTCGAAGGCGACGAGCACGTGATCGACAACCGCCGCCAGTACCTCTGCTCGGTGCCCGAGAACGTGCGCGTCCTGGTGCTCGACGAGACCGCCGAACTGGCGCCCGCGCAGCGCGAGACCGTCTTCATGGAACGCGCCATCTCGCCCCCCGCCCGCGCGGGCATGGGCAAGGTCTCGCGATTCCTCGCCAACGTCCAGCACCCGCGCCAGATCGCCTACGAAAACCTGGACAGCTACGCGGCGGTGATCCTCGCCGGCACCGATACGCTGGACGAAGCCTCCGTGGCCAAGCTGCAGAACTACGTCGAAGACGGCGGTGCGGCCTGGTTCTTCATGGGCACGAAGATCCAGAGCCTCTACAAGTACAACAAGCTGCTCTACAAGGAGGGCAAGGGTCTTCTCCCCTGCAAGCTCAAGGACAAAGTCAATGTCCCTGCGCCTGCAGGGAATCCAAGCGAGAAAGTCTACCTGAAGTTCGGACTCAGCAACCACGGCTCCATCACCGGCGAACTGCGGCAGAGCAGCGGCTCGGAAGACGGGCAGTACACGGCCTACGTCGACTTCGAGGACATCATCCCCGAAGCGCGCGTCGTCACGCAGCTGTCCAACGACGTGCGCGCGACGCTGGAGCGCGAGTTCGGCCGCGGGCGCGTCTTCGTCAGCAACTCCTCGCCGGGCGTCGACTGGAACTACCTGCCGGCGACCTACGAGTACGTGATCATGATCCAGGAGATGCTGCGGTACCTGGTCGGCAACCCCGACGCCAAGGTGAACCTGAAGGTCGGCGACAAGTTCACCTCGCCGGTCTTCATCTCCTCCCAGCACCTGCTGCTGCGCTACCCCGACGGCGGCAAGGCCCCGCGCATCACACCCGAGAAGCGCCCCGGCCGCGAGAACGAGTACTTCATGGCTTTCGACCGCACCTTCCAGCAGGGCGTCTACGAGATCGACGCGCCTGAGGAAGTCGTCCCGCGCCGCCGCTTCGTCGTGAACATGAACGCCCAGGAAGGCAACCTGGCGCGCCTGGATTCCGGCGACTTCGGCGATGCGTTCGGCTCCAGCAGATGGAGCTGGATCGGGCCAGAGAAGCCGATCGAGGACTTCGTCGCCAACCTGCACACCGTGACGGAACTGGCCGCCATCTTCCTGTGGGCCTTGGTGATCTGTCTGGCTGCCGAGTCGTTCCTGGCCGCCCGCTTCGGCAAGCGCCGCGGAGGTACTGCGTAATGAAGCCGCACCTGTTGACCAACGAGACTCTGACGGTCTTCCTGCTGATGCTGGGCGCCGCCTCGGTGCTCTTCTACCTCTACCTTTACCGGCAGGAGTCGAAGAACGCCCAGAAGCTGACCCCGGGCAAACTCTGGTCCATGCGCCTGCTGCGCGTGCTGGCCGCGCTGATGGTCCTGCTGGCCCTGGCCCGCCCTGCCTTGACGCGCGTGAACGAAGACATGCGTCCGCCGGTGGTCGCGTTCCTGGTCGACGAGTCGCTGAGCATGGGCTTCCCCGAGGACCCGGCCAACGTGCTGGCCCAGGAACTCGGCCGCGACCAGCGCGGCCGCTACAACGCCGCGCAGAAGGGCATCGAGAAGCTCCTCGCGCCGCTCTCCCTCACCCACGACGTGAAGGTCTACACCTTCTCCGACACCTCCAAGCTAATGAAGACCGTCCCCCAGCGGGAAAACGAGGAACAGCCGCTGATGCCGGTCTCGGAAGTCTTCGCGAACCAGCCCAAGCCCACGGGCGAGTACTCCAACGTCGGAGACGGCATCTCCGACGTCATGCGCGACCTGTCCGCCAACAAGATCTCCGGCATGATCGTCTGCAGCGACTTCCGCCAGACCGGCGGCACGCCGCTGAAGGACGTCACCGCCCGCGCGAAGGATAACGGCATCCCGGTCCATTCGATCGTCTTCGGCACCGAGTTCCCGCTGCGCGACCTGCGCATCGACGAGGTGATCGTGCCCGCCGAGGCCAGCCTGGGCGACGTGCTGACCTTCACGCTCAAGGTCACCAACCAGATCAGCGCCGGCCTGCGCGTGAAGCTGACGCTCGACGAATTTGACACCAAGACCGACAAATACGCCCAGCGCGGCATCCGCACCCTGACGCTCAACCGCGGCCAGAACACCGTCACCATCGCCACGATCCCGAACGTCGAAGGCATCCGAAAGTTCAAGCTGGAACTGCCGGTACAGCCGGACGAAGTCGACAAGGACAACAACGTCCAGGTCGTGCACGTCGAAGTCGTCAAGCGCACCATCCGCACGCTGCTCATCGCAGGGCAGCCGACGCTGGAATACTTCTACATGGTGCCGGCGCTGCTGCGCGATCCGGTCGTCGAGCTCAGCTGCTGGCTGCAGTCGGCCGACGTCGACTACACGCAGCAGGGCAACAAGCCGCTCAAGAAGGAGAAGCTCCCCGAGACGCTGCAGGAGTGGCAGGAGTTCGACGTCGTGATGCTCTACGACGCCGACCCCAACCACATCACGCCCCAGCAGATCGGGCACATCGAGGACATGGTCAGCAAGGGCGGCGGCCTGATGGTCATCGGCGGCCGCAGCCAGGGTCTGGCTAAGTTCCTGCAGGTGCACGCCACCAAGATGCGCCAGCTCCTGCCCGTCGACATCGACAACAACCAGTACCCGATCCTGGACAAGCACTGGTCCGAGCCGTTCGTCATCGAGCGCACGCCCCAGGCCAAGAACCATCCCATCCTGGCTGCGTCCACCGACGAGAAACTGAACGAGGATCTCTGGAAGACCTTCCCCAAGTTCTACTGGCACCACCCGGTAAAGTCGGCCAAGCCCAAAGCCCTGGTGATGCTGGAGCGCACCAGCGGCGCCAACGACGACCGCGGCTCCGTGGTGATGGCGCT
>JAKLKQ010000064.1 GCA_023150555.1 Planctomycetota bacterium
TGGACCAATTGAATGCCGCCGAGCGCATCGATTGGTCGCGCGCCGTCGTAGACTCGTCTTCCGTCCGTGCCGTGGGCGCGGGGGAAAAAACCGAGCCTAACCCCACGGATCGAAGGAAGCCCGGAAGCAAGCACCACCTCCTGACTGACGCGCGCGGCGTGATTCTCGCCGTCCTCCTGACCGCTGCTTCTTGTCACGATGTCACGCAACTGCTGCCGCTGGTCGACGCATTCCCGCCTATCCGCGGACGCGTAGGCCGGCCACGCCAACGCCCCGAAAGGTTCCTCGCGGACCGCGCCTATGATTCCGAACCCCACCGCAAGACATTGCGTGCGCGGGGCATCAATCCCATAATCGCCAAACGCCGAACACGTCACGGCAGCGGTCTAGGAAGGAAACGCTACGTAGTTGAGCGCTCCATCAGCCGTTTGCACCGCCCAAGGCGCCTGCGAATCCGCTACGATATCCCACCGATTTCATCCACGAAGCGTTCCTCAAAATCGGCTGTATCCTCAACGCATGGCGCGCCCTAAAATCTTCCTTTTGTTAGGCGTTCTTAATCACCTCGGCGGTTACATTGCCGCTACTGCAACAAGAATACCCACGTGCCCAAAGGTCCGCCCCCAAAGCGCCTTTCGCAGATGCAAAAACTCGGCCAACAGCCAATGCGAAGACTTACCTTTAAGATACTGCATCAACCGACTGATGGTCACTTGCGGCGGAGTCAATACCATCAAATGAACATGGTCCTTCGAAATATGGCCTTCAGAGTCTCAACATCATGCGCCCTACATATCTCGCGAAGAAGATCGCGCGCACGAGTACCCACCTCGCCCTGAAGTATCTTCCAACGGTACTTGGTCACCCACGCAATATGCAGGTGAATCCCCAATACACTGTGTGCTCCATGACGATACCGTACCATTCCTTTAGCTTACACGACCTGCTAAAGCTGTCGCCTGAAGGCGAGGGCTTTGCCCCACCCAAATTGGGACAGTAACGATATGCTTCGCCATACCCTGGAGCGCAGCGGCGCCAACATCATGGGCAAGCGCATGTTCGAGCAAGGCGAGCGCAGCTGGCCGGAGGAAGCTCCGTTCCGAACCCCCGTGTACGTGCTCACCCACCAGAAGCGCGAGCCCTGGATCCGGCCGGGCGGGACGACGTTTTACTTCGTCAACGACGGTCCGGCGAGTGCCCTCGAGAAAGCCTGGGCGTCCGCCGCCAGCCGCGACATCCGCATCTCGGGCGGCGCGGACGTGATTCAGCAGTACCTGAACATGGGCGTCGTCGAAGAGCTGGAAATCGGCCTGGCTCCAATTCTTTTCGGAGGCGGCAGGCGCCTATTCGAGAATCCGGGCGAGACCTGGCCGCAGTTCCGAGTCGAAAAGGTGCTCGAAACGCCGGATGCCACGCATCTGCGCTACGTGCGCGCGTAAAAGCGGCCTTACGGCATCTTCGTGGAGTAGCTGCCGGGCTTGGGCGCGAACAGCGTCACGCTCGTGAAGTACACCTTCTGCCCGATGGAGATCTCCACGCCCACGTGGGCCTCGGACAGCGGCAGGCCTGATAGGTCGACGTTCTTCATGGAGAGTGTCATCTTGCCCTTCTTGGTCTCGTAGGAGAACTTCGACAGGATGTCCGTGGTTCCCAAGTCCTTGACCGTGTTCTTCAACTTGAAGGCCGTGATCCCGGTCTTCGCGTCGATGGACTCCGTGCCCGTGACAAAGGTCGTGAAGGTCTTGTCGATCAGCGGCGTGCCGGCGCTCAGCAGCCGGAAGCGCAACAGACTCACGCCCGATTCGTAGTCGAAGGCCGGATCGGCCAGCAACATGGTGAGCGTAAGCGTATCGGTGCTGGACCCCTTGGAGAGGCCCTTGGCCGAATACACCACGAAGGCAGTCTTGCGGTAACCGGAGGTCACCACGAACTTCCCGCCCTCTTCGAAGAATTCGTCCAGCTTGTAGCCCTTGGGTCCCAGGGTCAGGGTGTTGCGCAGCACGCTGGGCACGGTGTCGGTCAAGGTGTCCTTGCTCGAGGTGACCTTGATGGACTGCGTCTGGGGCAGGATCTGGATGCTTTCCGCGGGGACCACGCCGCTGGCGCTCTTGAAGGAGAATTTGCCGTTGCTGTCGATCAGTTGGCCGGGGTCGAGGGAGATGGTGCGGGAGCCGAGCGAGACGATGAAGTCGTCGGTGGCCGGATCGAAGGCCTTCCCCGTGCGCCGGTCGGCGTTGTAAATGTATTGCGCCTTCCACGAACCGGTGCCCGGATCCCCGGACTTGATGCTCTGCGCCTTGACCCACAGGTTGGTGGCCAGGCCGTTGACGTCGCCGCCGGTCTCGGGCAGGACCACGAAGTCGCAGGAGAGCGTCAGCACCTCGCTCGTATCGGCGTCGACGGCGGTGAAGATCACGGGATAGACCCCGATCTCGGTCGCGATCCCCGACAATTCGCCTGAGGTGTTGTCATACGTGATGCCCTCGGGCAGGCCGGTGGCCGAATAGGTCACGGACGTCCCGTTCTTGGTCGCCACCAGAATGGGAGGCTGGCGGTCGTAATCGATGCCCACAATGGCCACAGGCAGCCCGAAGTAGTCCCAGGTGAAGGTGCTCGTGCTGGAGGCCGTGATCCACATGATCAGGTTTGTGGTGATGGTGTCGGTTCCGTCCGAAGCGCCCAGCACGACCAGAAAAGTCCCGGCCACCGTCGGGGTTCCGGAGATCACACCGGTTTCGGGCACGATGGACAACCCGGCGGGCAGCCCCGAGGCCGCATAGATCACCTCGGCCTGGCCGCCGGTGGCCGAGACAGTGTCCAAGTACTCGCTGCCGACCTCGCCGTTATCCAGAATGAATGTGACGAACTGGAAAGACGACTCAAAGGGCAGGACCGTCAGCGCCAGCACGGTGAAGATCTTGTTGTCTTCGCCCACGTCGGTGGCCGAGCAGAGCACGTTGAAGGTGCCGGCCGCGGCGGGCGTGCCGGTGATCTCGCCGGTGAGCCCGTTGAGTGACAGGCCCGGGGGCAGATCGGCGGCGCCCAGAATGAAGGGCCCCACGCCGTCCGCAACGGTCAGGGTAGCAGTGTAGACCTCCCCCACCTGCCCGTCCGGAAGAGAGGTGTTGGTGAAGTGGACGGCTGAGTTCCCGCCGCCGCCCGACGCGCTGATTTTAATATTAGAGACCAAGAAGATGGTTGTGGTGCCGTCGAAGGCCGAGAAGGTAACGTTCTCGTTAGCGGCCGAAGTGGGCAGGCCGGTGATGAAGCCGGTATCCGGGTTCAAGGTCAAGCCGGCCGGCAACGTGCCTGCGCTTACAGCGAAGGTCACAGGGCCGCCCGCATTTGCAGTGAGCAGAGTGGCAGCATACACGGCGTTGGAACTGCCCTCGGGCAGGTCCTCGGTGAGGTAGCGGAAGGTCCCGCCCTGCGCGCCCCATGCGCCATGGGAACAGATGGACAACGCCAGCGCCGCAATCACAAGATGGGAAAACTTATGCATGGCTGAGCGGCCTCCGCTGCGGGGAAATTCGGCTTATTCATACAACGCCCTGTGGCTCAATTTGTTGGGCCCAAATTCGGTCGAAGTCAGGTGATCCTGCCCCCTGATTTGCCAGGCGCGGTGCTGCGGCCCCAAGCCCAATCAAGCTCTAGGGATCCGTGACAGGGAAGCGAGGCAACCGGAGCGGGATTCCGAGCTTTCCTTCTGCCGCCGCACCGCCAAAGGACCCGCGCACGAACCCCCGGCGCGGGCACCAGCCGCACTGCAAGTCGATATCTAACAACGCATTACCGGATTCCTCCAGAATGTTCGCTAATAGGGGTAGCTATGGCGAATGGACAGGTGACGGGCGAGGCAAAGGTTCTTCTTGAAAAGGCAATTCAATGTTTCTGGTTCGCCATCCCACGCCTTTGTCTGTTACGGGCCCTAGGCCGATGCCCCAGGCAAACGACGAGGATCTGCTGAATCGCATCGCAGCCTCCCACGACCGGGACGCCTTCAATCTCATCTTCAGCCGCTACGGGACCGTGGCCCTGAACTTGGCCCAGCATATGATCGGCAACCGCGCGACGGCGGAAGAAGCCGTCCAGGAAGCCATGCTTTCGGTATGGCAGAAGTCCGGCGGATTCGATCCCGGCCGTGGCTCGGCCAAGACGTGGATCATGAGAGTCGTTGCGCACAAGGCGCTACAGCTGGCTCGAAAATCCCAGCGCTCAAGGAGGCGGGAAGTGGCCGCGGGAAAGAACGCTGAGCAGGACCACGCGGCTCGGGAATCCCACCTGCGCAACCGCGAAGACCTGGTCACCGTGGTCCGGGAGAAATTCGCCGAGTTGCCCGAAGCATTACGCCAAATCCTGGCGCTGTATTTTGCCGGCAACATGAGCCAGGAAGAGCTTTCCAAGGTACTCATCATCCCCCAGACGACGGTCAGCATGCGCATTCGCCAGGGCATCGACGAACTTCGAACCCGTCTGAAGGGCGCTGGGTATGCATTGGCTCTGCCGATGGTCACAGCGGAAAGCCTGGGCGAACTGCTGCGAGCGAGTCCCGAGATACCGGCGGACATCAGCGCCAGGATCCTGCAAGCCATTGGCTCGGCCGCCCGCCATTCCGCGCGCGCAGCCGCAACGACGATCGTCGGCGTGTCGTACTGGGTTGGCGGCGCGGCGCTACTTTCCATGTCGGCTGCCGGGGCGTGGGTTGCCATGGAACGGGAACCCGACCAGCGGCCAGCGGAAGTGAAGACACCGGCCGCACCTGTCCAGCCCGCTCCCGCACCACAGGCCCCCGCGAAGCCGGGGTACTTTTTGAAGACCTGGGATTTCAATACGCCGGAATCGGCGAAGGACTTCAAGGTCACACTGGGATCGTGGCGCTTCGTCCCGAACGGAGGCCAGGACGGCTCGGGATGCATGGAAATAACGAGTGAAAAATTCAGGGCCTATATCCAAGTGCCCGAGCTTCACCTGCCCCTGGTGGTGACCTACGCGACAGCATCCCCTGAGGCAAACGAAACGCTGAGTGGCGTCGGCATGGCAGGAACCCTCATGACTGCGGCATTTGAAAACATCGCCGACCCCGCAACTATAAATGAGTACATTGGCATGAAGCAATATTTGAGCGAAGAATTCAACCTCGGCTGGTGCAACGGCCGACTCGCAGGCCTGATCTTCTATATGCTGCGCGAGGAAAATGAACTGATATTCAACGCCGTCGGGCACCAGTACATCGACAATGTGGAAATCCATACCGCAGAGCCGGGCGAAGCGCCTGACGTGAAGAAGTATCGCGATGCCCTTCGAGGGATCCCGGCTTCCCAGCGACAGGGCACCGTTGCCCTGCCCCAGCTCACCTCGCCTAAGCCCGGACGGACCGTCACCGTGACCTTCCGGTATTACGACGATGCCGCCAAACCTGAAGCCTGGGGAGAATGATCCGATGAAGAACGATGCCCTCGCACCTCAAGCCGGCGTGCGGTTCATGTCCTGGCGCGATATGATCCTAACGCCGCTCCTCGAGACCGCCATCCTGGCGTGCTGCGCCGCGGGCACCTGGCTGGTGCACCGGTACCTGCAGCCGCTCGACCTGTTCTCCGGAATTCTGACCGCTTATGCACTGCTCATTACCGTTACCATCGCGGTCCTGATCGTGCTGCGCCTGGCTTGGCCCCAAAAGCCCGGCATCTACACCGAAGCCCGGCATCCGTGGCGCGTCTACCGGTTCAATCTCCAGGGTTTCCTGTGCTGCTGCAACCTCGGCCCCTTCTATCTCAATGGCGGAGCGCACCTTTTCCTGAAAAAACCCTTCTACCGGCTTCTGGGCGCGACGTTCGGCCGGAACATCATGATGATCGCCGGCAGCATGGAAGAACCCGACCTCGTGCACCTCGAGGACAACGTCCTGATCGGTTCGGAAGCGGTTCTTTCGCCCCACGTGATGACCATCGGCCCGGACCTGGAGAGCAGGCTCATTCTCGGCAAGATCCGGATCAAGCGCGGCGCCCTGATCGGCGCCCGCGCGATGCTTCTGCCCTCGGTGACCGTCGGCGAGAACTCGATCGTCAGCGCCATGTCCCTTGTCTCCGCGTTCACGGTGATCCCACCCAACGAAATCTGGGGCGGCGTGCCCGCGAAAAAAATCGGCGACGTCAAACGAGCGGAAGCCGCCAAGCCTGCCGGCCCTTCACCGTCTGCCCTCGCGGAGCCCCAAGCCGCGCCGCGGCACCAGGAGACCCTGGCATGAATACTCGACCTTCGTTCACAGGTTTGGCGGGCCGTTTCAAGGATGCCGTTGACCGGTTCGGTCCCCGGCCCGCGTTGGATCTGAACGGCCGGAAGTTCACGTACACGGAGTTGGGCGGAGTCGTGGGCGCATTGGCGCGAAACCTGGCGAGCGTCTCCGCTTCGGTGGGGCCGGTCGCCATCTTCGCGCGCCGGGGGCTGGCCGCCTACGCGGGCATTCTGGCTGCGTGGATAACCGGAAAGACGTGCGTACCGCTCAACCCGAAGTTCCCCGGCAAGCGCACCCGGCAAATGCTCGAGGTTTCGGGCAGCGAGGTGCTGCTGGTCGATGAAGACTGCAAGAGCAGTCTTGCGGAAGTCCTGGACGGTCTTGCTCGCCCGCTCACCATCTACGGCCCGGAAGGCGGCCCCTGGTCCGACCTACCCGACCGATTCCCGACCCACCGCTTCGTGACCTTCGGGCGTCCGCTCGAGAATTCCGCTCCGCTTCAGGTCCCGGAGCTGGACCCGCAGGCTCCGGCGCTGATCGTCTTCACCTCGGGGAGCACGGGCGTTCCCAAGGGCGTCCCCACCAGCCACCACAACCTGGACGAATACATCCGCAACATCGGCTCGCTCATCGGCCTCGTCGAGAACGACCGCGTTTCCCAAGCCTACGACCTGACCTTCGACCCGGTCATCCACGACTTGTTCACCTGCTGGACGGCGGGCGCCTGCCTGGTCCTCGTTCCCGACAATTCCGTCATGGCGCCGGCGAAGATCATTCGGGAAAAGTACCTGACGGTCTGGTTTTCGGTTCCCTCCGTGATCGGATTCATGCGCCGCATGGGCTTGCTCAAGCCCGGCGCCTTCCCCACGCTTCGCCGCAGCCTCTTCTGCGGAGAACCGCTGCCCGCCGAATCGGTCCTGGCCTGGCGCAAGGCCGCGCCGAGTTCCACCGTTGAAAACCTGTACGGGCCCACCGAGACGACGGTGATCCTGACGCGCTACAAATGGATGGACGGCCTGAGCGCAAGCCAATGCGTGAACGGCCTCACGCCCATCGGCTGGCCGCTGCCTGAACAGCAGGCGCGCGTCTGCGACGCCGAAGGCCGCGCGGTGCCCACCGGCCAGTGCGGAGAACTTTACCTGGCCGGGCCCCAGGTGGTCGGCCGGTACTGGCAGGACGAGGAGCTGACCACGCGGAAGTTCGTCCGCCTGGCCGATACGGGCGGCGAACTATGGTACCGAACCGGGGACCTGGCCAGGCAGGACGAGACCGGCTGCCTGTACTTCCTTGGACGGATCGACGACCAGGTCAAGGTCCGCGGCTACCGCATCGAACTTCAGGAAGTCGACTTCGTGCTGCGAAGGATCGTCCAGGACGACCAGGCGACGACGGTGGCGTGGCCGCTCCGGGACGGCCACGCGGAGGGCCTCGTGGCCTTCGTGCGCTCATCGGTACGGACCGGCGAGCAGGAGATCCTCGACCGGATGCGCGAAGCGCTTCCCGAGTACATGGTCCCGCGAAAAATCCGCCAAGTGCCGGACTTCCCGCTGAACGCCAACGGCAAGATCGACCGGCGCAAACTCGTCTCCATGTTGAAGGAGGAGTGCCATGTCCATGCCTGACGCCCAACGCCTCAAGGCCTTCGTGGTGAAGCGGCTGTCGTCCCTCCCCACGTGGGACGCGCAACGGCTGCCGGACGACGGACTCAAGCTGGTGGGCGCCGGCCTGCTGGACTCCCTGGGTTTCCTGGAGTTGATGACGGACGTCGAGCAGGAATTCGGGCTGCAATGCGACTTCAGCAGCTCCGAACCCGAAGTATTCACGACCCTGGGCGGGTTCGTGGCGCAATTCTCGAAAGCGTAAGAGACCATGCGGCCGGCGCCGCCGATTCAGGCGAACGCCGGCCGCAAAGATTCGCGGCTATTCGCGCAGCAGCGTCGAGGCGTCCTCGGCCAGCGCACCGTAGGCGTTGGCGATGGCGTCAAACTGCTTGCTCTTCTCGGTGTCCTGGTTGCGCTTCACCTTGAAGATGCCGCCGATGGTCAGGTCGTTGGCGTCGCGTTCGGCCTGCGCCTTCTTGGCGTAGGCCGTCTGCCAGGAGACCAGGCTGTCGCGGAGGCTGCCGGTCAGCGCGCGGGCCTGCTCGGGCTGTTCCTTCAGGCGTGCATAGTCCTTCTTAATCAGCAGGTCCTTGGCCGAAGGCTCCAGCGCGCGGACCTTGGCGTCGAGGTCCTGGATGCACTGCTGCGCCTTGCCCGGCAGCTCGCCGCGCGGTTCGGCCGCCGCGGCCTGCTTGGCCTGGTCGCCTGCGCGGGCCAGCAGGGCCTGGAACTTCGTTGCGTGCGAACGCGTGGCGCCGTAATTGGCCACGCCGTCCTCGAGGCTCAGCAGCGCAGCGCTTTCCGGGTGCAGCACCGTCGCCGCATCGGCGATCTTGGCCGCCTCGTCGTACTGGCCAGACTTCACCAGGCCCAGCACGCGCTCTTCCAGGTTGGCCTCCGTGGAATCCTTCTTCACGGCGGACTCGTCCACCGCACGGCCGTGGCGGCTCTTGTTGAGGCCCGAGACCTTCTCGCCGTACAGCGAACGCAGCGGCGGGTACAGCACGACGGCGCGGTGGTACGACTCCTTGGCGCTGCGCCAGTCGCCCTTCTCGCGCGCGGCGTCGCCTTGCAGCATCGCCAGCCAGCCGCCGGTCGCGTTGAGGCGCTTGCGCGCGTCTTCGTCGTCGTTCTGCAGCTCCAACGCGGCGGCGTAGTGATCGTGCGCGGCCTGCCAGTCGCCGGCCAGGAAGGACTTGTCGCCGGCCTCGCGGTGGCGGCGGTAGGTCACCTCCGCACCGACCTCGTCGTACAGATCCTGCATGGGTTCGGGCAGGTCCGCCGGCGCCTTGGCCTCGCCCCAACTCCTTCTCTTCTTGGTTTGCCCGGGCGCTCCCGCGCTGTTGCCGGGGGCCTCCGTCTGATACCCAGGGCCGCCCTGCTTTTGCGCCAGGGCCTCCCGCGCTTCGCGCTCGCGCTGCTCTGCGGCCAGTTTCTCGGCCTCCTTCGCGGCGCGTTCTGCGGCTTCCTTCTCCAGGCGCTCCTTCTCAGCGGCCGCTGCGCGGTCCTTGAGCATCGTCTCGTAGGCCGTGCGGGGCATCCACGTGCCGCGGTCCCGCGCGGGAGGCATGTCGTTGAGCGCGTGCGCGTCGGCGCTGGGACGGTTCTTGGTAGTGACCACCAGGTTCAGGTTTCCTTCGAGGAAACTGTACGAGAAATGGCGTTTGGCCTTGGCGTCGTTGGGATATACCAGCGCAAGCTCGTCGCTGGTCGCCACGTACGAGCCGTCGACGCGCTTCCCGTCCCCGTACTGCAGGATGTATTTCTGGTCCCGCGTGAAGGTGATCTGCCAGATTTTGCCGTCGGCCTCGTAGACGAAGGTGTTGACAAGGCGCTCATCGCGCGCACCACTGGACCGCGCGGGAAGCAGCCCTACCAAGACCACGGCAAAAACAAGCAGAACGAATCGGTTCGGGGTCATGCATGGCTCCTTTATAGGGGGCTCCCGCCACCTCTTTTGTACGAGTCCCGACGAGCGGGGCCAGCAAAAATTCACCTACCTGCCGGGCAAAGAAGGCTTTCGGGCTCTGTCGCCTCCGTCCGCTGCCCGCCTCCCCGGCTACACACGAGCGCTCGGACTTGTGCGCCGGACCCTTACAATCCGGGACAAATTTTATCTTTAACGGGATGTTTTTGTCCATTGATAAGGCTACCCTGCCTTTTGGCCGGACATGAGGAGGAACCGCGATGAACACGCTGGTCGGACTCGACTACAAGCCGGACGCCGAACAGGCCTGCGCGCGCATGGCCGCGTGGTGGGAAGGCGAGATCCTCGACCGCCCAGCGGTTCAGGTCCGCGCGCCGCGGCGGAAAAAGATTCCCGTGCCGCAGAAGCAGCACCCAAACCAGCGCGCGCGCTGGATGGACGCGGAGTTTTCCGTGGACCGTGCGAACGCCCACATCGCCAACACGTACTACGCGGGCGAACTGCTGCCCACCTTCTGGCCCAATCTGGGACCGGACTACCTGGCGGCCTGCCTGGGCGTGGAGCTTACCTTCGCGGAGGACACGTCCTGGTCACACCCCATCCTCAAGAAATGGGAGCTCCAGCCGGCTTGGTCCATCCATCCGGGCAATCCGTACATGAACGCGGTATGCGCCATGACGCGCTATGCGCTCGAGACGTATTCCGGGAAGTTCATCGTCGGCCACACGGACCTCCATCCGGGCGGCGACCTGGCTTCGGCGCTGCGCGGGCCCCAGCAACTATGTGTCGACGTGCTCGAGGAGCCGGAGCGCGTTCTTGAGCTGATGGAGCAGCTCCGGCCGTTCTTCTACGAGGCCTACGACGCCCAGCACCGCATCATGCTCGAACAAGGGCAGACGCTGACCACCGCCTGGCTGCCGCTCTTCGCAGAGGGACGCTACTACATCCCGTCGAACGATTTCTCATGCATGGTTTCGCCGGAGATGTTCAAGCGCTTCTTCCTCACCGAGATCGAGGAGGAAGTACGCTGGCTCGACCGCTCCATCTACCACCTCGACGGCCCGCAGGCCGTGCGGCACCTCGACGCCCTGCTGGCCATCGAGAAGCTGGACGCGGTCCAATACGTGTACGGCGCGGGCGCTCGGCCCGCCACGAAATGGCTGCACGTGTACAAGCGCATCCAGGACGCCGGAAAGAACCTCCACGTCGCCGTGGAGCCGCACGAAATCAAAACGTTCATGGAGAACCTGCGGCCGGATGGCGTGATGCTCTCGACGTGGGCCGAGTCCGAAGAGCACGCGGATGCAATCGTCGCCCAGGTCGCCCAGTGGCCCCGGCGATGAGGCCTCAGGTCATGCGGTCGTACTGCGAGAGCGTCAGCGGATCCAGCACGGCCTCGCCCCGGACGTAACGTTCGACCTGGTCCACGGCGTGCGCGCCGCAACGGTGACGGTAGTCGTCCGTCGGCCCGCCCTGGTGCGGGAAGAGAAGGCAGTTGGCCAGCCCGCGCAGGGGGCTGTCGGCCTGCAGCGGCTCCTGCTCGTAAACGTCCAGCGCGGCGAAGAGGCGGCCGGTCTTCAACTCCGCGGCCAGTGCGTTCTCGTCCACGATCGGACCGCGCGCGGTGTTGACGATGTGCCCGCCCGTCTTCATCGCGGCCAGCGTCTCGGCGTTGACGGTGTGGAACGTGTCCGGGCGGTTGCCGGTGTGGATCGAGACGATGTCGCTCTGCCGGAAAAGTTCCTTCAGGTTCCCGACGGTCTCGACGCCAAACTCTTTCTTCTCCTTCTCGTCGATGTAGCCCGAGAAGACGAGGATCCGCACGTCGAAGGACTTGAGCATGCCCACCAGCTTGCGGGCGATCGCGCCGAAGCCGTACAGCCCCACGGTCTTGTCGAAGAGGCCCTGCGAGACCCAGCGCCGGTCCTCCTGCGCGGCCTCGCTCCATTTCTTCAAGTCGTGCATCTGTTGCTGCCAGAATCCCGCGCGGCGCAGCGAAGCCAGGATCATCATCAATGACGCCTCGGCGACGCTGGCAGCCGGAACGTCCGCCCAGTTTGAGACGACCACGCCCTTCTCCAGCACGCCGCGCTCGACGTAGCGCTTCAGTTCGCCGGTCAGGTTCACCACGTACTTGATCTGGGGATTGTCCTGCAGCATCTCCGCCGTCAGCAGCGGCGACTGCCAGCCGGTCATGACGATCTCGGGCTTCACGTCCGCCAAGGCCTTCGCGTAGGCCTCCGGCGCGACCTTGTTGTCCAAATCCTGCCGCCAGGTCGCGTCCGCCGCCTTTTGCAGGCGCTCGCGCGCGTCCGCCCGCATCAGCACGTCCACGGTCCGCTGCGCCGTGGCGACAAGGATCTTCGGTTTGGTGCCCATTCTCGGTAGCCTCCTGGGGATTTGGGCCGAGCATACTACATGAGTCGCCCTGCGTCCCGGCGCTTCTGTACGACGAATTGGAACCGGTGCACTTGGCAAGTCCGGTGTCCGCAAAGACCTTCCGGAATGCCACTTGAATCGAAGGAGTAACTGGGACATGGTTACTCCACTTTGCCGGGGATAGATTCGACAATGCGGTATGCCTCGCAACTCCTTCTGATCGGCCTCCTTATTCTGGCGGGAATCGTCTGCCCGATGCACCGTGCCTGCCCGGGGCTGGTAGCCGAAGAAGCCTGCTGCCACGATGTCCAGGAACCGGCCGGCACCTGCGGGCACCACCTTTACATGGAAGACGGCCTCGAACTGGCCCTCGCCGCGCACCAGGCGCCTTCCCCGCTCCATCCTTGCCACGAGACGTGTCTGTGCCTGCAGCCCGCGGGGCTGTCCAGGCTCGCCGCCGTGCAGGGCCCGAGTCACACCGCCGAGGTACCGAGCCAATTTCAATTCCATCTTGAGGCGCCTCGCGCAGCCGTCTGGCAGCCGCGAGCATCCGCGCACGATTCAATTACGTTGACCTGCCTGCGCACCGTCGTCCTGCGCACCTGATTCCGACCTCTCGACTCCTTTAATGATCCTCGGGCAGCATGGCTGCCACGAGCCGCTTTGGTTTTGACCGAACAGGATGCTCTGCATGGCAGCAACGCGAAGAAAATGTGCCATGATCGTCGCGCTTCTGGCGTGTGCACTGGCCGGATGCGAGAGATACCGGCCTGCGCCGCTCGACCCGCTCGCCACCGTCGCGCGCATCGAGGCGCAGCGCGTCGCACCCGGCGGCCCACAGGAAGACCTGCGCGCTCAGGCATTGACGCTCAACCGCGCCGCGGACTGGCTGCGCCGCCACGGTCCCGAAGTGCAGGAGACGCTGGCCGAATACCGCACGGCCCATGCCGTCGCGCGCATCGACACGCCGCTCCCCAACCCGGCCCTGGAGATCGGGCCGCAATTCGGGTTCGGGCCCGACCTGGCGCCGGTCAACCGAGTGACGCCGTTCGGTTCGATCGAATTCACGATTCCGCTGGGCAAACGCCTGCGCCGGCAGACGGAGTTAAACCGCGCCTATGCGGAAGTCGCCCGTGTCCACGCACTAGCGCGATTCCGGGAACTCTACCTCCACCTGCGCGCCGACTACGCAGGTCTGGCCATCGCCGCGCAGCGCGTGCAGGCGCGCGAAGCCATCGGCGCGAGCGCGAAGCAGTCGCTCGATGCCGGACGCCGTCTCGTCGAAGCCGGACAGGCCGCCGCGCTGGACGTGGCGATGTTCGAACTCGAGTACCAGCGCAGCCAGGCAGAGTTGCTCGCCGCGCGCCGCGAGACCGCCGACGCGGAGTCGGCGCTCGCCGGCCTGCTGGGCGTGCATGCGCTGAACACGCGCGCGCTGCCGGAGAACCCGCTGCCCGCGCTGCCCCCCGAGCTGCCGGAACTCGAGACCTTAAAGGGGGCCCTCGTCGCCGAGCACACCGGCTTGGCGCGCCTGCGAGCGCGCTACGAAGCTGCCGAGCACGCCCTGCGGCTGGAGATCTCGAAGCAGGTGCCCGATTTCACCTTCGGCCCCGGCTGGGAAAACGAGGTCGGCGAGCGCAAGACGGTCCTGGGCCTGACCTTGGGCATCGAGTTGCCGCTCTTCGACCGAAACCACCGGGGCATCGCGGAGGCGAAGCACCGCCGTGAGGAGGTGCGCACGCAATACGAGAGCGAACTCAAACGCGCACTGGCCGGGCTCGAGCACGCGCACGGCGCGCTCGGAATCGCGCGCGAAAACCGCGTTCTGCTCAACGAGAAGATCCTGCCCAAGGCCGAAGGCAACGTCACTTTGGCCCGGCGCAGCGTGGAAGCCGGCGCCACCGACGCGTTCCATCTCCTGGACGCCGAACGCAGCGCCCGCAGCGTGAAAATCGAAGCGCTCGAAGCCGAGTTGGCCGAGCGCAAGGCCTGGAACAAACTCGAACACGCCGTGGGCCGTCCGCTGTTCGCCTATCCCGCAGAAGAAGGGGCTGCCGAGCCGCCCGAGGCTCTGCGCCCGCCGGCTTTCAACGGCCCGGACCACCAACCCGCGGAAGATTCCCTCAACGAAGGACGAAAAGCACGATGAATACGAGCGCATCCATGCCGGCCGGCGCGCCGGCGCATAAACGTTGGGACCTGCTGGCTGCCAGCGCGATCTTCACCCTGCTCGGGCTGGCCGGCGGATGGGCCGCCTTTCACGGCGGCCGCGCGCACCAGGCCCACGAAGGCCACGACGATCATGAGGGCCACGAGGCAGACGGCAACCACGGCACCCATCTCTCGCCCCAGGCGCTTGCGAACCTTGGCGTGCAAGTCGCACGCATCGCGGAGAGCGACTACACCATTCGCCGCGACGTGCCGGCGCTGGTCGTCGAGACGCCGGCCACCGACCAGCCGGTGTACGCGCCCATCGGCGGCAGGATTCGCGAAATCCTTGTCGAGCCCGGCATGCAGGTGAAGGCGGGCGAAGCGCTGGTCGAGATCGTCCGCGAACCCATCCCCCGCCCCGCCCTTCACCTGACCGAAGACGTGCTGAAGCCGGCGAAGGAAGAGATTCACCTGACCATCGCCGAACTGCGCAAGGCCCAGGAAGAAATCAAGATCCTTGACATGGAACTCGCGCGCATCCGGCAGTTCACGGAAAAATCCGACGGCGAGGACCTGCCGATCCTGCCGCGCAAGACGACCATCGACCTTCAGTACGAACTCCTCCGCGCGCGCAAGAACGACGAGGTCGCGCGCGCCGAACTGCGCAAGCACGGCTTCAACGATCCGCAGATCGCGACCCTGGCCGCAGGCGGCCCCATCCCGGGACTCGAGGCCCAGATCTGGAAGCGCGCACTCGCGAACAACGGCCTGTGGCCCGAGCCGGCCGAGCGCCTGCTCGCGGTGCTGCCCGAGGAGATGCAGGCGTTGCCGTGGGCCGTCGCCGCCGTCGGCGAGTTGACCGCCGCCGACCAGAATGGCGCCGTCCTCCAGGCGTGGCTGAAGGAGCAGCCCGAAGCCGGAAGGCGTTTCCTCGAGATCGCGACGCTGATTCAGCTAGGCCGCTCCGTCCCGGACCTGAAGCTGCTCTTCGAGATGAACGCGTTCGATCCGATCGTGCGCCTTGCGGCCCCGGCAATCAAGGACGCCCCGGATTTCGACGTTCACCGCATCGAGACCAAGCGCGGCGCGCACGTCGCGGCCGGCGACGTACTGCTGGTGCTCAACAACTCGCGCAGCCTGTACCTGAAGCTGGAGCCCGTGGGCGGCGAGGCCGCAGACGTGCTGAAGACCGTTCGCGAGCGGCAGCCCTGCTCCGCGACGCCCCTGGTGGCGGCCTCCGGGCCGGACCTGGAAGGGTTGAACGTCGCCTACGTCACCAGCGGCGAGAACGCCCAGGGCACCATCGCTTTCGTCGAGATCCGCAACGAGCAGCTGGCCGCCAACCCCGACGAAGGCGGGCGCATTCACCGCTCGTGGCAGTTGCGCCCCGGCCTGAAGTACACGTTACACCTTTCCGTCGACCGCCTGGAGAAAGTCTTCGTCCTGCCCAGCGAGGCCGTGGCCGAAGATGGCCCCGAGACGGTCGTCTTCGTACAGGACGGCAGTACCTTCCGGAGCGTGCCCGTCGAGTTGGCCTACCGCAACCACGAACACGCGGTCGTGCGCATCAACAAGCACACGACCCTCTTCCCCGGCGACCCGGTGGTCGTGCGCGGGGCTTTTCCCCTGGGCCTGGCGCTGAAGGCGGGATCGGGCGCAACCGATCCGCACGCGGGCCATAGCCACTAGGACGGCAAGGACCGGCGCATGCTGAACTGGATCATCGCCGCATCGCTGCGCAACCGCATGCTGGTCGCGTGTGCAGCGCTGCTGGTCGCCGCCTACGGTCTCTTCACGGGCCTGCGGATGCCCATCGACGTCCTGCCGGACCTCAACCGGCCCGTCGTCACCATCTTGACCGAAGCGCACGGCATGGTGCCCGAGGACGTCGAGCGCCTGGTCACCTGGCCTGTCGAACAGGTCCTGAACGGTGCGACGGGCGTGTACCGCGTTCGGTCGCAGAGCGGAACGGGATTATCGGTCGTCTACGTCGAGTTCGAATGGGGCACGGATATCTACCTGGACCGGCAGATCGTGGCGGAAAAACTCCAACTGGCCGAAATCCCTCCGGGCGTGCAGGCCGTGATGGCGCCGATCAGCAGCATCATGGGCCAAACCCAGCTGATCGGTTTCTACGGAAGCCGCACCGATCCCTTCGAACTGCGCAGCCGCGTGGACCGCGACATCAAGCCGCGCATCCTCTCCCTCAGCGGCATCGCGCAGGTAGTGACCATCGGCAGCCAGCCCAGCGAACTTCAAGTCATCGTCGACACCGGAAAGCTGCGCGCTTTCGACGTCACCCTGGACGAAGTGGCAGGCGCCGTGAACGCATCCAACGTCAATGTGTCCGGCGGCTACTTTCACATCGGCCCCAAAGGGCCCCTCGTCACCGTGCCCGGCCTCCTCGAGGAGAAGGAAGATCTCCAGCAGGCCATTGTCCGGCACGATCCCCTGCGCTCGGTGCGGGTCCGCGACGTAGCCGACGTCGTCTTCGGCCCGACCGCCGTGCCCACCGGGGACGCCGGCATCAACGGTGAGCCCGGCGTAATCATGGTGATCATGAAGCAACCGGGAATCGACACCGTCGGCCTCACCGACCGCATCAATGCCGAGCTCGAACGCATCCAGAAGGAACTGCCCGAAGACGTTAAGGTGGAAAACAACCTCTTCCAGCAGGCGGCCTTCATCCACCGCGCCATCGACAACGTGATCGCCGCGGTGCGCGACGGCGCCATTCTGGTCGTGATCATCCTCTTCCTGTTCCTGCTCAACTTCCGTACCACCTTCATCACGCTGACGGCGATCCCTCTCTCCGTCGCGATCGCCGCCCTTGTTTTCGCTGCCTTCGGCCTGACCATCAACACCATGACCCTGGGCGGCCTGGCCGTCGCGATCGGCACGCTCGTGGACGACGCCATCGTGGATGTCGAGAACGTCTTCCGCCGCCTTCACCAAAATGCACAGGCCAAGGATCCGGAGCCGCCCCTTTGGGTCGTTTTCCGCGCCAGCAGCGAAATTCGGAAGCCGGTGCTGTACGGAACCCTCCTGGTGACCGTGGTCTACCTGCCGATCTTCTTCCTCGGCGGCATCGAAGGCCGATTGTTCGCGCCCATCGGCCTGGCCTACATCATCAGCATCCTCGCGTCCCTGCTGGTGGCGCTCACGCTCACCCCGGTGTTGTGCTACTACCTGCTGGGCCACCGCAGCGCCAAGGAGCCCGAGTACGGCGGCTGGCTGATTCGCCACCTGCGTGCGGCCACGGAAAAGAGCATCCGCTTCAGCATAAAGTACCTCATGCACCTTATCGCGGCCCTTGGCGCGTTGGTTCTCGTCTGTTTGGCGCTCTTCGCTTCGCGCGGTTCCTCGTTCCTGCCGGAGTTCAACGAAGGCTCTGCCCAAGTGAACCTCGTGCTGCCCCCGGACACCAGCCTCGAAACATCGAACGAATTCGGCCTGCGGCTAGAAAAAGTGCTAATGGAAATAGACGGCATCCAACACGTCGGCCGGCGCACCGGCCGCGCCGCCGGCGACGAGCACGCGATGCCCGTCAGCCTCACCGAAACCATCGTCACCTTCGACCAGGCCTCGCCAAGGCCGCGCAACGAGATCATCGAGGAGATCCGCGAGCGCCTCGCGCACGAGTTCCCCGGCGTCGCGGCCTCCACCGAGCAGCCGATTGCGCACCTGCTCAGCCACCTGCTTTCGGGCGTCACCGCGCAAGTGGCCATCAAGATTTACGGGCCCGACCTGGACCAGTTGCGCAGGACCGCGAAGGAGGTCGAGACTGCGATCAAGAAAGTCGACGGCGTCCGCGACCTGTACATCGAGCCGCAGATCCTCATCGACCAGGTGGAGGTCCGTCCGTACCGCGAGGCCCTGGCGCGCTTTGGGCTGAACGTTGAGGACGTGGCCAATACGGTCGAACTGGCGATGGGCGGCGAGGAAGTCTCGCGGATGCAGGAAGGCCAGGTCTCCTATCCGATTACCGTGCGCCTCAAACAGGAGAACCGCCGGACGCCGGACGATCTCAAAAATCTGTATCTGCGCAAGGGCAAAAGCGAAAAGATCCTGCTCTCGGACGTAGCGGACGTGCGGATCAGCAAGACGC
This sequence comes from Planctomycetota bacterium, assembly GCA_023150555.1. Classification (GTDB taxonomy): domain Bacteria; phylum Planctomycetota; class SZUA-567; order H5-PLA8; family H5-PLA8; genus JAKLKQ01. Next base: position 18,399 of record JAKLKQ010000064.1, read on the forward strand.
CGAACCTGATCAACCGCGAAAACATGCAGCGCCGCGTGGTCGTGCAGCACAACGTCGGCGGGCGCAGCCTGGGCGAAGTGGTCGCCGACGTTCAGGCTGAATTGGCGCCCATCATGTCGGAACTCGCCGCCAAGCCGGGTTACTCGATCCGCATCAGCGGGCAGTTCGAGGCGCAGGAAGAGGCAACGCGTATGATCTTCGCGCTCAGCTTCGCGTCGCTGGCCGCCATGTTCCTGATCCTCTTCCTGCACTTCCGCTCCGCGAACCTGGCCATCCAGGTGCTCGTCAGCCTGCCGATGGCCTTCGTGGGCGCGGTGGGTTACGTCGTGCTCTCCGGCCAAGTGCTTTCGATAGCCACGCTGGTCGGTCTGATCGCGTTAGGTGGCATCGCGGCACGAAACGGCATCCTGCTGCTTGACCATTACCTCCACCTGATGCAGGAAGAAGGCCAGCCGTTCAGCACCGAGATGATCGTCCGCGCCGGCCAGGAGCGCATGGTCCCCGTGCTGATGACCGCATTGTGCAGCGGAATCGGGCTGGTGCCCCTGGCCCTGACCCCTGACCAGCCCGGCCGCGAGATCCTTTACCCCGTCGCGACGGTCATCATCGGTGGTCTGCTCTCCAGCACCCTGCTCGATTTCCTCGTCCGCCCCGGGCTCTTTTGGACCTTCGGGCGAAAAGAGGCCGAGCGGCTCGCCAAGGAGTACGAACCTTCGGAAGAAGACGCGACTGCGCTGAAGAGGATCCTGGCCAAAGGCGTCCCTCCGGCGCCGCCGGAAGCCCTGCCTAAACCGAGCAATGCCGCGGAAGCGTGAGCCCGAATCAGAGGAGAAAAGACATGGTTAAATGGATCACGATCTGTTCGGCCGTACTGTTCCTGCCGCTCTTTAGCGGCTGCGGCGCAAAGACGGCGGCCACCGAGAAGACCACGGCGAGCACGAGCGACGGCCACGCGCACGCCGAACACGCACACAAAGGAATCCACGGCGGCAAGATGATCGCCCTGGACGGCGAGAAGGCCCACATCGAATTCGTTCACCATGCCGCCGAAGGCGAGGCAGACCTGTACATCACCGGTCCGGACGGTAAGACGGCCCTGCCGCTGGAAAAGGCACCCAACCTGAAGCTGATGACCGACGATGGCCCGAAGGTTCTCAAGTGCGAACCGTCCGGCGGAAGCGAAGGGAAAGCCAGTCAGTTCACGGCCAGCGGCGATGCCCTGAAGAAAGACCCGCTCAAGGGCTTTATCGCCGTCGAAGTCGACGGCGCGTCTTTCAGTCCGGCACTTCCCGAAGAACACCACCACTCGCATTGACGGCTGATACGTCTGCCTCAATTAAGCGGGACGCTGGACGCAACGGCATTCGCCAATCCAGTTCGAATAGGACCTTCGACCGCCGGCGTTTGAGTACGGCCAAGCCGCTACGCAAAGCGGAAGATCGCTGCAACAAAGGTTACTGGCAGCCGGCTTGGCCCGCCCCTGCAAGAGCACTTGCAGCGATGCGCTAGCAGGTCAAGGAGGAACTGGGCCGTCAGGCGTGAGACGGTGCAGGTGAGGACGCCTTGCTTAGGCGCATCGCGTCTTGGATCGCGCCTTCGAAACGCTCCATGTAGAGAAGCAGGGCGCCTACCTCCGCGCCGGAGGGATCGGTGACTTCGAGGTACGCATCGCGCACGCGCTTCTGCAATGCGGCCACGCAGGATTCGCAGCACGACAGCGCCTTGAGCGCGGCTGCCGGATCCGGAGGATCGCGGTGCAACAGGCGCTTGGCTTCGTGGAAGTCGGCCAGCGCGCCGCTCAGCGATACAGAAATCCCGGTGGCCTCTTCCAGAAACGCCAGGTCCTCGCGGCACGAATCGCGCGGCGAGGCCTCTCGCGCTTGCCTCAGGTGCCCCAGCGCATTCTGCGATGCCTCCCCTACCCGGCGCCAGAAACGCTTCAGGCGGCGGTGCAGTTCGGTGCGCGAGATGCCGATGTCCTCGAAGTGTTTCCGGTAACGCTGGTTCGCGAGGTCCCGCGGCCAGGACTTCGAGTCCAACGCCAACCGCCGCCAGTGCACGGGGATGCCAAAGACCTTGTTGAAGGCCAAGGGCAGGTACTCGGCGCCGGGGCGGCCGGGCTCCATGACCTTGTCGACCGCGTCAACGCCCTCGCCGCCGCCCGCACGTCCAGTATCCGGCAGCGCGAGCCACTCGGAAAAGACTTTCGTCATGGCACCGCAAGCACGTTCGCCATACAGACTCGCGCAAGCGCGCTCCAGGAACCCGCCCGCACCGAAGACGCCGTCGGGCAAGACGTCAGTGGTGAGCAACGCACTCCAGAGTTCCTGCTCGTCCTTCGCCTGCAAGGCCCCGAGCAGGTCGCGGCCGGCGTCGGCATTCCAGGCGCACTCGGCGTTCAGGACCTGCTGCGGTTCCTGGTAGGCGCTCCCGTTGGCGTTGTAGATGCCCTGGGCGCCCCGGAAGACGTAATCGAGGCACGGCGTGGCGACGAACGGATTATCGTTGCACCAGTTGTCGCCGCCGCAGAGGAAGTACATGAAGACCGGCAGACGGGCGCCCGCATCCTGCATGGCCCGGTTGAAGCAGTCGACCCACCGCACCGAGCCGTGCGGCTGGCGAAACACTTCACGAAAAACGACGCAAGTGTTCTCGGTTCGAGGCAACCCAAGGGCCACGTTCTGCCAGTGGGTGATCGCCTTCGACCAATCCTCCGTGCTCGGGGAACTGGGCGTGTAGAGCGGTGACGTGAGGTAGATCGAGCAATCGCGCGCGGCCTCGTACCCGGTCTCGGAGTCGCGCACCGAATTGACCGCCTCGATCAGGTATTTGAACCCGTTGGCAACGCCCCCGGCGGCACCGTCGGCCGCCGCCGCATCGTCGTTGGGCCAGCGCGCGCGGCATTTAGGACAGCGCTTGAGCCAATACTTCTGCAAGGTGTCGAAGCCGCCGTAGTCTTCGTTGTGGATGTACACGCCGCCCGGCTGGACGGCGCGCATGTAGTCGCGAAGTTCCTCGGCCTTCAACGCATTCATCGCGTCGTTGCTTCGGCAGGTCCCCATCGTGCCGGCATCCACGCCGGCCTTAACGCGGTGCTCCGGGTAGCCGAGGCACGAGTACAATGCTCCGTCGGGATACGCCACGCGGTTTCGGAAGACCGTGCCGAGATACCGCGCGTCCTCGTACAGCGGACCCATCTGGTATTCCATACCGAAACCCGCGCCGTACAGACCGTGAATCAGCCGGATGCCGCGTTCGCGCGCGTAGCGGTTCAGCCGGCGCATCATGCCCGGGTAATCCGCGCGGCGCTCCTTCAATCCGAATCCGAACCCGTCGAACATCACCGCGTTGATCTTATATTTCAGGCACAGTTCCAGTTTTCTCTCGCAGAGCCGTTCGTAGGCTTCGGCGCCCCGGCCCCGGTCGTACGACCAGCGGTTGGCCTCGCCGTTGAGCAACCAGCCCGCGGTGCGCAGTTCGAAAGCCGGAAAGTCGCGGATGTAGGCGCCAGGAATGGCACGCTCGCCCGAGGCGCTCGGGCTGTCCAGCAGTTGCAGCAGCGTCATCGCGCCGTAAAGCACGCCTTGCGGCGCGCCCGCGATTAGCACCTCCTTTTCGCTGAATGTGCGCAGGACGTATGCCTGCTCACAGTTGGCGCCGGCAAGCACTTGGCGGTCGAGCAGATTGAGTTTTGCGTCGAAGTCCCGGTTCCGTGGAAAATGCACGAGGCGGATCGCGATCTCGCCTTCGGCGCACGGTCCTGCGCCTCGAATGCGCCCCTGCAGATCCGGAAAGCGCTCCTCCAGGCCTTCGCAGATCCTCCGAGCGGCCATCGCGATCTTGGGGTCGCCGTCGCCTGAGGCGTCGATGCAGATCCCAGCGCCGCGCGCGAGGCGAACGCCGGCGGCGAGCGCCTCGAAATAGTGCGGCGTCGGAATCACATTCGTTGGGTTAGCCATGACACCTCTCCTTCCCGCCTCGTGGTGAAACCGGATAGCGATTCCCCAACACCTTGCCAACTTCCACTAGGATCGCACTGCGTCCGTAGCCGAGGAGAAATGCAGGATAGTTCGCCCGCTGCGAAGCATAACGGCTCCCCTCGTCACGGCCGTTCGGCTCAGGGGCTGGGCACGGGCTGCGGCGCCGCGCGCTGGCGGTCCAGGCGCATCGGTACGCCGACGCGCAGCGGTAATCGGTCGGGCCAGTGCATCCGGCCGAGCAACAACGTTGCGGCCGCGCGACCCAATTCCATGCCGTCGGCATGGATGCCGATGGCCGGACCGCCGTAGCGTTCGTCGGCGCAGCCCGCCGCTTTCACATACAGCCCGCGCTCGGAACACGCGGCCATCAGTTCCTCGGCCTGGCCGGCGGAGTGGCAGACCAGCGCATCGGGACGCTGCGTCGCGGGCAGCGCCATCCACGCGTCGACCAGGGGCCGGCAGGTTTCCGGCCCGTACCACGTGAAGTGAACCATTTCCTCGCCGGCCGTCAGCCCGCACTCGTCGATCGCCATGCGGTAGGCGCTCAAGCGCAGGTAGCTGTCGGGGTCCACGCGTTGCCGGCCCCGCTGAAAGCGAATGTATTCTTCCGTCGTCATCTTGCCGGTCGGATCCGGCACGCCCATGTAGCCGCCGACGAAGTGGATCCGCCGCAAGCCCTCCTCGGCGAATCGCCGCACCACAGCGCGGTAGCCGGGCACCGGGTCTACGAAGACCTGGTCGGCGCGCTGTGCGAAGCGTTCGTTGGGGAAGTCCACCAGCAGCGTCGGCTTGCCCAGGCCGAGCAACGATTCAAGCCAGGCCTCTTCGATGATACTCACCGAGACCAGCGCGTCGAAACGGCCGGCGCGGACGGCCTCGAGATCCGGATGGCGCAGGCGCGTGTAGACCGACTCGCCGAGGCACTCGGCGGTCACGCCGCGCGCGGGATTGGTCCAGACCGCACCGGTGGGCTCCCGCTCGCTCGAACGCGACCACAACGGCGTGACGCGGTCCAGACCCCACGAAGCAAGCATCCCGCGCGTGATGGCGCCCTGGAATTCCGTCTCCAGGCGGCCGGCGAGCACCGAACGCGGCCAAAGCACCCCGATGCGAATGTGGCGCCCTGGAACCAGCGGAGGCTCGGCGCGGTCGGTCACGTAGGTGCCGTCGCCGCGGCGGCGGTAGATCAGCCCTTCGCGCACGAGGTCGTTCAGCGCACGCACGACAGTCTGCTTGCCGGCATCGAGCAGTTTCGGCAGTTCGACCTCGGTTGGCAGCCGGGTACCGGGCGCATAGACGCCCTTCGCAATGCGGCGGCGCAATTCTTCACGGGCTCGATGGTGCTTCGAGGCAGTGCGGACGGGCGCAGGCGGCGAGGAGGTCTTCTTCATATACATTAAGGATACACCATAAAACTGCGATGTAATGCAATAAAACATCGTTGTTTTATGATATCATAAGTATTTGAATTTGCGTAAGTTGCATGATCTACATGGGATTGCCTCCTGAATTAACCCCAACGTGAGCACCGGACAGAGCAGGTGGGGCAGTCCTGCCGGAATCCTTGTGGTCCATCACTACCGGGCCATGCAGAACGGCATGCGGCCATGGCGCATGACCCAACGCCAGAGCAGCTCGCGTTCGACGTGGTGGATAAAGGCGGAACGAAGGGGTTCCGCCAAGTCGGGTATCGGAAAAACCGAGACCCACATGCGACTCGCGGTCTCATCCGTCGGCTCATCGAGACACGCAAGCGAGGAAGATTCCTTTTCTTCGACCAGTGCCGCACTGTGAAATTTGAAGTTCATCAACTCCCGGCCCAGATTCCTCTCGCAAGCTCCCCCGAAATAGCAGATCTGCTCGGATTCGAGGTCAACCGTTCGAGGCGCCATGCCGGAAAAGATCGCCAGGGCATAGACGCCCGGCCACTTCAACTCAGGAGCCATCATGCAGTCGGCGAAAACAATCCAACTCTTGAACGCGATCGGATAATCGCCAAGCGCGGGAACCTGCAGGGCCGTTTTTTCCATTTCGCTCACCAAGACTGGTTGGGTTCGGTTTGCCTGCCGCTACCGCAGGCCATTTCAATACCTCCCGCAGCCATACTTCCAAGCCGACCTCCACATGAGAATTCGAAGCAATCCCTATTCCCATTTAACAATCATTTCGGAAACAAAAATAGAACGCCCTGTGCGGGCAGTTCGCTCCCGAAATGGCCTTAATTGCGCGATTTTGAGGCGGGATGAAACGAATTTCCCCCGGCATCCAGCCCGATTCCACGCATGCAGAACCAAGGGATCTAATCCCGATACCCAAATCCTGGCAGCTCGCACGATTCCTTGGCGCGCTGCCAAACCTTCGGCGGTGCTTTGGCAGATCAGAAGCAAACAAGAGTCAGTAGGGCCATTTGACCGCTGTCGTAAGCGTCACCTTCACGTTCGACTGGAGCAATGTCCCCGCGCTTAAAGATAGTAGGTGCTTCGAGAATGCCTGCACCGGAATTTAGCCCAAGCTCCCATTTATTGCGCCGATTTTCTATTCCGAAATTTTGGCACCTGAAAGGCCCACAATTTCTTGATCTCCTTTTTCCAGTGGAATGTCGCTTGCGAAACTCAATTCGGCGATCTTCAGCAGGCGCGACTCAACTTCTTAATGAGGAGGAGGCTCCATGGACATGTGGGTGACGAGGCGGTGGGGGAGGCTCCTTCTGGGCATACTGGCCCTTGCGGGGGCGGTGCTGGCCGGCAGGCTGGGAAGCGAAGTGGAAGCGACATCCGCAACGGCCAAGGCTGTTGCCAAGGTGAAGACCAAAGGCATCAAGGGAATGGTGACCGACAGCCAGGGCCGCATCCTGGTGGGTGCCACGGTCTACTTCATCGACACCACGCTGCTCAACCTGGAACCCATTCTCCCCCTTCAGACTTCGGACCGGTCCGCGGAGGATCGCGACGAACCCCTGGAGGACATCATTCGCGACGACGTCAAGCGCGCTGCACTTCCCCAAGCCGTCACCGACAGCAAAGGCCGCTTCAAGGCAAAGCTGCCGCTGGTAAATCACTTCGTCTGGGTCGAGCCCAACAATCCCGATTACCTGCCGGGCGGCAGCGCCAGCCGAGTGGCCTTCTCGCCATCGACCCTTCCGAAGACTGGTTTGAACATCCAGGTCAGCTGGGAAGTTCCGAAAACCGCAACCCACATTGGCACCACGGCCTGTCTGGTCTGCCACGACGGCGGGCTGGCTTCGGACCAGCGCGGCTGGGGTGGACACGCGCATGCACTGATGTACACCCGAGCCGACGGACCCACCGCGATTCAAGACTTCAGCCGGCATGCGGGCTGGGACAACTTTGCGCAGAAGTTCCTCCCCGGCACGACGCATACCGACGGCACGGTGCTGTACTTTGCCGATTACGATGCGGCACAGAGCTACAAATTCGAGCTCTTCGAGAGCGACGAGCCGCAGCCCAATACGCGCGTGGCTTTCGAAATGTACTTATGGAAGGATGAAAACGACGGGAACAAGTCCAAGGTGACCATCGTGGAAGGCGCCGCGGCCAATGCCCCCGGAAACCTGGTGACCTACGAAGCGGCGGGTTTCATCGGCGGTTACATTCGCCAGCGCCTATTGCTCAAGATCGAACCGACCCGGCAGGGCCTCAACCGCTCGATCAACTTCCAGGCGATTCCAGGTGCCTCGTCCCAGGGCCTCCAATTCAACTACGATCGCGCTCGAAAGCCCTGGACGGAAAAGGGCTCCGGTGGCGGCGGGTTCGCCGACCTGATGACCACCATAGGAGGCAAGCCCGCGCTTAAGACGCCCAGCACGGTAACCAAGTCCGGCACCTCCTGCGCATCCTGCCATAACTATGGCGGCGTTCAGGCCAACAAGACCGTGAACGGAGAGACCCTCTACACCACCATCAGCGACCCCAACGGCGTCTTTGCCACCGGCGAAATTGCCGACGGGCTGCAGGAACAGGGCATCACCTGCGAACAGTGCCACGGACCGGGGTCCGAACACCGCGCCGAGGCGCTCCTGCCCGATGAAGTCGTCAGCAAAATGGTCGTTATCTCCCACAAGGGCAAGCACATCATCAACCCGGACTTCCTGCCGGTGGGCAGGGCCAGCATGATCTGCGGGCGCTGCCACTCGGGCATCGAGACCACCGATCCGTGGCCCGTTCTGGGCGAAAGCCGCGCGGACTTCATTCAGGACCTGGTGGACCACGACGAGCCGACGGGCCCTCCAGGCGCACACGGCGCGATCCTGTGGCCGGACGAGATCCACGAGAAGGGCGGCCACCACAGCGTGACGTACACCAATTACCTGACTTCGAAGCACTATCGCAATCCGCACCGGCTCGTAGCCTGCTTCGACTGCCACAAGCTGCACGGCGAAACCGACTTCCGCTACGGCCTGAAGGCCGACCCGGACGACAGTGCGGCCGGTCTCTGCGTGACCTGTCACGGGAAGTACATGAAGGACATCCGCTCGCACATGGAGGACAAGACCGGCGACGACATGAATGGCCTGAGCACCAAGTGCTACGAATGCCACATGGCGCGAACGGGAACCGGCGGTGCCGGCAAGCCGGGCCTCTTCATCGGTACGCCCACCGGCGATCCGAACACCGATCCGGACATCGTCTACTGGTACGGCGACCAGGCCAGCCACGTATGGGACGTGCCCAGCAAGATGAGCGTAGGCGTGGCCAACGTGCAGCCGGCGAAGGCGATGCCGACGCCCTACACCAACAACTGCGGCACCTGTCACGATGCTTCGGCGCTTCCCTTCCTTCCGCCGGAACCGTAAGACCGCACCCAAGCCGTACCCACGTAACCGCCGCCCGGGCAGCCCCGCCCGGGCGGTTTATTTCGAGACATTGTGTTTCGGTTGGCAACGTCGGCGCGTCAGCGCACGCCCAGCCAGTTGAGTTCCGGGTCGACGCCATTCATGGCACGCGAGGCTTGCTCGATGAACTCGCCGGAAATGGCTACGTGCACGTCGGCAACCGAAGTATCCGGAACACGGGAGATGACCTCCGGGTAGCGGCGGAAGGCGTACACCTCCTTGTATTCGGCGTCGGTCAGTTCCACCTCCACGGTGATGCGGAAGGTATTGGAGTGGAACTTGATCGGCATGGTGACGCAGTTGACGATGAGGTCGCGCTTGTTGGCCTTGCGCCACAGCTTCTTGTCGGCCTGGGGTTGAACGCCCAGCTTCAGGTTCAGCGGCGACAAATCGAAGGACAGCGGCAAGCAGTCGTAATCGTTAGCGCACCCATCCCCTATTTCTCCATGTCTTCTCGGAAACCGACCGCTACCGAATCGCGCGGCCGCGTGTAGAGAACTTCGTGCCGAACTTCAGGCACGGAGGAACTCGCCATGCGCATCACCGACGTCCAGGCCTACGTCCTGCAGGGCGAGCGCAAATACACCGATCCCGCCGCCGAAGAGGAAGCCGTAGGCGTCTGGCAGTGCTGCCTCGTGCGCGTCACCACCGACGAAGGCCTGGTCGGCTGGTCCGACGTCGAGACGCAGCCGGTCATCGCCAAGGCCTGCATCGACGCGCCGCACGCAGGCGGGCACGGCTTCGAAGGCCTGCGCGAACTGTGCCTGGGCGAAGATCCCTTCGAGACCGAACGCCTGTGGGAGAAGTGCTACCGCGGCAGCATTTACTACGGACGCCGCGGCGCGGCCATTCAGGCGCTCAGCGGCATCGACATCGCCTGCTGGGACATCGCCGGAAAAGCAGCGAAACGACCCGTCGCATCCCTTTTGGGAGGAGCGCAGCGTTCCGCCGTCCGCGCTTACGCCTCGACGCTCTTTCGCCCCACGCCCGACGCGATGAAGCGCGCCTGCGCTTCGTACCTCGAACGCGGCTTCACGGCGGTCAAATTCGGCTGGGGCGTCTTCGGCCGGGACGCGAGGCTCGACGAGCAACTGGTCCGCGCCGCGCGCCAGGCCCTGGGCGATGGGATCACCCTGCTCGTCGATCCCGGCTGGGACGTGCCGCGCACCGCCTTCGACGCGCTGGAAACCGCGCGCATGCTGGACCAGTACGGCGTCTTCTGGATGGAGGACTTTCTCAATCCCGAAGACTACGCGGGCTACGCGCGCGTCGCCGAAGGCGTCGAGAAAGCGGGGCTGGACGTGCGCATCGCCGCCGGCGAACAGGAAGCCACCGCGCCGGGTTTCCGCAGGCTGATCTCCGAAGGCCGCGTCCACGTCGCACAGCCGGACCTCTCGCGCTGCGGCGGACTCACCGTCGCGCGCAAGATCGGCTGGCTCGCGCGCGAGGCCAGCATCGACGTCTGCCCGCACGCCTGGCTGACCGATCTGCTCACCACCGCCAGCCTGCACTTCAACGCCACGCTGCCGAAGGCGCTCTTCCTCGAGTACAACGTCTGCGAGAATCCTATGCTGCGCGACATCGTCGCGAACCCGGTGAAGCTGAACGCCGGCGGCACGCTTGACGTGCCAACGGAACCGGGGCTGGGCATCGAGATCGACGAAAAGGCGGTCGAGAAGTACCGAGTCGCCTGACGTTTCACGACGTGCGGAAACGCCGGATGATCTCGCGCGGCGTGACGCCGTACAGCGCGCGGAAGACGCGCGAGAAGTACAGCGCGTCTGGATAGCCGACCTCGTGCGCGACTTCCTTCACGCTGCGGCCGCTCTTCGCGAGAAGTTCACGCGCCTGAAAGAGCCGCACGGCCGTGCGGAACTTCACCGGGGGCACGCCGTAGCGTTCGCGGAAAAGTTCGCGCAGGTGGTCGGCCGAACCGCCCGCTTCCTCGGCAATCGCCTCGATGGAGCGCTCGCTGCACGCATGCTTGCGCAGCAATGCGCAGAAGCGCGCCAGCGTGCGGTGGCCCACCTCGGCGGCTTCCGAATCCGGCAGGTCCGCGTAGAACGCGAACAGCCGCAGGGCGAACGCGCGCGCCTCCAACTGCCCGATAAGGTCCGCGCGCTCCAGGCCCAGCCGCACGGCGCGGAAGAGTTCCTGCATGCGCGTGCTGGCCATCGCGTCGACGGCCTTCCAGCGCGCGACCCGGTAGGACTGCGGTCCCCAGCGCACGGCCAAGTGGTGCCCGCCGCTGCGGCGGATCTTGAGTTCCGGCCACTGGAAACTCATCCACCACCCTTCGCTCCGCCCCACCAGCCCGTTGACGTCCTCCTCGCCCGCCGGCAGGAAGTTGGCCAGCGGCAGCCCATCCGGCAGTTCCTCCCCGCCCAGACGGTAGTAGCCGCTCGCGCGGATTCGCAGGCCAATCAGGTGGTATGGATGGACGAATCGTTTGGGCTCGCGGAACTGCATCGCACGGTCGACATGAACGGAAGCCAAAGGAGCAGGCGTCGGAAGGTTCCAGGCGGCGGCCATGCGGATTTCCCCGATTTGTCCATATATTCGCGGAAAGCGACCGCTGTGTACAGCCAAAAGCCGGAGTATCTTCCGTATATGCGCCCCCGAAAAGGGCAATTTTTAAGAACGCAGAAAGGAATCCGCCATGGCTTTCCGCATCACCGAACGCCACTTCACCGATTTCCATACCTACGGATTCACCGTCTTCCGGCGCGCCCTGCCGGCGTCGCTGGTTCGCGACCTGCGGCGCGTCAGCGACAAGGGCCGCACGATCGCGCGCCAGGTGCGCGGTCCCGACGCCCAGCGCCTGCAGCCCGTCGGCAGCTACGACCTCGACCCGCGTCCCTTCCGCGACTACGCCGAGCTGCCCGAACTCGTCGACGCCGTGCAGCGCCTGCTGACGCCGCGACACCGCTACGGCAACCCGCAGCGCCTGGGCATCTTCTACGAGCCCGCGGAGAGACCGTGGTGCACCGAATGGCACCGCGACTGGCGCGACCACATGCCCGTGGAGGTCTTCGAGGACGAATTCCGCGCCGACTGGATTCGCCACATGTACGACCTGGAACACATGAACCAGATCAACTGCGCCCTCTACGACGACGCCTGCACCTGGTACGTGCCCGGAAGCCACTTCCGCGTCGAGGCCACCGCCGGGGAGATGGCCGCGCGCGAGGCCGACGACAAGGCCCTGCTGCGCGGCACTGCCGGGAACCTGACGAACGAAGAGCGGGAGCGGCTGTGCCTGCAACACTGCGAGCGCATGCCCGGCGCCGTGCGCCTGTTCCTCGACCCCGGCGACTTCGCCATCTACCGCCCCAATGGCTGGCACCTGGGCTGCTACGCGCCGTACCGCATCCGCGCGACGCTGCACGACACGCCGATGACGCCCGAGGTCGAACGGTACCTCGCCGAACGCGGCCCGCGCAAGGAGAAGGCCATGGAGCGTTACAACGCGAAGCGCAACGCCGAGGCGCTCGCGAAATGAACCCGCCAAATCAAGAACGCCGCGTCGTCCCACCCGAGGCCGTGGACCTCGAGTCGCCCGGACGCCGCGACTACGCCGTGCGCTTCGAACACCCCACGACGTGGGCGTACTACCTCGTGCCCGTCACCGTCCTCGTCGGACCCGGCGCCGAGCCGGACCGCGGGCTCGTCGCGATCGGTTCGACCCATGGCAACGAGTACGAAGGCCCCGTCGCAATCAAGACGCTGCTCGGCGAATTGAACATCGCCGACGTCGCCGGAAGGATCGTGCTGATTCCCGTATTGAACGCTTCCGCCTTCAGCGCCGGAACGCGCGACACGCCCGAGGACGGAGGGAACCTCAACCGCGCCTTCCCCGGCGACGCCGCGGGCACCTTGACGCAGCGGCTGGCGCATTTCGTCTCGGCGCGCGCATTTCCGCACGTCCACGTGGTGCTGGACCTGCACGCCGGCGGGCGCGTCGCGTGCTTTCCGCTGCTTGCGAGTTTCCACCGTGTTGCGGACGCCGCGCAAGCACGCGAGATGGAAGCCGCCGCACGCGGATTCGGCACGCCCATCGCCGGCTACTACCAGGACGCGACGCCGGGCCTGCTGACCTCGTGTGCCGAGCGGCTGGGCAAGATTACCGTCGGCGGCGAATTCGGCTGGGGCGAAGCGGTCAATGCCGCAGGCGTCGCGATGGCGAAGCGCGGGATCCTGGCCGCCGCGCTGCGCCACGGGCTCTGGCGCGGAACGCTCCCGCCGCCGCAATGCGCGCCGGACGCCCAAGTGCTCTGCGACTCCAGCGACCTGGGCTGCTACGTGCTCGCCCCGCGCGGCGGGGTCTTCGAACCGGCGGTGGCCTGCGGCGAACGCGTCGCCGAAGGACAGACGATCGCGCGGCTGCACGACTTCGAATCGATCGACGCGCCTGCGCTGGACCTGCGCGCGCCGCACGAAGGCTATATCCAAAGCCAGGCCTGGGGCGCACGCGTCCAGCGCGGCCAGGTGGTGACGATCGTCGCGCCGGAATGCGCGTGGATGGAATAGCGCGCTCTATAAAGGATGCGGCGGCCGCTGGACTACGGAAGCTGCGCGGGCAGTTCCTCGAACTTCTCGACCATGTTGTCCGGACCCATGATCGCGACCTTCAGCTTGTGCTTGCGCGCTTCGGCCTCGTCCATGTGCGCGTAGATCATGATGATGACGACGTCGCCGGGCGCTCCGAGGCGGGCGGCGGCGCCGTTGAGCACGAAGGCGCCGGGCAGCTTGCCGGGAATGACGTAGGTGGTCCAGCGCGCGCCGGTGTTGACGTTGACGACGTCGCAGGCTTCGCCCGACAGGATATCGAGCTCCTTCATCAGGCCCTCGGGCACGGTCATCGAACCGACGTAGTTCAGGTCGGCCTCGGTGATCGTGGCCCGGTGGATCTTCGCACGGCACATCGTCCGCTGCATGGCGTGGTCCTCGAATGGGGCCTGCCAAACTATACTCGAAGGGGCGGGATTTGCCTCTCCCGGCGAATTTCTTCAGGCTTGAGTACGCCGCAAGGGCGCTTAGACTGTTGTGATTCCTTTCGGTCCGGATGTGCACCCTCTGCCATACCCCAGGAGCTGATCCACATGTCGAAACGTGTCTCCGCGCCGGCGGCCACCGGCTACCTTTTCGGACTCGCCCTTGTCGCGCTGCTCGCGTGGCACTGGCCGCTGCCCGAGACCGGCCGTGCGGCCGCGCGCGCGACTCCGCCGCAGCCAGCCGCTGCCAGCGCTCCGAAGCCGCCCGTCCGCCCGGCGGCGGCGAAGCAGGCCGAGTTCGGCGGCTTGCCGCTCTATTTCGAAGCCAACAAGGGGCAGACCGACCCGCAGGTGGACTTCGTCTCGCGGGGCAGCGGCTACACGCTTTACCTCACCGGGCGCGAGGCCGTCTTTTCCCTGCGTCCACAAGGCGAGAAGGACCGGGCGCGTGCCTCGGCGTCGTTCCGTCATCACCGCGAACGCAACCAGCGCGCCGCTTCCACGGCCGCCGTGCTGCGCATGAAGCTGCCCGGCGCGAACGCCGCGCCCGAAGCGCGGGGGCTTGCCGAACTGCCCGGCAGGATCCAGTACTTCAAGGGCACCGATCCGGACGGCTGGCGCACCGGCATCCCCACGTACGCGAAGGCGCAGTACGCCGGAGTCTGGCCCGGCATCGACCTGGTGTATTACGGCAACGAAGGCCTGCTCGAGTACGACTTCGTCGTCGCGCCGGGCGCCGACGCGCGCGCGATCGCGCTGGACTTCGAGGGCGCCGAGCGCATCGAGGTGAACGACGGGGGCGATCTGGTGCTGCACACCGCCGCCGGTCCGGTGGTGCAGAGGAAGCCCTTCGCGTTCCAGCAGGTCGCCGGCGCGCGCCGCGCGGTGGCCGCGGACTTCGAGTTGGCGGAAAACAGCCGCGTGACGTTCAGGCTCGGCGCGTACGATGCCACGCTTCCGCTCGTGATCGACCCCACGTTGCTGTACTCGACGTTCCTCGGCGGCACCGGCGGCGAGGATCTGACCATGCTGCGCGTGGACGACGACGGCAACGCGTACGTGGCGTGCGAGACCGAATCGCTCAATTTTCCCGGTGCATCGGGGAACTTCCAGGCCACGAGTGCGGGCGACACGGACGTCTTCGTGGCGATCCTGAATCCGTCGGGCTCGGCGCTCCTTTATGGTTCCTATCTCGGCGGCAGCAACAGCGAGTTCCTGGGCGGCATCGCCATCGACGGCGGCGCGCCGCTGAGCACCGTGTCACTGACCGGCTTCGCGAACGCCGGCGGCTTCCCGACCACGGGCAGCGCCTTCCAGACCAGCGCGCCCAACGGCAACGCCTTCGTGACCGTGCTGGACCCGAACCAGGCGGGCACGGCGCAGATGAAGTACTCGTCGTTCATCGGCAGCACCAACAGCTTTAGCGAAGGCCGCGGCGTCGCGGTGGACGGCAGCGGCAAGCCCTACGTGCTGGGCCTGACGCAGGCCGACGACTTCCCCGTCACCGGCGGCGTGGTGCAGAACGTATCGGGCGGCGGCGGCGGCGTCTTCCGCAGCACCGACGGCGGCGCGAACTGGACGCTGAACGGAAGTTCGGCGAACGGGCTGATCAGCGACTTTGTCGGCAGCCTGGCCATCGATCCGGCGGCCACGCTGACGGTCTACGCGGGCACGGCCAACGGCGTGTTCCGCACTACCGACGGTGGCACCAACTGGTCCGCGCCGGCCAATACCGGACTGGGGACCGTCTTCATCGACGCCGTGGCCGTGGTCGGCGGCGCCCCATCGACCGTCTACGCCACGACGGCCGGCGGCATCTTCCGCTCGACCAACGGCGGCGACAACTGGTCGGCCAGCAGCGGCGTCTCGCAGAAGGTCTATGCGCTCGCGGTGGATCCGGTCACGACCACAAACATGTACGCCGCGACCGACAGCGGCGTCTTCAAGAGCACCGACGGCGGCGCCAACTGGAGTGCCTCCAGCAGCGGGCTACCTGGGTCGTCCGTCGTGGCGCTGGCGGTGAATCCCGCCGCTCCGGCCACGCTGTACGCGGGAACGAAGAACAACGGCGTCTTCAAGAGCACCAACGGCGGCACCAGTTGGGCGGCTGCGAACACCGGCCTGGACGCCGGCGCCGAGATCAGTGCGCTGGCGATCGACGCGACCGCGCCGAACCCGGTGTACGCGGCGATGCGTGGGAACGACGACTCGGGCGGCGTCTTCAAGACGACCAACGGCGGCACGTCGTGGAGTGCCGTGAACACGACGGTGCTGACGCCCGCCGACGACCTGGGCGAGGAGGACCAGAACCTGCTGCTGGCCGATCCGGGCACGGCCGATCGCGTATACGCCTCCGGAGGCGACCGCTTCTACACCACCACCAACGGCGGAACGCTGTGGAACATCACCGGCGCGGGGCTGCGGTCGCGGCGGCTGAACGCGCTGGTTCAGCGTCCCGGCACCACGGGCGGCACGGGGGTGCTCTACGCCGGCGCTTCGCGCGGCCCCGATTTCTTCGTCGCGAAATTCGATCCTACGCAAAGCGGCTCGTCGTCGCTGGTGTACGCGACGTACCTCGGCGGCTCCGGCGACGAGCACGTCGAAGAAGGCGCCTGCCCGATCGTGGTGGACAGCGCCGGACAAGCCGCCATCGTCGGCAGCACGCTTTCGGCGGACTATCCGCTGACCGCCGGCACGGCGTTCCAGACGAGCAACGCGGGGCAGACGGACTACGCGGTTACGCTGCTCGCGGCGGACGCAACGAGCCTGGTGTATTCGACGTACCTTGGCGGCTCGGGCGACGAGCACGGCACCGGCAGCCTGAAGACGGACGGCAGCGACAAGCTCTGCCTTGCCACGAACACGGTCTCGAGCGACTTCCCCACCACGTCCGGCGTCTTCCAGCTAACGGGCCAGGGCGGCTTCGATGCCGTGGCGCTGAAGATCGATCCCACGCAAAGCGGCGCGTCGTCGCTGGTCTTCTCCACGTACATCGGCAGCGCGGACCACGAGGAGCTGATCGGCCTGGCCGTCGACGACGCGGGCGTCTTCTTCCTCTCGGGCCAGTCGCTGGGCACGAACTTCCCCGTCACCACCACGGCGCTGCAGGGCGCGGCCGGCGGCGGCGGCGGCGACGCGCTGGTGGCGGTGCTGGCGCCGGACGGCACGGAGCTGTTGTACGCGTCGTACCTCGGCGGCAGCCTGCGCGACCGCAGCTCGACCTTGGGGCTTGATTCGGCGGGACACGTCTACGTCGCGGGCGAGACGCAGTCGAGCAACTTCCCCGTCAAGAACGCGTTCCAGAGCACGCGCAAGGGCGAGTCCGACAGCTTCGTGAGCAAGTTCGAGAACCTGATTCCGCAGCCGGTGGCGGTGCTCGGCGCCGATGTCGTGGAAGGCGCCGCGCCGCTGGCTGTGCAGCTGAACGGCACCGCCTCCTCTATACCGGGCGGCGGTTCGATCGCGACGTACCACTTCGATCCGGGCGACGGCAGCGGCGTGACGGACGTCTCGGCGCCGGCCGATTTCCTGAACCACACCTATCTCACCCCGGGCAACTACGCCGCGACGCTGGCCGTCACCTCGAGCGTCGGCGCGACCAGCGATTCCTCGCCGCTGGCCATCGTTGCCGGCGACGACGAGGTCGCCGACGGCGACCTGCTGGCAACGGCCATGGCCATCGGCGTCGACCACGTCAAGGCGGCCGCCGGCATCCACAACGACAAGATGACGCTCGCCGGCCGAATCAATCCCGCCGGCCTGCCCGCGGACCTTACGCCCGCGACGGTGGACGTGACCGTGAACAACCAGAGCATGCAGCAGCTGGTGCAGAATTCGACGAATCCGGCCGCGCGCATCATCGTCACGCTGCAGCCCACCGGCACCTTCAAGGCCACCGTCACGGGCGTGCGCCTGGGGCCGATCGTCGGGCGGCGCTCGGACGACAGCGGCACGGTGACCGACACGATCCGCGTCGGCGTGGACGTCAGCGGCGTGGCCATCGACACGCCGTCGGCCAGCAGCGTGGTCGAGACGGCCTTTGTCAGCAGCGCGGGAAAGAAATCGTCGGGCAAGTTCAGCTTCACGAATAACGCCGTCCGCAACGGCGCCTTCAGGTCCGAGAAGACCTCGGCGTCGGAAGGTCCCGCGCTGGGCTACATCTTCTCGGCGAAGGGCAAGTCGCTCGCGGAGTTCGCCGTGCCGGCGTTCCCGAACGGCGACATCACCATTCGCGTCGGCGGAACGGGCGGCAAGAGCGCCAGCGGCGGCAAATTGATCACCATTCCTTTCGCGGCGCTGCTCGTCACTGGCGCCACCGAAGAGACGTCGACCGTGAAATTCAATCCCAAGGCCCTGACGGCTCCGGACCCGGTGCTTGACCAGCTGAAGAGCTTCCAGATCAAGAACAAGCAGAAGGTCTTCAGCCTGGTGACGAAGGAACTGGACAGCACCGGCATCCCGGCTTCCACGGATCTGGCGACGGAACACGAATTGGCGCTGACGATCGTGGTGCCGACGGCCGGCGGGGATCTGACTTACACGACGGGCGTCGAGCTCAAGCGCGTCGCGGGCAGCAAGAAGTGGGCGCGTTAACGACCTAGAAGAGAAATGCCGCGGCGCAAGCGGCAAGAACCATCACCGAGAGCAGGCAGCCGCCTCCTTTATTTCCGGGCGCCTGCGCGGCCAATTCGTCGGCGATGCGCGCGTAGATGGCCGCGCCGAGCGCGACGGCTTCGCCGGGGCTCTCGAGCGCCTGCCCCTCCCGCCCGTAGCGGTCGGACAAGAAATTCTTCAGCGCGTCCACGCGCGCCTGCGGACCGGCCAAAAGAACCTCGTCGAAAGTCTTCAACGTTCGCGACGCCGACCTCAGCGCGCGGCACAGCGGCAGGTCGAGGGCTTCGGCGAGCCTGCGCGGGTCGGAAAGCAGCGCCTCGCCGAGGTCCACCGCGCCGTCGGCGGCGAGGACCTCGAAGCGCTGCGCCTGCATCTCCAGCGCCGTCACGTCGAAGCTCCGCGCCTGCCATTCCAGAACCAGCATCAGCCGCCGCTCGCGCGGATGCGCGAAGGCGTGCGCCAGCGCCGCGGCCGTGGGGCGGTTGAGCAGCTGCCGCACCATGAAGCCCGCCTTCTGCGCGGCATCCTTTACTTCCATGCGCTGGACGTCGGTGAAGTACGCGGGCACCGCGACGATCGTCTGCGCGGGCGCGAGGCCCTGGGCTTCGACGAGTTTCTTCAGATGCTCGAAGACTTCCCCGGCGCACTCCGCGGGCGTCCACGCGCGGCCGCCGAAGGTGTAGCTCTTGCCGCGGCCGAAATCGCCGAGGAACCCGCGCACGCCGGCATCGGGGTTCGCGGCGAGGTATGCGGCCGCGGCGTGGCCCACCAGGACCTTGCCGGCGAGGTCCACGGCCACGGCGGCGGGCGTAAGGCCATCGGCGCCTTCGGGGTCGCGCAACACGCGCGGGCCTTCGCCAGAGAAGGCGGCGGCGCAGCAGGTGTCGTAGCCGAAGTCGATGCCGAGCATGTCGGGAGAATAGCGGATTTTTGAATCTCTCATTTGATCATTTCAGGTGAATCGTTTGATTGTTGAAGCGGGGATATGCATAAGGGGTGGTACGACAAAACCACTTGCATTACGCAAAGCGTAAGTATGGACTGATCCGTCTTCGATAGGCTTCAAGCTCTAGTCTTTGATCTTTTTTCTCTTTCTCTTCGCTCCTTATCTTTCCTCTCTAATCTCTTAACTGTCATCTGCTTTAAAAAGTTTCGGACACCACCCAGGTGGGTCACGAGGGGCCGCACCGCCAGCATTGACTGGCGATACGTTTAACCCCC
>JAKLKQ010000065.1 GCA_023150555.1 Planctomycetota bacterium
GCGTAAGGATAGATACAAATCGCCATGTGCACTCCAGCACCTCGCGCAGCACCTGGTGATTCGCGAAATCTCGCGACCAACTCGCGAAATTTCGCGACTGACACTTTGTGTCACTCGCGCATTCCCGCAACTTTTCTTCATGCGTGGCAAATGTGCACGGTCGCGTTTATCCTTGTCGTTTTCACGGGGACTCCATGAGCGCCGCGCGACCGAATCTACTTCTGCTGATGACCGACCAGCACCGCGGCGACTGCATCGGCATCGACGGACATCCTTGCGCCCAAACGCCTTACATCGACGAACTGGCCGGCACGGGCGCGCGCTTCACGCGGGCCTACAGTTCGTGCCCCGTCTGTATCCCAGCGCGCCGCACGCTGATGACCGGGAAGACCGCCGCGCACCACGGCGTGACGCAGAACTACAACACGCGCCTGGACGGCCCCACGCTGCCGGGGGAACTCTCCAAGGCCGGTTACCACACGCACTTATGCGGCAAGCTGCACCTCTGGCCGCACCGTAAGCGCTTCGGTTTCGACAGCGCCGCGTGGGCCGATTCGCCGACGCCCGGCGGTGACGACGACTACCAGCGCTTCCTGACGCGCGCCGGCAACACCTTTCCGCGCGCCAGCCAGGCGCACGGCATGCACACCAACGGCTGGGCCGTGCGGCCGTGGCATCTCGGGGAGCGGTATCACTTTACGAATTGGGTCACCGACGAGGCGCTCGATTTCCTCGAACGCCGCGACCCCACGGCGCCGTTCTTCCTGAAGGTCTCGTATCTCCATCCGCACCAACCGCTTACGCCGCCGAGGGACTACTACGACCGCTACATGGCGATGGATCTGCCCGAGCCGTACGTCGGCGAATGGGCGCGCGTCTTCGACGGCCCGCAGCGCGGCCTGAAGGTCGACAGCTGGCGCACCGCGCTGGAACCCCAAGTCATGAAGCAGTTTAGAGCGGCGTACTACGCCTCCATCAACCACGTCGACGACCAGATCGGGCGCATCCTCGCGGTGCTTCCGGCCGACACGATGGTGCTCTTCGTCAGCGACCATGGCGAGATGCTGGGCGACCACCAGTGGATCCGCAAGCGCAGCGCCTACGAGCCCAGCGCGCGCGTGCCGTGGGTCATGCGCTTTCCCAAGTCGATGGACATAAAGCCCGGCCAGGTAAGCGATAAGCTCGTCGAGCTGATGGACGTGATGCCGACGTTCCTCGACGCCGCCGGCGTGCCCATCCCCGAGGGCGTCGACGGCAAGTCCGTCCTGCCGCTCCTGCGCGGGCAGACGAAGGGCTGGCGCACGGAGTTGCACGGCGAGTGCGCCGACTTGCCATCGACCAACAGCGGCGTCCAATTCATCGTCGAAGAGCGCTGGAAGTACGTCTACTTTCCGGGGACCGGCGCCGAGCAACTCTTTGACCTGTCGGAAGATCCGCAGGAGATGAAGGACCTGCATGCGGTCTCGAAATGCGTCGGCGAGTTGAAGCGCCTGCGCGCGCGTCTCGTCGAGATCCTGAAGGACCGCCCCGAAGGCTTCAGCGACGGCAAGGACCTGAAAGTGCTCGGCGGGCCTTCGCCTAAGTGCTTGCCGGGCTTCGAGAAGGACGACGAATGAGCGAAGAGCCCGTCCCGCCCCAGGTCCCCGAGGCGCGCGTGCGTTTCCGGCCGGGCTACGTCGCCGCCGTCGCCTTCGGCGCGGTGGGCAACGCCGTCTTCTTCTGGTTCCTGGCCTCGCGCATGCTCGAAGGGCCCAACCCGGCGCCGTGGCTGCCCGCAGTCTCCGTCATCTTCGGGATCTTCGTCGCGGGCGGCGCGAACCTCTCGGCCCTGGCCCTCGCGCGGGCCCTGAAGCGCCGCGAGACCATCGACGCGGTGCTGCTGTTCGTCCTCATCGAGATGACCCTGTTGGCCGCGCTGGCCGTCGTCGCGCCCCGCGTCGGGGAACTTTTCACGTCCGGCGTCTTGGCCCCGCTGTTCCTGTAACTCTTTCAACTTCCACGAGTTCCGCCGCAAGGATCTTCCCGAAGAATTCCGTATTCCAGGGCCTGTTGGCGGGCACTATGGTCGAAACGTGCCGCCCGTTTGGGCGTCCAAAGGACCGCATATGGATTACGAAACCCTCGACCGCCTCGACGACTGCGACCTGCTGGAGCGCTTCCTGGCCGCCAAGGACGAGCGCGCCTTCGAGGCGCTGGTGCGCCGCCACGGCCCGCTGGTCGCACGCGTCTGCGCGCGCATGCTGGACGGCGCCGACGCGGACGACGCCTTCCAGGCGACCTTCCTGGTGCTGGCGCAGCACGCGGCGGCGCTGCGCAAGCGCGGCTCGGTGGGCCCGTGGCTTTACGGCGTCGCCGTGCGCGTGTCGCGCAAGGCGCGTTCCGGCGAGGCCGCGCGCCGCCGGCGCGAACGCGAAGCCGGGGGCGAAGTTATGGCTCAGCAAACGGATTCCGAAGCGCACGCTCGGGAGCAGGCGCTGTGGCGCGAAGCGCGCCCGCTGCTCGACGAGGAACTCGAGGCACTGCCCGAGAAGTACCGCGCGCCGCTGGTGTTGTGCTACCTGGAAGGGAAGAGCAACGAGCAGGCCGCCGCGGCTCTGGGCTGGACGAAGGGCACGCTGAGCGGGCGGCTGGCACGCGCGCGGGACCTGCTGCGCGAGCGCATGGGACAGCGCGGCGCGGTCTTAAGCCTCGCGGTCCTGGTGGGGCTGCTGGAGAGCGAAGCCCACGCGGCAACGGTGGCCACCGCGCTGTCTGTCGGCACGGCCAAGGCTGCGGCGCTGGTCGCGGCGGGGCAGGTCCCCGCAGCGGGCGCGCTCTCCGTTCAGGCCAATCTTCTCTACGAAGGAGTCACGCAGATGCTTTACTGGGCGAAGGTTAAGGCGGCGGCGGCGGTGCTTGCCGCGACGCTGGTCGCCGGTTCAGGCGCGGGGCTGGTCGTCTGGCAGGTGCAGGCGGCCGAGCCCCAGGCGCCGCAGGCTCCGCTGCCGCAGCGTGCCGGGGAGGCTCCGCAGCCGGTAGCGGGTGGGGAAGCCGCGCCCGCCGAGGCACCTGCCGCGCCGTCGCCTGTCTTTACGCTCGCGGACAACGGCAAGACCGTGCGCGTGAAGGTGGGCGAGGCCTTCGCCGTGCGCCTGACGGACGACACGGCCGGCGCCGGATGGGAAGGCGGGCACGTAAACCCGGCTGACGAAGGGACTTTGGTCGTCAGTGGTCAGCGCATCCTGAAGGACGGGGCGTACACCTTCACGTACCACACCAAGGCCGAGGGCAGCGTGGCGCTTCGCATGGTCTACGTCTCTCCGGGTGGACCGGGCGTCGTGGACCTCAGGAAGACGAAGCTGCTGAAGGAGTTCAAGCTGACCGTCGAGGTTGCCTCACCCCCAATGTACACGTTTACCCGCGCCGACCACGGCAAGACCGTGCGCGTGAAGGTCGGTGAGAGTTTCGAAGTGCGCCTCGAAGGCGATCAGGCAAAGACAGGGTGGGAGCGCGGGTACCCCGAGCCAGAGGGCTACATCTCTACCCGCCCGAAACTCTCCTTTCAACCCAAGGCTGGCGCGGCAGATGCGGCGATCGGCACCTACGTCTTTACTTACCAGGCGCTTAAGGCCGTCCGCAGCGTGTTGGAGATGGTCTACGTCACCCCCGGCGGGCCCGTGCCTATGGCGAGGACGGCTACCGCGCTAGTCGGGGAGTTCAACCTGACGGTCGACGTTGTTGAGGACGCGCCGGTCTTCGAAAAGGACGGCCTGCAAGTCTTCCTCAAGCCGGCCAAGGCGGTTCTTGCGGCGAAGGAGAAGCTGGCCTTCACGTTCACGTACAAGAACAGCGGCACCAAGCCTTTACTCCTCTACGACCACGCCTTCGTGCACGCCTGGGACATGAAGTTCAGGCGCGAAGGGGAGGAGGGCTGGTGGTCGAAGTACGTGCCCTTCGAGTGGAAGCGCGTGGAGCCCACGACGGTGCAACTCGATCCGGGCAAGACCCTTGAGGTCGCGGTGGATATGTCCCCGTACGAGTACCTGCGCGGCGGGATCCCGCTCCTGCGCAACGCGGCCGTTCCCGACCTCGGGCCCGGCAAGTGCAGCGTGATCATGGCTTTCGAGATTGAGGCGAGCCCGGCGAAGACCGAGGTGCCCTTCCGGTACTGGACCGGAAAGGTCGAGACCAAGCCCGTGGCCTTCGAGATCGCCACGGCGCCGTAAGCTCCGGTTTCAACCATCTCACGCAAAATCTTTTGACACGCGCGCGCCCCGGAGCCAAGCTTCGGGGTAATCGTTCTAATCGCTTACTTTCTTTTCTAAGGGTCTGCGCGCGACGCGCGCTTTAATCCAAAGGGGGAATCGTCATGGCAGGAAATAAGGCCGTCGTCTATCGGGGGCCGGGAAAGGTCGAAGTCGAGAGCATCGACTACCCGAAGCTGGAGCTCAAGGCGCAGAAGCGCAAGTGCGAGCACGGCGTCATCCTAAAGGTCGTCTGCACCAACATCTGCGGCTCCGACCAGCACATGGTGCGCGGGCGCACCACCGCGCCGAAGGGCTTGGTGCTGGGCCATGAGATCACCGGCGAGGTCATCGAGGCCGGGCGCGACGTCGAGTTCGTCAAGGTCGGCGACATCGTCAGCGTGCCGTTCAACATCGCCTGCGGGCGCTGCCGCAACTGCAAGGAAGGCAAGACTGGCATCTGCCTGAACGTCAATCCCGCACGTCCCGGCGCCGCTTACGGTTACGTGGACATGGGTGGCTGGGTCGGCGGCCAGGCCGAGTACGTGATGGTGCCCTACGCCGACTTCAACCTGCTGCGCCTGGGCTCCAAGATGGGCGAGAAGGGCCTGCCTTCCAAGGCGCAGGCGATGGCCAAGATCAAGGACCTGGCGCTGCTGTCGGACATCTTCCCGACGGGCTTCCACGGCGCGTACACCGCCGGCGTCGGCCCGGGCAGCACCGTCTACATCGCCGGCGCGGGCCCCGTGGGCTTGGCCAGCGCGGCGTCCGCGCAACTGCTCGGCGCGGCGGTGGTTATCGTGGGCGACCTGATCCCCGAGCGGCTCGCGCAGGCGAAGAAGTTCGGCTGCGAAGTCGTCGACGTGAGCAAGAAGGCGTCGGTCTCGCAGCAGATCGACCAGATCCTGGGCGTGCCCGAGGTCGACTGCGCGGTGGACTGCGTCGGCTTCGAGGCCCGCGGCCACGGTAAGGACGCCAAGAAGGAAGCCCCCGCAACGGTGCTCAACACGGTGATGACGGTCGTCCGCGCGGGCGGAAACATTGGCATCCCCGGGCTTTACGTCACCGGCGATCCGGGCGCGGTGGACGACGCGGCCAAGGAAGGCAGCCTCTCGATCCGCATCGGCCTGGGCTGGGCCAAGAGCTGCTGCTTCACCACCGGCCAGTGCCCGGTCATGAAGTACAACCGCAACCTGATGCAGGCGATCCTCCACGACAAGATCCAGATCGCCAAGGCCGTCAACGTGACCATGATCGGCCTCGACGCGGCACCGCAGGGCTACCAGGACTTCGACAAGGGCGCGGCGAAGAAGTTCGTCATCGACCCGCACAAGTCCGTCGCCTGATTCGGGCACGTCACGACGTAACATCTGCAACGAGCGGCCTCCGGTAAGTCCGGAGGCCGCTTCGTTTTCCGAAGAGCGCCCGCTTGAATAACGCCTTGCGCCGTCGTACCTTGGTGGGATGGCCGCCAAGAAGAAGCCACCCGCCGAGCCCGCACGTCCCCGCCGCCCCATCGTGGCCGTCACGATGGGCGACCCCGCGGGCGTCGGTCCCGAGCTTTGCGTGCGGCTGCTGCACGAGTACGAGAGCGCCTTCGCGCAGGACAGCGTTCCCGTCGTGATCGGCGATGCGCGGGTGCTCAAACGCGTCGCGCAGGCCGTCGAAGTGCCCCTGCGGGCGCGGCGCATCGAGGCGCTGACCGACGAGCAGGAAGGCACCGCGATCCTGGACCTTTCGGACGCCCTGGGCGGGCTGGACGTCGCGCCGGGCTTCAACCAGGCCGCCTGCGGCAAGGCCGCCGGGCGCTACATCGAATTTGCTGCCAAGGCCTGCCTCGACGGGCACGCCGCGGCCATGGTCACGTGCCCTATCTCCAAGCGCGCGCTGAACATGGGCGGCTACGACTTCCCCGGCCACACCGAGATGATCGCGCATTTCACCGGCACCAGCGGCCAGGCGATGCTGTTGTACAGCGAGCCCCAGCGCCTGGCGGTGGCCTTCGCCACCCTGCACCAGTCGCTGCGCAGCGTCCCGGAGGCGCTGACGGTGGAGCGCATCGTGCGCGTCGCGACGTTGCTCAACCAGTACCTCAAGCTCCTGCACGGCGACGACACGCCGCCGCGCATCGCCGTGATGGGCCTGAATCCGCACGCCGGCGAGGAAGGCCTTTTCGGCGACGAGGAGGAGACCATCGTCGCGCCGGCGGTGAAGCGCATCCGCGCGTTGGGCATCGACGCCGAGGGCCCGCTGCCGCCGGACACCGCCTTTACGCCCGCCGCGCTGGACCGCTTCGCCGGGCACGTGGCGCTGTACCACGACCAGGGCGGCATCCCTTTCAAGATGGTCGCCTTCGACAGCGGCGTGAACGTGACCATGGGCCTGGAGCTGATCCGCACCTGCCCGGACCACGGCACCGCCTTCGACATCGCATGGAAGGGCAGCGCCCGAACCGACAGCTTCTTCGCCGCATACCGCCTGGCCGCCCGCCTGGCCGTGGCGCGCCGCACGGGCGGCTCAGGCCAACGCATCTCCAGTCGCCGCTTCGTGAAGCCCGCCACCTGACCGATTCCCGCGTTCAAACGAAAAGACCTTTCACGACATGGCAATCAAACGCGCCCCGGACGACTTTTACGTCGAAGAACTGCTCAGCGAGTCCCTGCGCGCCGGCGTGTTGGACAAGCCGCCGGCTTCGCCGCACGCGCTGTACCGCCTCGAGAAGACGGGCCTCGCCACGCCCGAGGCCGCCGGCCGCATCGGGCGCTCGCTGGGTTTGAAGCCCGGCGCGATCGCCTACGCGGGCCTGAAGGACAAGCACGCGCACTCGGTCCAGCACGTGACCCTGGCCGTGCCGGAAGCCCCCGAGCAGGCCGAAGGCGACGGCTGGAGGCTCAGACGGTTGGGTTGGCTCGACAAGCCGCTCACCGCCGAGGCCATCGGCGCGAACCGCTTCCGCATCGCCGTGCGCGGCCTGACGCAGGAATCCTGCGTGGACATGGACGCTGCGGTTGAGCTGTTGCGCGCCAAGGACGGTTCGCTGCGCTTCATCAACTACTTCGGCGACCAGCGTTTCGGTTCGGCGCGCCACGGCCAGGGGCACCTGGCGCGCTTTCTGGTGAAGGGCGAGTTCGAACAGGCCCTGCGCCTGGCCATCGCCGCCCCGGCCCGCAAGGACCGCCGCGAGCAGAAGGACTTCAAGCACCTCATCGCGGCCAACTGGGGCAACTGGCGGGAGATCCAAAGCAAGCTGCGCGCGAAGAATTTTCGGCCGCCCGAAGCGCGCGCCATCGAGCGCCTCGCGCATTCGTCGAAGGACTTCCGCGCGGCCTTCACCGCGCTGCCGTACTTCTTTCAGCAACTGTGCGTCTACGCCTACCAGTCGCACCTCTGGAACACCATCGCGCGCACCTTCGTGGCGGGGCAAAGCGCCGAAGGTGACGCGGTGCTGGAAGCCGAGAGCCCCTACGGCACGATGCTCTTTCCCGACGCCAAAGCCTTGCCGGCCCAGTGGTTAACGCTGGACCTGCCGCTCTTGGCGCGCAAGACGGAGCTGAAAGAACCGTGGAAGGGCGCGGCGGAAGCGGTGCTCGAGGCCGAGGGCATCACGCTCGACGAACTGCGCATCCCCGGCGTGCGGCGGCCGTTCTTCGGCGAGGCCCCGCGCGCGCTGGTCGCCGAGGCCAAGGCCTTTGAGCTCAGCGCGCCCGAGTCCGAAGGCAAGCCGCCGAGCAAGAACGCCGCGCAGCGCTACGCGCGCACGGTGATGTTCGAACTCCCGCGCGGCAGCTACGCGACGGTGTTGTTGAAGGCCTTGGGGCAGTAGGCCTCAGAACCCTGCATTCTTTTCTGATTTCGTTTCAACGATGTATGGCGCGTGAGCGGGCCTAGTTCTGTCACGCCAATACTTGTAGGAAATCTTTGCCAATGCATATAGCTGTGTAATCCCGATCCAGGCGATGAGGATTAGTGGGGTTTTTAGCACAATGCTGCCGATAAGCGCGCTGACGAACAGGTAGATTCGAATTGCATGTGCCAAGGAGATGTTTCGCCTATTGGCGATGACAAACCCCTGAATGCGCCTGTTATATACGAGGATGGCTCCGATTGTTCCCAGGATCGAACTTGCCGTCAGAGGGATTATTAAGTAGGGAGCTACATCCTGTGTGGCGAGGAAAAGACCAACCGCCATAACTGCTAGTGGCAATTCGACGAGAAACTTGATTGCTTCGCTGACTTTCGGGTCTAAGAGGGTATGGCATTCGGGACACCTGAAGGACTCAGCAGAAAACCGTTTCCGAATGAAATACTTTTCAAAGGCATTGGACTTGTTACAGGACGGGCAAGCATAAATGCGCTGATCTGTCGCCATGCGTTGCACCTCGGCAAATATCCTACTCTCACTCGTCCCTAACGCTGCACTTTCTTTCCAACCAACTTCTTGACATGGCTTCCGGGGGACCTAGCATCGAACCGTCGTACTTGAGAAGCTTTCGAACCGCCTACGAACTTGCGATTGCGACGGACTGAATGGAAATCGAACTGCCGGCCGTCTTCGACGTGCCGATTTTCCCGCTTCCCGAATCCGTGCTCTTCCCCGGCATGGTCCTGCCGCTGCACATCTTCGAGCCCCGTTACCGCACGATGCTCGCCCAGACCATGAAGGGCGAGAAACTCATCGCCATGGCGCTGCTGTGTCCCGGCTACGAGAAGGACTACGAAGGCGCGCCGCCGGTGCGCCCGGTCGTCGGCGTCGGGCGCATCGCCGGGCACCAGGCCTTGCCCAACGGTACCAGCAACATCGCGCTGATCGGCCTCGCGCGTTGCCGCATCCGCTGTGAACTGCAGGCCACGCCCTATCGCATCGCCACCGTCGAGACGCTGTTGGACGAACCGCCCGACTGCGACGACCCCGACCGCCGCATGAAGGCCGCGCATGCTGAATTGCTGAAGAGCGCCCAGACGCTGATGCGCCGCGCCCTGAAGCCCGAAGGCCGCGAGCAACTGGCCGCCGCGTTGAAAGAGCACACCGAACTCGGACGCGCCGCCGATTACCTGGCGAGCATCTTCGTGCGCGAGGCCGAGACCCGGCAGCAGCTGCTCGAGACGCTCGACGTGGTCGACCGCGCCGAGACCGTACGCGAGGCGCTGGACCGCTTTGCGCAGGGGCTGGAGCCCGAAGGGCCGCCGGCCAAGCTCGACTATGGCGATGTTAGTCTGAATTGAAGCGCAGGGCCAGACGAAGGGGGGGGGGGCGTATGGGCAGGCGTGTCCGCGCAGGGCGCTCAGCCGGTTCCGCGCGCAACTTGATCCGCTTCGGCGTAGCGATCCCCGAGCCGCTGCTGGAGGA
Organism: Planctomycetota bacterium; assembly: GCA_023150555.1. Taxonomy (GTDB): domain Bacteria; phylum Planctomycetota; class SZUA-567; order H5-PLA8; family H5-PLA8; genus JAKLKQ01. The sequence continues at coordinate 9,571 of JAKLKQ010000065.1, forward strand.
GTTCGACTCGCACCTCCGCGAGAGCGCCTATGGCAACCGCAGCGAAGCCATCCGCGACCTGATCCGCAGCCACCTTACCGAGAAGTCCTGGTCCGGCGACGAGGGCGACGGCACCGCGACTCTGACCCTGGTGGTCGAACGTGGGGACGCCGACGCGCAGCGGCGCGTGCAGGCGGCGCTGGGCGAGATGGGTGCCCTGCTGGTCAGCAGCATGCGCGTGCGCCTGAACGCCACCGAGGACCTGTACCTGCTGGTCCTGCAGGGCAGCCGTGCGCTCATGCGCGAGCACGCGCAACGCCTGGTGGGCCTGCGCGGGGTCGGATCGGGCAAGCTGGTCAAGGCCGGCAACGGGTCCAACGGCGGCAATGGGCACAACGGGAGCAGCGGAGGCAACGGGAAGCACTAATAGAAGGTTGCGCGCCGGAAAGTGGACTAGAGTGGGTATTTTTCCGCAGGTCGCAATCGAAGGCGCTCTATCACAGGGGCCTTTGGACCCAAGCCGCAAGCCTGCCTTAAGGTTTGGCCCGTTCGCGGGATAGGTTCTTTGCCGACGGTCGTAAATTAGCCCTCTCTTAATACCTCCACCCCGCGTTGACAGGTTTTCAAACGGAACCTATCATAACCATACGAACGCGGATGGATTTCGCGCGGAAACGGGGTAGGGTCCAGACCTTACCGCCCGTTTCAAGAGCCGCTGAGAGGAGCACCACGGATGCTTGCGAGTATCCCCGAAGCCTATGAGATCATGCAGTACTCGACGGCCTTCCTGCTGCTGTTCATGGCCGTGGTGCTGGTGGTCATGCTCCTGGGGCTCAGCCGCCTGATCCGCCCCCACAAGCCGTCGTACGAGAAGGAGTTGACCTACGAGTGCGGCGAGGACCCGGTGGGTTCGGGATGGCTGCGCTTCAACATCCGATTCTACGTGGTGGCGCTGGTCTTTGTGCTCTTCGACGTCGAACTGGCGCTGGTCTACCCGGTGGCCTGCATCTTCAAGGACTTCATGGCCGCCAACGACTCGCCGGCGCTGGCCGTGCTGATGGTCGTCCAGCTGATGTTCTTCTTCGACGTGCTGGGCCTGGGCCTGGTTTACATTCTCAAGAAGGGCGACCTGGACTGGATCCGCAGCTTCCGCATGCCGACCGAACGCGGCCTGCGCAGCTGGGAGAAGATCTCCGCTGCGCCCATCGCGCCGTCGGAGAAGGCCGTCTAGTCCGCGCTGCACCGAAAGGAAGGCCGTCATGGGCATCCTGCAGAATAGATTCGACGAAGAGAACGTGATCTTCACCAACGTCGACACGTTGCTCAACCTGGGCAAGGAGCACAGCCTCTGGTACCTGCTCTTCGCCACCGCCTGCTGCGGCATCGAGCTGATGCAGTGGGGCGCCAGCAAGTACGACAGCGACCGATTCGGCATGATCCCGCGCAGTACGCCGCGCCAGGCCGACCTGATGATCGTCGCCGGCACCATCACGCTGAAGATGGCCAGCCGCGTGAAGCGCCTGTACGAACAGATGCCCGAGCCCAAGTGGGTCATCAGCATGGGCAGCTGCGCCAACGCCGGCGGGCCCTTCTGCAAGTACAGCTACAGCGTGCTGAAGGGCATCGATAAGTACATCCCCGTCGACGTCTACGTGCCCGGCTGCCCGCCGCGGCCCGAGGCGCTGATCGAGGGCGTCTTCAAGCTGCGCGAGGTGATCCACGAGGAGCGCGTGCTGCGCAAGCAGGGCAAGACGCCCAAGCCGCGTACCCCGATCGTCGTCGAGGATCCGCACGCGCACGACCCCTTCGCGCGCCATTCGGGCGGCGCGAAACTGGTCAAGGCGTAGCAGCCGCCGGGCTAGGGGTTTCGGGGATTCGTTCAAAACCGACGGGAAGCAAAAGGTAAGCGCAAGGGGAGCGCCGGAGTGCCATGGACTTCAATGCCATCGTCGAACATCTGAAGAAGCGCTGGCCCGGCATCGAAGCGCCCGCCGTCGCCAACGGCGATCCGTTCGCCATTGTGCCCGCGGTGGATGCCTTCGAGGTCCTGAAGCACCTCAAGGAAACCCCCGAACTGGGCTTCGACAGCCTGATGTCGCTGGTCGGCGCGGACAACGGCCACGAACTCTGGGTCATCTACCCGTTGCACAGCCTGAAGCACCTCCACAAGTTCACAGTCAAGGTGGTGCTCGGCCGCGAGAAACCGCAGGTCACCAGCGTCGTCTCGCTGTGGGGCATGGCGGACTTCTTCGAACGCGAGGCCTACGACCTGTACGGCATCGACTTTAAGGGCCACCCCGACCTGCGGCGCATCATGAACCCGCCCGACTGGGAAGGCTGGCCGGGACGCAAGGACTTCGAGATCCCGCCCGACTATCACGGCATCCCGACGCTGCGCAACGACCAGTTCTTCGCCGACGCCGTCGAGACCGGCAACAAGGCCGTGGCCGAGAAGGAGAAGGAGGCCATCGCCAAGGCCCAGGAGATCTTCAAGCAGGAACAGGCCGCGGCCAAGGCGTCCGGCGGGGAAGGGATCCAGGCATGAGCGACGCGATTCTGCAGGCCAACGAACGCCCACGGGTGCACACCGAAGAGATGGTGCTCTCCATGGGCCCGCACCACCCGTCGACGCACGGCGTGCTGCGCCTGGAGGTTGTCACCGACGGCGAGGTCGTCGTCTCCGCGCGCCCCGACATCGGCTACCTGCACCGCGCCATCGAGAAGATCGGCGAGTACGTCGATTACCGGCAGTTCATGCCCTACACCGACCGCGTCGACTACATCTGCTCGATGAACAGCAACCACGCCTACGCGCTGGGCGTCGAGAAGCTGGCAAAGATCAGCGTCCCGCTACGCGCCGAACTGATGCGCGTGATGGTCGCGGAGCTCAACCGCATCAGCAGCCACATGATCTGCATCGGCGCGCTGGCCATGGACATGGGCGCCTACACGCCCTTTCTGCACGGCCTGTGCCACCGCGAGTTGGTGAACGACATCTTCGAAGACGTCTGCGGCGCGCGCCTGACCTACAACTACCTCACCATCGGCGGCGTCAGCTACGACGCGCCCCCCGGATGGATCGAGAAGTGCGAGCGGTTCGTCGAGTACCTGTGGCCGAAGATGATCGAGTTCAACGACCTGATCACCGGCAACACGATCTTCCAGGAACGCCTCTGCAGGGTCGGCGTCGTCTCGCCCGAGCACGCGGTCAACTGGGGCCTGGTCGGCCCGAACCTGCGCGGCAGCGGCGTGCAGTGGGACGTGCGCAAGAACGAGCCGTACTCGATCTACGACCGGCTCGAGTTCGACGTGCCTGTCGGCGACGGAGGCGACCCTAACGGCAGCAACCCGCAGGGCGAGCTGGGCGACAGCTACGACCGCTACGTGGTGCGCGTGAAGGAGGTCTTCGAGTCGCTGAAGATCCTGAAGCAGATCTGTTCGATGCTGCGCGAGAACGAGAAGCTGCCCGCCGACCACCCCGACCGCCTGTACCAGGCCAAGCTGCCCGTGCGCCTGAAGGTGCCGCCGGGCGAGTGCTACGTGCGCAGCGAGAACCCGCGCGGCGAGACCGGCTACTACGTTATCTCCGACGGCACCGAAATGCCCCTGCGGCTGAAGATCCGCACGGGAAGCTTCTCGGCGCTGGGCTGTTTCGAGGAAGTCACGCGCGGCCTGCTGATCGGCGACGTCATCGCCGTCATCGGCAGCTTCGACATCGTACTGCCGGAAGTCGACCGCTAGTCGCGGCGTAGCGAACGGAGCAACGGAAAGCGAGCCATGTACGAACTGCTGAGTGCGCTTCAGGGGGCGGCGGCCCATCCGGCCTGGTGGATGATCGTCCTCGCGGCCTTTGTCCCCGTGATGGTGATCTGGCTGGTGATCCAGGGCGTCGCCGGTGCGAGCACCTACGTCGAACGCAAGGTCGCCGCCGACATCCAGCGCCGCGTTGGCCCCAACCAGTGCAACGTCGGCAGCTTCTTCGGCGCGTGGGCGAAGGAAGTGATCCGCAACGGCAAGGGCGCGATGGCCGACGCCGGCGGGCGTTTCATGGCCATGCTCTTCATCCCGCTCCAGCCGATATTCGCGATGGTCGACAAGGTGACGGCCAAGTTCGCGCCCGGCATCCTGATCTTCCTCGCCGACGGCATCAAACTGATCATGAAGGAAGACATCACGCCCAAGGCCGCCGACAAGCCGCTCTTTAAGGTCGCCCCCGTGATCGTACTGGCCTCGGCCTTCGGCGCCCTGGCGACGCTTCCGTACAGCGACCGCTTCTACATCGCCGACTTCAACGTGGGCCTCCTATATATTGCGGCTATCGCGAGCCTGGAGACCATCGGCATCCTGATGGCCGGCTGGGCGAGCAACAATAAGTGGGCTCTGTTGGGCGGCTTCCGCAGCGCCGCGCAGGTGGTCAGCTACGAACTGCCCGCGGGGCTCGCGATCCTGACCGCTATCCTGCTGTGCGGCACGATGTCGCTGCAGGATATGACGGTGGCGCAGCTCGGCTTGGGAGCCGGCTGGCAGGCCGGTTGGATATGGCATTGGAACATCTTCAGCAACCCCTTCATGCTGATCCTGGCACCGGTCTTCTTCCTCGCGGCGCTCGCCGAGTGCAATCGCACGCCGTTCGACATCCCCGAAGCCGAGTCCGAACTCGTCGCCGGATACCACACTGAGTACACGGGCATGCGCTTCGCGTTCTTCTTCATGGCCGAGTACGCGATGATGTTTGTCGTCTCGGGCGTCTTCGCGGTGATCTTCCTGGGTGGCTGGTCCACCGGCATCGGCGCTCTGGAGACCTGGGACAAGTGGGCGGTCAACGGTGATCCGGCGCAGGGCTTCTACTGGTACGCGTCTCTGGTACACCTGCTCGTCTTCTGCGGCAAGGCCTACCTTGGCGTGCTGTTGATGATGTGGATCCGCTGGACGATCCCCCGATTCCGCGTGGACCAGATGATGAGCCTCTGCTGGCGCAAGCTCATCCCGATCTCGATGACCTGCTTCACGGCGGTGGGGATCTGGGTAGCTCTGCGGCCCTTCGTGGTGCGCTGGGCGGGCAGTGAAGCACAGTGGCAGTCCTGCGCGGGTTATGGCGCGCTGGCCATTGCCGTGGCCATCGGCGTCTTCCTGGTCTGGTTCATCCTTCGGCCGCTGACGCCGGACGAGCAGTTGCGCCGCAAGCTGATCAAGGAAACGAGCATCAAGGCGGGCGCGGGCCACGGATTCGCGTAGGCCCTAACGCACGCCCCGGAGAACGATAGATGATCGACTTCGTGAAGGACATCTACGACGGCATGAAGACCTTCATGGTAGGCATGAAGGTCACCGGCGGCTACTTGAAGGAGAACTTCAAGCAGAAGGAGGAGAGTGTCATCACCGTCGAGTACGACGGCACCGTCGAGAAGGCCAGGCAGGTCAAGGTCGCCGACCGCTTCCGCGGGCACCTGGACAACGACATCGAGCGCTGCATCGTTTGTAAGAACTGCGCCAAGGCCTGCCCCATCGACTGCTTCTGGATCGACGGCGAGAAGACGCCCACCAACAAGCTCCGGCCCAGCCGCTTCGACATCGACATCCTCAAGTGCATGTACTGCGGCCTGTGCGTCTTCGCCGCGCGCCGGCACGCCCGACACCCAGGGCGAACGCGCCAACCTGCATGGCCTGATCCGCGAGTTCGGCGTCGGCTACTACGGCGACGACGAAAAGGTCGATGTCGAGGTCAAGCGCCTGCGCATCGCCGAAGAGAAGAAGAAGGCCGCCGCCGAGGCTGCCGCAAAGAAGGCCGCCGAAGCCAAGGCCAAGGCTGCCGCGGATGCCGCCAAGAAGGCCGCGAATCCGCCCGCGCCGCCCGCCGCGCCTGCGGCCGGTGCGGCGCCGGCCGGTCCGAAGGACGCGCCCCAGTAGGCGCCCCGGACCCGCGATTGAGAGTGCTTTAACTGCTTTGTCTGTCGTGAGATAGAAGCTGGGCGGCGCGCACCTTTAGCAGGGGCGCGCGGGCTTGCGCCATTTCGAGAGGGCAGTATAGTGCTGCTGCCCTCAACGAATTTGGCCGCCGCCCGGGTCTCGAAGCGCCACCGCTTCGGTAAAGGAGCGCGTACGTAAGGTCATGTCGCCAGCGATGTTGCTGTTCTGGTTTGTCGTCATCGTGATCGTCGCCTCGGCGGCGCTGGTGGTCCTGTCGCGCAACATCCTGCACGCGGCCTTCAGCCTGTGCCTGTGTTTCACCGGCGTGGCGGGCATCTACCTCTTCCTGCACGCGGACTTTGTGGCTGCCGTGCAGTTGATCGTCTACGTTGGCGGCATCCTGGTCCTGGTCCTGTTCGCGGTGATGTTCAGCACGCACACACAGGAAGGCAGCGTCGAGCCGCGGCGCGGACGTTTGGCGTTGGGCGCGGGCCTGCTGGTGGGCGCGCTGGCCTTCGTTTCGGTGGTGCTGCTGGTCAAGAACCTGCGCGCGCCGATTAACGCCAACGATACCGTCGCGCAGGCCCGTGCCGAGGAGCGCAACCTCGCGCGGCTGGAAAAGCCCGCTCAGGGCGAGGAACCCGGCAGCGACGAGGAGATCGCCGCGTCGAAGGCCAGGCTCGAGGGCCTGCAGAAGCAAAGCGAGTACCGCCGCACGGTCGGCGTCGATCCCGAGAATCCCATCGCCGAACGCCGCGTGGGCCTGGGGCACCTCTTCATGGGGCGGTACATATTGCCCTTCGAGGTCGCGTCGGTGCTGATCCTGGCGGCGCTGGTCGGCGCGGTAGTGATCGTGCGCAAGGAGACCCGCGCGTGAACACGGTGGCACGACTCCTGGCCCAGGGGCCCGACGCGCTGGCGAACTACCTGCTGCTGGCGGGCGTGCTCTTCGCCCTGGGAATCTTCGCGATGGTCAGCCGCCGCAACGCGGTGGGCATCCTTATGGGCGTCGAATTGGTCCTGAACGCGGCGGGCATCAACTTCGTGGCCTTCGCGCGCTTCAACGGGCATCAGCTGGACGGGCAGGTCTTCGCGCTGTTCATTATCGTGCTGGCGGCGGCCGAGGCGGCCGTGGCGCTGGCGCTGGTGCTGGCGGTCTTCCAGACTCACCGCAGCATTGAGCTGGACGAACTGGACGAGATGCGGCTGTAGGCGGCCGGGCTTCGGGAACGGAAACTGCGCATGCTGGGCGTATTGGATCCTTTCAGCACAGAATATGCCGTGCTCACCTGGGCGCCGGCGGCGATCCTCTTTTTACCGCTGCTGGCCTTCGTGGTGATGCTTTTCGCGGGTAAGCGCCTAGACAAGGGCGCCGACTACTTCGGTGCCCAACTGCAGGGCTGGGAGACGGCGCAGCGCGATCCCTTCGTGACCTCGGTTCCGTGGATGACGATGGGCGGGGTGTCGCTGGGGATGGGCTTCCTGGTCGACAACCTATCCAGCTTCATGTGCATCGTCGTGACGGGCCTGGCGACGCTGGTGCTGGTCTTCTCGATCTTCTACATGCACGGCGACACGATGTACCGCCGCTACTTCGCGTACATGTGCTTTTTCTGCTTCGCGATGCTGGGCATCGTGCTGAGCAACAACCTGCTGATGACCTTCGTCTTCTGGGAACTGGTCGGCCTAGGCAGCTACTTCCTGATCGGATTTTGGTTCTACAAGCCGCCCGTCTCGAAGGATCACCACTACCAGGAGTTGAAGGCGCGCTACGCCACGGGCATCGACGAGCGCTTCCTCTCGCCGGCGTACGCCCAGCGGAAGGCCTTTGTGATGAACCGCGTGGGCGACTTCGGGTTCCTCAGCGGCATCATGATCTTCCTGTACGTGATGCTGGAGGCCGGCGGCTACAACAACGGGCCGCTCGATTTCACCAATCTCTACAAGGCCATCGTCGACCAGGGCGCTTTCGACACCGTGATGCTGTGGGGCCTCAGTGGCAAGACCCTGCTGACCGTCGCCGGCATCCTCACGTTCATGGGTGCGATCGGCAAGTCGGCGCAGTTCCCGCTGCACACCTGGCTGCCCGACGCGATGCAGGGCCCCACGACCGGCTCGTCGATCATCCACGCCGCGACGATGGTCGCCGCCGGCGTGTATATGGTCGCGCGCATTCACCCGCTGCTGAACGAAGGGTCACTCTTTTTCGTCGCCATGATCGGCGGCATCACCGCGTTCCTGGCCGCGACGATGGCGATGGTGCAGTGGGACCTCAAGGCCGTGCTCGCGTACAGCACCATCTCCCAGCTGGGCTACATGATGATCGGGCTGGGGGCTGGGGCCTATGGTGCGGGCGTCGCGCATCTGTACACGCACGCGATCTTCAAGTGCATGTTGTTCCTTTGCGCCGGTTCGGTGATCCACGCCTGCCACCACCTGCAGGACATGAACCGCATGGGTGGCCTGCGCAAGAAGCTGCCCGTCACCTTCATCGCGACGTCCTTCGGCGTGCTGGCGATCATCGGCTTCCCCTTCTTCAGCGGCTTCTACAGCAAGGACGCGATCCTGGCCGGCTCACTGGCCACGGCGATTCACCACGGCGGACTGCACTGGCTGCCCTACATCCTTGGGCAGGTCACGGCGGCGCTGACCACGTTCTACATGTGCCGGCTCCTCTTCTGGACCTTCTTCGGCGAGCCGCGCGATCGGCAGGTCTACGAGCACGCGCACGAAGACGCGCTCTTCAAACGCGTCGGCGCGCCGGTGCTGATGATCCTGGCGCTGTTTTGCTTCGGTTTCTGGTGGGGCGGGCATCTGGTCGGAGGAGACATCGGCGCCGTTCCGGGGCTTTCGGTTGAGGCGAAGGAGCTCAATCACCACGGCGAACTCGAACCGGGCCGCAAGGGTTGGGTCGACGCGACGATGACCTCGCCTGTGGCACTCTCCGCCGAATCCTACGTGGCGCAGGAAGGCCACGAGGCCGCCGCGCATCATGTTCATGTGCATCACGTCGCTCACAAGTGGGCCACGATCCTGTCGCTGATCGGCGTCGCGCTGGGCGTGCTGCTGGCGGCGATGCTGTACTGCTGGAAGGTACTGGACCCAGGCCGCCTGGTCCGCGCCTTCCCCATGTCTCTGGGCGTAGGCTACGAGATGGCCAGCCAGCTGTGGTTCTTTGACCGGCTGTACCAGGACGGTGTGGTGCCCGTGACGAAGGTCGTCTGCCGCATCTTCTATGCCTTCGATTTCGGTGTGATCGACCAGATCCTGGTAGACGGCTGGGCGTACTTCGTCCGAGCACTGGCGCGCGTGGCTCGGGACATCGACAACTGGTTCGTAGACCGCTGCGTGGACCTGTTCGGATGGACGACGTGGTTCGCGGGCGCGATGACGCGGACCGTGCAGGCCGGGAAGATCCAGTACTACGTTTGCGTGACCTTCGGCGCCGTGGCCGTGGTCGTGCTGGTGCTGATGATGGTGTAGGGGCCGTCCGGCGGACGGCGTGACGTGATACCGGAGCCTTGACATGTACGAATCGGGTGGATTGCCGCTGCTGACGCTGTTTACGTTCGCGCCCGTTCTGGGGACGCTGGTGCTGCTGCTGATCCCGTCGCGGCGGGCGGACATCATCAAGACGGTGGCGGCGGCGGCGGCAGCGGTGCCGATGCTGGTGGGCTTCTACGTCTTCTGGGTCTACAAGGACACCGGGGAACTGCAGTACCGCGAGTCGCTGCTGTGGATCGACGGCCTGAACGTTTACTACCGCCTGGGCATCGACGGGATCTCGGCCCCGATGGTGGTGCTCAGCGGCCTGGTCGGCTTTATCGCGGTGGTCGCCAGCTGGGGCATCGAGAAGCAGATCAAGGGCTACTTCGCGCTGATCCTGCTGCTGCTGACGGGCATGAACGGCGTCTTCGTCGCCCTGGACTTCTTCCTCTTTTACGTCTTCTGGGAACTGATGCTGCTGCCGATGTACTTCCTGATCGGCATCTGGGGCGGCCCCAACCGCGTCTACGCGGCGATCAAGTTCTTCCTCTACACGATGGCCGGCTCGGTGCTGATGCTGGTCGTCCTGCTGGCCTGCTGGTACTGGTCCGACGGGCGCTACGCGACCAACGACGTCTCGGCGCTGAACCGCCGCATCGAGCTGCGCCAGGAGGAACTGGGCGAAGCCGCCGCTGACCAGGCCGACGTGCTGGCGATGCAGGCCGAGCGCCATGCGCTCCTGAAGGCGCTCAACGACGCGCGCGAAGCGATCCTCAAGCGCCGATTCGACGCCGGCGAGGCTATCGACAAGGCTGGCACGATGGCACCCGAGAGCCAGAAGCGCCGCATCCTGAAGGCCTACGGCGTGGAATGGACACCCGACATCGATGCGCAGTTGGCCGCCGCGCACGAGATCTATCCCAGCCTGGGCGGCATCGGCATGTCCGAAGACGAACGCGGCCTGCTGCTGGCGGAAGCGAACATCGAACTCGAGCGCACCTTTGACCTGCTGGAGCTCAAGGAACGCTACGGCCTGTTCCTCGGCAAGTTCGTGCTCTTCCGCTTCCTTGGCCCTCGCAGCTTCGCGGCGCTGATGTTCATCTTCCTTTTTGTCGCCTTCGCGATCAAGGTTCCGGTCTTCCCGTTCCATACGTGGTTGCCTTGGGCGCACGTCGAAGCTCCCACCGCGATCAGCGTGATCCTGGCGGGTATCCTGCTGAAGATGGGCGTGTACGGTTTCCTGCGGGTCAGCTACGGGCTCTTCCCCACGATGGCCGTCGCCTACGCGGTGCCCATCGCCATGCTGGGCGTCTTCAACATCCTCTACGGCGCCTGCTGCGCGATGGCGCAGGACGACATGAAGAAACTTGTCGCGTACAGTTCGGTCAGCCACATGGGCTTCTGCATGCTGGGCATGGCCGCGCTGACAACCTGGGGCCTGACCGGCAGCATCCTGCAGATGTTCAACCACGGGACCTCGACCAGCATGATGTTCTTGCTCGTCGGCGTCATCTACGACCGAGCGCATCACCGCGAGATCAACAAGTTCGGCGGGTTGGCCAAGGTCCTGCCGGTCTACACCGGCGTGATGACCTTGGCGCTGTTCGCGTCGATGGGTTTGCCGGGCCTCAGCGGGTTCATCAGCGAGATCCTGGTCTTCCTGGGCTCCTTCCGCAGCAAGCTCGGCAGCCTGGGCGGCATCTCGCGGCCGGAGGTTTCCTTCCAAAGTCTGACGGTGCTGGCGGCCATCGGTGTGGTGCTGACGGCCGCGTACCTGCTATGGATGATGCAGCGCGTCTTCTTCGGGCCGCTCAACGAGAAGTACAAGGACTACAGCGACATGAACGGCCGCGAGATCTTCACGCTGGCGCCGCTGTGCATCGTCGTGATCCTCTTCGGTGTCTATCCGCAGCCGCTGATCAACCTCACCACGCAGTCCGTCGCCAAGCTGCAGCGCCACGTGCTCGACAGCCGCGGCATCGCCGGTAGCGGGGAGAAGGACCGCTACGCCGACGCGGACGAGGAGTCGATTGAACAACCGCACGCGCCCGCACCGCTTGCGACGAGGGCCCCCAAGGCGAAGCTCGCCGCGCAGCCTGACGCGCCGGCCGGTTCGCCGAAGGCCCCGGAGGCCGCGCCCGCGCCAAGCCTTATTAAGGAGGCGCAGGCCGAACGCCCCGAGCCGCTGACGCTGCAGACGGGCGACAGGGAAGGGGCTCCGCCTGGGGAGCTGGCGGCGGCGCGCTGACCGAAGGGTTTTAAGGAGAAGGGTTCGTCATGCCTGAAGGCTTTCGGGACCTGCTGGGGCAGAACATCCGCCACCTCTGGCTGATCGTGCCGGAGGTTCTGGTGGTCTTCGGCTTCCTTGTGGCGCTGGTCTACGACCTGATCCTGCCGGAAGAGCGGCGGCGCACGACCGGCTACATCTGCCTGATCTTCATTGTCGGCGCCCTCTGGGCCAGCGTGGTCGAGATGGGCACCTATGTGAACGACGCCAAACATGCGTACATGGAGCAGCGCGTCGTGCCCGCCGGGCCCGACGCCGGCGCCGAGACCCGAACGGTGCAGGTCCAGCGCGAACACGAAGTCCTGCAGTCCAAGCCCATCTTCAGCGGCATGGTCCGCCACGACGCCTACGGGAATTTCTTCCGCATGGTGCTGCTGCTGGGCACGGCGATTACGCTGCTGGTCTCGATGCACGCGAAGGAACTCTTCGGCAAAAACCACGGCGAGTTCTTCCTGCTCGTCACCGCCACGTGCCTGGGCGGCATGTTCCTGTCCGCCGCAAGCAACCTGCTGATGATCTACCTTTCGCTCGAGGCCCTGTCGGTGATCAGCTACGCCATGGCCGGCTACCTGCGGGCGAACCGAAAGTCCGCCGAGGCCGGCATGAAGTACGTGATCTACGGCGCGATGGCCAGCGGGATCATGATCTTCGGCATGTCGTACCTGTACGGCATCACCGGCACGCTGGACCTGGCCGAGGTCGCGGACAAGTTCCGTGGGCTGGAAGGCGAGATGGCGACCAAGGCCTCGCGCGGCGCGCTGGTTGCGGTGCTGGCGATGGTCTTCGCCGGGCTGCTGTACAAGATCGCCGCCGCGCCGTTCCACTACTGGTCGCCGGACGTCTACGAGGGCGCGCCGACGACGGCCACGGGCTTCTTCTCGGTGGTGCCGAAGGCCGCGGGCTTCGCGGTGCTGGTGCGGGTGGTGGCCGAGTTCTTCCCCATCGGCGCGGGCGGCGGCTGGGACTACCATAAGCTCGAGAAGGTCTTCGCCGCGCTGGCGCTGCTGACGATGTTCATCGGCAACCTGGCAGCGCTCGGTCAGAGCAACGCGAAGCGCATGCTGGCGTATTCGTCGATCGCGCACGCAGGCTACATGCTCGCCGGCTTGAGCGTCCTGCGCGATTCGTCCGGCCCGGCCGCGGTGCTGTACTACCTCGTCGTGTACCTCTTCATGAACCTCGGCGCGTTCATGGTCCTGGTGGCGATGGAGAACGTGCACGGCAGCTGCGAGTTGAAGGACCTGCGCGGCGCCGCGCGCCAGCAGCCGTTATTGGGCGTCGCGCTGGTGATCTTCCTCTTCAGCCTCACGGGCCTGCCGCCGCTGGCGGGCTTCATCGGCAAGTACCTGATCATGGTCGAGCTGGCCAAGGAGCAGAACTGGGCCATGGTCGTCTTCATCGGCCTGAACAGTGTGATCAGCCTGTACTACTACATGCGCCTGGCCAAGACCGTGGCCATCGACGCTCCCACGGCGGAGGTCGGCGTCGCCGAACCCACGCCTGCGATCTACCGCGCGCTGGCCGTCGGCCAGGTGGTGGCGCTGCTGCTGCTGTTCGTATACTTTGAACCCATCCAGCGCCTCTGCCAGCAGGTCGTCGAACCGCTGCGGTAGGCTCAGCAAAGCACCCGTCTCGACAGAATCCGCGGCAACGTCTACACTTCTACTTATGGAGCGCCCACGCATCATCGTCGAAGTGCTGCCGCCGCGCGGACACGACGCCGCGCGCGTGGTGGCCGAATGCCGCGTGCTGCGCGAGGCCGGCGCGGAGCTGATCTCCGTGCCGGAGAACCCGGTCGCCAGCGCGCGCTGTTCGTGTATGGCCGTGGCGCACCTGGTTCAGGAGCAGGCCGAAGTCCCGGTATTGATGCACCTGACCTCCCGGGACCGCAACCGTCTGGGCCTTCGCAGCGAGATCCTGGGTGCGATGGCGCTGGGCCTGAGGCACATCCTGGTCATCACCGGCGATCCGCCGCCGCGCGGCGCGCCCAGCAAGGGCGTCTTCGAATCCAATACGCTGGAACTGCTCGAACTGGCCTCCGTTCTGGCCGGAAAACGCGCCGACGAGAAGGGCAAAACGAAGAAACCGTATCCGCTGCTGCTGGCTGCGGGCCTGAACCAGAACGTGACGAACATCAAGTCGCAGGTCGGGCGCATCGAGAATAAACTCGCGGCGGGCGCAACGTCCATCCTGACGCAGCCGATCTACCTTCCGGAAGAACTGGACCGCATCGAGGCCGCCATGAGCCCCCTCGGCGTGGGCGGTTGGGGCCCATGCGCGAGGACGCAACACAAGCACCCGCTGTACATCGGCGTGCTGCCGGTGCTGAACGTCCGCGCGGCCGAGTACTTCAACACGAAGGTCCCGGGTATCAAGGTGCCGGAGTCGATGCGCAAACAGATGAAGGCCGCCAGCGAATGGCAGGCGCGCGCCATCGGCATGGAAGTCAGCCGCATCCTGATCCGCGAGATCATCGAGCGCGGCCTGGGCCTGTACCTCATCGACCCCAAGGCCGGTTGCTACGAAACGCCCGACCTGACCGCCTTCGCGCGAGATCTGGTGCGAAAGATGGCGCGGGCGTAAACGGAAAGCAGCGCCGCGACTTTCCATGCGCTACGAACTGCCCCAACTGCGCGGCACGCTGATCAACCGCTACAAGCGTTTTCTAGCCGATGTGCGGCTCGATTCGGCTTACGGCGGAGGCGTCGTCACTGCGCATTGTCCGAACTCGGGCGCGATGACCACCTGCTGGGCACCTGGCTGCGCGGCGCTGCTTTCCGACCACGGCCCCGATACGCACCGCAAACTGCGCTATACGCTGGAGGCCTGCCGCATGGGCCGCACGTGGGTCGGCATCAACACCATGCATCCCAATCGCGTCGTTGCCGAAGCGATCCGGCGAGAGCAGATACCGGAATTGGCCGGCTACCGGGAGATGCGCCGCGAGGTCGTCTACGGGAAGGGTGGCCGAAGCCGCGTGGACATCCTGCTCACCGCGCACCGCTCGAAACCCGACTGCTTCGTGGAAGTGAAAAACACGACGCTGCGCGGCGGAGACGACAACTGCGGGGCGCTCTTTCCCGACGCGGTCACCGAGCGCGGGCGCAAGCACCTGGAGGAACTGGCGCGCGAAATCCGGCGCGGCAGGCGCGCGGTGATCTTCTTCTTCGTCGGGCGCGCCGACTGCCGCTGGATGGGCCCGGCCGATGCGGTGGACCCGGAGTACGGGAAGGCGCTTCGCAAGGCCGTAGCGCGCGGGAAAGTAGAGCCGCTGGCGTATCGCGCGCGGGTCTCGCCCGGCAGCATCGCGCTGCTGGAGCGGCTCCCCGTTTGTTTGTGATGGTGAATTGGGCCGGCCGATTTTCGTCCAGACGCCCGTTCAGCCCTCCTTCATTGTCTCAACCTGCTACGCTACCGTCTGTTGGATGATTCAACGGTGTCGTGGTAGTAGGCAGGACTGTTACAGATATGAAACATGAACTTCCGGAATTTACTCAAATTTTGTTACGATATGGAAGCACAAATGTGCAATCCTGGTCTTTCATACCTAATAAAGCACTTGTGCACAATATAAGATTGTTGCGCACAATGGGGCTTAACTTGTGCAGAAATATAGCTTTGTATTTGTTGCGGAATTTTCTTTACAAACAAGATCACGCGCCCTATGAACTAGGGCATACCTATTGCTCAAGCGAAAAACGAGGATGAGCTGGTTTTGTTGGTAAGATTCTCGAAATTTTTTGGAGCCCAGCCCTCATGACCACAACCGCCCAAGCCCAGACGCCTGTACGCGAGCGGGGGATGACCCTGATTGAGGCCTGCGTGGCCGTAATGGTGATCTCGATTGCCATCGCCGCGGCGCTGGAGGTCTTCGCGACGCACCGCCGTTCGAGCCGGCTGGCGGAGGAACGCCGGGCCGCCTTCCAGTCTGCGGTGGCCAAGGTGGACCAACTGCGGGTGATCCTGGCCAACGGCGTATCGCTGGACGGCGTCTTCCAACTCTACGGGCCGCTGGATTATGCCAATACGGGCACGGTGATCCCCGAGATCGACCCGACGACCGGCGATGTGTATTCCACCGGCGCGAGTTCGGGCAATAGTTCCGGCGGGTCGGCTGGCGTGCCGGCTGCGACGGGCGCGGCCTACGCGACCTTCGCGGTGGGCGAAGACGCCAACAACAACGGGGCGCTGGATCTGGGCGAGGATCTGAACGGCAACGGCATCCTGGACGTATTCCTCACGCCGCTGGAAAGCCGTCCGATGGGTACCGTCACCTTCATCACCAGCGAGAAGCCCAACGAGTCCGACTACGGGAATCTCTACGGCCAGCCGACCTCGATCGCTTCCTTTAACTGGTACGAGCGCAATCCCTTCGGCGCGGACATCAACGGCAACCGCAGCATGTCCGACGCCATCCCCGCGCCGTTCCCGCTGGACCTCAACGGCGACGGCGACACCGACGATACGGCCGTCACCGACGGCTTCCAGGTGCTGCCGGTGGTCGTCACGATCCAATGGGAGGGGCCGTACGGTCCCGAACGCGTCGACCACTTCGCCGTGCTGACCAAGGAGAGCCACGAGTGAACCGCGCCGAGACGACTTCTTTCGCCCCGCGCGGCTTTCGCGCGCCCGGTATGACGCTGGTCGAAGTGATGGTGACCATGGTCGTGCTGACCTCCGTCTTCCTCACCACGATGATCGTGATCCGCACCTCGTCGGACAACATGGGCTTCGAGCTCACCGTCGCCGACCAGCAGGTCCTGACGCGCGCGAAGGTCGACGAAATGATGGACGAGTTCCGCCGCATCCGCGGCAGCGCGGCGGACTTCAACACCCTGACCGGCGAGAACGCGGACACCGTCTCCAATCCGGCCGTCGACGGCGCACCGGGCACCGTCACCTTTCTGCTGCCGCGCTTCGACGATGCCTCGAAGACCGTCGACTACGGCACCGCGGCCGACGCGGTGACCTACCGCTGGCAGCGTAATGCCCGCGAGGCCGACGCCAATGGGATCGACGACGACGGCAACGGCCTGACCGACGACGACGACGGCGTGATCGTGCGCCTGGACGGCGGGGATGAATCCACGCTGCGGGTGGTCTGCGACCACGTGCCCAAGACCGGCTTCTGGGTGCGCAAGATCGGGCGCCGTCTGGAGATAACGCTTTCGCGCAAGAATACCACTACGCGAAACACGGCCGATGGCACCGGCTTTACGACCACGGTGACGCATGTCACCTATTTCCTGAAGAACGGATAGACGGGACTCGAGGGGGACAGGAGGCGCACATGTTCTTTCGCAACACCCATCCGATCGTCGGCCGGCCGCGCGGCTCGGTTCTGATCATGGCGATGGTCCTGGTCGCGACGTTGGCCATGATGACCTCGGTCTTCGCGTCCCGCATCCTGGCCAACCAGCGGCGCATGGAGACGGACATCGCCGCCTCGCGCGCGCTGGAACTGGCGCAGTCGGCCAACGACTGGAACATGGAGCGCATCTGGCAGGAATGGCGCAGGCAGTCGGCCGATCCGATCGCCTGGGCGGACATCCTCTTCCGCACCGCCCCGGCCACCGACACCGCCGACTTGAAAGACTACGACCTGACTCTCTGGTCCGACTACAGTTCCTGGAGCGCCTTCGGCGAGGGCGACGTGAAGCTCAGCGCGATGCTCCTAAAGAAGGATCTGGGCGACGCCTTGGCTTCGCCGCCCAAGCCCGCGTACGTCGAGCTGGAACTGAAGGCCTGGAGCCGCGTGCGCGACGAACTGACCGACCGGCTGGTCGAGCGCAGCGTGCGCCGGGTGGTCAAATACAGCAGTTCGGTGAATACCAGCGTGCAGCAGAGCCGCGCCTTCGACTTCGCATACTTCGTCAACAACTTCGGCTGGATGTGGGGCACGCCGATCTTCATTCATGGCAACGTCGGATCGAACGCGAACCTCTCGTTTCGCTATAACCCCACGGTCAACGGCATGCTGTACGCGTCGCTGAACCCCGACCTGAACGCCGAGGGCATCGTCCGCGACGGCTATCCGCGCTCGGACACGCTGACTCAGTACTGGAGCAAGGCCAACTCGTCGACCACGCCGCCCAGCTACCTCTATCCGCCTACCAACCCCGTCTATACCGAGGACGTGAACGACGATGGGATCCTGGGTTCCGGCGAGGATGCCAACGGCAACGGGCAGCTCGATTTCCAGGACTTCCCGCTGGGATTCCCCGGCGTGACCGCCACGCGGCCCCAGGAACGGATGCTGGGCCAGAACCCTCTGGATATGCCCTACCTCGGTGATCTCTCGATCTACAAGGACAAGGCCAACAGCTACGTGCAGCCGTCCAACCCCGAGATCGGCCAGGCCGGCGGCGACAGCGGCGGCGTGATCAAGCAGCTGAAGGCCCCGGGCTTGGACCCGTCCGATCCGGGCAATTACAATATCCTCGTGCAGGGTGTCTACGGCGACGGCGCCGGTGAGAACGGTTCGTTCGCCGTTGAGGCTGCCGGCACGGTCAGCAACACGGCTGTGGCCTCGCCTATTGACGCGGCCAACCAGGCCAAGAACGGCAACTTGGCGCTGGTGGGTACGCCCGACCAGCCCATTGTGATCTCTGGACCGGTCGTCGTCACCAACGACCTGGTCATCAAGGGCACCGTCCAGGGGCAGGGCACGATCTTCGTCGGCCGCAACACGCACATCGTCGGCAACCTGGAGTACAAGACGCCGCCGAACTGGCAGCAGAACGACAACGACTTCTCCGCCACCCAGGCCGACAACAAGACCGCGGACATGCTGGGCCTGGCCACCAAGGGCAGCGTGATTCTGGGCCAGTACTACCGCACCGACGACAGCTGGAACACGGCGAAGAACACCTACTTCAAGACCGGCTTCCAGGACAGCGTGGTGCAGTCCTACCAGGTCGATCCGACGGACACGTCGATCGGCTACGTCACCGGAACTTACGACGGCAAGCCCACCTTCCACGGCGACTACACGGCTTTGGACGGCGGCAAGCGCTACAACACAAACGCCGAATTCGCCGGCACGAATGCCACGACGAACCGGCGCTACTACGAGTCCAGTTTCAGCAACGAGTACATCCAGAGCATCGCCACCGCACGGCCCGAGAAGATCCACGCCGTCATCTACACCAACCACCTGATCGGCGGACGCGTGGGCGAGAACACCCGCGGCATCACTTTCCTCGGATCGATGGTGGCCCGCGACGAAGGCATCATCTTCAACAAGCAGGCGAATTTCCTGTACGACCCCCGCGCCACGGACTCCGATGCCGGCAGCCACGTATCGATCACGCTGCCCGGCAACGAGACCACCAACACCGACGCGGGCATGACCAGCATGGTCTGGGAGGAACTGGCGCCGGGGCAGTAGGCCGCGGGGGCCGCCGGAGTCGCCGGTTTTCGAGGGGGAGTCGCACCGGGCAGGGGAGCAGAGCGTCATGAGGGGTACGACAAGGGCAGGTTTCCGAAGCGTGCAGCGCGCCGCGTGGGCTCTGTTGGCCGCGTGCGCGCTGGGCTCGGCGGGAGCCCGGGCCGCGGCCACGGCGCCGCAGACGCCCGAAGAGGAGAAGGCGCTCGAGGAGCAGGTACAGGAGATCCGCAAGAAGCAGAGCGAGATCAGCCAGCAGAAATTCGAGTCCCAGCGCGAAAGGAACGCGGCAGCATACGATATCCGCCACCGCACTTCGGACCAGCTGGTCGCGTTGCGGACCGTGCCCGCGCCCGAAGCGGCCCGGCCGGCGGCGATCGAGCCCGCCGTCGAGCAGCCGTCCTCGTGGAGCGCCTTGCTCTGGTTCGGCGGCGCCGCTGTCGTTCTCGCGGCCGGCGCGATCTTCCTCAAACGCAAACTTCGACTGGCGCCGGAGTACAAGAGCAGCGCCACAGCAGTGTTGCCAGCAGGGCCCCTGCGGGGGCAAGTCGGGAAGCCGGGGCGCTCCAAGGTCGTCCGGGGGTAGGCCGGGCGAACGCCCACCGTGGAAACGCCGGTTCGCCGGCTTCTCGCAGGAGGATCGGCCGCAATCCCAACGGGACGGCGGCCGATTCTTTTTTGCGTTCTGGTTTCGCGGTGTCAGTTCAAGATCGCACGGCCCGTGTAGATCAGCCACGCACCCAGCGCGATTAGGAAGAGATTGATTCCCAGTACGAATTTCTTGGCCGACACGTAGCGGTCCAGCTTGAATCCGACGATGGTCCCGAACCATCCAACGGGCGCGAGAA
Organism: Planctomycetota bacterium; assembly: GCA_023150555.1. Lineage (GTDB taxonomy): Bacteria > Planctomycetota > SZUA-567 > H5-PLA8 > H5-PLA8 > JAKLKQ01. The sequence goes on from JAKLKQ010000065.1 coordinate 29,465, forward strand.
TTAATCCCGCGCCGAAATACTTCCAGGGCAGCATGCCTTCGTGCGCATAGGAGGCCATGCGTATCAGCGTAGACGCGAGGAAGATTCCATTCAGCGTGACTTTGAAGGTCTCCCGGCTGGCGCCCAGCCGGATCAGGTAGGCGGCAAGTAGCGGCCCAGGAATCGCGGTTGCCCCGCCCAATACGCCGCTCAGTTCGCCCAGGACGCACATTGTGGGCTTGGAGAAATTCATGCAGTCCGGGCCCTTTGTCTTGGGCTGGGGCTCCGCTGGTTGCTTCTTGCGAGTGGGAGCCGTGCGGATCAGGTACCCGGCGCTTACGGCAATCAGGATCGCTCCGATGGCGAATTTCACGGGTGCTTCGGGCAGCACGTTCAGCAACCAGGCGCCTACGGGCGTCAGAAAGATCAGGGGCACGCCGGCCCAGATAAGTAGCTGTAAGTTGAAGTTCTTGTGACACTTAACGAGGACAGCGCCGATGATTCCAAGGGCCGCGACACTCAGGCAGGGCACCGCCACGCGCGCATCCACATAGTGCAGCAGCAAGCCCACCGAGAGCAAACCGCTGGCGAAGCCCGTGAGCCCCTGGATGATGGCGGAGAAGAAGATCACCACCACGGCGGAGGGCAGCCAAGGCAGGTCAATCACCTGGTGCACATGCTCCAGGTGCCATGGCCAGGAAAGAACCTCGTGCACTTGGCCTCCTTTATAAGGTAGCCTTTGCAGGCCGCTTTTAATGGACTTTGGAGTCTGGAATTATGTAGATCCAGCCTATAGCTCCCGCAGCCTTCTGCAAAGTTCCCGAAAATGGGGGTTTGCAGTGGCGTGCCAAAATGGAGAATTTTTGGGGCGAATGCACAAGTGTCATTGACAGGCAGTTGCTTGCTGGGTAAAAGGTTACGTTCCTGGGCCAGTAGCGCGTGGTGTCTCGCCAAAGAGGCACAGATGGCGCTTTGTACCCACGGTGTGACGGAGCGCAATGTCCGAAGCCGAAGGGATTCAGCTGCAGGCGGTCGTGGTGGAAGCGCTGCCTGAAGCGCGGTTCAAGGTTCGGCTGCAGAACGGACACGAAGCGCTTGCCGTCATCTCCGGCCGGATGCGAATGCATTTCGTGAGCATTCGACCGGGGGACACGGTGACAGTGGAGATCTCGCCCTTCAATTTCAAACGGGGGCGTATCGTCTTCCGCGGACAGTGAACGCGGAGCAGCGACAAGGACGGCGAACATGAAGGTCAGGCGATCGATTCGACGCAGGTGCGAGAACTGCAAGATTGTGCGGCGCAAGGGGCGCCTGCGGCTGATCTGCACCAACCCCCGCCACAAGGCGCGGCAAGGCTAGAGGCGAAAGAAGAGGGAGCTTTACGATGCCCCGACTCATGGGCGTGGACATCCCGAACGACAAGCGCATTGAGACTTCGCTGCAGTATCTCTATGGCATCGGCGAGTACCGGGCCAAGATGATCTGCAAGGAGACCGGTATCGCGCCGCAGACGCGCGCTCGCGACCTGAAGGAAGACGAGATCGCGCGTATCGCGAACTTCATCGAGAAGAACTACAACGACGAGGTCGTTAAGGACGGCCGCAGCGGGCCCGTCGAAGGCGGCCTGCGCCGAAGGATCCAGCAGAACATCCTGCGCCTGAAGAAGATCGGTTGCTACCGCGGCACCCGCCACATCAAGGGCCTCCCCGTCCGCGGCCAGCGCACCCGCACCAACGCGCGCACCCGAAAGGGCCGCAAGAAGACCGTCGCGAACAAGCCCTCGGTCAAGAGCATGTAGGCCGGAACGGATTAGAAAAGGAACGCATCGATGGCCAAGGGATACCGGAAGAAGCGCATCAAGCGCAACGTCGCGCGGGGCATCGCCCACGTGCAGGCGACCTTCAACAATACGATCGTCACCATCACCGACGTCAACGGCGACGTCCTGTGCTGGGACTCTTCGGGCACCGCCAAGTTCAAGGGCGCCAAGAAGAGCACCCCGTACGCCGCGCAGCGCACGGCCGAGACCGTCGCCGAGAAGGCCATAAAGATGGGCATGAAGGAGATCGAGGTCCGCGTGAAGGGCCCGGGCTCCGGACGCGAGAGCGCCATCCGTGGGCTGCAGTCCGCCGGCCTGACGGTCCGCGCGATCGAAGACGTCACTCCGCTGCCGCACAACGGCTGCCGCCCCCGCAAGCGCCGCCGCGTCTAGACGGATTTTGGAACGAACAGGGTAGACCAGGGAGAAGGAAGACCGCTCGATGGCTCGATACACCGGCCCCAAGTGCCGCCTTTGCAGGCGGGAAGGCATGAAGCTCTTCTTAAAGGGCACGCGCTGCGAATCCGAGAAGTGTGCGATCGCGCGCCGCGACTACCCGCCGGGCAACATCAGCCTGCGCCGCGCCAAGGTCTCGCCTTACGGCGAGCGCCTGCGCGAGAAGCAGAAGGTCAAGCGCTTCTACGGCGTCTACGAGCGCCAGTTCCGCAGCTACTACGCGGAAGCCTCGCGCAGCAAGGGCAACACCGGCGAGACGCTGATGTGCCTGTTCGAGCGGCGCCTGGACAACGTGGTCTGCCGCATGGGCTGGGCCGCTTCGCGCGCCGAAGCCCGCCAGCTGATCAACCACGGCCACGTCGACGTCAACGGCCGCCGCGTCAGCATCGCCAGCTACCAGATCAACCTGAACGACGAACTGAAGGTGCGCGGCGACGCGAAGTCCCAGAAGTACGTCCGCACGCGCCTGGAATCGACGCGGGGCGCGCAGTGCCCTTCGTGGATCGCATCCAATACCGAAACGCTGACGGGTAAGGTCACCGCCCTGCCGACGCGCGAGGACGTGTCGATCCCCGTCAACGAGCAGCTCATCATCGAGTTGCTCTCGAGATAAGCCCCGCACGCGGCGTTCTTCCGTTTCGGCGGACGGACGGCGCGGCGCGGGTGGCGTGTCTGCCGGATTCCGAGTGCCCCGCTGGAGGGGCGGAAGGACCGGCGGGCAGTGTAGCGGCAGCCCGACTTCCAGCCGTTGCGCGGCGAGACTTCCCGTCGCGGCGCAGGCGAGGGGCGGCCGAGCCTCCGGACCCGGGAAGATTAGCGAGGACGATCCATGCGCATCCGCTGGAGAGGCTTTGAACTCCCCACGCAGGTCCAGTTGGATAAGGACACGGCCAACGCCGGCTACGGGCATTTCGCGGTCGAACCGTTCGAGCGCGGCTACGGCGTGACCATCGGCAACAGCTTGCGCCGCGTGCTGCTCAGCAGCCTCGAAGGCGCCGCGGTGACCAGCATCCGCGTCTCCGTCTCCAAGCAGGAAGAGGGGAAGACGAAGACCGTCGAGGTCAGCCACGAGTTCACAGCGATCCCGGGCGTCTACGAGGACGTCACGGATCTCGTGCTGAACATCAAGGAGCTGCGCCTGAAGGTCCACAGCGACGAGCCCATCACGCTGAATCTGGAGAAGACCGGAAAGGGCCCCGTCACCGCTGCGGACATCAGCACCGACGAGCGCTCCGAGATCGTCAACCGCGACCTCGTGCTCTGCACGCTCACCGACGATGTGACCCTGTCCATCCAGTTCACCGCCCAGAAGGGCCGCGGCTACAAGACCGCCGAGGAGAACGAGAACCCCGAGGCGAGCCTGGCCACGATCCCCGTGGACAGCATCTTCAGCCCCGTGCGCCGCGTCCGCTACAAAGTCGAGAACACCCGCGTCGGCCAGCAGACCGACTACGACAAGCTCAACCTCGAGATCTGGACCGACGGCACGGTCAGCCCCGAGCTGGCGCTGGTCGAGGCTTCCTCGATCCTGCGCAAGCACTTCAACCCGTTCGTGAAGTACTTCGAACTGGGCAAGCAGCTCGAGACCACCGGCGTCATGCCCGCCGCGCAGCTGGACGTCGGCGAGGACCAGCAGCTCAAGGAGCTCCGCGAGAAGCTCAAGCTGCCCGTCAGCGTGCTCGACCCGTCTGTGCGCGCCGAGAACTGCCTGGCCGCCGCCAACATCCAGACCCTCGGCGACCTGGTGGCCTTCAACGAGAGCGACGTGCTGAAGATCAAGAACTTCGGCAAGACCTCCATGAAGGAAATCAAGAAGAAGCTGGCCGACATGGGCCTGTCCTTCGGCATGGAAATTCCCGAAGAGACCTCGGCCGCCACGAACTGAAGCCAATAGAGGCAAGGAAAACGAGCCATGCGGCACCGAAACAGCCACAACAACTTCAGCCGGCACAGCGACCACCGCCGTGCCATGATGCGCAACATGGTCATGAACCTCTTCGAACAGGGGCGCATCCGCACCACCATCCAGAAGGCCAAGGCCGCCAAGCCGCTCGCCGAGAAGATCATCACCCTCGGCAAGAAGGGCAGCCAGCACCACCGCCTTCTGGCCCTGAGCGAACTGGGCAGCACCGTCGCGGCCAAGGAAGCCGTGCGCAAGGTCTTCGGCGAACTGAAGGAACGCTTCGCCGAGCGCAACGGAGGCTACACCCGCATCCTGCACCTGCCCCGCACCATCCGCCAGGCCAAGGCCGATCTGCCCCGCGGCAAGATCAACCGCAGCCGCTTCTACGGCACGCGGTTGGGCGACAACTCCACGATGGTCCTGTGGGAGCTCTGCGAAGCCGGCGCCGGCAAGCGCGAGAAGCCCAAGGCCAAGGCGCGCAAGAAGAAGGAAGCCAAGAAGGAAAGCTAAGCGCTTCGTTGATTCCGATACCTGATGTTTCGCGGGGCGCTCGAATGAGCGCCCCGTTTCTTTTGATCCCTGCATAAAAAGGCCGCTTTCATGTCGATTCCCTTCTTCGCGTTCAACGGACGCCCCTACGACGTCGGCTTCCAGCACGGCCAGGCGCTGAAAGAGAACATCCGCGAGTTCGCCGCCTACCGCGTGCAGCGCTGCATCGACCGTGCCCGTGCCGCCGGCGGCGACGTGCAGGAAAGCGCCGTCCTGGGGCTCGCCGTCGAGCACCTCAAGATCCTGCGCGAGTACGCGCCCGACCAGCACGAGGAACTGGAAGGCATGAGCGAAGGCAGCGGCGTCGAACTGCCGCGCCTGCTGGTGCTTAACGGCTACACCGATTTCATCGACACGCTGCTGCGCATCGTGGCCGATGGCAACAAGACCGCCGAGCCCGTTGACCCGCACGGCTGCACCTCCTTCTTCGTGGCGGGGGAGGCCACGAAGCACGGCGGGCCGCTGATCGGGCAAACCTGGGACATGGACGCGCATGCCGAACCTCACGTCGTGGGCCTGCGCCTGGACATCACCGGCAAGCCGCCGTGCCTGTTGCTGACCCACGCCGGCTGCGTGGCTGTCGCGGGCGTGAACGCCAGCGGCATCGCACTGGCGATCAACAACCTCAAGCCCACCGACGCGCGCCTGGGCGTGCCGTGGGTCTTCGTGGCCCGCAAGGTGCTCGGCTGCCGCGATTTCGATTCCGCCTTCCTGGAGTTGCAGGGCGCGCCGTATTCCAGCGGGCACAACTACCTGCTCTGCGACGAAGAAGGCCGCGCGGTGAACGTGGAGAGCACCGGCGCGGAAGCCGAGGTCCTCGACTTCGAAGGCCCCACCTTCGTCCACGCCAATCACTACTGCCACGAGGAACTCCTGCCGCTCGCGCAGCCGGTCGCCGAGGGTGCGACCACCTGCCGCCGCCAGGAGCGCCTCGCCGAGTTGCTGAAGGAACGCGCCGGGACGCTGGATGTGGGCGAACTGCACCGCTGCCTGAGCGACCCCGAAGTGGAAGTTGCGCCGCCGGGACGCGCGCCTGCGCCGGGCGAACCGCCCGCCGTCAGTTGCGGAACGGCGATCTTCGATCCCGCCGGGCGTACGGCGTACCTGCGCCGCGGCCATCCCGGCGGCGGGGACCTGACGGCGGTGGACTTTCGTCCGAGGTAAGCAAGGAATTCACGCTGCGCCGGAGGCCGAGCCATGATGCGCATGCCTTCCCGGACGTTCTGCCCGGTCTCTTCCGTTTTCCTGCTGCTGCTGGCCGGCGCGTTGCGCGCCGGCGACGCGCCGGATGCCGCGCCTGAGCCTGCGCGTTGGGCGAAGCGCTGGGTCTACGTCTCCTCGAACCTCTACGTCAACGAGAACCTCGCCAAGCTCGAAGCGCTCTTCAAGCGCGCCAAGGCCGCCGGCTACACCGCGGTGCTCTTCACCGACTACAAGGCCATGACTTGGTGGAAGCTCGACACCCCCAAGCGCTGGGAAGAGAACGCGAAGAAGCTGCGCGCACTCACGCGCGGCTTAGGGCTTGAGCTGCACGTCTGCGTGATGCCCTTCGGCTACGCCGACAGCCTGCTCTTTCACGACCCGAACCTGGCCAACGGCACGCCGGTGAAGGATGCGCCGCTGGCCGCGCGCGACGGGATCCTGGCGCCGGAGGCCACCGCGCGGATCGAGAACGGCGGTTTCGAACTGTCTGCGAACAACCGCGCGCAGGGCTTCGGCTTCCAGGACGACCCGGGCAAGGGGAGCTTCATCGACACCGCGGTCTTCAAAGAAGGCAAAGCCTCGCTGCGCTTCCAGGACGTCGGCCAGGCCAATCCGCACGGGCACGGCCGCATCAACGTGAAAGTGAAGGTGCGCCCCTGGACGCAGTACCGCCTGCGCGTGTGGCTGAAGGCCGAGCACCTGACCGCCGACGAGGCCAGGATCATGGTGCTCGCCGACAGGCGCACGCTGCAATGGCAGTACATTCCCTACCTCGTGGACGGGCAGGTGCGGCACCTCTCGGGCGCGCGGGACTTCTCGATGGACTGGGTCGAGGCTTCGGTGACGTTCAACAGCCTCGAGTACACGGAGGTCGGCGTCTACCTGGGCCTGTGGGGCGGCAAGGGCGGCCGGATCTGGTTCGACGACCTGCGCTTGGACGACGCGCCGGCATTGAACCTGCTGCGGCGCGACAACCTGCCGCTGAAGATCGACGGCGAGGACGGCACGATCTACGAGGAAGGCAAGGACTTCGCGCGCATCGTCGATCCCGGGCTGGGCGTTCGCCCGTGGAAGGGCAACTTCGACACGCTCCATGAGCCGCCCGAGATCCGCCTGGTGCCGGGCTCGCGCATCAAGGAAGGCCAGCGCGTGCGCTTCTCCGCGTATCACGCCACGCTGGTCCACGAGGCGCAGGTCAACTGCAGCCTCGCCGAAGAGCGCGTCTTTACGCTCTGCGCCGAACAGCTGCGTCGCCTGAAGGAGGTGCTCGCGCCCGACGGCTGGTTCCTCTCGCACGACGAGATCCGCTCCGCCGGGTGGGAGCCCGCCGAGCAGGCGAAGTTGCCGGCCACCGGCGCATGCCTGGCCGAGAACATCCGGCGCTGCTTCGCGCTGGCCAAGAGCGACGGCGGCGGGCTGCCGGCCGCCGTCTGGTCGGACATGTTCGATCCGAACCACAACGCGCGCGCGGACTACTACCTGGTGGCCAACACGCTGGCCGGGAGCTGGGAGGGCCTGCCGAAGGACGCGCTGGTGATGAAGTGGGGCGGGGGCGAGATCGCTCGGCCGGGCCTGGAGTTCTTCGCACGGCGCGGGCACAAGCAAATGATCGCTGCGTTCTACGACGGCGATCCGAAAAAGGACCGTGCGGCCTGGGCGGAGGCGGCGAAGGGCGTTGCGAACGTCGAGGGCGTGATGTACACGACCTGGCGCAACGACTACTCGAAGCTCGAGGAATTCGCCGAACTCTGGTGGGGCGGTGCGAAAGCCAAGTAGGGCTGC
>JAKLKQ010000066.1 GCA_023150555.1 Planctomycetota bacterium
CTAAAAAAAGAATCGCACGCAGGATGAAGAAAAAGGAATCAGGAAAGAAGGAAAAGAAAGGAAAGCGAAAAAGACAGATAAGAGTTGAGAGATCAAAGATAAAAGATTGAAGCCTCCCGCCTCACGTAGGATTCCGTACTTACGCTTTGCGTGCTGCTGCGCGATTCTGCCATTTCTCCATTTATGTATTTCCGCATTTGCAAAATCAACAAATCCGAAGTGAACAGGTGAGAAAATCTCGAGGCCGCGTGCCTCGCGGTCGCCTTCCCCGTTCCCGCTTCGACATCGCCTAACACGAACGGGAAACCGGAAACGGGAGACTGGAAACGTCCTTTTCCGTTCTTTGCGCCTTGGCGACTTTGCGCGAGCGACCCGACTATCGCCCCACGCGCTTCCGCAAGTCATTCCACGCCGCGCGCGCTTCTTCGGGCAGATCGAAGACGTCCACCTTGCGCAAGGCCTGGATCGCCGCGCGCCGCCGGCGTTCCGCCGCTTCGGCCCCGCCCCAGCCTTCCAGATGCCGCCGCAGCGTGGCGATGCCGCAGTCGGCCGGATCGCAGGCCGCCTTCAGGCGCCGCGCGAAGATCTCGTCGGCGCGCCCCTGCGCCTGCCCGGCCAGCTGCGCGAGGATGCGCTTCATGCGCTCGACGCGTTCCGCCAGAAAGCCGGTCACGCCGGATTCCTCCAGGAACGGAAGCCGCGCGCAGGCGACGAACAGATTCTCTTCGGGGATGCCGTGCTTCTGCATACGCTTTGCGTTATCGCGGAAGGCGTGCGCGAATCCGTCGCGCGCGAACAGCGTCGCGGCGTCCACGGTATCCACCTGGTTGAAGACGATGGCGGTGCGTTCGGCCAGTTCGGGACGCTCTTTCAGCGCCTGCACGGTCCACTCTTCGAGCTCGAACGCTTCGGGCAGCGCCAGAACAACCAGCGCGTCGCAGACCGCAGCCTCGCCGCGGATCAACTCCGCGCGCCGCGCGTTGTGGAAGGTCGGGATCCACGGGCTGTCCATCACGCGCGGCGGCGCAACGTGCCAGCGTTCCGTCGCGCGCGCCAGTTCGACGCGGCGGTACGCGAGCTGTTTGCCGGTGTCGAGCTTGCGGCCGTCCTCGCCGCGCACGCCCATCAAATGTTCGCGCCGGTCGTCCCAGTTCACGGCCGCGCGTTCGCCGGGGCGGTAGGCCTTCGATTCGAGGAACGCGAAAAACTTTTCGAGCTCCTCCAGGTCGTCGGTGAGGCGCTCGTGGAGCACATAGAGATCCTCGCGCTCGCGAAAAACCTTCCGCGTCGCGTCGATGGCAGATCGCAAACATTCTTCGACCGGGCCTTCGTCCAGGCGCGGGCCCAGCGGCCCGAGGGTCTCGGCGAGAAATTGGCCGAGGCGATAAAACGCGAGGCCGCGCGCGGCGAAATCGAGGGCCTCGTCGCGCGTGAGGTACTCGACGAAGATGCCGCGGTCGGCCTCGCCGGGGTTCGGCGCGCGGATCAGCGTGTTGGTCTGGGTGCAGTCCTGCACGGCGGTGGGCAGCAGCGCCGGATCGCCCCAGAGCGTGCAGACGAAGCTGCTCTTTCCCACGCTGCGCAAGCCCGCGACGAGCACCTGCCAGCCGTCGCGTTGCGCGGTCTCGGCGGCGGTGCGAAAGGCGTCGACGCTCTTGCCTTCGCCCTTGGCGCACAGCGAAAGCGCCTCGGCGAGCAGCGCGTCGAAGGCGGGATCGTTCTTACTAAAGGAGGCATCGGCCATGGCAAAAGTCTACCACGGCGGCGCTCATTGGGAACGCAATGCGGCTTCCACTGCCGGCGGCAGGATCTCGGCGACGTCGCCGTCCAGCCGCAGCGTGACGAAGGACTGCCCGTCGAAGTCGGTCTCGCCGCGGTTGATGACCGCGCAGGGCACGCCGCGTTGCGCCGCGGCCAGCGGCACCGACGCGGCGGGATGGACGCTGAGCGTGCTGCCCAGCGCCAGCACGGCGTCGCACGTCGTCGCGGCGGCGAAGGCGCGGTGCAGATCGTCGGCGCGCAGCTGCTGCCCGAAGCTGATCGTCGCGGGCTTCATCCAGCCGCCGCATTCGCAGCGCGGGGCCTGGCGCGTCTTCGCGAACAGTTGCATGGAAGCCTCGGGGTGCTCGCGGCGCCCGCAGGAGAGGCATTCGACCTCGGTGTTCGTGCCGTGGATCTCGACGATACGCTTTGCGTCGGATCCGGCCTTGGTGTGCAGGCCGTCGATGTTCTGCGTGACGAGGCATTCGACGCGGCCCGCGCGTTCGAGGTCCGCGATGGCGTGGTGCGTGGCGTTGGGCTGAGCGCCGCGCATGCTGGGCCACGCTTCAAGCTTCTGGTCCCAGTATTCGATGCGCGCGTCTTCGCGGGCGAGAAAGTCCTGAAAATAGACGGGCTGGCGCTTCTTCCACACGCCGTTGGGGCCGCGGAAGTCCTGGATGCCGGAGTTGGTGCTGATGCCGGCGCCGGTGAAAATAAGCAGTCGCCTCGAAGCCCGTAAAAAACTTACTAAATGAGATTCAGGTGGCGCCATTTTAGTTGCCATCCCCTTTCGCCTGCATTGGCAGTCGGATAAATTGCTTTGGTGCAATTTTACCACCATTCAATTTCGTAGAAATTTCCTCGCATCGGATCCTCATGAACAACATCTAAAATGGTTCCATAGGAAAGTCCAATCTCTATTAATGCGATGCCTTCGTATCCTGTTGCTAAACATGAAAGAACAAAATTCCTCGAGAATGGCCCCTTGAAGAACCCGCTACTGGTTGAGCCCGAATAGAACTCACCTACCGCATTGAGTGAATACGGAGTAGTGCGAGCCAATAGAGCATCGACAGCTTTCTCCGCCACTAAGTGAGCCTCTGACTGAAGGGTCCTGCTCACTCTCATTGATCTCAACTTTTCATGCATTTCAACTTGAAGTCGCAAGGAATGCGTGGAGTCAACCAAAGAGTGCCGTTTTTCGCCCAGCTTATCGCTAAGGCGAGTTAATTGTTCATTGGCACTTAGCTGCCTTTGTTTGTGTTGAAGCACCGCAATTCGGCTCTGACGAGATTCGCTCATGGCTTGTTACCATATCTAAATCAAACAAAGTTTCACTATCAATACAGTCCTCTTGAATACCCTTGATTGGGCTCGATCAAAACATACCTACCGCCTCGGCCCTCTTGGGGCCGCGGAAGTCCTGGATGCCGGAGTTGGTGCTGATGCCCGCGCCGGTGAAGACGAGCAGTCGGCGCGCGGCGCGGAGGAATTCGGAAAGGCGGGGGTCGGCAGACATCGCTCCTACAGTTCGCTCTCCTTGCGGTGGCCTTGCAGGCCTTCGAGATGCTCGCGCATCAGGTCCGGCTTGTGCTTGTTCAGCGCGCGCTCGATGTTGTACCCGTCGATGCTCTGCTCGGTCTTCTTCAGCGCGTTGGCGGCATCCTCGATCTTGTGCGCGGCGGCGATCAGTTCCTTCCAGCCTTCCTCCGCCATGTCGTACCACTTGCTTTCCGGCTTGGCCATGTTGCGCTCCCGTTCAAAAAACCTTAACCACAGAGGGCCCAGAGATCACAGAGGAACTCTTTTCCGATTCTCCGTTGCGGCGAAACTCCGTGCCCCCGCATGCCTCCTCATATATAGGAGGCGCGCGGAATCCCTAGCTCATACCGGAGCGCCCCGCCGCACGCAAGTTCCTCGTCAGAACGGCGGCGCGGCGGCTTGACGAAGCGCGCCCGCCCGGCAACGATGCCACGCATGGCCCTCGTCACCCTCCACCGCCCCAAGGGCACGCCGCGCGAACGCCTGCTGCTGATCGGCGGCTTCGCGAAACCGCTCTACGAGGCGCTCCAAAAAACCGGCTTGCTGATCGAGGAGATCCTCGACGGCAAGGAGGCCCTGGACGGCGCGGCGCAGCGCACCTACGGCGTGGTGCTCTGTTCGCTGCGCATGCAGACGGCCTGGGGCATCGACGTGCTCGACGCGATCCTGAAGGCCGACCCGCATACCCCGGTGATCATCTCGACCTGGGAGCGCAGCCCGAAGGTGGTCGTCGAGGCCATGCAGCACGGCGCGTACGATTACCTCATCGAGCCCGTCGCGGAATTCGGCGAACTGCTCGACACCATCGAGCGCGCCGTGCGCCACCGCGCCGCGCGCATGAAGGGCCGGCGCCTGCGCGAGGAACTCGAGGCGGGCGAAGGCCGCTACTTCGAGGAGATCGTGGGCCGTTCGGCGGCGCTGGGCGAACTCTGCGGGCGCATCCGCCAGGCGGCCGCCGCCAGGACGCCCGTCTTGATCGAGGGCGAGTCCGGCAGCGGCAAGGAACTGGTCGCGCGCGCGCTGCACCGCGCCAGCCCCGCCGCGCGCGGGCCCTTCGTCGCGATCCACTGCGGCGCGATCCCCGAGAACCTGCTCGAGAGTGAACTCTTCGGCCACGAGAAGGGCGCGTTCACCGGCGCCGAGAGCACGCGCGTGGGCGTCTTCGAGGAGGCCCACGGCGGGACGCTGTTCCTCGACGAGATCGGCCTCACCAGCCCGGCCTGCCAGGGCAAGCTCCTGCGCGTGCTCGAGACCGGCGCGATCCGCCGCGTGGGCGCCAGCCGCGAGTTCAAGGTCGACGTGCGCATCGTCTCGGCCACCAACGAGCCGCTCGATACGCTCGTCGAAAGCGGGCGCTTCCGCGCTGATTTGCTCTACCGCCTCAACGTCGTCACCCTGCGCGTGCCGCCCCTGCGCGAGCGCCCCGCCGACATCGAGCCGCTGGCGTACCATTTCGCGCAGCGCTTCGCGCTGGCCTCGGGCAAGCCCTTCGAGGCCTTCAGTGCGCAGGCCGTCGACGCCCTGCACGCGTACGCCTACCCCGGCAACGTGCGCGAACTGCGCAACCTGGTCGAGCGCGCCGTCGTTTTCAGCCGCGGGCCGGTGGTTCGCCGCGCCGACCTGCCCGAGCCGCTGCGCCACCTGGGACTCGGCGAGAGCCCCGACGAAGCCCCGCGCCCCGGCGGCGACGCCTACGCGACCGCGAAACTCTTTTCGCTCGACGACGGCAACGGGCTGTCGCTCGACGAGCGCCTCGCGCGGGCCGAGCGCGCGCTGATCGAAGACGCGCTGAGGCGCACCGGCGGCAACCGCACGCGTGCCGCCAAACTCCTGAAGATCAAGCGCACCACGCTGGTCGAGAAGCTGGCGCGGCTGGAAGCGCCGGCGGCGAACGGGCGCCTCCCTTCAAAGAAAGGGCGCAAGCCCCGCCGCACGGCCAAGGGGTCCCCAAGGCCCGCGCGCAGGGCAGGTAGATGAATAACTATGCATTATAAAGTGTTATATATGATATAGTTAATTATATTTATAAAAGTACGCCGGATTTCTTATTCCTGCCCCTCTAGACGGGTGTAAGCTGCGGATATGAGCACCGCTGCCGCCCGTCCCGGTCCACGGCCCAAGCACCTGCAGGCCCGCAGCCGCCTGTTGGCGTGCATTGACGACGGCACCTGGGCGCCGGGCGTGCGCCTTCCTCCGGAGTCCGAACTCCACAAGCATCTGCGCGTCGGACGCCAGACGCTGCTGAAGGCGCTCGACGAACTGGTCCGCGAAGGCGTGATCGTGCGTCGACGCGGCAGCGGGACCTACGTCGCCGACCGCAAGCAGCCGCCGCTGATCCGCGGGCGGCACCTGCGCTTAGGGCTCCTGTGGAAATCGTCGGTGCTGCCCGAGCGCATCGGTGCGGGCTTCTTCGGCGCGATGACCCGCGGCGCGCTGCGCGCCTGGGGCCTCGACGACACAGAACCGGACTGGCCCGCGGTCAAGCACGGCCGCCCCACACGCGGGCGCTGGAACGCCTCGGCGCGGGGCGCGAGCGCCGAGTGCCTGGGCGAGGCGCTGGTCCACGGAATGCTGCGCCCTCCGCTGGCGGCAGTGCGTTCCGGAAAGTTCGACGGCGTCCTGACGCTGGGCATCGTCGACGACGCGTGGATCGAGAAGGTGCTCGCGCTGGGTCTGCCGGCCGTGCTGGTGGACTATCCCGGCGACCGCTTCACGGACCGCGCCGACCGCGTGTACGCCGACGCGCTGCCGGGCTACCGCGCTGCGGTGGCGCACCTGGCGAAGCAGGGCGCGCGCCGCATCCACTTTATCGGCGGGCTGGTCGGCGCGCCGGCGCCCTACGCGCTGATGACCAGCGCCGAGCTCGCCGATTTCCGCAAGCGCCACACGATGCTCGATCCCGACAGCATTCTGCGGCAGCACGCCTACCGCGTGGGCATGCAGGACTGCGGCTTGCCGGTGCGGGAAGAGTGGATGGCACAGGCGCGCGCCAGCGGACGAGAGTTGGAAGAGTTCGCGCACGGCCTGGCCGCGCAGGCCGAGGACAGGCGCCCCGAAGCGGTGGTCTGCTTCACGCGCGAACAGGCCAACGTGCTGATCCGCGTCTTTGCCGACCGCGGTTTGAAGTTGCTGGGCGCGGGCGCGACCGACCGCACCAACGAAGCCTCGGCGCTGGGCATCCACGTCGACGGCGAAAAGCTGGGCGAGACGGCGGCCACGCTGCTGCTGGCGCGGCTGCAGCAGCCCGAGCGGCCCTACCTGCGCGTGGGCGTACCGATGAAGCTCGTTCTTGATTCCTAACAAGGAGGCGGGCGATGAAGACCTTTTTCGCTATCGCGCTTGTAGGGACCTTACCGTGGTTCGGTTTGAACGCCCAAATACCACTGGCCTTCGCCGGCGAGGCGGGCTCACAAAAAGCCCCCACGTTCTCGCCCAACCCGAAACTCACTGCCATCCCGGAGAAGACTGCGATCGTGATCAGCGATGGCTACAAGGGCGCCGAGAATGTCCTGGACTATAGCGGGATGACCTATGACCGGCTCCGCCACCGGATCCTGGCCTTCGGCGGCGGCCACGCCTTCTACTACAGTCCCGGCGAGAACAAGTGGCACAAGGTCGACGAGCCAATCGGGTTTAAGGTCAACTTCCACCACCACGTCTACGACTCGGTAAACAACGTGCATGTGACTGTCAGCAAGAAATGGGACACCTACGCCTTCAAGCTGTCCGACGAGCCCGGCAAACTCCCCGGCACCCGCGCGCCGGGAAGCACGCCCGGCAACAAGTAAGGATATGCCATGAGAAGCACCATCCTGATCGCAGGCATCCTGAGTCTTGCGACCACCGTCCAAACGGCGGAACCTGGAAGCTCTCCGGCTGCCGGCACGGACGGCGCCGGAAAGAAGAACGGCGGTCCCGGGATCGCCGGGACGGCCCTGGGCCGGACGGCCGCCGCCGCCCGCGGGACCCCCGGCAAGATGGTGCGCTTCCCCGAGGGCGATCTGCCGGTCAACATCACCGACAACATCCCGAAGCGTCACTGGTCCGAGTGGTGCGACCGGTTCTTCTTCTCGGATGCCACCGGCACGGCCCAGACCATCGCCAAGGGCGTATCCGGCGAACCCATGTCCCACGCCGAATTCGTGCCGACCGCCGGCGGCGGCAAGGGCGCGTGGGTGCAGATCGGGCCGGACGACCTGATCGCCCCCAAGGGCGACCCGTCCGACCCGGAGGACAAGATCATGCCGGACGGCAGCGAGTACGGGCACCCCTTCGAGACTCACTGCCTCGACTTCGCCACGGGCGACTACTACTTCGGCAACTACAGCAAGGTGTACTGCTACCGCAACAACTACGCGGAGCGGAGCCGGACGCCGTGGAGCTTCCGGACCAGCGGCAACGGAACCGGCAACCATTTCTTCGACGACGGCGCCCGGGGCGGCTTGGCGTTCCACCCGGACCTGTTCGGACCTGGCGACGGCGGGCTGGTGGCCACGATCCAGAACAAGTTTTTCGCTTGGCGCAAGTCCACGGACAAATGGATCTTCCCCCTCGCCCTGACGGGAGAACCCGGCAAGCCCCCGTCCGTCAAGACGCCGCAGCTCCTCTACATCATGAGCCAAAAGGCTGTGTACGGAGGCGGCGGGGAAAGCCCCCTCTTGAAGGTCGTCCCCGGCAACCCGCCAACAGTGACGCTGCTCGGCAGCACGCCAAAAGGAACCGACGGGAAGCCCCTGCAGATCTACGGTGGACATTCCTACGGCCCGGTGCGCGGCTCGCTGCTCGACGACCCGGAGAAGAAGACGTTCTTCCTCTACCAGCGGTCGGCGAGCGCGACGTCCAAACAGCCGCACCTCTGGAAGTACCAGCCTCCCTCGGGGACGGCCGCGGAGCAGTGGCTTGATCTCGGCGTGCACCCCTTCAACCCCGGGCCGGGCGAGGAGCCGGACCGGTCGTACATCGCCGCGACCGTATACGGTGAGGGCGTCTTCTGGATCATGCGTTCGACCGCACCGGGCGGGAAGCTGAATTCCAACCTGTATTGCCCACCCACAGCGGCTGAAAATCACCAAGAAAGAGGCGAAATGCCATGAAAAACCTGTGGATTGCCCTGTCGTTCCTGGGCCTGGCGGCCGGCGCCGCCGAAAACCCGCTGGCTGGCCTGCCATCCAAAGCCCAGGGGGCACACGTGGCCAAGATCCAAGGGCTCGGCGATAACTCGTGGGCGGTGCTCGGCTGTCCGGCGCCGGACCCCAAGTACGGCGTGGCCCGCGGACGTTCCTGGTGCTCCAAGATGGCAGCTGCGGAGAACCTGGGCGGGGCATTCCTCTGCGGCACGGGCGTCCACGGCGCCACCCCCGACGGCCGTTACATGGACGACCTGTGGTTCTACGATGCCCACGCTCACCGCTGGATTTGCCTCTATCCCGGCGCGGATCCCAAGACCCTGAAGTTGCACCTTGATAAGAACGGCTTCGAGGTGAACGAGGCGGGCGACCATATCCCGGTCTCGTACCTCTCGCACGCCTACAACAACACCACCTACAACCCGGACCTCAAGCTCTACCACATCATGTGGACGCAGTGCCCGTGGTGGACCAAGGCGTTGCCCCAACGTTACGACTGGCTGGACGTCCCGGCGGAAAAGCGTACCTACGGCAACGTGGGCGGGATCATCCCGCTGACCAAGCACCCGCTCTTCTGGGACGTGGCCAAGGGCCGGTGGGACCGCAAGTTCGTCGAGGGCGCCGGCCCCGGCGGACGCTTCGAGGGCGTAGCCGAGTACATTCCTTCGCTCAAGAAAACCTTCTACACCCACAGCGGCACGACCTGGTTCTACGATTACGCCGCCAACACCTGGACCGCCGGGCCCAAGGTGCCCGCTTCGATAAAGGGGATCGACTCCAACGGCTGCTACGACGCCAAGCGCGAGCGTATCTATGTGGCCCAGGGCAGGGGCTTCGCCGTCTTCGACATCAAGGCCAACACGTGGCAGGAGGTCCAGGCGCCGGGCCAGCCGGAGGATCTCGGCAACACCAACAGCAACCACATGAACTTCGACAGCGCCAACGGCGTAGTCCTGTGGCAGAAGAAGAAGGGGCCGGTCTTCATCTACGACCCGGACGCCAACACGTGGACCGACGCGGGCAGCGCCTTCCCGGAAGTGCCCTGGAAGAAATACAGCGTCCGGTACATGGGCTCGCACGGGTTCTACAGCGCCGAGCTGAACGTCCATTTCTTCTACCTGGCCGGCGACAGCGGCAACACCGACGCAAACATGCTGGTCTACCGATACAAGCGCGCCGCGCAGGGCGTCGAGCAGGCCGCGAAATAAGGGAGGGCCTCAGAACATGCGACCGATTCCAACCGCCGCGGTGCTGGTCCTTGTGCTCACCTTCGTTGCACGAGGCGAAGACGCCGCGGAAGAGAAGAACCCCCTGGCCGCGCTGCCGTCCAAGCCCGGCCCGCACCTCGAGAAGGTCAAGGCGATGGGCAACGACGCGTGGCTTGAATTGGGCGCACCCGAGCCCGACCCGAAGTGGGGCATGGGCCGCGGCCGCGCGTATTCGTCAAAAATGGCCTACGCTTCCGACCTGAACGGCGCCTTCTTCTGCGCGACGGGCGTGCACGGCTACGTGAAGCCCGACGGCCACTACATGGACGACCTCTTCTTCTACGACGCCGCGGCACACCGCTGGATCTGCCTGTACCCCGGCGCGAGCAAGGAGACGAAGCTGAAACTCAACGAGCACGGCTTCGAGGTGACCCTAGACGGCAAGCAGCAGCCGGTCTCGTACCTTTCGCACGCCTACAACATGGTCACCTACAATCCGAAGCGCCGCGTCTACATGGTGCTGCACCACCCGTGCCCCTGGTGGGCACAGGCCCTGCCGCAGCGCTACGAATGGCTGGGCGTTCCGGAAGACCAGCGCAAGAGCGGCTACCAGATGGGCAAACTGAACAGGGACGCCAAGCACCCGATCTTCTGGGACGTCGACAAGAACCGGTTCGCGCGGCCGTTCGTGGAAGACCCGGCCGGCCCGAAAAAGACCGACTGCAGCGTGCTGGAATACATTCCCGAACGCGACCAGGCCTTCCTGCTCAACGGCGGCCTCACCTACTTCTACGACTTCGCGTCGAACAAGTGGACCGACACCGGCGCGCGGGTGAAGATCCCCTACGACTACGTCGGTTGCTACGACGCGAAACGGGGAAAGGTCTATGTGCTCAAGAATGCGGACCTGTTCGCCTACGATCTGAAGGAAAACACCTGGACGCCCAAGGCCAAGGCGCCCGCGGCGTTCGGGTTCTCGACGCGCGGGCAACTCGACTTCGACGCCGCCAGCGGCATGGCGATCGGATTCAACTTCCACGGGACGAAGGAGAATCCCGGCGAGCGCGGCACGTACATCTACGATCCCGACGCCGATGCGTGGACCAAGTCGCCCGCCGCTCTGCCGGCCTGGCGCGGCGTGGCCTGCTCCTTCTACCACGCGGCCCTGAACGCCCACTATGTCCACGTCGCCAACGACAGCCGCGACGACGGAAAGTTCTACGTCTACCGATACAAGCGCGCCGCGCAGCCCGTCGAACAGGCCGCGAAGGAATAAGGAGTCCGAGCCCATGCACGCGCACCGCATCGTCCTGGTCGCCTGCGGACTGCTTCTCGGCGCGGCCGGCCTGCACGGCGCCGACCGCGACGCCTACATCGAGAAACGCGCGAAGGTCTTCGAGTTCGCAGCGGCACCTTCGGTCACGCGCGCGGGCGACGCGGTGACGGTTTCGTTCGCGGCCAAGGAAGCCTGCGATGTGACGGTCTGCATCGAGGACGCCGGCGGGCGCATCATCCGGCACCTCGCCAGCGGCCTGCTGGGCGAGAACGCCCCGCCGCCGTTCGCGAAAGGCGCGCTGAAGCAGGCCCTGGTGTGGGACGGCAAGGACGACGCGGGGCACTACGTGGACAACAAGGAGGCCTGCACGGTCCGCGTCTCGCTGGGCCTGAAGGCCGCCTTCGAGCGCAATCTTTTCCAGCACGACAAGAAGCGCGTCGGCATGCTGCGCAACGGCTCGATCTGCGCGCAGCCCGAGGGCGTGTACGTGTACCAGGGCGCGGGCGTCGAGATGGTGCGGCTGTACGGCCACGACGGGAATTATCTGCGCACCGTGTATCCCTTCCCCGCCGGCAAAATCCGGGACGTGAAAGGCCTGGAGTGGAAGACGGGTTTCGACGGCTTCGAGTATCCGCAGAAGCAGGGCTACTGGCGGCCCACGCTGCTGTCCGGCGGCACCGGGGACGGACACCACTGGGGCAGCGCCGCGACGTCGCTGGCCGTCGCCAACGGGCGCGTCGCGGTCTGCGGCGACAAGCTCTCGCGCTTCGCCACCGACGGGACCTCCGGCGGCATGACCGTGCTCGGGCCGCAACTCGGCATTCCCTTGCAGGCCGGCAAAGAAAAGTTCATGTTCGATCCGTTCGCCGCGGCGCTCTCGCCCGACGGCAAGACCCTCTACACCACCGGCTACTACGTGAACACGCGCCCGCTGGGCGGGCCGATCCTGATCCCCGACATCAAGTGGCGCCACGGCCTGTTCCGCATGGACCTGGCCTCGGACAAGGAGCCCGAGCTGTGGCTGGGCCGCGCCGAAGCCGACGACAAGAACGAGCAGGACAACAAGAGCGGCACCGGCCTCTACATGCCCGCCGGCGTCTGCTGCGACAGCGAAGGCAACGTCTACGTCGCCGACTTCTACAACGACCGCGTGCAGGTCTACTCGTCCGAGCGCAAACTGCTGAAGAGCATCCCCGTCGAGGGGCCCTCGACGGTCCAGGTGCATCACAAAACCGGCGAACTCTACGTCTTCTCCTGGGCGCAGGCCAACCGCTGGGTGAAGCTCAAGCCCATCAAGCCCATGCTGCGCGTCTTCGCTTCCTGGAAGGACCCGAAGAAGACCGCCGAGTACCCGCTGCCCCTCCACGGCTGGGGCGAACAGCCGCGCTGGATGGCGGAGGTGCCCGTGCGCGCGGCGGTGGATAGCTGGACGGATCCGCCCACCGTCTGGCTGATGCCCGGCTGGCCGAACGACGAAGAGGAACAGGAGACGCTGCTCTCCACGGGCATCAACCTCTATCGCCCGAATGACGGGAAGCTCGAGCTGGTGCAGAGTTTCCACAAGGAAGTGAACGAGGCGATCGGCCGCGCGCGCCCGCCGGAGTTCCAGCGCCAGCGCCTGTACGTCGACCCGCGCAACGGGATGCTGTACGTCGGAGAAGGCGACGGCAACAACAACATGACCTTCTCGAACCTCGTGCAGGTCGATCCCGAGACCGGGCGCTGCGCCATCAAGAAGATGCCGTACAACACCGAAGACCTGGCCCTCGACAACGACGGGCTCGCCTACCTGCGGACATCCTTCGAGGTCGGACGCTTCGTCTTCGACTCCTGGCGCGAGGTGCCCTTCGACTACGGCGAAGAGGTCACGCCGGACTTCGGCACCGAGAAGCAGCTCATCGGCGGGCTGAAGCTGCCTTCGAACAAGCCCGTCTACTGGCACCAGTCCGGCCTGGACGTCACGCCCACCGGCGACATCGTCGTGCACTGCTACAACGCGAAGAACACGCGCGAGAAGTCGCAGCTCGAAGGCGGCTACAAGCACCGGGACGTCCTGCCCACCGGCAAACCCTACACGCCGCGCCTGTACCCCGGGCGCTACGCGCACAGCGAGGTCCACGTCTGGGACAAGCACGGCCAGGCGCGCTTCCAGGACACGATCCAGGGCCTGCCCGGCGGGCACGGCACCGCCATCGACGCCCACGGCGACATCTACGTGCTGGCCGAAGTCCACCGCCTGATCGACGGCAAGGAAGCCTACGGCGAGAACGCCGGCACGCTGATGAAGTTCAAGGTCGGACAGGGCAAGCTCTATGCAAGCCGGGGCCACGGCTGCCCCGTGCCGCTCGACGAAATATCGAAGCCCGCCGGCCTGCCGGCCGCCGCCAGCGAGCAGATGGGCCAGGTGTGGGTGGAAGGCGCCGAGTGGCTGTACGGCGGCCTCGGCATCGCGCGCCCCGGCGCGCCCTGCCAGTGCTGGAACACGCGCTTCGACCTCGACGGCTTCGGGCGCAGCTTCGCGCCGGAGACCGACCGCTGCCAGATCGCGGTGCTGGACAGCAACGGGAACCTGCTCCTGCGGATCGGCCGCTACGGCAACGTCGACAGCGCCGGTCCCCAGAGCGCCCTGCCCCTGGGCGGGGACGAGGTCGGCCTGGTCTACCCCGTCTACGTCGCCACGCACACCGACCGGCGGCTCTTCATCGCCGATCCGGGCAACGGCCGCATCTGCGGCGTCAAGCTGGGCTACCACGCCGAGGCCAAGGTCGCGCTCAAGGACGTGCCGAACGCGAAGAAGTAGCGTTTTCGAAGCCTCGACAAATCGCCGCGCACCGCAATACTTTACGGCGCATGGCGGACACCACCAAGGCAACCACACTCCAGGCGGGCAAAGCCCAACCGCCGCGCGCCGCGCGGATCGACCTCCAGGCCGTGCTGCTGGTGGTCCTGCCCATCCTCCTTTACCTGCCGTCGCTGGGCTTCGGGTTGCTCGGCTACGACGACGACGCCTATTACCTGCAGAACCCCGACCTGCGCCTCGACGGGCTGGCCGGACTCGCCGCCGTCTGGAAGCACGTCTACTACAGCGATTACATGCCGCTGACGCAGCTGACGCTGTGGCTGGACGCGAAGCTCTTCGGCGTCGAACAGTTCTGGGGCGCGCGCCTGCACGGGCTGCTGTGGTTCGGCGCGGGCACGCTGGCGCTGCGCGCGCTGGTGGCGCGCATCACGGGCCGGCCGGGCCTGGCCTTTGCGGCGGCGCTGCTGTACGCGCTGCATCCGGTCTGCGCTCCGTCGGTGCTGTGGCTGGCCGAACGCAAGAACCTGGTCTGCTTCGCGCTGATGCTTTGGAGCGCCGAACGCTACGTGAAGGCGCGCGAGCACAACAACGCCACGCTGGGCGCGGTGGCCTTTTTGCTGTGCGCGGCGGCGCTGCTGGCCAAGGTCCAGGCGCTGGTGCTGCCCGGCCTCCTGGTGGCCTACGAGATCCTCCTGCGCGGCGAGCGCTTGTACCGCGGCCTGAAGTGGTGGGGGCCTTTCGCACTCTTGTGCGGCGCCTTCCTAGCGCTGAACCTGATGTACGTGCGCGACGACGCCGCGCACGTCGTCGCCGGCGGCAGCCGCGTCGCGGCGATCGCCACCGACGGCCCGATCCTGCTGCATTACCTGTGGAACACCGTCTGCCCGCTGAACCTGGCTTTCTTCTACATGGTCCGCGAACTGCCCGCGTCCTCCACGATCGGCTGGGCGGCGTGGGCCGGGTTCCTGGCGATATCGGGCCTGCTCCTGTGGCTGGCGCGGGAGCGCGCGCAGTTCGCCTTCTTCTGGATCACCGGCCTGGGCGCGCTGGCGCCGACCATGAACCTCTTTCCGCAGACCTTCACGATGGCCGACCACTACCTGCACTGGGCGTTCTGCGGCTGGATCCCGGCACTGGTGCTGCTGGCCGACGGCTGCCTGGTGGTTGCCGCGAAGCACTTCGCCTTCGACGCGCGGCGTTCCGTGCTGGCGGCCTTCGCGCTGGGGCTGGCGGTTTTAACCTTCCTGCGCATCGAACCGTACCGTTCGATGGAAGCGCTGATGCTGCACAACATCGCCACGCAGCCGCAGAGCGCCAATGCGTGGTCGCGGTACGCGGTGCTGCTGCACGAACGCCGGCACGAGCCCGGCGACAAGACCTTGACCGACGCATGCGCGAACGCCCTGAACGCGCCCGACGCCGCGCGGTTGCAGGTACCCCTTCGCGCGATGCACGTGATGGACCTGGCCGAAGGCCTGTACCGGCAGGGCAAGGGCGAGGAGATCGGCGCGTTGCTCGACCGGGAGCGCCCTTACTTTACCGGGCCGTGGGCGCTGAAGGGTATCCTCGTTCAGGCCTGGATCAACGCGCGCACCGGCAGCCCCCGGCAGGCGCTTCAGGTATTGGGCGAAAAGTTCGACGCGGCACACCAGGAAGCCGCCGTGAAGCTGCGGGAGCAGTGCCGCGGGGGAGAGACCTTGCCCGATGCGCGGGCGCCGCTCGTGATCCTGCAGATGCCGCCGGCCGATGCCTACACGCAGCAGTTCGCGCGGCAGGTCCATTACGAGATCCTGGAGATCCTCGCCACCGCGCACCTGAACGCCGGCGACTCGGAAGCCTCCTTCGACGTGGCGGCGGTGCTGGTGAATCTGGCGCCGGGCTTTCCGCCCGGCCGGCGGGCGCTGGCGGCCGCGTACCGGGCGCTGGGGCTGCCCGATGCGGCTGCGCGTCTCGAAGGCGATTCGAAAGGGAAGTGAGACGGCCCGTCAGGAAGTCAGGACCTTTAGCGCCTCGGCTTCGGACGGGTAAAGGTTGAGGACCGACTCGACGCCCAGGATCTCGAAGACGTCCTTGGGCATGCCGCGCACGCCGCTGCAGCAGGCGCGCCCGCCGGCCCGGATCACGGACTCGCCCAGGTTCAACACCGCGCCGACGGTCTCGCTGCAGATGTACGTGACGCCCGCCAGGTCGATCAGCAGCCGCATGCCCTTGGCGGGCTTGAACGACTCAATGTACGCATAGAACTCCTTGCTGCCCTTGTGGTGGTCCAGCTCGCCGCTGAGTTCCACGACCGTCACGCCGCCTTCCGCATTGCGAATCTGGAAGCCCACAGCGTTCTCCTTAGCACGTGCTCGCCCGGCGCCCTGCCTAGGCTCTATCATGCCACCGTGTTTCATCCGCGTCTAGAGACCAGGCGCGGCGGGCTATTCTTCTGGAATGGCACCAATCCCAGGCTAAAATGGTTGCTTTGCCTTTGAGGAGTGTATCGTGCCGATCGACGGTTCCCCTTGCGGACAGCCTATCGCAACCAACGCCGACGCTGAGCACGAGGCGCTCTGCAACCGCTGCGGCAAGTGCTGCTACAAGAAGGTCATCCTGGGGCGCACCGTCTTCATCACACCGTTTCCCTGCGAGTTCCTCGACACCGAGACCAACACCTGCACGGTCTACGAGAACCGCTACGAGAAGAACCCCAACTGCCTTCCCGTCGTGGACGCGCTGCGCCACAACGCCTTCCCCGCCGACTGCGGCTACGTCGAAAAGCGCGCCCCCGCAGGCTACCGACCCGCCCTGGACACCTGGAGCTGGGCCCACGACTGGGACGACTTCGACCGCTGGGCCGACGACCTGGACGTGAGCGTCGCCGTGCGCGAGAAGGTCCGTGCACGCGGGCCCTGGGCGAAGCCGATGTGGGCGGAAGCCTTCGAGCGCATTCAAGCCCAGCAGGCCCAGCAACCGAACGTCGTGGACCTGCGCGAGGGCGCGCTCGGCCGACCGCAGCAGGCGCCCAGCCTAGCCGCGCTGGCCGCGAAGCGTAAGGACGGCGGCGCATGAACAAAGACCTGCTGCCCGGCGCGCCGCGCGCCAACCGCCAGAGCTCGCGCAGGCTGATCCCCATCTCGGATACCGCCGCCGCGGATGAGTTGGCGCGCGCCAACGAGCAGGAGATCGAGAAGCTGCACCTGCTGCTGGAGACGGCGCAGTTCCTGGGCACGGAGCAGCGCCTGGAACGACTGATGCCGAAGATCGTCGAACGCACCAGCCAGATCATGCGCTGCGAACGCTCCAGCGTCTTTCTGCTCGACCGCGAAAAGAACGAGCTCTACTCCATCGTCGCGCAGGGCCTGGAGGCCAAGGAGATCCGCTTCCCCGCCGACAAAGGCCTGGCGGGCGCCTCCGCCACCGCAGGGCGCACCCTGAACGTGCCCGACGCCTACGCGGACCCGCGCTTCAACCCCGAAGTCGACAAACGCACCGGGTTCAAAACGACCTCGGTGCTGGCCATCCCGCTGCGCGACCGCAGCGGCGGGGTCCTGGGCGTTCTGCAGTGCCTGAACAAGAAGGCCGAAGGCGGCCGCCCCACTCCGTTCAACGCGGTGGACGAGAGCTTCCTTGCGGCGATCGCCGGACTTGCCGCGGTCTTTCTCGAGA
Source organism: Planctomycetota bacterium (assembly GCA_023150555.1). Taxonomy (GTDB): domain Bacteria; phylum Planctomycetota; class SZUA-567; order H5-PLA8; family H5-PLA8; genus JAKLKQ01. The sequence continues at coordinate 17,365 of JAKLKQ010000066.1, forward strand.
ACGCCAAGCTCTACGGCGAACTCGACCACCTGCTGGAATCCGTCGTAGAAGCCGTCAGCCAGGCCATCGACGACCGCGACCCCTGCACCAGCGGCCACAGCCGCCGCGTGACGCTGTACAGCCTCAACCTCGCCCGCGCCGTCCACGAATGCCAGACGCCGCCGTTCGATACGGTCCGCTACACGCCCGAACGCCTGCGGCAATTGCGCTACGCCGGGCTGTTGCACGACGTCGGCAAGATCGGCGTGCGCGAGTACATCCTCTGCAAGGCCGACAAGCTCCCCGAAGGCGGCGTGGACCTGATCCGCGCGCGGCTGGAACTGCTCGCCGCACGCACCCTCGGCGAAACCCTGGAGCAGGCGATCCAGGAACGAGCCGAGCCGGGGCCGCTGCTGGCCGAACGCTACGCGCCGCTGAAGCTCCAGATCGACCAGGCCCTGGCGCTGATCGAATCCAAGAACAAGCCCGCCTTCGTGAAGGACGAGGAATTGGCCGCGCTGGCCGCCCTTAAGGAGAAGGGCTGGCTGACGGTGAAGGAGCACGAGCTCCTCTCGGTGCGCAAGGGCAACCTCACCGCGGCCGAGTGGGACGACATGCGCAGCCACGTGACCAAGAGCTACCAGATCCTGCTGCGCATCCCGTGGCCCGCCGCGCTGGGCGAGACCCCCGAGGTCGCCTATACGCACCACGAGAAGCGCGACGGCAGCGGCTACCCGCGCAAGCTGCACGGCGACGAGATCCACTTCGACGGCCAGGTGATGTGCGTCGCCGACATCTACGACGCCCTGACCGCCACCGACCGCCCCTACAAGAAGGCCCTGCCCCACGAGGTCGCGAAGAAGATCCTTATGGAGGAGGAAGCCGGCACGGAAAAGCTCCTCCCGGCGCTGGTGAAACTCTTCTTCGATGCCGAGTGCTACCTCTTGCCGGACGGCACCCGCGCACTCCACAAGCCCAATCCATAGCACGGTTTACGGACAAAACAAAAGGCTTGCCGCCGACCCATTATCCCTTATGGTGTGAGCTTCACCGGAAGATTGGCACCTAAAAAGGAGTCCCGCCGCGCATGGGCGTTGCCGAACCGGTCCATTTTCTCCGCGAGACCTTTCAAAACTTCCGCACCACGGGCGCCGTGGCGCCCAGCAGCCGTTTCCTGGGCAGCGCGATGGTGCGGGCCTTTCCCAAGCGCGGCCAGGCCCCGGCGGACTTCCGCGTGCTGGAAGTCGGACCGGGCACGGGCCCCTTCACCAAGCAGATCGTGAAGCGCCTGGGCGGGCGCGGGCGCCTGGACCTGTGGGAGATCAGCCCGCTCTTCGTCGAGTGCCTGCAGAAGCGCTTCAAGAAGGAGAAGGTCTTCCGGGAGACGACGACCAAGCTGCATTTGAACCTCGGCGACATCATGCAGCTTCCGGCCAAACCCACCTACGACTTCATCGTCAGCGGCCTGCCCTTCAACAACTTCACGCCGCACGAGGTGGAAGGCTTCCTGGAGCACTTCCGCAAGCTCATGAAGCCCGGCGGGCACCTGACCTACTTCGAATACGTCGCCGTGCGGAAGATCCAGAAGCCCTTCGTGGGCAAGGCGCGCCGGGACCGCATCGCCGGCATCGAGAAGGTCGTGGACCGCTTCGCCAAGGCCTACCAGGTCCGCAGCGAACTGGTGCCGATCAACATTCCGCCGGCCCGTGTCCGCCACCTCTGCTTCCAGCCCTGACCCGTTTCGAGCAGGTTCGGCGGCACCTGTCGCTATATGCCCCACCGTTCGGATTAATTGACAAGGTACGTCAGTCTGCACACGTCCATTGACTGGCAATGCGCGCACGCAAAGCACTAGTGCAATGCGAACGCCTTGGCGGGCACCTTGCAAGAAACGGAATGCCTTGAAGTTACGAGAATCGCGAGGTGCGACTAAAAATCTTTCCGGAGTGGCAATGGGATTGCCATAGTAGAAATCGTTGGAAAGGAAACCGGACGGAGGTCGCAAGAGCAGGTAGAGGAAGGCGGAAAAGATAAGCCCTCCTCGGCAGTACAACCCAGCGCCCTAGGGGTACGTCCTACCCACGTACCCCGTTTCTCCCGCAGGGGCCCCTCTCCCCAAGGGGCCCCTCATAAAAGCACCCGGGGCGAGGCCCAAAAGCCTCGCCCCGTTTTTTTGTGCCCGCAAAACCGTTTGGTGACGCGAACCCGCGTAGAACTCGTAGCACATCGCGTTACGGAACGGTCACTCCGCGCCGCGGAACGCCGGCGCCGCCTCCCCCGCCGCGGCCATGCGCGCCTTCAGCCGCGCGCGTAGGGTCTCGAGGGTGGACCGGTGCGCCGGGTCTTTCACCAGGTTCTTGAGCTGATGCGGATCGGCCTCGTTGTCGTAGAGGTACTGGTCGACGTAGACCTTTGATCCGCCCGCGCCGTCCTGGAAGTCCGCGGGCGCATCGGCGCAGTAGGTCCAGCGCGGGGTGCGCACCGCGCGGGCGATCTGCGACTCGCTGATCTGCACGAAGGCCTCCTCGCGCCAGCCATGGGGCTTCTCGCCCTGCGCAAGCGGTTTGAGGCTGCGGCCCATCATGCGCTCGGGCACCGGCAGGCCGACGGCGTCCAGCAGCGTGGCGGGCCAGTCGACCAGCTCGACGAACTCGTTGATCGTCCTGCCGCCGTCGAAGCCCGGGCCCTGCAGCACGGTCGGCACGCGAATCGACGACTCGTGGCAGCTGCGCTTGTACTCGCCGTTGCGCGTGCGGAAGTGGCTCCCGTGGTCGCTGCAGAAGAGCAGGACGGTGTTCTTGTCGATGCCCAGCGCCTCGAGTTTCCCGCGCACGCGGCCGAGTCCCGCGTCGAGTGCCGCGCAGCACCCGTAGTAGTCCGCGATCTGTTCCTTCCAGTCGCCGGCGTCCAGCGCACGCAGGTCCTCGGGCACCCACGCGTCCTTGAAGCGCTCCCGGCTGCCCTCCGGTCCCACGTAGCGCTTCATCGCGTTCTGGTGGTGCGGCTCGATGTAGCTGACGAAAAGGAAAAACGGTTCCGGTGCTTTCGCGCGCTCGTCGATGTACTCCAGCACCAGGTCCGTCTGCCCGTCGACGCGGTAACCGGGGCGCTCGACGACTTTGCCGTCGTTGTCCTGCACGCGAAAGGCGAAGGGCTCGCTGAAGAATTCCAGCACGTTTGCGCCGTACCAGTCTTGGTAGCCGCCGCGCGCTTCGGGCGGCACCGGCGCCAGATAGTTCTTCTTCCCATCCGCTCCCACCGGTTCCGTGGCCAAGTGCCATTTGCCAATGTAACCCGTGCGGTAGCCGGCGTCATTGAATTCGTGCGCGAGCGTGCGCTCGTCCGGCTTCAGCGGGATCGCGTTCTTCCAGCAGCCGGTCTGCGTCGCGTAGAGGCCCGTCTGGAAACAACTGCGCGCCGGGCCACAGACGGGCTGCACCGTGAAACTGTGCTCGACCTTCGTCCCGCGCTTCGCCATCGCGTCCAGGTTCGGCGTAATGCCCAGCGGACTGCCGTAGCAGCCGCAGGTGTCCCAGCGCTGCTGGTCGGTAAAAAAGACGACCACGTTCGGGCGGGCGGGCATCGGCGGGCTCCTTGTTTATCTCCGGCAGGGATATTCTAGCCCAAGCCTTTGCGCGGCGCTCGGCTTGTCGGAAAGCGCCGCCTGGCGTAACCTCTCTCCTTCGGCTTTGGAGGCATCACGATATGAACGCACCTGGCGCCAGCGCGAAGGCGCTCACCACCGGTCCCCAGCCCGACGCCCGCGGCTACTTTGGCGGCGAAGCCGGTTACGGCGGACGCTACATTCCCGAGACGCTGATGCCCGCGTGCGAGGAGCTGGAACGCGCGTACCTGGCAGCCAAGAACGACCCGGCTTTCAACCGGGAACTTGAGACGCTCTTTCGCGAGTACGTCGGGCGGCCCAGCCCGTTGACCTATGCCGAGCGCATGACCAAGGACTGCGGCGGCGCGAAGATCTACCTCAAGCGCGAGGACCTCAACCACACCGGCGCGCACAAGATCAACAATACGCTCGGGCAGGTGCTGCTGGCCAAGCGCATGGGCAAGCCGCGCATCATCGCCGAGACCGGCGCGGGGCAACACGGCGTGGCGACGGCCACCGCCGCGGCGCTCTTCGGGCTCGAATGCACCGTCTACATGGGCGCCGAGGACGTGCGCCGGCAGGCCCTGAACGTCTTCCGCATGGAACTGCTCGGCACGAAAGTCGTGCCCGTCGAAGCCGGACAAAAGACGCTGAAGGAGGCGATCAACGAGGCCTTGCGCGACTGGATGGCCAGCGTGCGCAACACGCACTACGTCATCGGCAGCGTGATGGGGCCCCATCCCTTCCCCATGCTGGTGCGCGACTTCCAGTCGGTGATCGGGCGCGAGGTCAAGCAGCAGATGAAGGAGAAGGAAGGCCGCCTGCCCGATGCCGTCGTCGCCTGCGTGGGCGGCGGCAGCAACGCGATGGGCATCTTCCATCCCTTCGTTGAAGACAAGGCCGTGCGGCTGGTGGGCGTCGAGGCCGCCGGCGAAGGCGTCCATACGCCGCGCCACAGCGCGACGATCTCCAAAGGCTGGGACGGCATCCTGCACGGCATGAAGACCGTCGTCTTACAAGACGACGACGGCCAGACCGCGCCGGTGCACAGCGTCAGCGCGGGGCTCGATTACCCCGGCGTGGGCCCCGAGCACGCCTGGCTGAACGCGACAAAGCGCGCCGAGTACGTCAGCGCGACCGACGCCGAGGCGCTCGATTCGTTCGGCTACCTCGCGCGCACCGAAGGCATCATTCCCGCGCTGGAGTCCGCGCACGCCGTGGCCTACGCGCGCAAGCTGGCCAAGCAGATGAAGAAGGACCAGCTGTTGGTCATCAACGTCTCCGGCCGCGGGGACAAGGACTGCGAGGAAGTTCGGCGCCTGCTCAAGAAGTAACCCGGACGAGCCAAATGCAAGCCGTCATCTTCGACCTCTTCGGCACCCTGGTGCCCAACCTCCCGCCGCAGCGCTGGCGGCGCCTCTACGAGGACCTCGCCGCTGTGCTGGAAGTCGACACCGACGCCTTCCAGGACCACTGGCACGCGGGCTTCGAAGGCCGCATGCGCGGCACGCCGCGGGAAGTTCACGAACAAATCGTCGCCGTGCTCAAGCTGTTGGGCGCCGAAGCCCACCCCGAGCGCCTTACGCGCGCAAGCGAGATCAAGCTCTCCTTTTTGCGCGACGAAGCCCTGCAGCCGAAGCCGGACGCCGTCGAAACGCTCGCTGCGCTGCAAGCCCGTGGCGTGAAACTGGCACTCTGCACGGATTGTTCGTGGGAGACGCCGGACCTGTTGCGCGCCGGGCCGCTGCACGCCTTCTTTCCCGTCGTCGCCTCGTCGGCGCATCTGGGCGTGCGCAAGCCCGACCCGAGCATGTACCGCCACGCGCTCTGCGGCCTGGGCGTGCCGCCCGACCGCTGCCTCTACGTCGGAGACGGCAACAGCCACGAACTTCACGGCGCGAAAGAACAAGGCCTGACCACCGTCTGGGTCGACAACGGCGACGCGCAGCACGTCCGCATCCAGTGGTCCCCCGGCGGCGACCACACGGTGCGGGAGTTGCGGGAAATTCTGAACCTGCTGGAGTCCGCACGGTAGCAAATCGTTCCGGCAGCTTGCAGGCGCTGCGGCATCCTTTACGCTTTACCTTCCATTCCAGGAGAAGACGAGTTTGGCCACAACGTCCCGCATCGCCTCTGCCTTTGCCGCGCTCAAGGAGCAGAAGCACGCCGCCTTCATGCCCTTTTTCACGGTGGGCGATCCGGACCTGGCCGCCACCGAGGCGCTGGTCAAGGAAGCCGCCGCGCGCGGCGCGGACCTGATTGAGCTGGGCGTGCCGTTCAGCGACCCGATCGCCGACGGCCCGACGATCCAGGCCAGCTACGACCGCGCGCTGCGCAAGGGCTTCAAGGTCGCGCAGGTCTTTGAACTCGCGAGGAAGCTGCGCGCCGGCGGATTGAAGATCCCGCTGCTGTGCATGGTCAGCGAGTCCCTGGTCTACAAGCGCGGGCTGGACGCCTTCCTGAAGGCCGCGAAGGAGGCCGGTTACGACGGCCTGATCGTGCCCGACCTGCCGGCGGGCTACGAAGGCGACGCTTCCGCGCGCGCGGCCGCCGCCGGGCTGGACCTGGTCTTCCTCTGCGCGCCGACGACGACGCCCGAGCGCCGCGCCCTGATCGCCGAACGCAGCAGCGGCTTCGTCTACTACGTCAGCGTGGCCGGCATCACCGGCGTTCGAGACACTCTGCCCGAGGACATGGCGCAGAACGTAAAGGACCTGAAGGCCCGCGCGAAGACGCCCGTCTGCGTGGGCTTCGGGATCTCGCGCCCCGAACAGGCCGCGGCGGTGGCGAGGATCGCCGACGGCGCGATCGTAGGCAGCGCTCTGGTGAAGCTCGCCGCTGAACTGGCCGCGAAGGGCACCGCGAAGGAAGAATTGGTCAAGCAGGTGGGCGCGCAAATTGAAGCGCTGGCGAAAGCGACGCACGGCGCCTAGCTGGCGCCGCTCCCCTCGATCGGCTGAAACGGCCTGCCGATGAACGCGGCGATGCGCTTCGCATCGGCCTCGAAGGCCGTCTCGCCCGACTCTGCGATCTCGACGCTGCGCCCGTCCTTCAGGGCCAGGCGGCAGCCTCTCGCCGCGGCCCACTCCACGCGCTCGACCTGATCGAACGGGAAACTCTGCCGCACCGTCACCGCGCCGCGCTGAAAGACCATCTTCACGCGGTTGTCGAAGATCATCTGCTCTTCGCAGAACATCACGTGCATGCCGACGGCGGAGAGCGCCAGGCCCGGCAGCACCCACAGCCAGCTCAGCACCTCGGCCTGCAGCAGCGCGTAAAGCGCATAGCCCATGCCCGCGCACCCGGCGGCCAGAAGAAAGAGTCCGACGCGTTCGCGCGTCTTGGGCGCGCCCAGGATCAGCAGGTGTCCGGCGTGTTCGTGCAGGGCCGTCACGGCATGCGCTCCCCTACCAGGCTTCTTCGTACAACCGCCGCGCGGCGGCCACGTCCAGCGTGCGCGGATTCGTCGGCGTGCAGTGGTCCTCGACGGCCAGCGGCGCGAGCGGTTCCAGATCCTCGCGCTCGACGCCCATCTCGCTCAGCCGCGCCGGCAGCTTCAGGTCCTCGTTGAGCTTCGCGAAGGCTTCGGGCAGCGCAGCGCCCGACGGCGCGCCGATGACCTTCGCCATCGCATCCATCTTCTCCGCACAGGCATCGCGATTGAAGCGCAGGACCGGCGGCAGAAAGAGCGCGTTTAGCGTGCCGTGGTGCAGGCGGCGGCTTTTCAGCGCGCCCATTGGGTGGCTGAGGCTGTGGACGGCGCCCAGGCTCTTCTGGAAGGCCAGGCCGCCCATCAGCGAACAGAGCATCATCTCGCGGCGCGCCGGGCGGTCCTTGCCGTCCGCGAAGGCCTGGCGGATGTACTTCCAGCCGCGCCCCAGGCCGTCCAGCGCGATGGCGTCGGCGACGGGATTCACCTTCGTGCTGCAGAACGTCTCGACGCAGTGGCTGACCGCGTCCATGCCGGTGCCGGCGGTCAGGCCCGGCGGCAGGTCCAGCGTCAACTCCGGATCGCAGACGGCGGCTTTCGGAAGCAGGTGCGCACTCAGGAAGCCGAGCTTGCGGCCCGAGTTCAGCGTCAACAGCGCGGCGCGCCCGACCTCGCTGCCGCTGCCGGCGGTCGTGGGCACGGCAACGATCGGCGGGACCTTGCTCGTGATCTTGGGAATCCCGCCGCGCACGATCGCGTACTGCTCGATGGGCTCCGGGTGCGTCGCCAGCACGCCCAGAAGCTTGGCCAAGTCCATCGGCGAGCCGCCGCCCAAGGCGACAATTCCGTCGCACTTCGACTTTTTGTACTGCGCCACGCCCTTCAGGAGGCTTGCTTCGGTGGGGTTGGTCTCGATTTCGTCGAAAACGGCGGGCTTACCAAGCTTTAGCTGCTTCACGTAGCCCAGCTTCACCAGCCCCGCGTCGGTGACGACCAGCGGGCGCTTGACGCCAAGGCGCTCGAGCAGTTCCGGGAGCACCGCGACGGCGCCGAAATCGAGGTAGATGTCGGTGAGGTAGGCGATGTCGGGCAGGCGCATGGTCGCAGTTTCCGTCAGCACAACTTCGCGAGGGCCTGCTCGGCGGGTTCGGGCGCCCAGGCGGCCTTCAGGCCCAGGTCGGCGTGCACCACCTGCGCGCAGTTGTAGCCCGGCAATCCGGTGACATTACCGCCGGGATGGCAGCACGAGCCGCACAGGTACAGGCCCTTGACGTGCCCGCGGTAGTGCCCCGCGCCGGCGAAGGGGCGCTCGTAGCCGATCTGCCCGTGCGTGAAGGCGCCGATCAGCAGGTCTCCCTCGCGCATGTTGGGGAAAGTGCGTTCGGTGTCGAGCGCGCTGCGCGTGAACCAGCTTTCCACGGCGCCGTTGAGGTTCGGGGCGTACTCGGTCCAGAGCTTGAGCATGTTGCGGCCGTGCTCGTCCTTCTTCTTGTCCCAGTTCTTCGGGTCGCCGTTCAGGTGGTAGGGCAGCTTCTCCCACATGAAGGCGGTGTGCTTGCCGGGCGGCGCCTGCGAAGGATCGAAGACCGTCGGCGTGCAGCCCCACATCACCGTCTGCGGGATGGTGCCCTTCTCGTGGTGCTCGACGATGTCCGGATACTGCGCGTAGTCCTCGAGCCCCAGAATCACCATCAGCGCCTTGGACAGGTACGGGAATTCCTGCTCGGCCTCGTAGACGGGGCGCTCCTTCAAATTCAGGTTGAGCCCGAAGAGCGGCGCGATGAGGTTGTAGACGAAGCCCTGCGCCTTCTCGCGCCAGTCGGCGGGCACGTCCTTCGGATCCATCAGATCGAGGAAGGTCTGGTGCGGGTTCAGGCCCGAGGCGACGAAGTGCTTGGCGTGAAAGACTTCGCCCGCCGTAGTCTCGACGCCCACGGCCTTGCCGTTCTCGACGAGAATGCGCTTGGGTTCGGCGAGGTAGCGGATCTCGCCACCACTTTCCCTTACGGCGTTGACCAGCGCGCGCGCCAGCCCGGCGCTGCCGCCGACGCACATCTGCGCCTTGCCTGCGGCGGCCAGGAGGATGGGGATGTGGTGGCCGAAGCCCTTGCAGCGCAGGTCCACCTCGCGCAGGCCGTTGAAGAAGAGCAGCCCGCCCTGCACGACGGGGTTCTCGAACTCGCGCAGCACGAACTCCTGCGGCGAGAGTTCGCTCGTCTCGAGCAGCAGGCGTCCTTCGGGGCACTTGGCGAGCAGTTCGCGGCGCCGCGCCGGCGGAATTGGCGGCGTGCGGCCTTCGGGCCCGACGATCTTCTCGAGTACCGGCATAAAGTCGTCGCGCCAGCGCCGCAGAGTGCGGGCATCCCTTGCGCTGTAGCGTTCGAAGCTCCTGGCGGTGCGCTCGAAGTCCGTCCACCATTCCAGGACATTGCCGTCCTTCTGGACCAGCGCGACGTTCAGTTCGGGCTCCAGGTAGCGCACGCCGTGGCGTTCCAGCTCCAGGTCGCGGTACCAGGGCATGTAGGTGATGGCGCGGTGGAAGAAAGAGTGCGTGTTGTGAAGGTAGCCGGGAAAGCGCGGGTCTTCCATCGTCGCGCAGCCGCCGCCGGCGATGTCGCGGCGTTCGAGGCAGACAGTCTTGAGGCCCGCCTTGCCCAGGTAGGCCTGCAGGACGAGCGCATTGTGGCCGGCACCGATCAGGACGGCATCGTAGGTATGCGCGGCGGCACTCATGAAGGTTGCTCCGGGCCAAGATTAAAAGGTTGATATTATCAGAGTATGCACGATTCGCGCGCAGCGTGGAAGTGCGCTTCGGTACAAAAGGAGACAGGCTTCGGGTTTCAGGATTCAGCAGATCAAGAAAAGCGGCGAAGCCGCTCCATCCCTGAGCCCTGTATCCGGACGCCTGATTCCTGCCGTTACTCGCCCAGGTTCACGCTGGTGGCGGCGGGGTCGGTCTCGGGCGGCGGCCCGATCGTGGCGCCCTTGGGCTTTGCGGGGGCCTGAGCTTCCTTGGCGGGCTTGGCCTCGGGCTGCGGCTCGGGGCGTTCGGCCTCCGGGTCGGGGATCATGCCCGCGTCGCCGCCCAGTTCAACAAAGCGCAGGTAGTACGCGCGCGCCTTGTCGGGGTTGCCCAGGTAGTAATCGTGGAGCAGCCCGAGGTTGTACTGCACGAACTTGTTGTTCGGATCGCCCTTCTCGGCGAGTTCGTACTGTTCCTGGGCCTTGTCCAACTTGCCGCGCTGGCGGTGCACGATGCCCAGGCCCAGGTGCGCGCCCGAGTGGTCGGGCTGCTTGAGCAGGATCGCCTCGTACTGTTCGACGGCCAGCGCCAGGCGCCCCTTCTCGGCGTAGAGGTTGGCGAGATTGAGGCGCGCGCGGGCCTCGTCGGACTTCAGCGTCACGATCTCGCGGTAGAGCTTCAGGGCCTCGTCGCGGTCGGCATCGGCGCGCGCCGAGCGCAGCAGCGAGGCGAGGTCGTAGCGCGCGGCGATGTCCTGCTTCTCGAGTTCGATGACCTTGCGGTAGGCCTCGATGGCCTTGGCACGTTCGGCCTTGGCCTCGTCCTTCTTGCCGTCGTTCAGCTGCTTGTCGGCGCGCTTCAGGCGCAGGAAGGCCACGTTGCGCCAGGCCTCGGCGTGGCCCAGGCGCTCGTAGCGCGCGATGGCGTCATCCTCGGCACCGGCCTTCTTGTAGCGCTTGGCCAGCTGGCCCTGGGCTTCCAAGTCCTGCGGCGCGACCTTCAGGAGGCGCTGCCAGCAGTACATGCTGCGCAGGGGCTGGTCCATTTCGTCGTAGAGCCGCGCGACGGCGCGCAGGGCGTCGACGTTGGAGGGGTTGCGCTCGAGCATGTCCTCGTACATGCCGGCGGCCTGGTCGCGCTGGCCCATCAGGGTGGCGAGGCGCGCCAGCTCCATGTTCGTCTTGGAGTCGTAGGGGTTGCTGACGGCGAGGGCCTTGTATTCGCGCACGGCGTCCTCGCGGCGGTTCAGGTCGCGCAGGGTTTCGGCGTAGATGCGGCGGGCGTCGGCGTCGTCGGGCTTGGCCTTCAGGTACGTCTCCAGCGGCGCGACGGCTTCTTCGCGGCGTCCCGTGCTGAGCAGCACCTTGGCCATGTTCAGCCGCGCCTCCATCAGGTCGGGCTGCAGCTTCAGTGCCTCCTGGTAGTTGTCGACGGAGAGCGCGCCCTGGCGCTGCAGGCGGTAGAGGTCGCCCAGCTTCTCGTAAGCGACGGCGTCCTTCTTGTTCAGTTCGGAAGCCCAGCGCAACTGCTCCTCGGCCTTCTCGAGCGCGTTGGTGTTGAGGTACAGCTCGCCGAGCTTGCGGTGCACTTCCGCGTCGTCCATATCCTTCTTCAGCACGGCCATGAACTGCACCACCGCACGGCCCTGGAAGCCGGGGACGTCGCAGTAGAGCATCCCCAGGCGCCGGCGCGCGGCCATGTCGTCGTCCTTGCGGTTGACGATCTCCTGGTAGGTGAGCGCGGCCTGGCGCTTGATGCCCGCCTGGTCGTAGTGCTCGGCCAGCTTGCGCAGGGTCTCGACGTCGTTGGGGTCAGTGCGCGTCAGGCGTTCGTAGATGGCGATGGCGCGGGCACGGTCGCCGGCGGCCTCCGCCACCGCAGCGGCTTCCTTCTGCAGCGTGCGGTCGCTGTGGTCCAGTTCGGCGGCGACCAGGCGCATCTCGGCGGCCTTGTTGCGGTTGCCGGTGCGGGTGTACAGGCGCGCGAGGCGCTTGGGGATCTCGGCCATGTCGGGGAAGGTCGTGCGCATGCCTTCCAGCGTGCCGGCGGCGCCGTCGAAATCGCGCAGGCCTTCCTGCAGTTCGGCCTTCAGGATCAGGACGTCGGCGGTGCCCTCCTTGGCCGTCTCGGCGACGAGCAGTTCCTGCATCGCTTCGCTGAGGCGGCCCTGGGCCTTCAGGCACAGCGCCAGGTCGAAGGCGGCCTCTTCCCTCGCCGTGTTGGGCTTGGGTTCCTCGCCACCGAAGATGTGGGGCATGATCGCGTCCAGCACCGCGCCGCGAGATTCCTTGGCGATCTCGCCCGGCACCACGACGGGAATGTGCGCCAGGGCATCGCGGCAGCACTTCTCCGCGCCCTTGTAGTCGCGCTTGCCGTAGAGCAGCTTGGCCTTCTCGAGATACGCGTCGGTGTATTCGTCGTCCAGCGCCAGGGCCTTGTCGAAGGACGCCAGGGCCGGCGCGGTCTCGCCCAGCCCGGCGTGGGCCTGGCCCAGGCGCATGTGGATGCGCGCGTCATCGGGACTCAGCTTCACGGCGCGGCCAAGGTCGATCAGCGCGTCGCGGTTTCGCCCTTCCTGGATCGCGATCACGCCCAGGTTGTGGTGCGACTCGCTCAGCGTCCCATCCAGCTCGACGGCCTTGACGTAGAATTCCTTCGCCAGCTCGTAGTTGCCTTTGCGGTGAAAGAGCTGCCCCAGCGTGTCGTAGGCCACCGGATCGTTGGGGTTGACCTTGGTGGAAAGGATCAGCGCCTTGACCTGGTCGGCCCAGGCGACTTCTTCCTTCAGCAGCTTGCGGCCGCCGACGTCCACATAGGGCGACGGCGGCATGAACGGAATAATCCCGCGCAGATTCTCGGTCAGGTTGCCGCTGCTGGGGCCGCAGCCGCAGGCCGCAAGCAGCACCGCGCAGGCGAAGGCGGCCCGACAGGAGCGCGGCAGGTGCCGCAGGAGGGTGACGTTAGACGGACGCATTCCGGTTCGGGAACCTCGTTTCAGAAGACGCTCGCCGGACGCCCGGCCTTCATTCGGGGTAGGCATCGGCATCGGACGAATAGGGGAACGTCGGGACCGTCTCCCAGCCGATGGCCTCGGGGGGCGCCTCGCGTTCCAGCCCAGCCTTGCGCAGCAGGTGAGAAATGAAGGTGTTGCTGTTGCAGGTGGGGCGCCAGGCTGGCCCGCCCAGGCCGACGTTGCGGCTGCCGTCGCCGCCGGTGCCTGGGTCGCCGCGGCGCTTGTCCAGCCGCCCGTACCTGCGGGCCTCCCGCTCGATGACGCGGTAATCGAGGCCGGACAGAAGCTCGTCCAAGTGAACTTTCTGGCCTTCGGGGTCGGAGCGGCCGGGCAGGATGAAGACGCCGTAGATGGTCACACCCGACGCCCGGAACTCGCCTTGCCCCACCCGGTACTTGTCGGGGTACTGGTCGAAGCCGCGCAGTTCGGCATGCCACCACTGTCCGTCGTTGTCCATCCAGTCCAACGCGCAGTGTGCGACCTGGGGGTGCTCGTCCAGCCAGCGGTTCCAATTGTTGAAGGGCGGCACCGGCACCTTGGGGACGATCCAGCGCGAGCGCTGAATCACGTCGGTGCGCATGCAGACCAGGCGCACATCGCCAGGATTGCCTTCCACCGGCAGCTGGCTGGCCTGGACGGCCCTATGCGAAGCGGCAACGGCGGCGGCGGCCGTCGCGGCGGCGGCGCGGTCAATGGCGTCGCCCGAATTCGGCGTGGGCGTCGCGGGATCTGCCTGGCTGTCGGGCGGTTGGGTCCCCTCGGTCAGGGGCGTGAAGGTCTTTTCCTTCTTCGCCGTCGTGCCCTGAAGTTCCTGGGCCACTTCGACGGTCTTCTCGTCCTGGGCCTTGGGCTCGGCGCCGCTCTCGGCGGCCCGGCTGGCGCACGCAGCAGCCATACCGAAGACCATACTCAGGAAGAAGATACGAACGCGCATGGCGAAATTCGGTCCCGAACGGTCCAGCCAAAGCCGCGCGGCGGCAGATACGCTGCCCCACGTCATCAAGGTATCGTCCCACGGAGCGCTTCGGCTTTGGGATGGGCTAAATTTGTATCCCATTTGAAAGCTCGCGACAAGCAGTAACTCGAAGGTGTATAAAGAATAAGATCATTCCAGAACCACCCGGCCAGACCCTAGGGGATTCCTCCATGAGCACCGATATCCCGCGTCCGGACCTAGAGTTGAACCTGCGCCATTACCCCCGCCCTGCACGCCTGGGCATGCGCGAAACCGAGGTCCAGCCGGCCACCGTGCGCTGGCGGATGCCAGCCGACTCGGTCGCCCTGGTGCTGGTGGACGTCTGGAACGGCCTCTACATGGCGTCCTTCATGGACCGCGCGGCCGAGATCACGCGCACGAAGATCAAGCCCCTCGTCGAAGCCTTCCGGCGCATTGGCGCGCCGGTGATCCACGCGCCCGCGCCGCATGTCGCCAAGAAGTACGAACGCTGGGTCCCCAAGATGCCGGACGCGGAAGTCTGGGGGCCCCCGGAGCCCGAGGCCGATTGGCCGCCGGCGGACTTCAAGGCCAAGCGCGGCGCCTACGCCGAGTGGGCACCCAAAGACGTCCCCGAGCCCGGCCTGGACGAGTTCTACGAGGCCCTGCGCATCGCGCCCGAAGTGGAGCCCGCCGGCGAAGATCTCGTCATTCACACCGGGCGGCAGCTCCATGCGGTGCTGCGCGAACGCCGCATCCTGCGACTCTTCTACGTGGGCTTCGCGACGAACGTCTGCATGTACAACCGCGACTACGCGACGCGCGCGATGAAGGCCCGCGGCTACGACGTGATCGTGGTGCGCGACGCGACGACAGGCATCGAGGTCGCCGGTACCGCCGGCGGCCTGGAACTTACGCAGGCCTACCTCACCAATATGGAACGCCTGATCGGCTACACGACCACCACCGCGGAGTTGCTCGCGGCCTGCGGAAAGTAGCCGGAGCGAACTCTCCTGCAAGTCGCAATACCTTGCAGCTCATAGAGATACACATCTCTTTGTGCGGCCCCATTTTCCTTACCTAGACCGCGCCATCGCGAGATTCTACCTGTGGAAGCAACGGGCCCCGCCGCCGGAAATCCTAGGGCCCGAGGCCTGCACAAGGTGCACGATGTCTGGTAACCTGACCCTTCGGAAGCCTGGTGAGCGCAGAGGGATCAGCGCATTGGATCACGAGAAGACCACCGCTCCAATGGCCGCAGGCGAAGCCGGCGACGAGGACCTGCTCGCGCGCATCGCCGCCGCCGACGCCCCCGCCTGGGAAGAGCTCGTGCGCCGCCACACCGACGCGGTCTATTCGCTCAGCGTGCGCATGCTCGGACGCTGCCCCGAAGCCGAGGACGCCGTACAGGAGACCTTCCTGCGCGTCCGCAAGTCCGCGCATACCTTTCAGCCAGACGGCAACGCACGCGGGTGGATCCTCAAGATCGCCTGCCGGGAGGCCATGAAGATGAGCGTCCGCCGGATCCAGACGCGGCGCCGCAACGCGCCGCTGGACAGCGCCGCCGAACCCGGCGGGCACGGCGAAGCGCGCGCCGAACACAGGGATCTCCACGAACTGCTGCGCCACGCCGTCGACGAACTGCCCGGCGCGATCCGCGAAGCCATCGTCATGCACTTCGGCGCGGAGATGAGCCAGGTCGAAATCGCCAGGGAACTCAACTGCAACCAGACCACCGTCTCCTACCGCATCCGCCAGGGCCTGGAGAAGCTGCGCACCCGCCTGGGCGCGGCGGGCGCGGCGGCGGTGACGCCCGTGGCTCTGGGCAAGTGCCTGCTCGCCGAGCACGCCCCCGAGGCCCTGCACGCTACCGTGCTGAAGGCCTCGGCGGCGGCGAAGGCCGCGGCCGGCAGCCTGCGCTACAGCAAGCCGTTGCTGGCCGCGAAGAGCGGCTCGGCGGTGGGCGTCGCCACCGCCGTGGTGCTTTCCGCGGGCCTGGCCATCGGCGGCTACGTGCTGCTGAACGAAGAGGCCGCTCCGAAGGCCAAGCCGCCCGCTCCCGCGACTGCACAAGCCGAAGCGCTCGCTGCGCCCGCACAGGCCGTCCTGCCGGTTGAGCCGAAGGTGCACCAGACCTGGAATTTCAACACGAACGAGACCAAACCGTTCTACGCCTTCCAAGGACGCTGGCTCTGGAAAAAGCCCGATGGCAAGCGCCCGGGTGCGATCTATTTTCCCGCCGGCAACGTCCACACGGGGCTGGTGCTGCCGGCAAAACTCACCCGGCGCGACGTAAAACTGCGCATGATACTCCGGCCGCTCACCCTGGAAGCGGAAGCCACGCGGCTGTCGGACTTCGGCGCGGGATGGACGGACGGCGAGCGCATCTTCGACGTCAAGAAATGGGCCGCTGGCACAACCGGAACGCATTTCGAACAGGAACTCTCCGTGGACATCACGTTCTACTTTGTGGATCGCTTCCTATTCCTCTACATAAAGGAATTGCCACTGAGCGTCTCCGAGTATCGCGAGCCCTATCCCGGCGACCGGATCTTTATCCACGGCAGCAACTGGGCAATCGAGGAGATCGAACTCGTGGAACTAGACCAGGATCAGGTTCCGCAGGTGCTGAAGGAAATCGTGCAGGTCGGGCCCTTGAAATTCGTGGAGCATACGCCGGACGCAGGCAGCATGAATTACAAGCTAGACGGCAACAGGGTATTGGTGATGAAACTCTTCGCCAAAGGAACCATCAGGACGGACCAGCCCTGGACCCCCGGCTACCGCTTCGACCAGATCGACATCGACAAGGAGCTCAAAGATGCCGAAGGCGACTAGCGCCGAGCGCGGCGTCCGCGAGTCCCGCGCGCTGGCCCTGCGCTCGCCCGACGCCAACCCACGCGCGGAAACCTCCGTTCCATGGTCCGCCGAGCGCTGGGGGCGATTCCTGGCGGGCTGCTCGGTCCTGGGCTTCTCCATTCTGGGCCTGGCCGTGCATCCTTACTTCCTGGCAGGAACGCTGCTGGCCGCCGCAAACCTGATCGTCACCAGCCTCACCGACCGCTGCCCGCTGCGCGCCCTGCTGCTCCGCATGGGCGTGAAAGAACGCGAGGACCTGTACCTCCCCGGCGGCCGGCCCCGGGACCTAGTTCGATAACCAGGACAAAAGGTCCGGATTCGAATTCGCCTACGCACCTGTGCTCCAGGTGCGTCATTTTGCATTCATCTCGGCAACCCCTTTCGCCAAAGGGAGTTGCATCTCTAACCTTTTTTCCATTTTGCTTCGCTACGAAAGCCAAACACCGGATAGGAACCGGTGGGAGAAGGAACCGGGGACGTGTGGGGAGTACACGGAGGCACTGCTGACATGAGCAATTTGAACGGCCACAGCGTCCTGCCCGACCGCCCACCGCGCCGCGCCACCGCGGTCTCCCAGGTCCTGCGCGCGATCCGCGACGAGATTGTCGAAGGCAAGCCTGGCAGCGGCATGTGGCCGGTGCAAGGCGCCAACGGCGAGGCCTCCAAATACCGCATCCTGGTCGCGTCCGACCGCGCCACCCGCGAACGCGCCTACGCGCTGGCCCACCAGATCTATAAGGAGTGCGGCTACGCGCCCGAAGAAGGCCGCGGCCTCTGCGTGGCGTCCTACGACGCGCAGGCCGACACCTTCACGCTGCTGGTCGAGGACGAGCGCGGCCGCGACGTCGCCACCGTGACGCTGGTCTTCGACACGCCCGGCGGCCTGCCCTGCGACGAGATCTTCTCCGCGGAACTGAAGCCGCTACGCCAGAGCGGACGGCGCCTGATCGAGGTCACCCGCCTGGCCATGCTGCGCGAACTGACCGGCAGCAAGCACCTGCTCTTGCAGCTCTTCAACCTGATCTACATCTACGCGGGCCAGGTCAAGCGCCGCAACGACTTCGTGATCGAGGTCAACCCCCGGCACGTGGCCTTCTACCAGCGCCTGCTGAAGTTCGAGCAGCTCGGGCCCGAACGCCCCTGCAGCCGCGTGCGCGGCGCGCCCGCCGTCCTGCTGCGCCTGAACCTCTCCGTCGGCCACCAGGCCATCCAGACCGCGGCCAGCACCCAGGACCGCACGCTGTACAAGTACGCCTACAGCGATCACGAACGCGCCCGCGCCGCGGCCTTCCTGCGCGAGAACCACCGCCCCATGGGCCAGGGCGAAGCCAGCTACTTCGGCCTCGACGGGTTCGAGGAACGCACGCCGCTCGAGATCCTCGCCGTCAGCTGAGCGCCGCGAGGCCGGCCCGTCGATACGCATTGCGTGTCGACGGATTTCCGCCAAGCCGGGCTCAAGACACAAGACCCAGGACTCGAGACTCGAGCGGCCGCCGCCGCGCCGGCCTGTCGCGCCGTGGCCCGTAGGGCGAAAGCGGGACCGGGGGCTACTTGGGGGGAGCGGGTGGTTTCTTTTGTGAGAAATCCTTGCTCTGTTGAAAAGTTCTTAAGTCCCTTGGGCACCCCGCCGAAACCTAGTTTGTGGGGGCGTCGAGGGAACGCCC
>JAKLKQ010000067.1 GCA_023150555.1 Planctomycetota bacterium
TACGCAGGTCCGGATCGCAAGACGAGGCTGCCCGAAGGGTTGCGGTTCCTTTCGTCCTGAACTTCGTTCCGCTACGCACACCGTAGCCTCCGGCTACGGCACCGCTTCGTGCGCCTCGTTCAGTTCGAAAATCTCTCGCAACGTGGCCTGGATCCTTTTTCACCGGGCTGCTAGGTGAGTCGAATCGGCCGGATGGCTTGCTGCCCCGTAGCCAAGGTACCCGCTCAGGGTGCTCCAGGTCCAGGACAGCACTGCCCAATGGAGCGGAATGCGCCGGAATTTTTACTTATATACTACTTGTATGATCGACCTGTTCCGGATAGGCTCTGCCCGTCGGATTAATAAGGAGACCCGCCATGGCCGAAGCTTGGACCCCCAAGGAACGCGTACGGGCGACGCTGGCGGGCGAGATCCCCGACCGGGTGCCGCTGGCCTTCTGGGGCAGCCAGTGCGGGCCCCACGACGTGCTGTACTGGCGGCTGCTGGAGTACTTCGGCCTGCCCCGCGACGACGCGCGCTACAACTTCCGGCGCAACAAGGGGCACACCGTCAACTTCTACGACGACCGCGTGCTCGACCAGCTCGGCACGGACTTCCGTTACGTCTGGTCCGGTTCGACCGACGTCAACAGCCCCGACTTCCGCACCTTCACGCCGGAATCCGGCGAGGACCAGGACGGCGAGGACCTCTACGGCGTCGGCTTCCGCGCCACCGGCTACCAGGTCCAGGTGGTTCCCGGGCGGTTTCCCATCCACCAGGAGACGGAGAACCCCGAGGAGTTCGAACTCGACCCGATCGAGGCGTACCAATTCCCCGATCCGGCGAAGCTCATCCGAGTAGACGAATTGAAGGAGCGCCTGGCCTTCCTGAAGGCGCGCTACCCCGACTATGCCATCGCCGCGCGCGCCGTGAACAGCTTCGGACTCTTCGAACAGACCTGCCACCTGATCGGGCACGAGAACACCTTCATGTCCATCGCCCTGAACCCACCGGTGGTTCACCGCATGGCCGAGCGGCTGCTCGATTTCTTCTCTGAGTTGTACGAGCGGTACCTAGCGGTCTGCGGACCCTACGTGGACCTGGTGGAACTCAGCGGCGACGACTACGCCGGCACCTTCATGTCGATGGTCAGCGCCGAGACCTACGTCGAGTTCTACATGAAGCACTACCGCGAGCTGATCCGCCGCATCAAGTCGTGGGCGCCGCACGCGAAGGTGATGTTCCACAGCGACGGCAACATCATGCAGTTCGTCGAGCACTGGATCGACTCGGGCGCCGACGTAATCCACTCCTGCGAGTCCAACGTCGGCAACGACCACGCCGAGATGAAGCGCCGCTGGGGCGAACGTGTCGTTTTCATGGGCGCGCTGGACGTCAAGACCCCCATGCAGCGTTCGGTGGCCGAAACCGAAGCTGAGATCCGCAGGAAATTCGACATCTTCAAGCCCGGCGGCCATTACATCCTGGCGCCCGAGAACCACCTGCAACGCGACTGCAAACCCGAATGCCTCCACCGCGCCTACGAATGCGCGCGCGCCTGGGGTGCCTACCAGCCGCAGCCGGCGGGCGCGACGATTTAGCCTCCGAGTGCCGCCGTCCCTGCGCTTTCCAGAAGTCGGTGCTTTGACTATGGTGGGGCGAACGTAACGCCCGCACCCTATTCGAGGCCCCGCCATGCGCATCACGGCAATCCTGCTGGTCGCCCTTGCGGCCTTTGCTCTGCGCGCGGAAGACGCCTCCGCCGAAGTGCCCGCCGTCCCGCCCTTCGCCTTCCAGTCAACGCAGAGCTTCGACGTCACCCGCCACGAGACCTACAACGCGCGGCTGGGCGAGCGCAAACTCTACTACCTCGACCGCGGCCCCGCGCACATCGAGATGCAGGTGCTGGTGCAGGCCGACCGCGAGCACCCCGACCAGATCGGCGTGCGGGTGCCGCGCTACCAGTACAAGGGCGACTTCCGCGGCCGCGAGGAGACGCTCGAGTTCGATCCCACGCTGCTTGACGAACGCGAAGACGGCCGCCGCCTGCGCGTGCTGCGTTCCAACGCCGGCGCCGCCGACCGCGAGGCCCTGCGCGCACTGACCCGCGACGACTGGTACCGCCTGACCTGGAGCAAGGGCGAATGGTCGCGCGTCGAACAGACCGCCGCCGGCGAGGCCTGGCGCCCGGCGGACCGCCTGGCGCTTGAACGCGTACTGCCGCTGATCCTGCCGCCCGAAGCCCAGGGCGACCTGAACAAGGGACAGACCTTCCGCCGCACGGTCGTGCTGCCCTACCCCGTTCCGCTGACGCCGGCGTTGACGGCCGAGGTGCAATACCACGTCGAGGGCCTGTCGCGCGACGGGGACAAGCTGATCGCCGTTGTGACCTTCGCTTCGCGCGACCGCGAAACTTCCGAAGAGGCGCGCGACATCAGTTGGGGCGGCATCGCGCTCGAAGGCATCGGCCGGAACTTCTCGCTGAGCGGCAGCCTGCGCGTAGACGTGATGTCCCACCGCCTGATCGAAGCCCAACTGCTGCTGGAGACCGTGCTGGCCAAGCGCACCGGCGGCGAGCACTTCCTGGCCCAGTGGAAACTGGAATCCCGCTGGCAGAACACCAACCCCTGAACCCCGAAGCCCCTCGAGGACGCACGCCTCCATGAACGCAACGCCCACGAAGCGCCTCCGCCTGGCCGTGCTGCTGACCGGAAGCGGCACCACGCTGGAGAACCTCTTCGTCCAGCGCGAAGCCGGCCGCCTGCCGGCGGACATCGTCTTCGTCGTCTCCAGCCGCGCCGACGCCTACGGCCTGAAACGCGCCGAAAAGTACGGCGTGCCAAGTGCGGTCATCGAGCGCAAGAAGTTCATCCTGCCGGAGGAGTTCTCGGAAGCGATCTTCAAGGCCCTGGAGTCCCACAAGCCCGACCTGGTCTGCCTGGCCGGGTTCCTCTCGCTGCTGCAGATCCCCCCGGCCTACCAGCACCGGGTCATCAACATCCACCCCGCCCTGCTGCCCAGTTTTGGCGGCAAGGGGTACTATGGGAACAAGGTGCATGAGGCGGTCCTTGCGCAGGGCTGCAAGGTCACAGGGTGCACCGTCCACTTCGTGGACAACGAATACGACCACGGTGCCATCATCGCACAACGTGCCGTAGAGGTCCGGGAGGGCGACACCGTCGAGACCCTGGCCGAACGGGTCCAGGAAGCCGAACGGGAGGTCTATCCGGAGGTCATCCGGCTATACGCCGCGGGCCGCCTTAAACCCGATCGGCGGGCGGTGCGCATTCTACCCCAAATCGGCTAAACCCTAAGTTGTAACGCGTTTAAAATTAAAAACTTACGAGATCGATCAAGAATGCACAAAGTTGGCTCCCAGGCTTGACTTGCCTAAGTGAGCATGTTAACTTCATGTTTGGCTTGCACATAGTGCTCTCCTGGGTAGGAAGCTGGGATTTGGAGCGCACCATTAACCTAAAGATCGGTCGGCAATCTCGCAAGCCGCCGGGCGAAACACCTCCTTCGGACCGGACCAGGGCGAGGATCGCATGGTTACTCTGGAAGAACTGTTGCGTATCATGATGGAGCGGAAGTCGTCGGACCTGCACATCAGCGCGGGTTCGGCGCCCCGGATCCGGGTGGACGGCGCGCTGGTGCCGATCGAGTACGACATCCTGGACTCGGAGCAGACGCAGAAATTAGTCTACTCGATTCTCGACAACGAACAGATCGCCAAGTTCGAGCACGAGAAAGAGCTCGACATGAGCTTCGGCATCCAGGGCATCGGGCGGTTCCGCGTCAACGTCTTCTACCAGCGCGGCGCGGTGGGCACGGCCATCCGCGTTATTCCCTACGAGATCCTCACCTTCGACCAACTGGGCCTTCCGCATGACGTGTGCGGAAAACTCTGTTCGCTGCCCAAGGGCCTGGTGCTGGTCACCGGCGCGACGGGTTCGGGCAAATCGACCTCGCTGGCGTCGATGATCGACATGATCAACCAGACGCGGCAGGAGCACATCATCACGATCGAGGACCCCATCGAATTCGTGCACCGCAATAAGCAGTGCCTGGTGAACCAGCGCGAAGTCGGCCCCGACACGCGCAGTTTCGCCCAGGCGCTGAAGCACGTGCTGCGCCAGGACCCGGACATCGTGCTGATCGGCGAAATGCGCGACAAGGAAACCATCGAACTGGGCCTGACGCTGGCCGAGACCGGCCATTTGACCTTCGCCACCCTGCACACGTCGACCTGCGTTCAGACGATCAACCGCATCATCGACGTCTTCCCGGCCGAGCAGCAGAACCAGATTCGCACGCAGCTCTCGTTCGTGCTCGAAGGCGTCTTCTGCCAGCAGCTGCTCCCGCTGGCCCAGGGCAAGGGCCGCTGCATGGCCTGTGAGATCATGCTGCCCAACGACGCCATCCGCGCCAACATCCGCGACGACAAGATCCACCAGATCTATTCGTCCATCCAGACCGGCGGCAAGATCGGCATGAAGACTATGAACCAGTCGCTGTACGACCTGTACCGCGGAGGAAAGATCACCTACGACACCGCCATCACCAGCACACTGAACCCGGAGGACTTGAAGAAGACCTTCGAGAAGAACTAGCGGCCGGAACGCATCCGGCCGGCGCGCGCGGCACCCGCCCGCACGCATATATTCGGGGACCGAGGTAGGCAACGTGGCACGCATCACGCGCATGACCAAGCGGCGCCTGGGCGAACTGCTCCTGGCGGAAGGCCTGCTGACCGAGGAGCAGGTCAAGGCGGCGCTGGCCGAACAGCGCAAGAACAACCTCTTCCTCGGCGAGGCCTTGTGCAAGCTCGGCTACGTCACAGCCGACGCCATCGCCCAGACCATCGCCCAGCAGTTTGGACTGCCCTACATCTCCGCCGAACAGTACAAGGTCGGCCCGGAGATGGTGGACGTCTTCCCAAAGACCATGCTGCTGGAATACCAGTTCCTGCCCATCGACAAGATCGGCAGCACCCTGATCATCATCGGCGCGGGCCTGATGAACCACGACGTGCTGGACGAGCTGGAGCGCATCTCCAACTGCAAGGTCTGCCAGTACGTCGGCACCTGGCGCGAGATCCACGACGCCATCGAGAAGCTCTTCAAGGACCACAAGCCCAAGGACGAAGAGCAGCTCAGCGACCTCGGCAACATGCTCCTGTCCAGCGACGACCTCACCGGAGTCACGGCGGGCGCCGCCACGGGCGCCACCATGGACGGCGAAGCGTCCGACCTCGGCCAGGCCGTTGCGGCCGTCACGAACACCACCAGTCCGGTGCTTCAGGAGGCCCTGGCGGCGCTGGAAGGCGCCAAGAAGCCGGCCGCCGACGCCAAGAAGCTCGACAACAAGAAATCCCAGAAACCCAAGTCCTCCCTGTCCAACCTTTCCAGCTCCAAGCTCTCGGCCTTCGCCGGCAAGAAGCAAGCGGGCGAATCCGGCGAGGCGGAGGCCACGGAAGAGGATAAGGCGCCGGCCGGCGAATCCGGCGCGGCGAAGAAGGTCGCCGGTTCGGGCGCACCCAAGGGCGGACTGCTGGGCTTCCTGAAGAAGTAACGGGGAACTGACCGATGGCAAAGTTCGACAAGAAGCTGGCCGGCATCCTGTTTGAAAGCAACCTGCTGAAGGAAGACCAGCGAGACACGCTGGTCGGCGAGGCCGACCGCAACAACACGTCGCTGACCGAGCTGCTGCTGGAACGCGGCCTGTGCGTCGAGACCGACATCATCGCCGCCGTCGCCGACAATCTGAACTTCCACCCCATCAACCTCGAAAAGGTCACGCCTAACAGCATGGCGCTGGACAGCCTGACCGAGGAACAGTGCAAGATCTACGGCGTCCTGCCCATCTCCAAGGTGGGCAAGGTCCTGACCCTGGCCGTCGCCAATCCCTTCGACGTGCTGATCCTGGACGACGTCAAGATCGTGACCGGGTGCGAGATCGTGCCCGTCGTCTCGACCGACGTCGCGGTAAAGAAAGCCATCAAGGCCGCCTTCGCGCAGGAAGTGGACACCGAAGGGCAGATGGACGAACTGCTGGCGGCCAACGAAGGCGTGGATGGCGCGCTGGAACTGAAGGATAACTCAGAGTTGGACGAGATGGACCTCTCGGAGGACATCAGCTCCGAGGGCTCGCCCATCGTCAAGATGGTGAACCTGCTGATCCTGCAAGCCATCGATAAAAAGTCGTCGGACATTCACATCGAGCCCTTCGAGAAGCGACTGCGCGTGCGGTTCCGCGTGGACGGCGCCTGCCAGGAGACCGTCGCGCCACCCAAGCGCCTGCATCCGGCGATCGTCTCTCGTATCAAGATCATGGCCTCGCTGGACATCGCCGAACGCCGCATTCCGCAGGACGGCAAGTTCCAGATGCGCGTCAAGGGCCGGCAGGTCGACTTCCGTACCTCGGTCCTGCCGATGGTCCACGGCGAGAAGGTTTGTATTCGTATCCTGGACTCCAGCGGCCTGGCGCTCTCGCTGGAGAGCCTGGGCTTCGAGCCCGAGGCGCTGGGCGACTTCAAATGGGCGGTGAAGCAGCCCTACGGCATGGCCCTGGTCACCGGGCCGACCGGTTCGGGCAAGTCCACGACGCTGTACTCGGCGGTGAAGGAAGTGCTCTGCGTCGAAGACAACATCACCACGGTGGAAGACCCGGTCGAATACCAGCTCGACGGCGTGAACCAGGTGCCGGTCAGCGACAAGCGCGGCCTGACGTTCGCCGCCGCCCTGCGCTCGATCCTGCGCCAAGACCCCGACACGGTGATGATCGGCGAAATTCGCGACAAGGAAACCGCCGAGATCGCGGTCAAGGCCGCGTTGACCGGCCACTTGGTGTTCTCGACCCTGCACACCAACGACGCGCCCAGCACGATCACGCGTTTGGTGGATATGGGCATCGACCCCTTCATGGTATCCAGTTCGGTGGTGCTGGTCAGCGCCCAGCGCCTGCTGCGCCGCCTGTGCAAGGAGTGCAAGGAGAAGTTCGACCCGCCGCGCGAGCGCCTGATGGAGCTGGGATACAAAGAAGACGAGATTGAAGGCGGCACGTGGTTCCAGGCCAAGGGCTGCGGGCGATGCAACGGCGGCTACAAGGGCCGCTTCGCCATCCTGGAAACGATGCGCATGTTCGAAGACGTGCGGCGTATCGTCATCGACGGCGGCTCGGCCCTGGACATCCGCGGCAAGGCGCTGGAGAAGGGCATGGTCACCCTGCGCCGCTGCGCGCTGCTGAACTCCATGCGCGGCATCACGTCCATCGAAGAAGTGTTGAGCATGACGCAGGACGAAATCTAGGAACCGCGCACGCGGCTTCCGCGGACGGCCGCCGGTGGAGCGGCGACGTCTGGAAAAATCAGGGGGCGGGACTACACTCGCCGCCTAAACACAGGCACGCGGGGTCATGACGGCCCCGGCACCAGCGGAGACAGCACATGCCCACGTTCAAGTACGTCGCAAAGGATGCCTCGGGCAAGCAGGTATCGAAGACGATGGAGGCAAAGAACGAGAGCGACGTAAAGGCGCAGCTGCGAAGCCAGAGCCTTCAGGTCATCTCGGTGACCGAGGAGAAGAAAAACAGCATCTGGAACATCCAGTTGGGCTCAGCCAAGCCCCGCATCGGCGGCGAAGGGCTGGTTATCTTCACCCGCCAGTTCTCCACCATGATCAGCGCCGGCATCCCCGTGCTGGAATGCCTGGACATCCTGGAAGAGCAGGCCGAAGACCCCGGTTTCAAGAAGGTGGTGCAGACCATCGTCGAAGACGTGCGCAGCGGCCTGGACCTCAGCGCCGCCATTGGCAAGCACCACATCGTCTTCGACCGCATTTACATCAACATGATCAAGGCCGGCGAAGCGTCCGGCCAGCTCGACACCATCCTCGGGCGCCTCGCCGACTACATGGAAGCGACCGAGCAGTTGAAGCGCGAGATCAAAGGCGCCATGACCTACCCGGTGGTATCGCTGGTCATGATCCTGGGCATCACCATCTTCCTGCTGGTCTTCATCATCCCGAAGTTCGCCAGCATCTTCGACGCGCTGGGGGTCGAACTCCCGCTGCCGACGAAAATCGTCATGGGCATGAGCGCCGCGCTGACCGACTACCTGTTCCCCCTCGCCATGATCACCGTGGGCCTGGTCTTGATCCTTCAGTGGTGGAAGAGCACCGATTCGGGCGGCTACATGTGTGACCGGATGATGCTGAAAGCCCCGGTCTTCGGTGAACTCTTCCAGAAAATCGCGCTCTCGCGCTTCGCCAAGACCTTCGCCACGCTGCTACGCTCCGGCGTACCCATCCTGGGCGCCCTGGACATTGTTTCCGCGACCGCCGGCAACCGAGTCGTTGAAGAGGCCGTGGAGAACGCCAAGGAATCGATCCGCGCCGGCGACAACCTGGCCAAGCCGCTCAGCGACTCGCCCGTCTTCCCGCCCATGGTCGTCCGCATGATCGCCATCGGCGAAAAGTCGGGCGCCTTGGAACAGCTGCTCGAGAAGATCTCCGAATTCTACGACCAGCAGGTCGAAGCGATGGTCGAATCGCTCACCTCGCTGATCGAACCGTTGATGATCGGCGTCATGGGCCTGATCGTCGGCGGCATCGTGCTATCGGTCTTCCTGCCGATCTTCAAGATCCAGGAGGCCTTGCGTAAGAAGTAAGGGCGCTGGCCGCGAATTCTCAATGGAGCCGGGGCAAGGGCGGTCCCTACGCAAGGGACCGCTCCTTGCTTTTCCCTGCGGGGGTTTTCCGGCGGGCTATGGAGTACCCGTGTGCTCGATTCGTTAGTTGAAAGTCCCAATCGCACGGTTCGCAGCAACCGTATCCTCATCGCGCTCCGTCTCATCCTGGCGACTGTGTCGCTCGCGATCCTGCTGCTGCAGGACGCGCGATCCAACCGGACCGTACCCGGCCGCAGCAGGCCCACGCCCTCCACCGGCGAAGTCTCCGCCGTGGCCTTCTCGGCCGACGGCAATCGCCTGTATTCGGGCGGCAGCGACGCCACGGTGCGAATCTGGGACGTAGCGACCCACAACGCCCTGTCCGCCGCCGAGGGCATTCAAGGCCACGGCGACATCGTCCTTCAGATCGCCCCCAGCCCCGACGACAAGACGATGGCCTCAGCCAGCGCAGACGGCAGCGTTCGCCTGTACGACCTGGCCGAGGAGAAATGGGAGCACACGCTTGCCCACGACAGCCCCGTGTCCCTTGCGGCATGGTCGCCCGACGGCACGCGGCTGGTTACCGGCGGACGGCGTATGGGTCTGAACCTGTGGGACGCCCAAACCGGCACACGGCTCGCGCAGGCCAAGGCGGCGGAAGGCGAAGCCGAACCCAGGACCGGAATGGAAGACGACACCTTGCCTCCGGAGTTCCAGCTGACCTTCGCCGCGTTTCTGCCCGACGGCAAACGGATCCTGACCACCGGCCTCGACGGTTCGATCCGCTTCTGGAACGCCGAGACGCTCGCGCAACTCGAAACCCTCCCCGCGCACACCAACGCCATCAACGCCGCGGCACTGTCGCCTGACGGGAAGTACCTCGCTACCGCGGGTCTGATCGTGCGGCTTTGGGAGTTGCCCGACCTCAAGCAGGTCCGCGCCACCGAGGCTCACAGCGATCTGGTGACCGCGTTGAGCTTCGACGGAGATAGCCGCCATTTCCTCAGCGCAAGCCGCGACGGCAACCTGATGTACTGGGCTGTCGCCCAAGCCCGGCCGATCCGGACCTTCGGCAAGCACACGGACTGGATTCTGGCGGCGGCGCTCTCGCCCGACGGGAAGATTGCCGCCACGGGCACCTTCGACCGCACCGTGCGCATGTGGGATACCGCCACCGGGCAGGAAATGAACGAACTGATCGGCCACCGCTCGACCCTGCGCACCGCCGCACTGCTGCCCGACGCCCGCAGCGGGTCCCACGTCCAGCCGCTGCCGCTGTACCTCCAGCCGGTGGGCCTGGTGCTGATCATCGTCTGCGTCCTGACGATCTTCTACTTGGTGGTGCTGCGCCGTAGGGACCTGGCGCCGAAGCTGGCCACGCTGCAGGTCCTGGTGGACATCGGGCTGATCTCGGCGCTGGTGTACGATACCGGCAGCGTCAACAGCCCCTTCGTGACGCTGTATCTCGTTTCCGTCACGGCCGCCGCCTTCGTGATCTCGTGGCGCGGCGCCATCCTGGTCGCGGCCATGGCCGCGACGTTCTTCAGCCTCACCATGATGGCCTACGGCCTGGGCAAGATCCCGCAAACCTACGCGGAGACGCTGAACTCGGCGCAGATCCTGGAATTCCGGAACCTCAAGTTCCTCGATTACGTGCGCCTGCTGCTGCTGCCGATCTGCGCGTTCTTCCTGGTGGCGGGCCTGGCGGGGCATCTCTCGCAGCGCCTGGCCGTCGCTCGCATTCTGCACAACGAAGTGGTGGAAGGCATCGGCGAAGGCATCATCGTCCTCGACATGGGGCTGAAGGTCCTCTACCACAACGACGAACTGCGCAACCTGCTCCTGCTCAAGAGCAACCAGCACCAAAAGCCGCTGCGCGAACTGCTGGGCGACCAAGTCCACGAGCGCGCAGCCCAGGCGCTGGCCGACCAGACCGGGCGGCGGCTGGAAGTAAACCACCGGCGGCCGGACGGCATGATCCTGCCCTTCGAGGTTCGCGTGCTTCCGGTGCGCGACCCCGAAGGCCCGCCGCGCGGGCTGATCGTGGTTGTCGACGACATCACGGCCGAAAAGAAAATGGAGGAGTTCTTCAAGCACAAGGAACGCATCGAGGCCATGGGACAGATCTCCGCGTCGATCGCCCACGAAATCCGCAATCCGCTGGCCTCGATCCGCGGCGCCGTGCAGGAGATCGCGCGCAGCGTCGAGATCCCCGAGAACAAGAAGATCCTGGTCGACATCGTGATGTCCGAGTCCGACCGGCTCGACAAGATCATCAGCGATTTCCTGCGCTACGCCCGCATGCGGCAGCCGAAACTCGCCGAAGTCAACCTGGCGACCCTGCTTTCCGAACTGCGCATGATGCTGGTCACCCGCGACGAAGCCAAGGACGTGGAGGTGCGCCTGGAGGAAGTGGGCGAGGTCGACCCCTTCCCCGCGGACTCCGAACAGTTGCGGCAGATCTTCCTCAATCTGGGCGTCAACGCGTTGCAGGCCGTGGACGGCCGTCCCGAGAAGAAGGTCCTCTTCAGGCTCCAATCCGCCTCGCGGCACAAGGCCCAGAGCCTGGGGTGCGCCGACGCCGCCTCGCGCGTGGACCGGCCGGGCGTGCTGGTCGAAATCCAGGACACCGGCCGCGGCATGGCGCCCAATGTGCTGAGCGAAATCTTCGAGCCGTTCTTCACGACCAAGGCCGACGGCACCGGCCTGGGCTTGGCCATCGTGGCGCGAATGGTGCAGGGCCACGAAGGGTTCATCGACGTGCAGAGCCATCCCGACCAGGGCACCACCTTCCGCATCTGGCTGCCGACCGACTTGAAGGCCGATCGCACCAGCGGCTTGCGGCAGGCCGTCGAGGAGTCCGGAACGGCATGACCTCCTCCACCGCCTCCTTCCCCTCCCCGTACGGGGGCGGCTCCGCGCCGCAGCCGTCGGCCAAGCCGCGCCTGATCGTCGTCGACGACGAAGCGAGCATGCGCAACCTTTTCAAGGTGATCCTGGAGGGCGAAGGCTACGACGTCTTCGTGACCGACGACGGCACCGAGGCGCTGGTGCGCATCGCTTCCCACGGCTGCGACCTGCTGATCCACGACCTGCGCATGCCGAAAATGGACGGCCTGACGCTCCTGCGCAAGGTGAAGGAAGCGCATCCCGGTGTCATCTGCATCGTCGTCACGGCCTTCGGCACCTGGGAGACCGCGGTCGAGGCCATGCGCCTGGGCGCCTACACCCACATCGGCAAGCCCTTCGACACCGCCGAGATGCGACAGCTCGTCGCGCGGGCGCTCGAGCGCAAGGAACTGGCGAAGGCCTCGAAGAGCAACGCAGACCTGCCGTTTCTGGACATCGTCGGCAACTCGGCGCTGATGAACGCCGTCGTGCACATGATCCAGCGCATCGCGCCGACGGATTCAACCGTGCTCATCGCCGGCGAGAGCGGTACCGGCAAGGAGCTGATCGCGCGCGCCATCCATTACAACTCCCTGCGCGCCAAGGGGCCCTTCCTTCCGGTCAACTGCGGTGCCTTCACCGAGACTCTGCTGGAGTCCGAACTCTTCGGCCACGTCAAGGGCGCCTTCACCAACGCCGTTGCCGACCGCAAGGGGCTCTTCGCCTCCGCGGACCTCGGCACGCTCTTCCTCGACGAGATCGGCGAGATGAGCCCGGTGATGCAGGTCAAGCTGCTGCGCGTGCTGGAAACCCACACCTTCAAGCCGGTGGGCGGAAACCGCGAAATTCGCACCGACGTGCGCATCATCGCTGCTACCACTGCTACCAATCGCAACCTGGCGCAGATGGTAGCCGATGGCAATTTCCGCGAAGACCTCTTCCACCGGCTGAACGTGATTCCCATCACCCTGCCGCCGCTGCGCGACCGTCCCGAAGACATTCCCATGCTCGCCGGCCACTTCCTGGCCCGCTTCACCAAGCGCATGAACAAGAGCGTCCGAAGCATCGACAAGGACGCCATGGAGCGCCTCATCGCCTTCGACTGGCCGGGCAACGTGCGCGAACTGGAAAACACCATCGAGCGCGCCGTCGCCCTGTGCACGCTCGACCGCATCACCGGCGAGGACATCGTCGGCCCCATGGCCACGCCGTCCGCCAGCGGACGCGTCAGCTCGGCCCAACTGGCCGCCGTCGGCACCGGACCGCCACGCCCGACCAGCCCGCGCATCTCCACGCTCGGCGCGCCGGTGCCACCGACTATGCCGGCGGCCCCGGCGGTGCCGGGCGGCGCCGCCATGCCGCCGCTGCCCGAGAACGGCTTCGACCTGGAACGGCACTTGATGGAACAGGAACGCGCCTACATCCTGCAGGCGCTGGACCGCACGGATTGGAACCTCACCGAGGCCGCCAAGCTGCTGGGCATGACGTTTCGCAGCATCCGATACCGCGTCTCCAAACTGGGCATCCAGAGGCCGGACAAATGAGCACGCCCGTTCCTCAGAAGGATACCTCCTCGCTCCAACGCGCCGCGCGCGTACGCGTAGCCATCCTGGCCGGCGCGGCGATACTGGTGGTGTTGTTCTTCGCGTTCTGGCCGCGCGGCGCGAAACCCGAGGTGCCGGGCGACGAGGAGACGGTGGAGCTCGACGCGCCGCCCGAACCTCCGCCCGCGGCCGCCGAGACCGCCAAGGCCCCGCCGCCCGTAGCTGCTGCCGTCGTGGACCTCGGCCACGATGACGCGCCGGCGGGCAAAAACAGAGACGCCGCCGCGCTGGCCTACCGCTGGGAAGCGAAGAGCATCTACCGTTTCCAGATCCGCAAGCAGACCCGGCTGACCCCCGGCGGCGCGGAAGCCGCGGCCGAACACGACGGCCGTACCACCGAGTTCAACGGCGTGCTCGTGGTCCAGGTCGATACCGTAGACAGCGACGGCACGGCGCACGGCTCCCTTCGCGTCGACAATTCGAAGTTCACGCTGCCCCCCTACCTTACCTTCGACTCCGGAACCACCCAGCCCAAGGCCGACGAAGAGACCCTGGGGGCCATCGCCGAAGCCCTGCGCATCGCGCTGGCCCAGGCCAGTTGGCCCGCCGACATCGACGCCGAGGGGCGCATCCGTGTGGCTGCCCGCACCCCGGACGAACTCGACAAGATGCTTCATCCCATCCGCACCTCGGGGAAGTGGAACCGCAAGATCGTCGCGAAGGTCGGCGAGATCCTGGCCAAGGACCTGCCGTTCGGAAAGGACCAGATAGACCAGGACCTGCTGGTCGCGCTGGGCGAGCCCGCTCCTCAGGCCGCACCGGAGAACCTGGCGGTGCTGCATCCGCAGCGCCTGGCGGGCGCGCAGGCGCTTCTGCCGGGCGGCCGGCTGGAACTTCAGACCAAACGCGTGGCGCTCACGCGGCCCGAAGGCGCGAAGGACCCGTACCTCAGCCACATCCTCATCGACGGACGGCGGATCATCGTGGCGCCGGGGCCAACTGAGAGCAAGGAAGGACGCGCCGTCTTCGATCTCGACCTGGGGCTGCTCGACGAGTTCCGCGAGGAGTACCGGACGTCCTTCACCTGCTCCGCCGGAGCAAGGACCCAGGCACAGACCGTGCACGTCGTCTACACCGTGAAGCGTCTGGCGCCGCCTCTGCGCCAGATGGCACCGCCCGAGGAATAGCGTTCATGGCCAAGCGAATCTTGAACGACCTGATGATCTCGATTTCCGGCGTGCGCGGCATCGTCGGCAAAAGCCTCACGCCCGAACTGCTCTCGCGGCTGGGCCAGGCTTTCGGCACGTACATGGAATCCGGCCGGGTGGTCGTGGGCCGCGACACGCGCGTCAGCGGCGAGATGGTCAAGCACTCGGTCTTCGGCGGCCTGCTGTCCACGGGCTGCACGATCCTGGACATCGGCGTCGTCTCCACACCCACCGCGACGCTGATGATCGAGGAGTTGAAGGCCGACGGCGGCATCGTGATCAGCGCCAGCCATAACCCCGTCGAATGGAACGCGCTGAAATTCTTCCGCGCCGACGGCGTGTACCTGAACGCCGCCGAAGGCCGCGACCTGCTGAACATCTATTACGGCGGCGACTTCACCAAGAAGCCCTGGGACGAGCTGCGCCCCGTCGAATGCGTCTCCGACGCCGAAACGCACCACGTCGAGAAAGTCCTCTCGATCCTCGATGTCGATGCGATCAAGAAGCGCAAGTTCCGCGTCGCACTGGATTGCTGCAACGGCGCGGGCGTGGGCGTCAGCCTGCGGCTGCTGCAGGAACTTGGGTGCACGGTGGAGCCCATCCACTGCACGCCCGATGGCCTCTTCCCGCACACGCCCGAACCCAATTTCGACAACCTGCAGGACCTCTGCCGCTTCACCCGCGAACGGAAGGTCGACGTCGGCTTCGCCACCGACCCCGACGCCGACCGCATCGCCGTCGTCTCCGAGAAGGGCGACTTCCTCGGCGAGGAACTGAGCCTGGCCCTCGCCGCGCAGCACGTCCTGGCCAAGGCCTCGAAGGAAAACGGCCGCGTCGTGGTCATCAACATGTCCACCAGCAGCGTCACGGAAGACGTCGCGCGCGCCGCAGGCTTCGCCGTCGTGCGCACGCCCGTCGGCGAGGTCAACGTCGCCGAGCGCATGGAAGACCTGAAGGCCGCCATCGGCGGCGAAGGCAACGGCGGCGTCATCGACCCGCGCGTGCACTACGGCCGCGACGCCATCGTCGGCATGGGCCTGGTGCTCGAGCACCTGGCCTGCACCGACAAGCCCCTCAGCGCGGTCGCCGGCGCGCTGCCGCACTGGCACATGATCAAGACCAAGATCGAGGTTCCCACCGCACGCGCCCGCGAGGTCCTGCGCCGCCTGCAGCGCGAGGCCAAGGCCGAACGCATCAGCACAGAGGACGGGCTGCGGTTGGACTGGCCCGACCGTTGGGTCCACCTGCGCGCGTCCAACACCGAGCCGGTAATGCGCATCATCGCCGAGGCCCGCAAGGAGACTGACGCCCAGGGCCTGATCGAGACCTACACGCGCCTGGCCACCGAGGCCCTCGCGTAGCACCCTTGCTTTAAGTTGAGAAATCGCCGAAAAATAGGTTCCGTTTCCGATTAGGAACGCGCCGATTTTCTGTTTGTGGCGCAGGCGAATTCAAAACCCCGATTTCGAGGCACCCTTTCGCGCATGTGCGGCATCGTCGGCTACACCGGACCCGGCCAAGCGCTGGGCTTCGTGATCGAGGGCCTCGCGCGGCTCGAGTACCGCGGCTACGACTCCGCCGGCGTGGCCCACACCGGTTCGAAGGGCCTTAAAGTCCACCGCGCCGCCGGCCGTGTGGCCGACCTGCGCGCGGCCCTGAGTTCCGCCGCCGTGCCGCTCGACGGCCCCGGCGCCGCCATCGGCCACACCCGCTGGGCTACCCACGGCCCGCCCACCGAACGCAATGCGCATCCTCATCGCGACCAGGCAGGCGACATCGCCCTCGTCCACAACGGCATCATCGAGAACCACGCCGAGCTGCGCGCCAAGCTGGAGGCGCAAGGTTGCGTCTTCAAGAGCGACACCGACACCGAGGCCGCCGCGCACCTGATCGGCAAGCTCTACCAGGGCGACCTGCTGCGCGCCGTCGAACGCGCCCTCGAGATGATCGAAGGCTCCTTTGCCTTCGCGGTGCTCTCGTCGAAGGAGCCCGGGCGCCTGGTCGGCGCGCGCCGCGGCTCGCCCCTGGTCGTCGGCCTGGGCGCGGGGAACAAGGAGTTCTTCCTCGCCTCCGACGCGCTGCCCATCGTCGAGCGCACCAAGACGGTGCTCTACCTAAACGACGACGAGATCGTCGCGCTGAAGCCCGGCGAGATCCAGATCCGCCACCGCGGCAAGCCCGTCGAGCCCAAGACGCAGGAACTGCACTGGTCGGCGGAGGACGCCGAACGCGGCGGCTTCGAACACTTCATGCTCAAGGAGATCCACGAACAGCCCGCCGCGCTGCGCCGCCTGGCCGTGGAGCTGATCGCCTCGCCGGGATCGCCCGAGGGCCAGCCGCCCGCCTTCCGGCTCGAACACCTGGGCCTGGACGCCGCGCGTCTGCAGGCCGTGCAGCGCATCGTGATCCTGGGCCAGGGCACCAGCTACCACGCGGGACTGGTGGGCCGCAACATGATCGAACGCACCGCGCGCGTGCCGGTGCAGGTCGAGTACGGCAGCGACTTCCGCTACCGCGACCCCGTCGTCGACCCGAACGTGCTGGTGCTGGCGGTCTCCCAGTCCGGCGAGACGGCCGACACGCTCGGCGGCGTGCGCCTGGCCAAGGACCTGGGCTGCCCGACGCTCAGCGTCGTCAACGTCACCGGCAGCACCATGGCGCGGGAGAGCGACGGGGTGATCTACATGCACGTCGGCCCCGAGATCGGCGTCGCCTCGACGAAAGCCTTCACGGGGCAGATCGCCGCGCTGTACGTCTTCGCCATCCATCTGGGCCTGGTGCGCGGAACGCTCTCGCCCGCCGACGCCCACCGCCGCGCGCAGGACCTGCTGCAGGTACCCGCGCGCATCGAGGAAGCCCTGGGGCAGGCGCCGGCCGTGAAGAAGATCGCCGAGACGCTGAAGGATGCCGAGCACGCGCTGTACCTGGGCCGCGGCACCGGATTCCCGCTCGCACTGGAAGGCGCTCTGAAGCTGAAGGAAGTCAGCTACATCCACGCCGAAGGCTACGATGCGGCGGAAATGAAGCACGGCCCCATCGCGCTGATCGACGAGAAGATGCCCGTTGTCGTCCTGGCGCTGCAGGGGCGCCGCTACGAGAAGATCCGCAGCAACATCCAGGAAGTGAAGGCCCGCGGCGGGCGCGTGATCGCCATCGCCAGCCACGACGACGCCCATATCGCCGGCGCCGTCGACGAGGTCCTGCGCGTGCGCGACGACCGCGGCATCATGAACGCCCTCGTCTGCGCCGTGCCGCTGCAGTTGATCGCCTACTACATCGCCGTGGTCCGGGGCTGCGACGTGGACAAGCCCCGCAACCTGGCCAAGAGCGTGACGGTCGAATAACGCACATGGTGCAGTCCAAAGTCCCCCCGCCCAATGACGTCTATGAAGGGGGTGACAAGAGCGCGAAGGCGGGTATCATGGTCTTTCTCGGGGCTAGGAACCGGTGTTTCCAGGCAAAGGCATGATCGCGAGCCCATTCGGCACCAACGGCGACGGCGACCGCCTGCTGCATCTGCAGGCCGTCAGCAAGGAATACAGCGCCGGCCCTGCGGCCGTCCGCGCGGTGCGCAGCGTGAATCTCACGCTGACCCGCGGCGAGTTCGTGCTCCTGGAAGGCCCGTCCGGCAGCGGAAAGACCACGCTGCTCTCGATCATGGGCCTGCTCATGAAGCCCAGCCACGGCAAGATCTACCTGCACGGCCAGGACGTCACGACCCTGGGCGAAGACCACCTGCCCGCCCTGCGCCTGAAGCACGTCGGATTCATCTTCCAGACCTTCAACCTCTTCCCCGCCCTGACCGCGCACCAGAACGTCGCGCTGGCCCTGAAGCTGAAGGGCGTCGGCTGGCGCGCGCGGCGCAAAGAAGCCACCCGCCTGCTCGACCGCGTGGGCCTGAGTGACTGCATGCACCGCAAGCCCATGGAACTCTCGGGCGGGCAGCGCCAGCGCGTCTCCATCGCGCGCGCGCTGTGCGGCTCCGCCGACGTGCTGCTGGCCGACGAACCCACCGCAGCCCTCGACACCGAAACGGGCCTCTCGATCATGCAGCTATTGAAGGAGCAGACGCTCGACGGGCAGCGCGCGGTCTTCGTCGTCACGCACGACCCGCGCCTGCAGAAGTTCGCCACGCGCGTCGACCGCATCACCGACGGGCAGCTGTCCGTCGGTAAGCCGCTGGAAGGCTCACCCCTCGCCGCGCGCCCCGAGGACAGTACCGTCCGCGCGCGGCGCGTCGAGGACTGCGAGCGCATCCTGGCCGCCGCCGAGATGCCCACGCCGGAACCCGAAGCGCTCGCCGCACAGCAGGACGCCCAGATCGCCAGGGACGTAGAAGGAGCCGAGGAAGGCACGCCAGCCGGCAACGGCCAGCCGGGCGCCGCCGGTGCCGCGCACACGCCCCAGCCCACCACCGCCGGCGAATAACCCTTCGTGACACCCGACGGTCCGACTTCCGCCCCACCCGGCCGCGAACCGGAAAAGCCCAAATACTATGTCGCTCCATCGGAATACCTCCGCCCGATGGAAGACCCCGACGCGCCAAAAAAGCCAGGCCTCCTGCACAATGCCCTTCGATTTCTGGTGGTTCAGGCCCTTGCCTCCTACCTGCTCGGTTCACTCGTGATGAGCGCGATCTTTGGCCTCCTCTTTTATTTTTCTACTTCAACGCTCGAGCTGATCTGCTACGGCATTCCGTTGCTGGTCGTGGCCATATTCGCAGGAGCCGCAATCTACTTTCGGCGTCTCGCCAAGTCGCGCGAAGCCGGCATGGAGGCGGAGATCCAACTGCGCATGGAAATGGATGACCAGCACGGAGGCACGTAGTGCAATCCTCAACCCGCATTCCATGTAAAAAGCATGTATAAATTCACTGGTATCATCGAAAACTACCTAAACTAATACCAATGTTCGTCGACGAGCATTTTTTGATCGTTTCGATAAAGCAATGCCTCAAACGCCAGCTTCTCTGCGCATAGAAGGCATTTCGGGCGCGCAAGACCGTAAAAGCCGAGGCGCGAGGTGCTCGCCGCCTTACGCCAAAAGTGTAACACCCGATCGCGAGGATCGAATTTCGAGCGCAAGATTTTTTCAATTCAGACGCGCGAGCTCAAGGAAAGAGATTCGGCACCGCCACCGTCGTGCCGCGTTCGATGGCCTGCGCCGTCGCAATGCAGGCCGCCAGCGTGCGGCAGGCGTCGGCGTACGTGCAGCGGACCTTCGCCGCGTCGCCGTCGCGCACGGCGTCCAGGAACGCGCGCAGTTCGATCTCGAAGGGCTCGGCGTCGGCTTGTTCGTTGACGGGTTTCCCGTCCACGTGCCCATGCAGGCGGCTGGGCTTGCCCACGTCCCACGTCAGGTCCCAGTCGGCGCCCAGCAGCCGCATCTGCAACAGGGTCTTCGCGTGCGACCAGTTGACGATGTGCGTCGAGAGCATCCCCGAAGCGTGCCGCAGCACCGCGACGGAAGTCTCCTCGCAGTCGCGCCCTTCGCGCGGATGGGTATCGCCCAAGTCCCCCGCTCCCAATGCCGCGACCGGCTCGTCGCCGGTGAGCCAGCGCAGCAGGTCGACGAAGTGGCTGCCCTGCTCGATGATGGGCCCGCCGCACGCGGCCTTCGAATAGAACGCCTTCGGCGCCTTGCCCTCGGCGACGAGTTGGAACATCGGGCGCGCCAGCAGGGTCTGCGCGGCGAGCACCCGCCGGCCTGCGGCGAGTTCCTTCATCCGCCCGGCGAGCGGGTGCGCGCGGTACTGGAAGCCCGCGGCGTTCAGCGTGCCGCTCTCCGCAAGCGCCGCCGCGATAGTTTTCGCGGTCTCGAGATCGTGCGCGGGCGGCTTCTCGCAGAATACGGCCAGCTTGCGTTCGGCGCAGGCCAGCAGCGGACCTTTGCGTTCCTGCGTTGTCGTGCAGAGGATCAGCGCGGCGAGGTCCTTCTCGGCGGCGGCAAGATCGCGCCAGTGCGGGTAGACGCGGCAGCCGTGGGCGCGCGCGGCTTCCGCGCGGCGCTTTTCGTCCAGGTCGGCGGCAGCAATCAATTTCGCGCCGGGGGTCGCGGCCAGCGTGCGTGCGTGGATCTGCCCCGCCACGCCCAGGCCGACGATGGCAACCGGTATGCTCATCTTTAAGAGGATAGCACGAGCGCTCGGCCCGCGCGAAGGCTCAGTTGACGACTTCTACGGTCGCGCCGTGCGGCATCCACTCGTAGAGCCACTCGACGTCCGCGTTGAGCATGCGCACGCAACCCTTGCTCTCGCGGCCGGGCACCGACTGCGGCAGGCCCGTGCCGTGCACGCCCAGGCCGGCGCCCTTGCCGGCATTGGACTGCGGGTCGAAGCCCATCCAGCGCGTGCCGAGGATGTTCTCGGGGTCGCCGAAGGGGATGCGCCGCCCGTTGTAGTACCAGTCGGGATTGACCAGTTTCGTCGAGACCTTGTACGCGCCTCGCGGCGTGGCGTCGCCGGGGCCTATGCCGACGGGGAAGCGCCGGACGAAGGCCCCGCCGACCAACAGCGTGCCGGACAGGCGCTGGCGATCGACGCGCAGCACCGTCTCGCCCGGCAGGACCTTCAGCACCTGCCCGACGTTCAGGAACTTCTTGGGATCGAGCCTGTTCATTACGGCGATGTGCCCAACCGCGACGCCGTACTGCTTGGCGACCTTGTAGAACGAATCGCCGGGCGCGACCTTGTGGAACTCGGCCTTGGGCTCGCCCAGCAGGTGGTAGCGGCGCGGGTTGAGGACGATCGTTTCGGTCAGCTCCTCCAGGTGCGCCAGACACGCCTTCTCCAGCGGCAGCTCAAGCGCGTTGCTCAGCAGTGCGCGCTGGTAGAGCATCCGCGCGAACTCTTCGGTCTTGCCCTTCACTTCCGGCTTCTGCTCCGGACGATTCGCGAGGTAGTAGGCCGCAGTCGCCGAACCCCAGCCGGCTTCGGGAGCATCGGCGCAGGCCTGCAGCGTCTGCGCGGGAATCGAGTTCCACGCACCCTGCGCGTCGCACAGTGCCGTGCCCAGGGCCGCGTCGTTGGCGGCGCCCGCGGCGCCGGCCTTCGCGAACAGGGACTTCGCTTCGGCACAGCGGTTCATCGCGACCAGCGCGCGGGCTTCCAGCAGCACGCCGCACAGCTGCGCGCCGGGGCCGCCGGCGGCCAGGCGCTCGCGGTTGCCCTTGGCCCACGCAAGGGCCTCGGCGACGCGGCCGCTCTCGAGCAGTTCCAGGCCTTCGGCGGTCGGCAGCGTCCAGCGCACGATCGCGCCAGCGCCGGCCGTAGCCTTGGGCTCTGCGTAGCCGCCGTCCACAGGAGGCATCGGCACGACGGTCTTCTTCAGTTCGGCGTCGGGTAGCTGCGCGGGCGCCTCTGTCTTGAGTTCCTGCCCGGCGAACGATGGCGGCGCAGGAGGCGCGGAGATCGAATCGTCCGCCGCCACGGGCACCGGCTGAACGGCCTCGGGCGCGGCCTCGGCCACGTCGCTCGTGCTGGTGCTCAGCGGGGCCGGCTTCTCCTTGCCGCCGCTGGCGAAGGCGACCCAG
Source organism: Planctomycetota bacterium (assembly GCA_023150555.1). Lineage (GTDB taxonomy): Bacteria > Planctomycetota > SZUA-567 > H5-PLA8 > H5-PLA8 > JAKLKQ01. Next base: position 21,819 of record JAKLKQ010000067.1, read on the forward strand.
ACCAGCACCACGACGCCCAGCAGCGCGAAGCCCATCGAGAAGAGTTGCAGGCCCACGCCGTTCTTTTCGGTGTACTCGCTGTTGTGCATGGTTTCTCACGCCTCCGTGCCGCGAAGAATTCTCGGAAGACCGCATTCCCGCAGCGGGAAATGCAGTCATACCGGTATCGGCAGGCGGAATGCCGCGGCCCCAGAAAAAAATCCTAACGGAAAGGCCTGACTCTGTTGCTGGAACGCACTGTCAAATAAGCACTTCCAGCGAGTTGCCAGGGCCGCATCGAGGGCCTACAGTAGCCTAGCGCCGCACATCTAGAAGGCGGCGACTTCCGGAGGTCGCATGCTTCAACGCCGTCTGGGATACGTCGCGCTGGTCCTGCTCGTCGTGGGCGTGCTGTGGCTGAGCGGCCCCAAGCCCGCGCCTCAGCAGATGGAACCGGACGACGACTTCACGCCAGTGCCGATGGGTGGCGAAGCGACGCTCTCGAACGCCGCCGCGCCGCTGACCAGCGCCGAGACGCCGCTCAAGCCGCTGCCGGCCAACGCGGTGATCCTGCAGGCCGCGCAGGCAGAAATCGTCGCACCCTTCGTCGTGAGCAACGATCCCACGGCCGCAGGCGGCAAGGCCCTGGCGCTGCCACAGGGCACCGAGACCAAGGAACACACCGGCCGCGCCAAGCTGGCGTTCGAGGTCAAGACGGAAGGCGTTTACCGGACCTGGGCGCGCGTGCGTTGGACCGACGACTGCGGCAACTCGCTGGACTGGTGCTTCGACGGCGCCGAACCGCGCACGATCGGCAACGACAAGGCCTTCGAGGCGTGGCATTGGATTGCCGGCGAACCGCGCAAACTCGCGCCCGGCCCGCACGCGCTGACCCTGATTGAACGCGAGGACGGGGTGGCGGTAGACCAGATCCTCTTCACCACCGACGAGGCCTACGTGCCCGAAGGCGCGCTGACACCGCAGGGCGAACAGCCCGGCATCCGGCGCTTCGGCGACGAGTTCGCGCGCAGTCCCGGCCACGGCCTGGGCGCGTGGGAACCCAAGAGCGGCGCGTGGAACCTGCAGTTCAGCTTCGATCCCAACCGCATTCCAAACCAGTACGCGCTGTCCGGAAGCGCAAGCGCACCGGACCAGCAGCCCGCCGTTGCGCTGGCCCAGGCCCCGGACTGGGACGGCGCCCGCTTCGCGTTCAGCCTCTTCCCCGAGACCGAAGGGCGCTGCGGCGCGGTGCTTGACCACCGCGGCAAGGGTTCGCTTTGCGTAACCTTCGACACCGGCAACGGGAAGGCCAAACTGCGCGTGGAAGGCGACGGGATCCAGGCCGAAACGGACCTGGGCGAGGACTTCCGCCTCAAGCAGTGGCACGCGGTGGCCATCGAACGCTGGGCCTTCGTGCTGCGCGTCTGGCTGGATCGCAAGCTCGTACTCAGCCGTTTCGACCTGCCTGCACCCGGCGGCGCGGCGGGCCTGTACGTCGGCGCGGGCCAGGCGGTCTTCGACGATGTCGCGATCGATTCGATACCCTACCAGACCGAAGGCCCCGGCGGCGCACGCATCCCGTGGAAGCTCGGGGACGACAGCCGTTGGTCGCGGCCGGGTTCCGGCGCGGCGCTGCTGGGGCGCGGCGGAACGCTGGCCGCGGGCATGGAGGGGCTCGGCGTCGAGGAACTCGTGCTGGATCCCGATCCGCAGAGCCCCGGTGCGTGCACCGTTGAAGCCGAGGGCCTCTACCCTGTGAAAGAAGCCGGCGCGACGCTCGCCTGGCGGCCGTCGAACCTTGACGAGGCGCGGCCGTCCACCGTCCGGCTGCGCGCCGGAGAGAAGGAAGTGCGCATCAAGCGCGCGGCCGTGCGCTTCGGCGACCCGCTGCGCGACACCTACACCGTCGGCCCGTACGACTTCAACCTGAGCTACCTCGTCGATCCCTCCGACTACCTCGACTTCACGCCGGAGGAAGAGAAGCAGATGCGCGAGTCCAAGGACGCGGGCAAATTCCTGCGCCGCCCGCGCAACATGCCCGTCGTCGGGAACCGCGGCGGCGAACACAGCCCCTGGTATGGCGTGGGCGGACAATGGCACCCCGGGCGCGGCGTGCTGGGCGCGCGCGGGCCCGGAAAGCTGCGCCACGCGCGGGATTTCGTCGGCGACGTGGAACTGCGCGCGAAGGTGCGCCTGGTGGAAGCCAACGCAACCGCCACGCTGCGGCTCTACGATGGCGGCAAGGACAGCGAGGGCGCGCGATTGCGCATCGAAAGCGGCAAACCGGGCGAAAACGAGGGCAACGGCCTGCTGCGCGCGGAGGCCGGCAAGTGGCACGAGGTCTGCTTCAGCGTGCGCGGATCGACCGCCACCGCGCAACTCGACGGCGGCGCGGCGAGATCCTGGAAGATCGAGCGCGGCGAAGCGGGCGGCGCGTACCTCGAGGCCGGCGCCGGCAGCGTGGAGTTCGACGACGTGGCCTTCGTGCTTCCGCGCGCGGGCCCGGAGAGCTCCTTCTTCACCTTCGAACGGCGCGAGACCGACTGGTGGCGCACGGGACAAGACGCCGAGTGGATCGACCACGGCGGAATCGCCTGCGTGATGGCTTCGAGCTGGGTCTCGCTGGTCGCGACCAAGGGCGACGGCATGCTGTGGCTGAAGCGGCCTGTCCCGAACGACTTGATCGTAGCGTTGGAATTGGAAGAGAACAGCGAATGGTATGGCTGGGACCACCCTCATTCCCATACGCACTACCCGTACAACAACATCCGCGTCGCGCTGACGCCCGGCGGCGGCATCGAGAAGGGTTACACCCTGGTGCTGAACGCCGAGAACTTCAAGCGAACGGTGCTGTACCGCGACGGCAAGGAGGTCGCGCAGGTGCTTCAGGATGGGCGCTTCCCGATCCGCTACGTCGGCGGGCACGCGCCGATGACGCCGCGCAAGAACCGACTTGTGCTGGTCAAGCGAGGCGGCGAGATCCGCGCGGAAGTCAACGGCCAGACGATCCTGACGTGGAGCGACCCCGAGCCGCTGTCCGTCTCACGCGTGGGTCTGGGCGGCTACCAGACGCGCGCAAACTTCACCTTCATCGAACTGCGCAGCCTCTCCGGCGCTGCAACGCCTCAGGCGCCCGCCCCCTCACCGGAACCCAAGCAGACCAGCGACGCGGGAAAGTAATTCCTAGCAGCCCTCCCCATTCACGCGCAGTTTCGCGGCTTCGATCATGAACTTGCGCAGTTCGGGATCCTTGACACCTTCGGAGACGAGATACTCGTAGCCCTTCCCGCCCTCGCGCATCCGCCGCACCAGTTCGTCCAATATCGCGTCGAAGCGCTCGCGAACAAGCGCCACCTGCCACACCAGAGACGACTGCCGCTTTTTCATCTGCACGCCCTCGACAACGGCCAACCCTGCACCGCCAAAAAGCGCCATGCAAAGGGTTACTTCGGGCGATCCGATCGACGGCATGCGCAGGATCATAGCGACAAAGGCAATACCCGCCGCAATCAAACCAGCGCCCAGCAACAGCATGCTCAGCCATTTGCTGTTGACCTTGCGGTGCAACAGGTCGTCAAGCGCCTTGTCGAATGTGACTCTATCAAACATGGATCCCGCCGTCCCGGCCCTGGCTGCCCGCCATCGAAGGCGTCCATCCTACCCAAGCTTTGACGGCGTGCCGGGAAAGGAATATCATACGGTTCTGAACGCTATGCGTTCCTGTAGCTCAACTGGATAGAGCAGCGGATTTCTAATCCGCAGGCTGTGGGTTCGAGTCCCACCGGGAACGCCATCTCCCTCGTAGAGAGTCCGTGAGAGTCCGTCTGAGTCTCCACAAACCCGTGGAAAAACGCCCAGCAAAACGCCCAGCAAAATCTACCTAAACTTCAGCCTGACGCTGACGGCTTCGACACGTTGCCGGAAGCCTCGCCAAACACAGGTAACTTCGCAATCGCTTCAGAGCGCTGCTCCAGGACGGTGTGGCTATACCGCGACATGGTCAGGTTGATATCGCTGTGCCGGGCCAGGTCCTGGGCAACCTTGGGATGAACTCCGCTGGCAGCCAGCAACGTCAGGAAGGTATGACGGAGCGCGTGGAAGTCCACTACCCGGCCCTGCGCATCGGTATCTGCAATGCCGGCCGCCGCCAAGTCGGCGCGGAGCATGTCGGCGGTATCGTAATTGGGAGGTATGGCGAACGCCTTGGCAGCAGGCAGCTTCAACTTCAGGTGCTCCTCCAGAAGCGCGACGGTCTCGGCACGCAGCGGAAGCTCGGCTGCCTTCGCGTTCTTGGTAGCGCCAGCGGCCACCTGAACCAAGGGCACCTTGCCTTCCAGCCTGAAGCTACTGCGGGTCAGGCTGGCCAGTTCCGAGACCCGAAGGCCGGTCTCCACGGCGAGCCGGTAGACCAGCGCCCGCTCACGACCAGTCAAACCGTATCGTTCCGGACCTCCCAGGGCCGCCGGCAGCAACTTGTCGATCTCCTCGACGCTGAGTGCGCGCCGCTGCCGCACCGGATCCTGCGCCAGTGCCTTGGCGCCCAGACCTTCCAGGTTGGCGAAGGGATTTTCCCGGACGCGACCTGACCGCATCAGCCACTTGCCGAACGCCTTCAGTTCGCGGACGTAGTACCCGTAGGTCCTTGCGCCGACCTTCTTCTCCTTCCTCAGCTTGTTGAGAAACGTCTTTATCGCATCCCGATTGAAGTCACCCAGGCTGCGAAACCCGCAGCCTTCGAGGACGCGCTTGACCCGGTAGTGCATGGCTTCGGCATGCTTGGACGTGTTGCCACCGGACGCCAGGTCCTGTTCGTAGTCGGCCAGGTGCTGGGCAAGGGTTCTCGTGCCGGCCAAGCGAGCCTGGTCGACGATGCCCCACTTGGCCAGCAGAACAACGACCCTCTGCGGCCCGGCCAGCAGCCAGCGGCTGAGGTCGGCGTCGGGCGCTTCGCCCGAGAGCCGCAGGGCCACCAGCCGCTCGATCTTGCGGCCGGCCTCGGCGCTGGCGGCTTTGTCGGTCAGCAGCGGAAGACGGCGCAACTGCTCTGTGTGGTCGCGGAATTCGCCGTACCACTTCGCGGACAGCCGGGTCTCTCCCGTGCGGTCCTTGTAGGTGTTCTTGTAGATTCGCATGGGATTGTTCCTAGTCGTCAGAAAAGGGTTGATAGTTCCAGCGCTCGCGCGGCGGGCAGCCGGCGCGCACCCAAGCTTCGAGTTCCTCGCGGCGCCAGCGCACGACGCGGCCACCGAGCCGCATCGGGTTCGGGATGCGGCCCTGGGAATGCAGTTTCCAAAGAGTGGATTCGGAAATGCCGATCAGTTCGGCCGCCGCCTCGGCGCCGAGCATCAATGGCAGGTATTGGGGCGTCGGGGAAACACCTAGTTCGGCGCACTGAGGCACTTGGCTCGGCACTTCAGATCCGGCTACTCGGCTATCTGGGCCAACCGGGTCCTCGGACTTGCTCGCCTTCGCGGACCGGCGGGAATGCTCCGGCGTTTCATTGAACGGCAGGGAATGTTTGCTGGGCCCGACATTTTTAGTATGCACCGATCTCCGCTCCCGAAGATACGTCGCGACAACCGCGACGCCACGACAGCGGCCGGCCCAGGATCTAGGGGTTCGACAAGGAGACGCAAAGCCGCCGATGCCGGAGGCAGCTTCCACGCACAATTTTTGACCGGAAGAACTAGGGCTGACCGCGCTGGATTTCGGGACGGTGGGTTACATACGGTTCCAGACCGGGCTTTGGGACCGACAGGATGCACTCTTGGCAGATGCCTGTCACATGCCATCCCCGACCGACGTAAATGCTACTCACCCCAGCCCTGGGACGTCAACTGTTTTCGCAGAGGGGGCCACGGCCTTTCGGCGGGCCTCTTTTCAGGCAAGTTTCGGGGCGAGATCGTCTGCGGCGACGCAGCGGGGTGTCCACAGCTCTCGCAGGCCACGCATAGATCGAGGGGAAGATCGAAGCGTCTTTTCTCGGCTCCCAGACCCCGCCCCGTTTGCGGGCCGGCTTCCTGTTGATGGTTGAGCGGAATGACGACGCGATTCAGCGACCTGAAAACGGCACCTCTGCACATGCGGCAGTTGAGCCCGCTGCGGGCCTGGGATTTTGGGACCCTTTCTTGGGCATGACGGGGCCTCCTTATAATCTGGGGGAAATGGGTGTTTGGTCCGAAGCGCCAGGCAGGTGGCCCCGGTTCCACAACTTCGGGGGCAAACGCACCTTGTTAGAATTGGGTTCGGCTCGGATTCGGAAATGCGTCAGGCAGGGGCCTTCGCGCGTGCGCTCTCGCGTCACCAAAGCCTTCCCCGCCGCGGCCTGCCGGGCCCCCTCGGTTTCATGCCGTCAATCCCGTGTAGAAAGCCGAGGGCATGCAGCGGGCTTTTGGCTGCGGCCTCGTCCAGTTGCTGCATCGCTTGCTTCTTGAAGATTCGACCACCCGGTAGGATCTTTCGGAATAGCTGCCGCTCCACCCTCCTGGCCCTGGCCTCAAGGCGGGCTTTCCGGGCCTCTTCGGCTTGGGCCGCAAGTTCGGCGGCCCGCCGCGCTCTCCGCTCGGCCCGCCACTTCTTGATCAACAGCCGCGCGTACGGACCGACCTCCCAGCCCCCCATCGCCAGGGCTCGGTGGACCCAAAGCCCATCGGGATTCTGTTCCCGGTACCTCAAATAAAAGAGTTGGCGCCGGTCCCGGCCGTGGCGGATTAACACCGTCCCCTGGTATTCCAGGACGGGCCGCAGGTTGTGCAGTTTCTGCAGGTACTCCGGTGGGATGTGGGCCGTCAGTTCCGCCCCAGTCCACTGCTGATGCGCCTCCGGCCGCATCGGCTTACTTGTCGCCCGCTGCCGGGGCGTCTTGATCCGCGGACGCATAGTCCGTCATCCGCAGGACTTGTCCGCCGCCCCGGCTGCGGCGCTGGCATGACATCATCGACCGCTCGGCCCGAATGAAGGCTTGCGACAGGTATACGATCCGTTCCTCGATCCTTCCGACCCGCTCTATGGCTTCGACCGCCTCAGCCGGGAGTTCGCCAAGGGTGGCCCTCGCCTGGTCGTCGGCCCGCCACATCCGATACAGCACCTGCGTCTGAGCCCGCAGCAGGAGCCCGGCATCGAATTGGAGCATCTCGTTGAACAAGGCGTAGAGCAGTTGGGGCGTGCCAAGCCGGGCACATTCCCGGATGCAATTTCGGATAATCGCCTGCTGCCGTTTCGGTTCGTAGGCCATCATCCCCCGGCCCGACAGAACCTGGGCGACCCGGCTCAGGTCGCCAGCCGTGGCGTGCCTCAGCAGGGCCTCTTCGATGGTTTCATCGTCCGGCACTCGGGGCCTCGATCCGTTGTCTTCGCCCATTTCTTGCCCTCCCGGCAGGTGTTGCCTTGCGACCGGAATAATTCTACCGAGCCGGCGAAGAAAAAATAGCCCCTATGAGGCAACCGTTTCTGCCGCACAATAAATGGCTTGGTGACCCCTGGAAGCCTGAGTTGTCCACGACGGGGACGTTATCCGTCTGGCAGGAAGGTTACTTGAGGGAATGCCACGACCCGCCGGCAGGCCATGACATGTCGAACGGAGTCCCCTGGACCAAGGCGTCCGCTGGCGGCATGAGGAAGTCCCGCGCCACCGCGAGCGCGTCGGCCAGTTGAAGGCCGGCGGCATCAAGCCCGCTCTTGCGCGCGAAGCCCTTCCACTGGGCCTGCTTCGTGGCGTCGCGGCCAAACTCCTTGCTCAACCCCAAGGGAATCGAGTCGGGCAGCGTGGTCGAGCGGCGCTTGAACGTAGCAGAAACCGCTTGCGCAAGCACGGGACCCTCGAAGTCGAAACGGCCCGCCATGAACCACACGTCGTAGAAGTCCTTCATGCGGCTGTTCTGCATCCCCCGCGAGACGATGGCCTCGAACTTCTCGGCCACAACCGTCTCACGAGGATAGGCGCGCAGGCGAGGCGCGGGGAAGTCCAGCAGGGCCGGGAACTTGACGACGCGGGGGCTGGGCGTCACCGCGTCGCCGAAGCCCACGTCGATCTGGACAGGAATCCGGGCCTTGCCCAGAAGCGCCACCATCCGGACGCGCTGGCCACCGTACTCCTGCTCCTCGCGGATCGCCTCGACCCGCACGCTCTCCGGGTCGAAGTCCAGGCCGTCGTGCGCGACCTTCGCCTTGCAGATCTCTTTGAAGATCGTCTTCAACCGCGCGCCGGACGGCTCCAGGAAGCCCAACAGGTCCAGATCCTTCGTGGGCCGGTGCATCTTTTCCGTCCAGACCAGGAAGAGCATCGCGCCCTTGAGCACGAATCGTTTGGCGTGGGCGGTCGCGGCCAGACGGCAAAGGAAGCGTTCCAGGGCGTAGCGCGTAAGCAAGACGTTGTGCGGCTCGCCGGTCTGCTGGTGGAGGGCCAGCAGGCGCTGGTGGACCGAAGCCGGAAGGTTGGTGATGCGCTTGCGCTTCATCCCAACGCCTCCAGGTAGGGGCGCATGACGTTGGCGACGCGGCATATCTTGGCGTACTTCCAAATGTCGTCGGCTGAACACTTACGGCTCCGTCTTGCGTCGCGCAGCGCCTCCAGGGCCACGTCCAGGCCGATCTTGTTGCGATACTTGAAGCAGTCGGCGACGGTCTTGGGGACGTTGTAGACGCGCACGGGGACGCCCTCGATCCGGTGATCCTCCACGCCGGCCGTCAGCGCTTCCCCCGAGAAGCGACAGACGCGGATGGCCGGGACATCCACCTTCGGACGGCGGGCCTTTACGCCGATGGCCAGCCATACCTCGCGAGGCAGTTGTGTCGTGAGGCCGTGGTACTGCAGGGCGGAAAGCAGGCACAGCACGCCGTGGGGTACGCGCTTGCACGCCTCAGCCAGGGTCAGGTGCTCGGTCGTCTGGGCGTCGGCCCGTATGTAGAGCCCCCGTCCGACCCGCAGCAGGCGTCCTTCGCGAACCAGATCCGAGAGGTGGAAGCGGGGCATGCCGCGCTCGTCCAGGTCGCGGGGGCGCAGGATGCCTGCCTTTCCGGCAAGCTCGACGATTCGGTCAGCCGCGGTCTTGGCCATGGTGAAGGTCTATACTAAACGTCGGGGATTGTCAATATCTACCGACGTTATGGATAAAGTCAACCCAGACGCTGCTTGGGAAGTGGCTATTGGCCCACTGGGGTATCTCCTTCACGCCAGTGATCCCTACCGGTTGTGTGGTCTGGATGAGCCGGGCGCGGGGAACAGGAGGAGTCTGAACTGGTTGCTGCAGAAGGGGATAGAGCAGCTTGCCGCGAGAAGGCGCGGTACCGGAGACGCCAGATACCGGGGCGTCCGTTGTCGTTACGGCACTGGAGGACGCCCTGCTTGGTCAGGACTTCCTTCAGCTCATGCAATTTGAATAGAAGATGGCCTGGGATCGTGGTTTCGGTCCTGGCCGGAACAGACGTGCTTTGCGGATCCATGCCCGGTTATTACTCCGGCGGCAACCCATCCGGGAACCCGATCGATTCATACTCCAGGCAGTCCGGGGCCAGCTTCTTGAACCGAGCCCATTTCCCGTCCGGCAGTTCTTCCCAGCCCTGACTGCGCAGATACGCGCGACAACCTCTCTTGGGCAGGACCATCGGCCTACGTTCACCCTCGTCCCCGAACTCCTCGGGCTTGGCGGGGGTGGCAGGAGGTTCCATGGGCGGGGCGTTCTGACCCGCATTGGATTGCGAATGGCGCGCCTTCACATCGGCCAGGTGTTCGAACGTTCCAGCGGTCCAGATCAGTTTGAGCAGGTTCTCCTGTATGCGTTCCAGCCTGGGCACGTCCTCCTTGATGGCCTTCTCGGGAATCTCCGCATCCACGTAGCGGTCGTCGCCAGCCTTGACGTGCCGCCTGAACGAGAACATCGCCCGCGCCCACTGCTCCAGGTTAAAGCGCAGCAGCATGTTCAACGAATACGCGGCCAAGCCATGCGGCCCGTCCTTGCCACGCACGTCGATGGCGCGCTTGACTTCCTTCAGCTTGTCGCCGCACGGGATCAGGTCCACGTTTTGGCTGGAAAAGTGGTCGATCAGGCCTTCGACGTCGCCGGCTTCCACCAACTCCCCGGACTGGTCGGCCGGAATTCGCGCCTTGCGCCTCTTCTTGGCTTTGGGCTGTTCCGGCACGGCCGGTGCCGGCGCTTGCAATGGTTCGGTCTCGGTTGCTTTTACCATGGTGGCGTCTCCCCGGCCGCAGATGGCCGTGCCATTAACCATAACAGACCCAGGGACCAAAAAATAGCCTCCAGTTCGGCACAAAACGTTCAACGATGGCGTTTCCGAAGCGCCCCCGCAGCACAAGCGGCCCTTGCGGGGCCTGCCAATAGCTAAGGGAGGTATGGCCTGCTCGCGCGAGCGCCAGGGCATCGTCGCCGCCGCCTTGACCGCGCCCTGACCGACGCGAAGGCCGACGCCGAGCCCTTCAAGGCCGCCTTTGCCGCACCGAGGGCAAGCCCATCGCTCTTCGCCGATGCAGGAACTAGACGCGAAGGGAAGGAACTGCTCAAGGAGTTGCCGTCAGAACTCGGTCAGCACCAGCCCGGCGCGGGCCAGTTCGGTGGGGCCTGGCCGCACCTGCCGCGACAACCCGGCAGCGGGGCGATAGAGCACTACGGCCCGACCGGATCTTCGGTGAAAGGCCCCCAGGCTGCTCCCCGACTGCCCTTACCCATGCCGCCTGTCTACTTGCTCAAGTCAAGGATGACACGTTACTTCAATCGTCCCTGTTCATACTGCAGGATCTGTGTCTTGAACGTTTGGCCGACAACGTTGTAGCGTATGCTGACGTCGATCTTCTTGGCCGTAGCGGCCACTCCGGCATAAGAAAGCTCCATCTTCAGGCGAAGCGCATAGATGCCAGACAGGCGGGCAAGCCGCTGGTCCTCGCCGCGCGTACGTTCGGCAGGCGGCTTGCCGCGCTCCGTAAAGGGAAAATAATCGTTCAGGCTGGAACGGCCGGTCTGCCAACGTTCCAGCACCGTCTCTATCTTGTCTGCGTCCGCCAGTTCCGTTCCGTCCTTGCGCAACTGCTCCGCCAAACGTTTCTCTGCCTGCGCCTTTTGGGTGTCGGCCTCCGGCGCTCCGACGCCCTGGACTGCAAGCCGGCGCATGGTCAATGCCAGGTCGTCGACCTGAATCCGCTTGTAGAAGTCAAACTCGGGGTTGTCCAAACGAACCCCTCCGTCGGCAGGCCCAGATCCGAAATCCTCGGCGTCAAAATCGATATCTGTGGCGACCGTCTCGGAGACTATCTTCACATCCGCTACGACATACTGCGGCGACTTTTCGGGCACACCGAACAGGGCGCGCTTCTCCGGCGCATTCAGGGCCAAATAGAAAACTTCGGGCTTCTGCTCGTCCACCCGCCAGCCGAGGACAACGGGTTCCTGGGGCCCATACGTGTCCTTGCTGGAGGCCATCGGCGCAATCTGCGTCTCCCAGATGTGTTTGAGCAGGTAACCCTTCGGGTCGTTGTACTCGTTGAATCGGTTCTGCAGGTCGCTCGGTACCTTCGAATCGGGATCGGCAGGCGGATACTTTGGGGTCCAGTCTCGGCCAATCAGCTCGAAGCGCGTTACAACCGGCGTCCAGTCCCTGCGCTGTACGGCAATGTCCTGTTGCGCCTTTGCCTTGTTATCCCTGTCGACGATCTTGATTCGGACCTGCAGCACCTGATGCAAGGCGCCCTTCCGGGCGGTGGCGCCGTTCTCGGCCACAAAGGGGTCGAAGCGCGCAACAACCTCAGCGGGCGTGTCCCCGCGCGCCACCGCAAGATCGAGCCGGCCGTCTCCGTCTTCGTCAGCCAGCGGTGTACCGTCCGCGTACAGGAGCTTTCCACCGGCCTGGCCGAGCCTCTCGCTCACAAGGACCTGAAGCTTGTAGGGCTTGTCGGACCTGATGTCCGGGCCGGCGGCGCTGATGCGAAGCGGAATTTCGGCGGTCTTGTCGCGATTCGCCAATATCGATACGACCTCGTCCTCCGATAGAGGACCCTGCTTGTTCGCCTCGGAGGGACGCGCTTCGACCACGATGCGGGTCGAGACCAGAAGGCCTTTCTCGACCGCATTCTTGTGGAAGCTCTTCCACCATGGAAGAGCCTTGGCCACCAGTTCCTCGTCGGTATGCGCAGCCTCGCTGTTGCGGTGCTCCCACATCTTGAGCATTAGCGAGCCGCTCACGAGCCGGAAATAGACCCGGGTCCGGTGGACTTGCCCTACGGTCTTCTTCTGGACGTAGACCTCGCCATTCGTGCCCGGATCGCTCGGCTTGGCTCTCTCCTTCCAGGCCGCGGCCGCCTCCGCGTCCTCTTTCCAGTCCGGAGGCAGTTGAACGACTTCGGCGTACAGGCGTATCGGCTGCTTGTCTTCGGGACTCTGGAAATCCTCCCAATACGCGTAGGTGACGCCAAGTTTCTCCTGCGACTTGCCTCGGTCGCGATAGGTCTGGATGGTGGCTTGCGGTGGCGGCTGTTTCGTCGACTCCCGGTGGAAGGTATCGTAGATCGTCCAACCTATCCGCTTCTCTAGATCGATATCCTCCAGGGATCCTGCCTCGGCGTGAACCCTTGGTGTTGCCGCCAGGATGGCCAGGAGGCACAGCACAGGACGCTTCTGCAGGGTCTTTCTCATCGTCGGCTTCATCTTTCGGTCCCCCTTTAACCCGGCCTGCGACCAATGCGACATGGCCAAGAGCGAACGGTCCGCCTGGAAGCAGACGGCGGCGACGCTCCTCAGCGCTGCGGTTGCTGCGCCTTTGCCTTATCCGAATCCACCAGGTCAGGAACGATGGCATCCGCAATCGCGCTGGCCAGCAAGGTCCCAAAGACCTGGAGCCCGTCCGCCAAGCCCTTCAGTTCCTGCGTGGGAAGGTCCAAGGACCAGTAGACGTCCTTCGCATCCCGCGCGAGCGCCGAAAAAAGGCGATCCACCCCTGCGGGATCGAGCCGGTCTCTCTTCGGGGTATGCGCGGGGTCCTGGTTGTACGCATCCGCTTCCTTGTTATAGGCCTCGACGTCCTTGGCCAATTCGACTTTCGATCGATCCAGGCCGGCTTGAAAAACACTTTCCAGCGTAACGACGGCCTCGGTGGAGGTCATCGCCAAGGTCAGGGTAGCGTGCGGTTCCTTGCCAAGGCTCAGGGCGAACCCGTACCAGGCCACGGTGGGCAACATCTTGGCAGCCTTTTCCACCGCAGCGTCCTTCGCGGATTTTCCCGCCTCTTCCAGGATGCGCTTCACCATCGGCTCGGTCGGCACGACCACTGCGGCGAAGTCAAACTTCGCCAAGTGATCAAGACCCTGGTGGAAGGTGGCATCGTCGAGCATTTCCAGTTCGCCGCCGCCTTGGGCCGGCAGTGCCTTGGCGATGCCCCACCAGGACGCACCGACGGGATAGATTTGCATGCCGAGCCCCGCCGCGAACTTCTTGAGATGCTCCTCCTGCGACTTCCTTGCCTCGCTGCCAGCCTCGCCGGCGGCAGGCACCATCCAGCAGGCGGAGGAACTGTTCACCGAACCGTCCGCGCCATGCGAAAGAAGCATGAAGGCCGACGAATGCGCGTTCTTGAGGGATAACAGAAACCCTTCTTCCACACCCTTTACCTGCTGC
>JAKLKQ010000068.1 GCA_023150555.1 Planctomycetota bacterium
CACCTGGACGCTGCTGAAGACGCCCATTCCGCTGGGCGGCCGCGACTGGGGGACCTGGGTTCACGACCCCGACCGCGCGAAGTGCGAACGCGTCGTGGCCGCGCTGCTGCAGATTGAGTAAATGGGCTTGCTTTGCCGCATTGGGGCGAAGGAATGACCCGCAGCAGGCAGGTGGCCCCGCCCCGGAATTTCCTGTTCGGAAACGGCTTAAAGGAGTGGTAAAAACCTGTATCGGTTATCTATGCTCGGAAAGGTACAGCGCCGCGAGGTCCTAAACATGGCGGACGGTGGTTCGAAGCATGGATCGGGCCAGGCCGGTGGCCAGGACGCCGCGTGGCGTTTGGGCGAACGAGTCAAGGAACTGGCCGCGCTGCATGCCGCCGCGCGCCTGAGTCAGAATGACGACCTCAGTGCCGGCGACCTGATTCAGGCGTTCGCCGGGCTATTGCCTCCGGCGTGGCAGTTTCCCGAGATCGCCGCCGCCCGGGTTGCTTGTGCCGAACTTCGTGCGGAGACAGCGGGCTTCCAGGAGACCCCGTGGTCGCTGGCCGCGCCGTTCAAGACGGCCTACAACGAAAGCGGCCTGGTCCAGGTCGTCTATCTCGAAGAACGGCCGCAGGCGGACGAAGGCCCTTTCCTGGCCGAAGAGCGGAGGCTGATCGATACCCTGGCCGAACTCCTGCGTTCGAGTCTCGAGAGGCGCTTCGCCGGCAAGGTGCTGCGGGCGAGCGAGGAGCGCTTTCGCGCGTTGGTCACGCATTCGCCCGACGCGATTTACACGCACGTGGACGGGACGGTGACGATGGCCAACCCGGCAATGGGTCGCCTGTTGGGCATTCAGGATCCTTCCCGGCTGGTCGGACGCCAGGTCCTCGATATCGTGCACGCCGACTATCACGCGCCGGTACGGGAACGCTGGGCCTCGCTTCAGGCCGGCCAGCCTGCGCCGACTTTGGAGGAGCAGTTCGTCCGGCAGGACGGTGCCGTGGTGGACGTGGAGGTCAACGCGGTGCCGCTGGTGATCCAGGGGCGCCGCGAGATCCTGGTCATCGCCCGGGACATCACCTTCCGCAAGCGTGCCGAACGGCACATCCGGCAGCTAAACCGCGTCTACGCGGTGCGCAGCGGGATCAACCAGCTCATCGTGCGGGAGAAGGATCCGGAGCGGATGCTGTCCGAAGCCTGCCGCATCGCCGTCGAAGACGGCGGCTTCCGCATGGCGTGGATCGGGCTTCTTTACGGAGGCACCGGGGGCTTTGAGGTGCGTGCGCACGCCGGCGCCGACGCCCCAACCTTGGCGGTGTTGCGCACGTTGATCGCCAGCGACCCGCCTGCAGGTTGCGCCTTCACCCGGCATGCCCTGACGCTCGGCGAACACGGGATCTGCAACGATGTCGCGCGCGACGCGAAGGCGGCGCCGTGGCGTGGTGCGGCGCTGGCGCGCGATTACCGGGCGATGGCTTCGTTTCCCTTGAAGGCCGACGGCAGAACAATCGGGACGTTTAATTTCTATGTCGGCGAGCGAGGCTTCTTCGACTCGGATGAGGTACACCTGCTCGACAAGCTGGCGACGGACGTCGGATTCGCGCTGGAGGTCGCCGCCCACGAGGGCGAACGCAAACGTGCGGCGACGACGCTGCTTGAAATCGAGAGCCGCCTGCGCGGCGCCTTCGACTTTGCGCCCATCGGCATGGCGCTGGTGGCGCCGGACGGCAAGTGGCTTCAGGTGAACCGCGCGCTTTGCGAGATCGTCGGGTACAGCGAGGCCGAAATGCTGGCCTTGGACTTCCAGACCATCACCCACCCCGACGACCTGGAAGCCGACCTGGCGTTCGTGAACGAGATGCTGGAAGGCCACCGCGCGCACTACCAGATGGAGAAACGCTACCTGCACAAGCTCGGGCACGAGGTGTGCGTTCTGCTTTCCGTCTCGCTGGTGCGCGGCCAGGACGGCCGGCCGTCGTATTTCGTCTCCCAGATTCAGAACATCAGCGAGCGCAAACAGCTGGAAGACCAGCTTCGGCAGGCCCAGAAAATGGAAGCGGTCGGACAATTGGCCGGCGGCGTGGCCCACGACTTCAACAATCTGCTTACGGTCATCAACGGATACGCCACCCTGCTGCAGACCCGCGTTCCCAGGGGCGATGCGCGGTTTGACATGCTTCGGCAAATCAAGGAAGCAGGCGACCGCGCCGCGTCCCTGACCCGCCAGCTTCTGGCCTTCAGCCGCAAGCAGGTGATGCAGGCCCAGACGGTCGACCTCAACCGTCTCGTCGCCAACCTGGAGCGCATGCTGGGCCGGTTGATCGGCGAAGACGTGATTCTGGAAACCCGTCTTGGCGCCAGTCTGGGCGCGGTGCGCGCGGATCCCAGCCAGATCGAGCAGGCGCTGATGAACCTTGCCGTGAATGCGCGGGACGCCATGCCGCGCGGAGGCGCCTTGTCCATCGAGACCGACAGTGTGGCGCTGGACGAGGCCTACGCGCGTGTCCGAAGCGACGTCACGCCGGGCCGGTACGTCCTGGTGACGGTGCGCGACACCGGTTCGGGCATGACCGATGAAGTAAAGCAGCGCATCTTCGAGCCGTTCTTCACCACCAAAGGCGTCGGCAAGGGCACGGGACTTGGAATGGCCGTGGTGCACGGCGTGGTCAAGCAGAGCGGCGGACACATCGAGATCGAGAGCGCGCCCGGCCGTGGCACCGCTTTCAAGATTTACCTGCCCCAGTCCGACGAGAAGGACTGCGGCGAAAAGCCCGTCTCGACGGTGCATTCCGCCGCCACCGGTTCCGAGACGATTCTGCTTGTCGAGGACGATTTGGCGGTGCGCGAACTGACCGCCAGCGTCCTGGCCGATCGCGGCTACCGGTTGCTGCTGGCCGGAAACGGCGAGGAGGGCCTGCGCATCGCCCAGGAACACGACGGCACGGTTCACCTTCTGCTCACCGACGTCGTGATGCCCGTTCTCGACGGAAGGGAACTGGCCGAACGGCTGAAGCGCATGCAGCCCGGGCTGAAGGTCCTCTACTTATCGGGCTATACCGACGATGCGATCGTGCGCCGGGGCATAGACTCCAGGGAGGTTCAGTTTCTCCAGAAACCGTACAGCCCCTCGGCGCTGGCGTTGAAGATCCGCGAGGTGCTCGACACGAACGGCTGATCCCCGGCGGAAACCGCAACGTCTGGGAACGTAAAGTGCGACCGTCTCTATGCCCGTCGCGTCCCGCATCGTGCAGTGCAGGCAAAGCAGCCTTACGGCGCGGTCGGGATGCCGATGGAGCACTGCCCCATGAACGCCTCGAGGTTCGTGGTCAACCACGCTGTAGACGAAGTTGTTCCCCGGCGCCAGGCCCGTCTTCTTGTGGCTCCAGATGCCGCCCACCGCAAGTTCCTCTGTATGCACGGAACCGTCGAAGACGTCCTTCTTGCTGAACCCGTTCGCGAGCCCGCCGATGAAGGCATGGCCCGATGAGATGTTTTCCGCGGGTTGGAAAGGATACAGCAGGGATGTTCAGCAGATCAACCGATGCGGAAGCCGGTCCAGCTTTGCTCGAAGATGTGGCGCGTGCGGCCCCCGTCGCTTTCGGCAAAAGTCTGCAGTTCGTCGCCGGCCTTCAGGCTCAGGGCCACCGCGTAGGTGCCCGTGCTGCGGTCGCCTTCCGTCTCGCCGGCCCACGCGGAGCCCAGGTCTTTGCCGTTCAGTCGCAGACGTATGCGCACGTCGTCCTTGGTGCCGTCGTGGTAGTGCGCATCCTTCACGAAGCTGAGCAGGAAGACGTAGACGCCGCCGACCGGGGCGCGAAAGGTGGTCTGGTCGTGCAGGCAGCCCGCAGTGTCGGTCACTAAGCAGTTGTACTTCACGATGGCCGGAGCGCCTTCCGAGAGGTGCCTAGAACCTCCGGCGCTGAAGGCCACCACAATGGGCGCGGCGCCGGCTGCGGGCGTGCCGCGTGCCTGAGCACCATAGATCGCAGCGCTCATTTGGCAGAGTGTTTCGGCGGTAGCAATGGGAAACTTCTTCGCGAGTTCCGCGTGGAGTTGAATAAAGTCGTCGATGGGCTGAGACCACTGGGATGCCATGCGCCTTACCTCCTGACAGCCTTCGGTGCCTATACGTTCAAATAAAGGCTGCGGTCCTTTTGGAGAATTACCTGGAGTGCACGAGCGCAATCGGCTGCGCCCTCTCGATTTAATCGCCCTTCCCGCCTCCGCCCTTCTCATTCCACTCGGTCCAGGAGTACAGCGTCGAGCGCTGGATGCCGAGGGTCTTGGCGGCCTTGGTCTTGTTTCCGTTGACCTGCTCCAACACCCAGCGCGCGTAGCTGACCTGCAGTTCGTTCAGCGGCGGCATCTCCGGCGCGCGCACGATAAACGCGCTGCCATAGTCGGGGGCCGGCAGCACGGCGGTGCCCGCCACGCGAAGGTCGGGTTCGGTGGGCGGGCCCAGCTTCGTCGCCGCGGTGGCGGACTCGAGCGCGCGGCGGATGTCCAGCGGCACGTCGTTGGGGCCCAGGTGGAAGCTGCCGGCGCGCGTGAAGCCGCGCCCTCCGGGACGCGCGAGGACGGCCATTCGCTCGAGCGTGTTGCGCAGTTCGCGGATGTTGCCCGGCCACGGGTAGCGCTTGAAGAGCTCGAAGACCTGCGGCTGGATCTGGAAGTTTCCGAACGGCGTGAGCAGGTGCTTGCACAGCAGCGGCAGGTCGTCGAGGCGTTCGCGCAGGGGCGGCAGCGCCACGTCCATCACGCGCAGCCGGTAATACAGGTCCTTGCGGAAGCGCCCGGCGTCGACCTCGGCGGCCAGGTCGCGGTTGGTCGCGGCGACGATGCGCACGTCGGTGGCGCGCAGGCGCGACTCCCCCACCCGCGCGACTTTGCCGTCTTCCAGCACGCGCAGCAGCTTGGCTTGCGCCGGCAGCGGCAGTTCGCCGATCTCGTCGAGGAACAGCGTCCCGCCGCTGGCGGTCTCGAAGTAGCCGGCGCGCGCGCCGGTGGCGCCGGTGAAGGCGCCCTTGGCGTGGCCGAAGAGTTCGGACTCGATCAGGTTCTCGGGCAGGGCGGCGCAGTTCAGCGCCTCGAAGGGGCCCTTGCTGCGGCGGCTGAGCGCGTGGATGGCGCGCGCGGCCAGTTCCTTGCCCGTGCCGCTCTCGCCGGTTACCAGCACGGGCGAGTCGAAGGGCGCGACGCGCTGGATCACGGACAGCGCGGCCTTGTGGCTCGCGGAATCGCCGACCATCTCGTGCTGGGCCGAGACGCTGCGGCGCAGGCGCTCGTTCTCCTCCAACACCGATTGCCGGCGGCGCAGGTTGGCGAGCATCGTGGCCAGAGGGTACGCCGCCGCGGCCAGGAACTCGAGGTGCTCCTGCCGGAAAGGCTCGCCGCGGTTGAGCTTGTAGGTGCGTTCGACGACCAGGAAGCCCAGGGCGGTGCGCCCGGTCAGCAGCGGCGCGATCAGAAAGCTGACGCGTTCGCGCTGCGCGTCTTCTTCCTCGGCCTTCTTCAGCATCGACTTGGTGATGCGGCCGGTGCCCTTCTTGGCGCCGGCGACGCGCGCATCGAGTTCGGCGTCGGGGGACAGCACCGCGACGCAGCGTTCGCGCGCGTGGTTCAGCAGCACGTCGCGGGCCTTGGCGAACTGGTCCTCCAGGATGCGCGTCGTCTTTTCCTTGCGCTTGGCGGGGTCGTGCCATGCGACGAGGTTCAGCGTCGTCTCGCCGGTCTTCTTGCTCGGTTCGTCGTCCTCTTCGTCGTCCTCCGCGCCGCCGCGGGCCTCGAAGAGCACCCGCACGCGCGCGTTGTTGTAGGCCTCGCCGAAGGTGCGCGTGGCGGTGGCGAAGAGTTCGTCCTCGCTCTCGCACAGGTTGGCTTCGCGCAGCAGGCGGTACAGCGCGCGCAGCCAGATGGCGACGTCGGCGCCCGCCAGCGGACCGGTGATGACGGTGCTCTCGGCGCCCTTCAGGTGCGGCCCGCCCAGGCCGAAGCGTTCCAGCGGCACCACCAGCGTGCCGCGCGGCACGCGGCCGCCCTTCTCGGGGACTTCCAGGCCGCCACGGTCGCTCAGCGACTCGCTGCGGGCCTTCTCGGCCTCGCCGGCCGCGGCGGCTTCTTCCTCGGGCTGGGCGACGTCCGTGCCGAGGGGCATCTTGCGCGTGAAGAGCAGCTCGGTGCTGCCGATCACGAAGGCGTCGCCGTCCTGGAGGGAGACTTCGTCGAGCAGGTCTTCGCCGTTGAAGAGCGTGCCGTTGGTGGACTTGAGGTCGCGCAACAGGTAGCGCCCGGCCTTCTCGACGATCTCCGCGTGGCGCTTGCTGGCGCGCGGGTCGTCGAGCAGGATCGTGCAGGACGAGCCGCGGCCGACGACGTTCTCGGTGCCCAGCTCGTGGATGCGGCGCTTGCCGGTGCCGCGTACGGTCAGGAAGGGCATGCGGGGCTCCAGGGGATTGAGTTGTTGTATCGTCGAACAGTGGGGCGTTTCTGTCAAGCGTGTTGGCGGATCGAACGGCGGCCTGGTCGGTCCGGCACCGTGAGTTGCGGATACACGCAGGTTTGATAAAACC
The DNA here is from genome assembly GCA_023150555.1 of Planctomycetota bacterium. Classification (GTDB taxonomy): domain Bacteria; phylum Planctomycetota; class SZUA-567; order H5-PLA8; family H5-PLA8; genus JAKLKQ01. The sequence continues at coordinate 6,555 of JAKLKQ010000068.1, forward strand.
CAGGCATGGCCAAAAAGCAGACCGCCCAGCCCAACCGGCGCCACCGCATCCTCGTGGCGAAGCCGGGCCTCGATGGACACGACCGCGGCGCGAAGGTCGTGGTGAAGGCCCTGACCGAGGCCGGCTACGAGGTCATCTACACGGGCCTGCACCAGGAGCCCGAGGCCGTCGTCGAAGCCGCGTTGCAGGAAGACGCGGAGGTCGTGGGCCTCTCGATCCTCTCCGGCGCGCACATGACGCTCTTCCCGCTGGTCCTCGAGGGCCTGCGCAAGAACGGCATGGATGACGTGCTGGTCTTCGGCGGAGGCATCATCCCGCAGCAGGACATCGACGCACTGCTGAAGGCCGGCGTCTCGCGCATCTTCACGCCCGGCACGGACACCAACGAGATCGTCAAGTTCCTGGATGAGCACTTCGCGAAAAAGGGCGCCGCACGCTAAGCGTAAGCCGGTACCGATAGATCGTGCGCAGTGGAAGCGTTCGCCGAGGATCTCCGGGAAAGGGTCATGCCATGGCCAGCATCCAGAAGATCGCCGTCGTAGGCGCAGGCACCATGGGCAGCGGCATCGCGCAGGTGGCCGCCTGCGCCGGGCGCGACGTCACGCTGATCGACGTCGCCGACGCGGCGCTCCAGCGCGCCAAAGACGGCATCGGCAAGTCCCTGGGCCGCTTGGTCGCCAAGGAGAAGCTCAGCCAGGCCGACGCTGACGCCGCGCTGGCTCGCATCGCCACCAAGGCCGACCTGGGCGCAGCCAAAGGTGCGCAGCTGGTGGTCGAGGCCATCTTCGAGAACGAGAAGATCAAGACCGAGACGTGGCAGAAGCTCGAGGCCGCCTGCGGCTTGGAGACGCTCTTCGCCAGCAACACGTCGAGCATCTCCATCACCAAGCTTGCTTCGGCGACCAAGCGCCCCGAGAAGTTCATCGGGATGCACTTCTTCAATCCCGTGCCGATCATGAAGCTGATCGAGGTCATCCGCGGCAACAAGACCTCCGACGCCACCGCCGCCGCGATCGTGGCATTGTCCAAGGAACTGGGCAAGACGCCCGTCGAAGTCCACGATTACCCGGGCTTCGTCAGCAACCGCGTGCTGATGCCGCTGATCAACGAGGCTATCTTCGCGGTCTTCGAAGGCGTCGCGACGCCCGAGGCCGTCGACGAGGTCTTCAAGCTCGGCATGGCCCACCCCATGGGCCCGCTGACGCTGGCCGACTTCATCGGGCTCGACGTCTGCCTGGACATCCTGCGCGTGCTGCAGGACGGCTTCGGCGATCCGAAGTACCGCCCCTGCCCGCTGCTGGTGCAGATGGTCGCGGCCGGCAAGCTGGGCCGCAAGAGCGGCCAGGGCTTCTACGCGTACGACAAGTGAACGGCATTAACCACAGAGGACACGGAGAACACAGAGGATTCTTTTTCGAACAATAGGGAGCGTACGGTTCACGCTGCAATCGGCCGCTGTTCCTTGAATTCTCTGCTTTTCTCCGGAATGGATTTCCTCTGTGGGCTCTGTGATCTCTGTGGTTAAAAAATCGGAGGGCAGGTCATGGGCGAATTCATCAAGCTCACGAAGGACGGCGCGCTGGCTCACGTCGCGTTCGCGCGCGAGAAGGGCCTGAACATCCTCGCTACACCCGTGCTGGCCGAACTCGAGGCCGCTTGGGACGACCTCGAGAAGAGCGGCGTGCGCGTGGCGATCCTCCACGGCGACGGCAAGGTCTTCGTCGCCGGTGCCGACATCAAGGAGATGGCCGCGCTGGATCCGGCCGGCGCGGTGGAGTTCGCGCGCAACGGGCAGCGCGTCTTCGCAAAGATCGAGCAGAGCGGCGTCGTCTCCATCGCCGCCATGCACGGCGCGGCGCTGGGCGGCGGCTGCGAGCTGGCGCTGGCCTGCGACATCCGCATCGCCGCGGCGGGCCTGAAGATCGGGCAGCCCGAGGTCAACCTGGGCCTGATCCCCGGCTTCGGCGGCAGCCAGCGCCTGCCGCGCGTTGTGGGCGAAGGCTCCGCGATGTACATGATCCTCAGCGGCAATTTCCTGAGCGCCGAAGACGCCCTGCGCATCGGCCTCGTCACGCAGGTGACGTCGCCCGAGGAACTGCTCGCCGAGGCGAAGAAACTCGCCGACACCATCATCCAGAAAGGCCCTGGCGCGGTGCGCACCGCCAAGCGCCTGGTGCTGGACGCCTTCAGTAAGCCGTGCGCGGAGGGCCTGGTCGCCGAAGCCGTGGCCTTCGGCGAGTCGTACAAGACCGGCGAAGCGCAGGAAGGCCTGGCGGCCTTCGTCGAGAAGCGCGCGCCGAAATTCAATGCCTGAGGTTTTCCTGTGGCCAAACGCATCGTCCGCACCGGCCGCGCGCCGAAGCCTGTCGCGAACTACAGCCAGGCCGTGGTCAGCAACGGCATGGTCTACGTCGCCGGCCAGGGCCCCGTCGACGTCAAGACCGGCAAGCTGATCGAGTCCAACGACATCAAGGAACAGACGCGCCTCACGCTGACGCATCTGAAGACGCTGCTCGAGGAAGCCGGTTCGTCGCTGGCTCACGTCGTAAAGGTGAGCGTCTTTCTGAAGAACCTGGACGACTTCCGCGCCATGAACGAGGTCTACGCGGAGTTCTTCAAGGACGACCCGCCCGTGCGCACCACCGTCGGCGTGAACCTGCTGGGCGGGCGCATGTTGATCGAGATCGATTGCATCGCGGAGCTGGCCCCATGAGCACCCCTGCCTTGTCCGACCTGTTGAACGTCGCGCGCGACGCGGCCCTGGAGGCCGGCAAGCTGACGCTGAAGTATTTCCGCGAAGGCGTGGCCGTGGAGACCAAGGCCGACGCCACGCCCGTGACCATCGCCGACAAGGAGGCGGAGAAGCTGATCCGCGCGCGCATCGCCAAGGCCTACCCCGACCACGCGGTGATCGGTGAGGAACACGGCGAGCAGAAGGGCAGCGCGCCCGTGCGCTGGATCGTCGACCCCATCGACGGGACCAAGTCCTTCGTGCGCGGCGTGCCGCTGTACGGCGTGCTGATCGGCATCGAGGTCGGCGGAAAGCCGCAGGTCGGTGTGCTGCACCTGCCCGCCACCGGCGATACGCTCTGCGCGGCCACTGGCCAAGGCTGCACGTGGAACGGCAAGCCCTGCCGCGTCTCGGACGTCGGAAAGCTGGAAGACGCGACGCTGTTGACCAGCGACACCGAACACTGCCGCAAGCGCAGCGACGCGTACGAACGCCTCGCGTCGAAGGCCAAGGTCGTGCGCAGCTGGGGCGACGCCTACGGCTACTTCCTGGTGGCGACGGGCCGCGCGGAGGTGATGCTCGACCCGGCCATGCATCCGTGGGACTGCGCGCCGCTGCTGCCCATCGTCCAGGAGGCCGGCGGACACTTTGCGAACTGGCAGGGCGAGGCTACCATCTGGGGCAAAGATGCCTTCGCCACCAACGCAAAGCTGCACCAGGACGTGCTGAAGGTGCTAAAGAGCGAGAAGCGCCGAACCTAAAGGCGAGAGCCAAGAGCCGACCCATGAATGTCGTCGTCACCGGCGGCAGCGGACGGATTGGGATCCGGGTTGTGCACGAGCTGCTCGCGCATGGCCACACTGTCCGCAACGTGGACTGCAACCCTCCGACGAACCCCAACCCCGACGCACCTTTCAAGCAGGCCGACGCGACCGACTTCCCCGCCGTGCGCAAGGCGCTGGAAGGCGCCGAGTCGATCGTGCACCTGGCCGCGATCGTCTCCCCCAACCTGGCGCCGCAGGACGTCGTCTACCGCGTCAACGTGCTGGCGAACTTCAACGTGCTTCAGGCGGCCGCCGAACTGGGCATCCAGAAGGTCTGCCTGGCCAGCAGCGTCAACGCGGTGGGCCTGAGCTTCTCCCGCGCGCCGGTCTTCGACTACTTCCCGCTCGACGAACGCCACGCCACGCGCGCCGAGGAGGCCTACAGCATCAGCAAATGGGCCGGCGAACAGACCGCCGACAGCTTCGCGCGCCGCCACGAAGGGATGACGATCGCCAGCCTGCGCTTTCACGGCGTCTGCGGGGCCGAGCACTACGCCCAGTGGAAGTCCGGCGAGACGGACCTGTCCGCGCAGGCCAAGCACCTGTGGAGCTACACCGACGCGCGCGCCGCCGCCCGCGCCGCGCGGCTGGCTATCGAGGCCAGCTTCAAGGGGCACCAGGCCTTCTTCATCACCGCCGCCGACACCATGGCGAAGCTGCCCAGCACGGAGCTGGCGAAACAGCACTATCCGAACGTCCCGCTGCGCAACCCGATGGACGCCTTCGCGAGCTTCTTCGACTGCTCGAAGGCGCAGCGCATGCTCGGCTGGACCCACCCGGAGACGTGGCGCTAAGCGCCGGCCGCTACGTCCGGAACCAGACGCGCAGGACCTGGTTCCAGGTGGACGACGACTCGCCGCCGGTCCAGAGGCTGCCGTCCTCGCTTCCTTCCTCGTCACTTTCGTGGATGTTGGGCAGCACGACGGTCTCGATGTTGATCACCTCGACTTCGTGCTCCTCAACCCATGCGTTGGCCTCCTTCATGGCCGTCTCGAAGGCCGCCGTGTGCTCGCGGGTCAACCAGCCGTCGAACTGGATGACCTCGGGATGAAAGTCGCGGTAGTCGAACATTTTCCGATCCTCTCCTGTGCTGGGAAGCGCGGGCCTTGCCCGTCCCGTCTTCAGACGAGAAACTAGGCCGCCGCGTTGGAAAGGAAAGCGCCTCCGAGAGAATGGTATACGGAGGCGCGATCGAAGATTTCGGGAATTCCTGCAGGATAGTCCTTACGCCCGCTCTACTACCATCGCCACAGCGTTGCCGCCGCCCAGGCAGAGGCTCACGACGCCCAGCTTCCCGCCGCGGGTCTCGAGCGCGTTCAAGAGCGTCACCAGGCAGCGCGCGCCGCTGGCCCCGATCGGGTGTCCCAGCGCCACCGCCCCGCCGTGGACGTTGACCTTGGTCGGATCGAGCTTCAGGGCCTGGATGTTGGCCAGCGACTGGGCCGCGAAGGCTTCGTTGAGTTCGAAGCAGTCGACGTCGCCGAGCTTCCTGCCGGCCTTCTCCAGCGCCATCGGCACAGCCAGCGCGGGCGCGTGGAAGATATCCTTCGGCGCGACGCCGCTGGTGGCGTAGGCCAGGATGCGCGCGAGGGGCTTCTTGCCGTGCTTCTGCGCCCAGGACGCGCTTGCCACCACCAGGGCGGCGGCGCCATCGTTCAGCGCCGAGGCATTGCCGGCGGTCACGCGCCCGTCCTTCTCGAAGGCGGGCGGGAGCTTGGCGAGTTTCTCGAGGGTGCTGTCGGCGCGCGGGCCTTCGTCCTTGGCGACCTTTACGGCGGGGCCTTTGCGTTGCGGGACCTCGACGGCGACGATCTCCTTGGCGAAGATTCCGGCCTCGATGGCCTTGATCGCGCGCTCGTGGCTCTCGAGCGCGAAGCGGTCCATGGCCTCGCGGGAGACGTCGAAGCGCCGCGCGATGTGCTCGGCCGCGCTGCCCATATGCCACTTCTCGACGGCGCACTCCAGGCCGTCGGTCAGCAGGCTGTCCTCGAGTATCCCGTGGCCGTAGGCCTGGCCCGTGCGGTGTCCTCGCACGTAATGCGGCGCGTTGGACATACTCTCGGCGCCGCCGGCCAGCACGACTTCGGCGTCGCCGGCCTTAACCGCCTGCGCGGCCAGCATCACGGCTTTCAGGCCCGAGCCGCAGACCTTGTTGACGGTGAAGGCGGGGACGGTATCGGGGACGCCGGCGCCGAGGGCCGCCTGCCGCGCGGGAGCCTGGCCCAGGCCGGCGGAGATGACGTTGCCGAGGATCGCTTCCTGGACCTGCTCGGGCTTTACGCCGGCGCGCGCGAGGGCCTCCTTGTAGGCGACGGCGCCCAGATGCACGGCGCTCAGGGACGAGAGGCCGCCCTGGAAGCGTCCGACGGCGGTGCGGGCGGCGGAGAGGATCACGGGCTGTGTCATGGGAGGCTCCTTATGCAGGAATCAGGCACGGCGAGGTACGCATCCGTACCTTATATCGTCCGGAGCCGATAAAAAAGTCCCGGGTTGGGATCAGTTGTCGGTGTCCCACTCCTTGTGGGCGGCACTGACGGGCATCTTGTAGAAATCGTAGACGCCCTTGGCCGTCAGGAGCAGACCAACCAGGAAGGCGATATAGGAAAACGTGCCGCTCTTTCCGTCCACGCGGGTGTGCTTGCTGTCGCCGGGGACGAACCAGACGTTGAAGGAACGGTCGGGCGCGGGCTGCCAGTAGCGGTCCACGGAGGCGCCCGAGGTGACGGATTCACCCTTGTCGTCGGTGAAGGTGAACTCGATCTTCTGACCCTTGCTGCCGCGGCGGCCGGTGGTCTCCCAGGCATCGGCGACCTGGGCCTTGGCCTGCTTTCCCCAGAGATCGATCTTGAGGTCGCTCCACGCGACCACGGAACCGTACAGCAGCACGGCCAGTCCGATGAACAGGGTCTTCATGGCGATAACGCCCTCTTGTGTCTGGTTGCGGGTGTAAGGCGAGCATACGCTCTTTGGCGCGGCGTCAAGCGCGCAAAAAAAAAGCGGGGCGGCTCCTGGGAGCCGCCCCGCGCTGCGTGGCGACGGGAACCCGCAGTGGTTAGCTGCTGACCTTCTGGAGCGCCTTGGCCAGCACGCTGGCGGCGATGCCGTCGGCGTGGAGGTTGACCTGGGCGAGCTGCCAGTCGCGGACGCCGTGGTAGACGTACAGGTCCGGGATGCCCAGGCGGGTGATCTTGCGGGTGTCGAGGCCGCGGTCGTTGGCCTCTTCCAGGACGGCGCTGCCGAAGCCGTTCTGGAGCTGGTGGTCCTCGACGGTGAAGACCGCGTCGTGGGTCTCCATCAGCTGCTGGATCAGTTCGCCGTCCAGGGGCTTGGCGAAGCGCGCGTTGGCCACGGTGACGTCGAGGCCATGCTCCTTCTGGAGCTTCTCTGCGGCCTGCAGGCTGCGGACGACCATGCCGCCGTAGGCCAGCAGGGCGATGCCCTTACCCTGGCGCACGATCTCGCCCTTGCCCAGTTCCAGGGGGCGGAAGGTGGCGGTCAGGGGCTCGGCCGGGACGGGTTCCTTCGGCGTGCGGATGAAGACGGGCTTCTCGAGGTCGATCCCGAAGCGGACCATCTCGACGGCTTCCTGGCCGTCCTTGGGAGCCATCAGGACGAAGTGCGGGAAGGCGCGCATGTAGGCGAGGTCGAAGACGCCGTTGGCGGTGGCGCCGTCGTCGCCGCACAGGCCGGCGCGGTCCATGCAGATCGTGACGGGCAGGCCGTCCTGCAGGGAGATCTCGTGGAAGAGCTGGTCCACGGCGCGCTGCAGGAAGCTGCTGTAGATGCAGGCCACGGCCTTGACGCCGGTCTTGGCCAGCGCGGCGGCGAAGGCGGTCGCGTGCTGCTCGCAAATGCCCACGTCGTAGAAGCGCTCGGGCAGCTCCTTTCGGAAGGTCTTCAGGCCGGTGCCCTGGGCCATCGCGGCGGTGATGGCGACGACCTTGGGGTCTTCCTTGGCCTTGGCCAGGATGGCGTCGGTGACGACCTGGCAGTAGTCCGGGGGCTTGGGCTTGCTTGCCTTTTTCAGCACTGCGGTGCCGCCCTTGACGTCATAGGGCTTACCGCCGTGCCAGCTGTAGGGATCTTCCTCGGCCCACTTCATGCCGCGGCCCTTGTGGGTGACGACGTGGAGCAGCTTGGGGCCCTTGACGGTCTTCATGTAGCCGAGCCACTCGTGGAGGTCTTCCAGGTCGTGGCCGTCGATGGGGCCGTAGTACTCGAAGCCCAGGTCCTTGAAGATCGCGCCGGCGGGGTGCGTGAAGTGGCTGGCGGCGTCCATGACGCGCTCGGCCAGCTTCTCGGCCTGGTGGCCCAGCGGCAGGCGCTCGAGAACGCTCTTGCCCATATGCTTGGCGCGCTTGTACAGACCGGTCTTGCGGACCTTGCTGGACATCTCGCTGAGGGCGCCGACGTTCGGGCAGATGGAGCAGCCGTTGTCGTTGAAGATGACGAGGATGTCTTCCTTGATGTGCCCGGCGTGGTTGAGCGCCTCAAAGGTCAAGCCCGCGGTCAGGGCACCGTCGCCGACGATGGCGACGCAGTGGCTGTTGACGCCCTGGCGGTGGTCGCCGGCGGCCAGGCCCAGCGTGCTGCTGACGGCCACGCCCGCGTGTGACGTGTGGAACTCGTCGTAGACCGGGTCTTCGCGGTGGTCGGGAAAGCCGGCGATGCCGTTGGCCTGGCGCAGGGTGTGGAAACGGTTCGCACGGCCGGTGAGCAGCTTGTGTGGATAGATCTGGTGGCCGACGTCGGCGACGACGCGGTCGACGCTGAAGTCGAAGACGCGGTGCAGGGCGATCCACAGCTCGGTCACGCCCAGATTCGAGGACAGGTGGCCGCCGTTCTCCTTCACGGCCGAATGAATCTTGAAGCGGATCTCTTCGGCCAGGCGCGGCAGCAGCGCCATGGGGATCTTCTTGACGTCTTCGGGGCCGCGGATGTGGTCCAGGAAGGGCTGCGCGACCTCGCAGGCGACGTCCTGCTCTTCGGCCCCGATGGTCCGAGCGACCTTATGGACGGCGGCGTCGGCAGCCTTGCGCAGATGCTCGGCGTGGCCTTCGGCGTTCGTTCCCAGGATGCCCTGATCACTGCTCATCGTTGACGTCTCCTTACGGATGGCGGCGCCTTTCCGGTCCTGCTTCTGGCCCCGCGGTACTCCCCCGTAGCGAATTCCGCTCAAGCTGCCCTTCCTATGGACGCCTCAACTGCGGCGTTCAATTACAAACCGTGCCAACTCAGCCATATGGTGCCCATGTGCACCAAAGGTCTGTAGCGTCTGCTGGGCGGCGTCGACCAGTTTCTGCGCCTCGGTGCGTGCGGCCTCGAGACCAAGAACTGCCGGGTACGTCGCCTTCCCTGCCCGTTGGTCTTTACCGGGCGTCTTGCCTAGCGTTTCTGGCGAGCTGGTGATGTCCAATATATCGTCCAGAATTTGAAAAGCCAGACCTATCTTCTGGCCGTACTCGCCCATCTGTTCGGCTTGTTTTTGGGTGCCTCCCCCTGCAAAAGCGCCTGCTTGGCAGCTGGCGGCAATCAGGGCGGCGGTCTTCCATCGGTGGATATTAGCCACCATCTCGAGGTTCGGGGCCTTGCCCTCGCCCTCCAGGTCCAGAACTTGCCCGCCGACCATTCCGAAGGTCCCGACGCCCTGCGCGATGGTGGTCACGATGCCGGGAATGGCTTCGGTGCGTCGGCACGTGGCGAGGACCTCGAACGCCAGGGTAAGGAGCGCGTCGCCGGCGAGGATGGCCATGGCATCGCCGTAGACCTTGTGGCAGGTGGGCCGGCCGCGGCGCAGGTCGTCGTCGTCCATGGCGGGCAGGTCGTCGTGGATCAGCGAGTAGGTGTGGATCATCTCGACGGCACAGGCGACGGGCGCGGCGTCGTCGAAGTTGCCGCCCACGGCTTCGCTGGCGGCCAGCGCCAGGGCCGGGCGCAGGCGCTTGCCGCCGGCAAAGAGCGAGTAGCGCATGGCCTTGTGGAGCGTCTGCGGCGAGGTCACTTCGGGGGGCAGGATCTGCTCGAGTTTCGCGTCGACGTAGCTGCGCGAGCGCTCGACGAACGTGGCGCCGGTGGCCTGCTGATTGGGATTGGTGGACGTCCGGGCAGCGCCCGATCCTGCGCTCATGGGTGCGACTCCTGGATGTACCGACGGAAAATACCCCGCCGCGCCCCGCACCTGGGGGTACTGAATGCCATAATAATGGTGCTGGCGCCGCAAAAATCGAATCTTACCGGATTTTTACCCCTTTGGAAACGGCGATTGCGGTTCAAGTCTTGAGGTGCCGGTGAACCGCGCACCCTCTTCTGCGTTTGTCGATTGCAAAAGTGCCGCGAGAACTGAGAATCCGACCGGAACGCCACGTTGTGCTTTTTCGGAATTTCCACCCGCTCAGAATGGGGAAAAAGAATGGTCCGAAAGAGACGGTGGAACGTCCCTTAAGATAGCCTACGTCCGTGCCAAGACACGGATTGGTTGCGCCGCCCCTATTTCAGTCCGGGAGAGATCGCCGATGCTCGTTTGCCGGCCGCTCAGCACCGTTTTATTCGCTGCTCTCCTTATTTCCGCCAGTGCCGTCCTTGAGCGTTCCGCTTCCGCCGGCGAAGAGGGAGAAGAGAAACCCAAAGCCCCAGAGCACAATGTGACGTTGAACGAGGAGGACGAAGTCGGCCGCCTCCTTAAGAAAGCCGCTGCGGCGCGCGAGAAAGCCAAGGACGATCCCGAAGCCTGGCCCGACTGCATTAAGGCGTACTCCACGATCCTCGAGAAGTACCCCGGCACCGTCTTCTTGTACCGCTGGGAAGGCGACGGCGGGGAGAAAGCCTCGTCTTGGGGCAAGGGCGGCGTGTATCGTTCGACCGCCGAGAAGGTCGCCACCGAACTGGCCAGCCTGCCGCCCGAAGCGCTGAAGATCTACCGAGCCGTCAACGACTCCACGGCGCGCTCGCTGTACCGGCAGGCCGAGCAGGACCTCGACGAGCGCAAGATGGAACTGGTCGCGCAGACGTACTTCTCCACCTCGCTGGGCGATTCGGCCCTGGCCTGGCTGGGCGAGCGCGCCTACGACTTGGGCAGCTACCGGCAGGCCATCACGCAACTGCGCCGCATCGAGACCCTTCCCGACGCCGACATCCCCAAGATGGCCGCCTGGGGCCGCCGCTTCCTGGCCGAACTGAAGGCCGGCATGCACGACCAGGCCGCCGAGACCCTGAAGCAGATCGAGGACGGGCTCAAGGACCCGGCCAACGGCACGCTGCGCATCGCCCACGCCGAAGGCGCCGAGGCGCTGGCCGACCTCAAGGCGAGACTGGGCGCGGCGCCCAAGGTTGAGGACCACCAGCAGGCCGCCGGCGGCGCGTGGGAGACCTTCTACGGCAACGCCTCGCACGACCAGGCCGTCGTGCACAGCGGCGACGTGGGCGTGCGCAAGTGGAGCTACACGATCGAGGAACTGCTGACGGGCCGCACGAGCGATGCGCCCGGCGGCCAGCAGGTCCGCGACACCTCCGGGCGCATGCAGACCGTGCAGGCCATGGACCATTTCCTGACCGCGCGCGGCGGGTGGTTCTTCCTTGCCGGGCAGGCCTCCATCGCCTGCCAGTCGGTCAGCAACCCCAAGCCGACGCGCCCACAGTTCTGGTACCCCTCGCGCCCGCCTGCGATGCAGCCGGCAAACCCGAACGCCAACGCCAACTACGGTCGCGGCATGGGCATGGTGGCGCAGCCGCTGTTCGCCACGCTGGGCGAGGACCACCTCTACGCGATGCTCGGGCCCCCGCCGCAAGCGATCATCAACCGCAACTGGGGAGGCAACCAGGAGCAGGCGCACAACTGGCTGGTGGCCGTGGGCAAGAAGAAGGGCGGCCGGCTGGGCGTCGAATCCGGCAGCCTGCTGTGGTCGCTGGAAGGCGATGAGAAAGGCGGCACGGAAGCCTTCCGCCGCAACACCAAGAAGGACCAGGAGTGGATGAGCCAGGTCTATTTCTGCTCGGCGCCGACCTATGCCGACGGCGCGCTCTACGTGCTGGCGGTGGTGGACTCGGGCACCACCCGCGAGTCCTGGGCGGTCTGCCTGGACGCCAGCAACGGCCTGATCCTGTGGCGCACCATGATCTGCGCGGCCTCGCCGGCCTTCTTCTCCAGCTCGCTGCAGCCCGCGCTGGGCCTGCCAGTGGCGGTGCAGGGCGGCTTGGTCTTCTGCGTGACGAACTTGGGAACGGTGGCGGCGCTGGAAGCGGCCACCGGCCGCGTGCGCTGGATCCGCGTGTACGACCGCGTCGAGCAGAACAACCAGGGCGGTTGGGGCGTGTCCACGGCCGCCCAGCGGGACTTCTGGAGCTACAACCCGCCGATCCTGGCCGAAGACCGCCTGATCGTCACCCCGCAGGACAGCAACTACCTCTACGGCCTGGACCCCGCGACCGGCCAGCTGAAGTGGCTGACCGAACGCGTCAGCAGCGCCGGCCATATCGCGCCCGGCGACGTCGAGAGCCTGCAGTACGTGCTGGGCATCGCGCACGGGCGCCTGATCGTATCCGGGCGCAACGTCTACTTCATTGAGCTCAAGGGCGGGCGCCGCGAGGCCCGCGCGCCGATCATCGACGACAGCCGCATCGTCGGGCGCGGCGTGGTCACCAAAGACGTGATCCTGGTGCCCACGGAGAAGGCGCTGGTGCGCATCAACGCGACACTGACCAGCAAGGGCCGCCCCAACGCGAAGCTGATGAGCGAGCACGCCTGGGAGAATCCCGAGGCCGAGGCCGGCAACCTGGTCATCGCCGGCGATGTGCTCTTCAGCGTCTCCCCCACCCACGTCAACGCGTACTTTGTGGCGGAGGAAGTCGAGCGCAAACTCGTGGCGCGTATCAAGGAGAACCCCGCCGACCTGCCCGCGTACCTGGAACTGGGCGACATCTACCACCGCATCGAGAAGTTCGACGCGGCGGTGAAGACCTTCGACGACGCGCTGGCCGTGGTGAAGAAGCAGGGCGACACGCCCGACGCCGCGAACGCCGCCAAGGACCTGCACGCGCGCAAGTTCGAGGCCTTCTTCGCGGCCGGCGAGAAGGCCATGGCCGCCGACAAGCCGCTCGATGCCTACGCGCAGTACGAGAAGGCCCTGGGCACCGCCGAGAAGGAAGACCAGCCCGTCCGCGCGCTGTGGAAAATGGCCGAGTCGGCCCTGGCCCAGAAAAAGGCTGCCGAGGCCGTGATGCTCTACCACCGCATGCTCACCGAGCACGGCAAGGTCAGCTACGGCTTCTCCGACCGCAGCGCCTCGCTGGCCTCCATCTTCGCGCAGAAGCGCATCGAGACCATCCAGAAGGAAAGCCCAGACGCGGTAAAGCAACTCGAAGGCCTCGCCGACGCCGACTTCGCCAAGGCTGCCGGCGCCAACGAGCCCGCCGCGCTGGAAGCGGTGCTGGAGCGCTATCCCACCACCGCCGTCTACGGCAAGGCGCTGCTCGCGCTGGGCAAGCTCTACCTCGCCAAGGGCCAGGGCGACGCCTCGCGCCGCAGCCTGCAGCGCTACCTAGTCAAGTTCGGCGCCAGCCCGCAGACGCCCGAGGTCCTGGCGCATCTCGCGCTGGCCTACGAGAAGTCCGGCATGATCGGCGCCGCGCGCGGCGTGCTGAAGAAGCTCACGAAGAAGGATGACCTCGCAAAGGCCACCGTCACCTTGCCCGGCGAAGGCGCCAAGGCGTTGGGCCCCTGGGCCGCGGCGCGCCTGGCCTTGCCCCTGTACGAGAAGCCGCCCAGCGGCGCGCGCCTGGACGTGGGCAACGGCCACGACCTGAAGGAAGTCTGGAAGCGGACGGTGCGCCAAGCCTGGCCGATCCTTCCCGAAGGCCGCCAGCCCGACAACATGCTGCGCAATACGCTGATGCTTGAGGAAAATGAGATCGCGGTCTGCTCGGGCGTCAGCGGCGAGGAACTCTGGAAGCCTCGCCCCCGCGTCCCCGAAGGCTACTCGATCCGCCACACCCGCACCTTCGATCCGAACATGGGTGGTGGCCAGGGCAACAGCGCCTGCTGGATCGACCAGATGCTGGTGCTGGCCGGGCGCAATCGCGTCGAGGCCTTCGATACGGGCAAGAAGGGCGCGCAGGCCTGGGCCTACGAACTCAATCCCAGCACCACCGCCGGCGGCGGCGCGGTGATCAACGTGCTGCCCATCGACGGGCGCGTGGTGCTGACGCAGGCCGCCGGGCGCTTGACGGTGCTCGACGGCGCGACGGGCAAGGAAGTCTGGTTCACGCAGGTCGAAGGCGGTCAGATGCTGCAGCCGACCGCCGGCGACGGTTTCCTGTCCGTGGGCCTGACGGGCGTCACGCCGCAGCGCGTGCAGCTTTACGAAATGGAGACGGACCTGGTGCGGGTCAGCATCGACGCGCCGGGCGGGCGCCTGGTCCTGCCGCCGGTGGCGGCCGGCGAGCGCCTGTACCTGGTCGGCGCCGACAACCGCCTGCGCGCCTACGACGGCCTGACCGGCAAGGCGATCTGGGAACTGGGGCTCGACGCCCAGCCCGTGCATCTGTACGCCGACCACGCGGGCGTGATGGCCGTGCTGAACACGCTCGAACTGGTGGTCTGCTCGCCGGACGCCGTCGCGCAGGAGGAGGTCGTGCGCTGGAAGGCCGGCCCGCACCTGCAGGGGCGCTTTGGGGGGCTGATCGCCGACGGCGCGGACGTCTTCCTCGCATCGACCAGCGGCGGCAAAGGCGAGATCGTCGCCTACCACGCCAAGAGCGGCAAGATGAACTGGATGGCCGAGACCTCCGGCGCGCTGATGGACGCCGACGAGGGCCTCGCCAAGGGCCACCTGCTGGTGCGCCAGAAGGCCTTCGACAGCCAGGTCGCGCAGGCGACCATGGCCACGCTGCTGGACCGCAAGTCGGGCAAGCGGACGTGGTGCCAGAACTTCTCGACGCGCCAGGGCGGCGGCCTGGTGCTATTCGACGGCGGCGTCGCGATCGTCGACGGCAACCAGGTGCTCGGATCGGTCGTCGAGGACCCCGACCGCGCGCGCGTGGAATTGGAAGCCTTGTTGGCCCAGGTCCAGAAGGACCCCAAGAACGCCGACCTGCGCATGCGCCTGGCACAGCTGCACTACGAACGCAGCGAACCGGCGGCCGCGGCGAAGGAAATGGCGGTGGTGCTGGGCCTGGAAGGGCTCGACGAGCAGGCCTTCCAGTCGGCCTTCGAACGCTTCAGCAATTACCGCAAGGAGGCGGCGCGGAACCAGAAGCGCACGGTCCCCTTCGCGCGCTTGTCGAAGGCCCCCGCGATTGACGGCGACCTCGCGGACTGGGCCAAGGCCGACGGCCTGCATCTGGACAGCTGGGCCGACATCTTCCTGGCCGGCGAAGACGACAGGCGCAAGGCCTTCAGGCGCTCGGAATGGAGCGGCGCCGACGACCTGAGCGTCACCTTCTGGGGCGGCTACGACGACAAGAAGCTGTACCTCGCCGCGGCCGTGAAGGACAGCGTGCACAAGAACCCGCAGGAGCTGGCGGGCAACCTCTGGAACGGCGACAGCATGCAGTTCGCCTTCGACATGGAACGCGACGACAAGTCGCGTTTCCTGGGCAACGACTTCGAGCTGGGCCTGGCGAAGAACGACAAGGGCCAGCCGCTGACCTGGAGCTGGGTGGTGCGCTCCAAGTTCCTGATGGTCGCGCTGCCCGAGGAGTCCATCGTCTGCAAGGTCTCGCGCGACGAGGCCACGAAGACCACGAACTACGAGATGTCCATCGCGCTGGATTACCTGAGCATGAAGCCCGAGGCGGGACTCAAGTTCGGCTTCACCTTCGTCGCCAACGACCTGGATGGCGAGGAGAACGTCGAGAAGGGCATGGGCCCGTCGCCCGGCATCTGGAATCCCAAACACCCCGGCCACTACGCCGTCGGGGAGTTGATGAAGGCGAAGTAGCGGAAAAGAAAACGCAGGGAACGCGGGCCGCATTTCCCGCGTCCAATCCGAAACCCCGCCGGCCGGCGCCCCCCAAACGGCGCACGGTTCGGACTCTTGAAGGAGGAGCACAGCGCATGGCGGAAGAGATGAACGTTAAGGCGTCGGAAGCCGATCTGGCGGCCGTGCGGCAGCTCAACGACGCCTACCAGAAGATCAAGGCCGAGCTGAGCAAGATCATCGTCGGCCAGACAAACGTGATCGACGAACTGCTGATCGCGATCTTCGCGCGCGGGCACTGCATGCTGGAAGGCGTGCCGGGCCTGGCCAAGACGCTGATGATCCAGACGCTGGCCGAGGCGCTGTCGCTGAAGTTCAACCGCATCCAGTTCACCCCCGACCTGATGCCCAGCGACATCACCGGCACCGAAGTCATTCAGGAGGACAAATCGACGGGCAACCGCGACTTCAAGTTCCTGCCCGGCCCCATCTTCGCCAATGTGATCCTGGCAGACGAAATCAACCGCACGCCGCCCAAGACCCAGGCCGCACTGCTGGAAGCCATGCAGGAGCACAAGGTCACCACCGGCGGCTTGCGCCGCCCGCTGGATCCGCCCTTCTTCGTGCTGGCAACCCAGAACCCCATCGAGCAGGAAGGCACCTATCCCCTGCCCGAGGCGCAGCTGGACCGCTTCATGTTCAAGATCTTCGTCGACTACCCCAGCGAGGACGAGGAGTTCCAGATCGTCAAGCTCACCACCGCGCCGCAGAACGTCAAGCTGGACAGGTTCCTCAGCGCGAAGGAGATCCTGGACCTGCAGGGCATCGTGCGACGCGTGCCCGTGGCCGACCACGTGATCAACTACGCGATGAAGCTGGTGCGCTTGACGCGCGTGAGCAAGGGCGACACGCCCAAGTTCGTCAACGACAACGTGAGCTGGGGCGCCGGTCCCCGCGCCACCCAGTACCTGATCCTGGGCGGCAAGGCCCGCGCGGTGCTCAACGGCCGCTACTACGTCTCCACCGAGGACGTCGCGTCGGTCGCGCTGCCCGTGCTGCGCCACCGCATCATCACCAACTTCAACGCCGAGGCCGAAGGCATCACCAGCGACACCATCATCCAGGACCTGCTGAAGCACGTCCCGCGCCAGGAGAGCGAGAACCTGGCCGACGCTCGGCTGCCCAAGGTCACGGGAGCGGAAGTGTAAGCGCCGTACGCCAGGAAGCGTTGGTGTTCCGATTGGGCTCGTCGTTCGGGAGCGGCTGGGATAAATGGCTACGGCACCGGAAGAAAACAAGAAGCTGTCCAAGTACCTCGACCCCAAGACGCTGACCAAGATCGGCGGCCTGGACCTGAAGGCGCGGCTGATCGTCGAGGGCTACATCAGCGGGCAGCATAAATCGCCGTACCACGGCTTCTCGGTGGAGTTCGCCGAGCACCGCGAGTACTCGCCCGGCGACGACCTGAAGCACCTCGACTGGAAGGTGCTGGGCAAGACCGACCGCCTGTACATCAAGCAGTACGAGGAAGAGACCAACCTCCGCAGCTACATCCTGGTCGACACCAGCGAGTCGATGAAGTACGCCTCGCCCGGCAATGTCTCGAAGCTGGAGTACGCCTGCTACATCGCCGCGTCGCTGTCGTACCTGCTTGTGCGCCAGCAGGACTCGGTCGGCCTGGTGCTCTTCGACAACACGATCAAGAAGTACGTTCCGGCCAGCAGCAGCCCCGCGCACTTGCGCCTGATTCTTCACGAACTGGGGCAGATCGTGCCCGAGCAGCGCACCGACACCGGCGGGATCTTCCACGACCTGGCCGAACGCATCAAACGCAAGGGCCTGGTCGTGATCCTGAGCGACCTTTTCGACGACCCCGAGAAGCTGCTCTTCGGCCTGCAGCATTTCCGGCACCGCCGCCACGAGGTCATCGTCTTCCAACTGCTCGACGACTTCGAGATCAAGTTCCCCTTCGAGAACATGACGATGTTCGAGGGCTACGAGGGCTGGAAGGAGCTGCTCTGCGACCCGCGCTCGCTGCGCAAGGACTACCTGGAAGAGTACAAGGGCTTCACCGAGAAGATGAAGCGCGGCTGCCGCAACAACAAGATCGACTTCGTGGAAGTGAACACCAAGAACCCGCTGGACGTGGTCTTGAGCGCGTACCTGGCCAACCGCTTGAACAGCAAGTTCAAGTGAGACGTGATCGTGAACGGGATCAGAAACTGACATGGGTGCCTGGCTAGCCAACTTCTTCGCCAACCCCGCGCTGCTGGCCGGCGCGTCGGCGGGCAGTATCCCCATCATCATCCACCTGCTGAACCGGCAGCGTTTCCGCCGGATCTGGTGGGGCGCGATGCATTGGCTGTGGGCCGCGCAGAAAAAGGCTTCGCGCCGGCTGCGCATCGAGCAGCTGATCCTGCTGCTGATCCGCGTGCTGATCCTCGTTCTGCTGGCCTTCGCGCTCGCGCGTCCGGCTCTGCACGAAGGCATGGGCATGCTCTCGGGCCGCCCGCACGCCTACCGCGTCATCATCCTCGATAACTCCTACTCCATGGGCTACAGCGTCGGCGGCAAGCCGCTCTTCGACAAGGCCAAGGAGATGGCGGTCAAGCTCGTCGAGCAGCTCCAGCCCGGCGACGAAGTCGACGTGCTGCTGGCGAACGACCAGACCGAGGAACTGACGCCCACCTCGGCGCTGAAGCACAGCGACGTAATTCGCGACATACAGGCCGCGCGCCTCAGCGACAGCACCACCCACCTGCCCCGCGCCATCGCCGGCGCCTGCCGCCTGATCCTGGACCGCAAGTCCAAGCACCCGCGCAAGGAGATCGTGCTCGTCACCGACCGCACCCGCCGCGGCTGGATGGAAGCCAGCGACTCGCCGAAGAAGCTCGACGCGCCCGAGCAGGAAGCCGTCGAGCAGGTCTTCGGCGACGAGAAGGCCAAGCCCAAACTCTGGGTCGTGCGCCTGGCCGGCGACCCGCACCCGCAGAATGCCGTCGCGGTGCGCCTGGACATCGACGAGAAGGTCGTCACGGCCGGCGTCGAGACCCAGATTGTCGCGGAAGTCCTGAACAAGGGCCTGGATCCCCTCCCCGGCCTGCCCGTCACGCTCTTCGTCGACGGCGACCGCATCGGGCGCGAGGAGATCGCGAGGCTCGAGCCGGCCGCCAAGGAGCCCGTCGTCTTCCGCCACACTTTCCCCGTCGCCGGCAGCCACGCCCTGTCCGTGGAGGTGGGCCTGGATAACCTGGCCGCCGACAACACGCGCTTCCTGGCCGTCGACGTCGAGCAGCAGGTGAAGGTGCTGCTGGTCGACGGCATGCAGAAGGCCGAGAAGATGGAGAGCGAGATGGACTTCCTGCGTCAGGCGCTGCTGCCGTCGCGCGCTGAGGAAGTCCACGCCGGGCACATGCCGCTGTTTCCCGAGGTCATCGGCGACGGCGAGTTTCCCAACAAGGAACTCGACGACTACAGCTTGATCGTGCTGGCCAACGTCGCGCTAATCCCCAAGGAGAAGACCGACGTGCTGGAGCAGTGGGTCAAGCGCGGCGGCAGCCTGTGGATCTGGATGGGCGACCGCATCGACCCGCGCACCTACAACACCGAGATGGGCAGCCTGCTGCCGGCCACCGTCGGCGAGGCCGTGGGCCTGGGCAACCAGGAAGAGGCCGTGCGCACGAACACGCAGGAACGCGTCAGCGACAAGGTCGTCGACCACCCCGCCATCCGCAGCCTCGCCAACTTCAAGAAGGAGGAAGGCAGCCTGGCCCGCATGGAGGTCTACCGCCGCTTCAAGCTCGTGGCCAAGTCCGCCGACGGCGCACAGTCCGTTCGCACCATGCTCGCGCTGGAGAACGGCGACCCCGTGGCGCTCGACTGGAACCTGGGCGAAGGCCGCGTCGTGCTGATGGGCACCAGCGCCGACCGCGACTGGTGCAACTGGCCCACCCTGATTCAGTACATGCCCCTGGTGAACTTCATCGCCCTGGACCTGATCAAGCCCGGCCATGAGGCCCGCAACCGCACCGTCGGCGAGCCCTTCGTCTACCGCATCCCGCGGCAGACGCTGGGCGCCATGCGCCGCGCCGGGCTTTCCCTGCGCGACCCTGCCAAGGAGCCCGTGCAGGTCGACGTTCAGACCGAGACCTTCAGCGCCGTCAGCAAGCCCAGCACCCGCGCGGGGATCTACACGCTGGACCTGCCCGGCGAGACGCCCGTGGCCGTCCATTTTGCGGCCAACCGGCACAACGAGGAATCCGAACTCGACAGCATCGACGACGAGGAACTGCGGACCTTCCTGCCCGCCAGCGCCGGGTCTAAGCCCGAACGCGGGCTGCTGCTGGCCGACCATCCCCTGCGCGGCGACGTCGAATTCATGGACGAGAACCTGGATGAAGTGGTTGCGTCGATCAAGAAACACACCAGCGGCCGGGAGATCTGGCGCTGGTTCGTGATGGCCGTGGTGGTGCTGCTGGTCGCTGAGTCCTTCCTAGCGAAGCGCTTCGGCGACTTCAACCGATAGGAGACGCACTTTCCGTGGGTTCGTTCCTGGCGTGGCTGATGGGCATTGACGTCGATCCGGGCTCCGAGGTGGAGCTGCGGCTGAACAACCAGCCCGAAGGCTGGGTGGTCTTCGTGCTCTTGTGCCTCGTCATCGGATACACCACCTGGGTCTATTACCACGACGGTCGCCAGAACAACTCGCCGCTGTTCCGCATCGGCCTGGGTGTGCTGCGCGTCGCGCTGCTGCTGATCGCTCTGCTGATCCTCACCGAACCTGTCGTCGTGGCGACCAAGACCGAAGTCCGTCCCAGCAACGTGCTGGTGATGGTTGACCAGAGCTTCTCGATGGACCTGAAGTTCCCCTACGCCGAGGAGAATCTGCGCAGGCAGATCAAGACCGCGCTCGGCGACAAATACATCCTCAAGTTCGAGAACGAGTTCAAGCAGGTCGAGCAGATCCCCGCCGACAAGCTTACGCCCGAGCACTTCAAGCACCTCACGCGCATGATGGTCGCCTGCCAGGCCCTGCGGCGCGGCGACGGGACCAAGAGCTTCTTCGAGATGCTCCAGGAGAAGCACGGCCAGGTCCGTCTCTACGGATTCTGCGCGCCCGAGGGGCTGCTCAACACCATGGACGCTGATAAGCAGCCGCTGAAACTGGACTTGGCGCAGGACCTTGCGGCCCAGGGCCAGGAGACGCGCCTGGGCGACGCCCTGCGCCAGGCCATGAAGGAACTGCGCGGCGTGCCCCTGGCCGGTGTGGTGGTCCTTACCGACGGGCGGCAGAATGCAGGCGAGGACCCCGTCCACGTCGCCGCCAGCCAGTTCAAGGTCGAGGGCGTGCCCGTCTTCACCGTCGGCGTGGGGGACCCCGGCGAACCCAAGGACCTGGAACTCGGATTCAGCGGTCCGGACGTGATTCTGCCCGACGACCCCACCGAGGTCGTCGTCAACGTGCGCCAGACCGGCTACGACAGCCTGGGCAAGATCGAGGTCGTGATGAAGAAAGGCGACACCGTTGTCGCCAGCAAGGAGATTGCGCTCGGCAAGTCCGGCGAGAAGGTCAGCGGGACGCTGCAGTTCCGCGAGGCCAAGGCCGGCAAGTACAGCTACGAGCTCTCCATTGCCGAGAAGCCCGGCGAACTGCGCAAGGAGAACAACAAGGCCGGCTACAAGTTCGAGGTCGTCGACAAGAAGGTGAAGGTCCTCTTCGTCGAGGGCCAGGATCTGCCGCGCTGGGAGTACCGATTCCTGAAGAACGCCCTGCGCCGCGACCACACCAGCGAAGTCGACGTCCTGCTGGCCACCAGCGAGGGCGAGTTCCTCTGGGACGGCACCGACGGCAAGGAGCCCCTGCAGACCTTCCCGCAGGTGAAGAAGGAGATCGAGGACTACGACGTCCTCATCCTCGGCGACATAAACCCCGTCATCTTCACGACTAAGCAGATGGCGCTGATCAGCGAGTTCGTCCACGACAGCGGCGGCGGCCTGATCATGATCGCGGGCGAACGCTTCAACCCCAGCGCCTACCTGCGCGGGCCGCTCTCCGAGATGCTGCCCGTCGTGCCCAAGCCCGCCAGCTATGCGACGCCCGACGAGGGTATCCAGGACAGCTTCCCAGTCGAGCTCACTGCCACCGGCAAGTCCTTGGCCTGGACGCACTTGGACCCCGACGAGACGATCAACCGCGAGATCTGGGACAACCTGCCCAAGCTCTTCTGGTACTACCCGGTCGAGAAGGTCAAGTCGCTGGCCACCACCGTGGCCGTCCATCCCTTCGATAAAGACGCGCAGGGCAGGAAGATGCCGCTGATCGCCTACATGCCCTACGGCACCGGCCGCACGATGTTCATCGGCGTGGACAGCCTGTGGCGCTGGCGGCGAGGCGTCGGCGACCGCTACCACTACCGCTTCTACAACCAGGCGATCCGATTCCTGTCCATGGCCAAACGCCTCGGCGGGCAGCGACGCTACATCCTAGGCGTCGACAAGGGCGCCTACGCGATCGGCGACAAGGTCCACGTCACGGGCATCTTCAAGGACCGCGACTTTAAACCCTTGCAGGAGAAGAAGGTTACGGTGTACTTCGAGACCCCCAAGGGCGAGATCAAGACCGCAGAACTCAACCGCATCCAGGAGAAGGACGGCGAGTACGAGGGCGACCTCTACCCCAGCGTGCAGGGCGACTTCAGCCTCTGGCTGAAGGACGAGGAACAGCCCGACGTGCGCCAGGCCGAGACGGCCTTTAAGGTCGACGTGCCCAAGCTGGAACTCGAGAACCCCAGGATGGACGAGGAGTTACTGAAGGCGGTCGCCGGCGCGGGGGCCACCGGCGGCGGGTACTACTCGATCGACCGGCTCAAGGAGATCCCCAAGCTGATCTCGCCCAAGGAAGAGAAGATCCCCAAGGAGATGGCCACCGACCTCTGGGACAACTGGGTGCTGATGGCCCTCTTCACGCTGCTCATCACGGCCGAGTGGCTGCTGCGCAAGCGCGGGCGGATGATCTAGCCAACCTCAACAGGTCGAAGGATTTGCCGCTGCGCAGGGCGCCGTCACGGCCTGCGCAAGGCGTGTACATTCTTCACGTCGCGGAATCGCACAGTTTTCGCAACCTTTTGCCCGATAACACGTTAGAAAACAGGGACGCTCTGGCGCAGGCCTTGCTTTGTCAGGGAGGTCACTCCGTGCGGTGTAGTGAGGGAAGTACCTGCGGCGGGCGTCCATAACGTGAACGCAAGCACGAGGTTCGGGAGTTGAACGGATTGGCCGAGCAGACGGCGGACGCGATGGCAGGCTTTGGCGAGGCGTCGCTGGGCGTTTCGGCGGGGCAACATGCCGTCCCGGCAGCGCCGGCAAAGCTGCCCGCGTCCGCGCGGATTGATCCGGCGGTGCGTGCGTGGAGCCTCTCGTTGGTCTTCCACGGCTCGCTGATCCTTTTGGTCCTCCTTGTTCTGAATGTACCGAAGTACCTTGGTAAACAAGATCTTTTTAGAGAACCACTTACAGTCGTTTCAATCGATCAGAAGGAACAGGCCGCACTTCCCGACTTACCCGTGCCGCAGCGCGTGGATGATTCAATTCAGAATCAGTTTAGCATCATCGAACAGCCCGAGATTCCCGAGGTCGTCGAGGAAGACACGTCGGACCCCGTCGAGCGCGCGCTGAACAACGACTTCCCCACGATCCAGGTTCTGCCAGGCGAATCCGCGGTCTCGCTGCTCAGCGGAAAGAACGCGCATCCCGTGTCTCAGAAAAGAGTTGTGGAATCGGAGGCCTTTCCGAACCGGAGCCGCGCCGGCATCAGCGACGCGCCTCCTGCAGCGCCGGCCTCCAGCGGACCCAGCGGCTACGTCCCGCCGGCGCCAAGGACGGACCTCAGGCCCGCCTACCCCGCCTCGCAGAAGCGCCTGGGGCGCATCGCGACGGTGGGCGTCGAGTTGCAAATCGATGAGCGGGGCCGCTTTACGGATCTGAAGGTGCTCACCAGCGCGGTTCACGACGACTTCATCGAGGCCATTCGCCAAGCCGCCCAGCGCGCGCGCTTTACGCCCGCGACGCAGGACGGCCGCGCCGTCGCCAGCACCCTCGCCGTGAACTTCCAGTTCCGCCTGCGCTGATCAAATGCTCTTTTCGAGGCCCAAACCGCTGCACCTTGTGTGATTTCATTACAGTCGGGGCACCAACCGAAGTTATCCCTTGGGCCACAAGGTGCACTGTCAGCAATATGTGTACGTACTTATTTGCACGTCGCGCAGCGCAAGGTGCTGCTCGACGTGCCGCACCACGTGCGTATTCCGCCTGTGGTCCGTGAGCTCTGTTCGGGCGGTGCCGTCCGCCGCTTCGGTGGCGGTGCTTCGGAGAGCATGTTAGAAAGGCCGGCGCCGCAGCAACCGATCCAAGGACGCGCCGACCGCGCCGAACACGCCGCCGCGCCGACCGACGATCCATACAAAGGGCCGAGTCATGTTCGCCTACGACGATAAGGGTTCCAAGGCCAGCCGCATCGATGAGGTCGTGCGCGCCGAAGCGCAGCGGCAGATCGACGAGCTGATCCTGATCCCGTCCGAGAGCATCTGCTTTCCCGAGGTCGCGCAGACGCTGGCCGGCGACTTCGGCAACATCTACGCAGAGGGCCAGGCGCGCCTGCGCCTGGCGCGCGACAGCGAATCGCTGGCCCACGACGCCGGCTACTTCCGCGCCTGGCACCGCCGCCTCAGCGACGGGCGCTTCTACCGCGGCTGCCAGCAGGCCGACCGCGTCGAACTGCTGGCCAAGGACGCCATCGCCAAGGCCTTCGCGCTGCTGCCGGGCAGCCCGCCGGCGAACGCCATCCACGCCAACGTGCAGGCGCTCAGCGGCGCGCCCGCGAACCTGGCCGTCTTCACGGCGCTCTTGCAGCCCGGCGACGCGGTGATGGGCCTGGACCTGACGCACGGCGGGCACCTGAGCCACGGCTCGCCGTTCAACGTGACCGGCAAGCAGTACAACGTCTGCAGCTACGGCATCGACGAGGACGCCCGCGGCGACGCGCGCAGGCTCGACTACGACCGCATTCGCGAAGCGGCGAAGCAGCACCGCCCCAAGCTGCTGATCGGCGGCGCCAGCGCGTATCCGTGGGACTGGGACTGGGCGGCGCTGCGTTCGATCGCCGACGAAGTCGGCGCGTACCTGCTGGCCGACGTCGCGCATCTGGCGGGCATGATCGTGGGCGGCGTGCTGGCCAATCCCCTGCCCCACGCCCACGTCGTGACCTTCACCACGCACAAGACGCTCTGCGGCCCGCGCGGCGCGGGAATCGTCAGCGCCTGCCGCGAGACCGCGCGCAAGCTCGACAACGCCGTCTTCCCGGGCCTGCAGGGCGGCCCGCACATGAACGCCATCGCCGGCATCGGGCGGCTCTTCGAGATCATCCTCGAGCGAAGGGAGTCCTTCGTCGCGCTGCAGAAAAGAATCGTCGCGAACGCGAAGGTCCTGGCCGATGCGCTGAAGGGCGAAGGTTTCGCGCTCGAGTACGGCGGCACCAACACGCACCTGATGCTCGTGGACCTGAAGCAGCTCAAGTGCGCGAGCACCGGCGGCAACGGGACGCTGGACGGCGAGATCGCCTCGCGGCTGCTCGAGGACGCCGGCATCGTCTGCAACAAGAACACGCTGCCCGGCGACCGCAACGCGGCGTACAGCACCGGCCTGCGCTTCGGCACGCCCTGGATCACGCAGCGCGGCATTACCGAAGGCCAGCTCAAGGCCCTGGCCAAGACGATCCGCGGCGTGCTGACCTCGTCCCGCGCCTGCAAGGTCTACGTCCCCAACGGCACGCAGCAGTGCCGCGGGCGCATGCCCTTCGCCGCGCTGCGTTCGGCGCGCGCCGAGGTTCGCGCGATCGCGTCGAAGCTGCCGTACCCCAAACGCCCCGAAGAAGGCGTCTTCGGGCCGACGACGGTGCTGCCGACGCCCGTCGGCGACCGCCTGGGCCTGTGCGTGCGCGGCGAGAAGGCGCGCCTGGGCCTCGACCAGTTGCTGACCTGCAACGTGCTGAACTTGAAGCCCGGCCAGGCCGCGCACGGTTTCCTCTTGCAGCCCGATGGCGCGGTGCTCGACCACGTCGCCGTGGTATATCGAGGGCGAGTGGAAAAAGCCGCGTTGGGGCCCAACGGCGAGGAACGCTTCGCCGTCTTCCCGCACAAGGCCCAGTACGAGATCGTGCGCGACTGGATCGAGGCCGTCAGCGACGGCTACGTGCTGATCGACGCCGAAGACCCCTGGAAGAAGATCGACGGCCCGCTGGCCATCGCGTCGCTCGAACAGAAGGAACTTACCGCCGAGTTGCGCGGCGTCGTGCAGAAGCTGCCTTCGCTGAAGGGTCTCGACGGCGCGCCCGCCGAGGCTCTCGACGCGGGCAAGCCCTTCTTCGTCGGCCAGGCGGCGATTTCCGGGAAGCTCAAGGGCGCGGCCAAGCCCGCCTACGCCGAGCCCAAGCCCGCCGAGGAACTGCGCAAGACGCTGCTGAACGAGACGCACAAGGCGCTGGGCGCGAAGATGGTGCCCTTCGGCGGCTGGGAGATGCCCGTGCAGTACCCGGCGGGGATCTTCAAGGAGCACGCCGCGGTGCGCGGCGCGGCCGGGCTCTTCGACGTCTCCCACATGAGCGCCCTCGACGTGCGCGGGCCCAACGCCCTGCCCTTCCTCGAAGCCGTGCTCGCCAACACCGCCACGCGCCTGGTCCCCGGCGAGGCGCAGTACAGCTACATCCTCACGCCCGACGGCATCGCGCTCGACGATCTGTACGTCTACCGCCTGGGCGTCGAACACTTCATGATCGTCGTCAACGCCGGCAACGCCGACCGCGACATCGCCTGGTTCAAGGCCGTCAACGCCGGCGAGGTGCTGATCGACCCCGCGCATCCGCACCGGCGCGTGCCCGGCCCCGTCGAGTTCCGCGATCTGCGCAACGCCGGACAGGACAGCAAGCTCGATCTGGCCTTCCAGGGCCCCTTGAGCGCCACGATCCTGGCCGAACTGGCGAAGAACGACGCGCAGAAGAATGCGATCCTCGCGAGTTCGCTCAACGACATCCTCCACGTCGAGCTGAAGGGCATCCCCGTCACCGCCGCGCGCACCGGCTACACCGGCGAGCTGATGGGTTTCGAACTCTTCGTGCACCCCGACCGCGTCGTGGAACTCTGGAACCTGCTCCTCGATACGGGCAAGGACCGCGGCGTGATCGCCTGCGGCCTGGGCGCGCGTGACAGCCTGCGCACCGAGGCCGGCTTCCCGCTCTTCGGGCACGAACTGGAAGGCAGCGAGGCGCTGAGCCTGACGGAGGCCGGCTACGGCTTCGTCTCGCGCTTCCACAAGCCCTTCTACGTCGGGCGCGACGCGTACATCCGGCGCCTGAGCCCGCGCAAGAAGAAGATCCTGCGCCTGAAGGGCAGCGGGCGGCGCAGCGTGCGCGGCGGCAGCGCGATCCTGGATTCGAACGGCAAGCCGGTGGGCGTGGTGACGAGCTTTGCGTTCGCCGACCCGGACTTCAACTTCTACGTGCTGGCCGCCGTGGAGAACAACTTCCGCGCCGAACGCGGCAGCACGATCAAGGCCGCGCGCCTGACGCCCGACCAGGTCAGCGGCCCTGTCGAGGCCGACAAGCTGGTCGAGTTGGAAGTCTGCAGCCGCTTCGCCTCCCAGGCCGAGAAGGCCGCGTGGCAGGCGTACTACGGAAAGTAACGGCGATCTCACGCAAAGCCGCAAAGGCGCAAAGAACGGAAGGAACGGGTTTCTGCGTCTGGGTTTTCTAGGTGGCGGACAACAGTCACGCATTCCTGTCACGTTGAAGAGGCTTAAGACATGTGGGGTGGACGTCCCTGCCCGCCTCCAGCCGATGAATATGGTGTGGCGGATGAAGCCCTGTGCTATGCCCGGTGGACGTACACCCACGCGTATGAGGTCAACTCCGGCCAGCGTTTGACAGGATTGCCCTTGATGTAAGCCACTTTGTTTGCCAGGTCGCCGGGATCCCGGATTATCCAGTCGAAGTATTCGCTCTGCCAAAGGCTGCCTTCCCTGCTGCCGAGTTTCTGAAGTTCCCGCGCGCTGAACGACTTCCAGTTCTGGACAATGGCCTCGAGGTCGTCTTCGCCCTTGGGTTCAACGATCACATGGACATGATCGTTCATAACCACGTAGGCATGCAATGCGTATCGGTCGCCATCGAAGTGCCGTAGACAGGAGGCAATGGCAGTACGCTCGTCGGCGTCCAAGTCATCCTGATTGGGAGACAGGCGCCAAGTCACGAAATAGGTGCCGCCTTCGCGGCGCAAATGCGGCAATCGTCGGCGATAGGAAGGCATGAGCAACATCCTATTCAGCTTCATCGGAAATTCATGGATTGCTCCGCGATATGCAAGGGCTTAGGCGCCAAGCCCCGTTTTGCGGCCGGGAGCGGGCACGGAGGCCCACTCCACATGAGCAAGGCCTTTTCAAAGCGCACGAAAGGCTTGGAAGTCTTCCGGCTACCAAGTCCATCACAAGATTGGTCTGTGGCGGACCACAACCACACCTTCCTATTGCGTGAAGATGCCTGCGACATGTGGGGCGGGCGTCCCTGCCCGCCTCTAGTCGATGAATATGGTGTGGCAGATGAAGCCCTGTGCTATGCCCGGCAAGTGTTGTATGGATAGATGGTGTTAAGGATTGACATTCCGGCGCATTTCACTTACATGAATTCCTAACTTGATCGCTTGGGAGCAGTCCATTACCTGTTAGGCGGCACACACCACACGTATGAATTGGCTACGAAAGATGATGGGTAGTTTCGGGTCGTCTCCGAAGCCGCTGCCAGTCAGCGGAGACCCACCTCTTAAGACCATTTCTTATCGAGGTGGACTCGTCACATTTCGGATTCCCGCTCACTGGAAAGAGGAGTATGAGTCTGAAGGCGGTGGCACGTTCTACGAGGACGCACCAGACTCAGCGACGTTCCGCTTGCAGACAATCACTATGAAGTCACCGTCTCCCGTCACATCGGAGTGCGCGCCGGATATTCTTTCGTCCTTGCCTGAGGCGGCGACCGCTCCTGTTGAGCGATTGTCGAACGGCTGCGCGCTCATCCGCTACACTAAGTCACCGGTGGAACGAGGCCAGCGGCTTTTCATCACTTACTGGTCGGTGGCTCAGGTTATTTCGCTTCATTATGCGCGCATTGCCAATTTCTTGCTCTGTTGAAAAGTTCTTAAGTCCCTTGGGCACCCCGCCGAAACCTAGTTTGTGGGGGCGTCGAGGGAACGCC
>JAKLKQ010000069.1 GCA_023150555.1 Planctomycetota bacterium
AGGTGCAGTGGTAAGCGAAGCAGGCCTGCGAACCATCGCCTCACCAAAGCCTCTCCCTCCGGGAGAGGCTTTTTCATGCGCGCTAAGTCGAGGAAAGCCAAGACAATAAAGGAAGCGCCGGGGGACTGAATTTGTACTTGCACTGGTGCCTTGCATCGCTATTGTAATCGCTTCGCGTGTGAGAGGATAGGCATAGGCGCGCGAGCGTCCGGGAATGGACGCAGAGGAGAACGCGCCTGGGGCTCCAATGGGTGGGGCCCGATTCGCAGCACCGCGGGAAGCC
Organism: Planctomycetota bacterium; assembly: GCA_023150555.1. Taxonomy (GTDB): domain Bacteria; phylum Planctomycetota; class SZUA-567; order H5-PLA8; family H5-PLA8; genus JAKLKQ01. The sequence goes on from JAKLKQ010000069.1 coordinate 284, forward strand.
CTTCATCAGGGCATGGCTCTCAGGAATGTAAGGAACGGGTATGCGCGTTTCATCTGTACGTCGCCGGGAGGTCGTGGAGACCTACAAGACGAGCCCCAAGGACACCGGTAGCTGCGATGTCCAGGTCGCTCTCCTGACCGAACGCATCGCCGGCCTGACCGAGCACATGAAGACGCACCCGAAGGACTACCACTCGCGCCGCGGCCTCGAACAGATGGTCGCCCAGCGCACCCGCCTGCTCACCTACCTCCGCAACAGGGACGTCGCACGGTACAAGTCCCTCATCGAGCGGCTCGGCCTGCGCAAGTAAACGCAGCCCGTCCGCGTACCGTAGCGTTCGTTTCCTTCGAAAGCCCCACGACCGGGGCAACGGTCCGCTGCCATCGGGGCGGCCGGCCGACGCATGCTTTGGGGAGGACGTAACGTGGCACATGTCATCGTCGAACGGGAAATTGGCGGCAAGACGCTGCGCATCGAGACCGGCAAGATCGCCAAGCAGGCCGCCGGCGCGGCCCTGGTGACGCTGGGCGACACCGTGGTGCTGGCCGCCACGGCCGAGCAGCCCATTCGCCCCGGCATGGACTTCTTCCCGTTGACCGTGGACTACCGCGAGCGCGGCTATGCGGCTGGCATGATCTTTGGCGGCCGCTTCCAGAAGCGCGAAGGGCGCCCGTCGGACAAAGAGACGCTGACCATGCGCCTGATCGACCGCCCCATCCGCCCCCTCTGGCCCGAAGGCTTCCTCCACGACGTCCTGATCCAGTGCCTGGTGCTCTCCGCCGACGAAGCGGACTCCGATCCGGACGTCGTCGCCATGGTCGCCGCCGGCGCCAGCCTGAGCCTGAGCTGCCTGCCCTTCCAGGGCCCGGTGGGCGCGGTGCGCGTCGGTCTCATCGACGGCCAGATGAAGATCAACCCCACCCACGAAGAGATGAAGACCAGCGAACTGGACCTCGTCATCGCCGGCACCGACAAGGCCGTGCTGATGGTCGAGTCGGGCGGCAACGAGCTGAGCGAAGAGACGATGGTCCAGGCCATCGAGTTCGGCCACAAGCACGTCAAGGAGATCGCCGCGATGGTGGGCGAGCTCGTCGACAAGGTGCGCCCCACGAAGATGGAGTACACCCCCGAGCCCAAGCCGCCCATCTTCGACCTCGTCAAGAAGGAGCACCTCGAGGACTTCATCGGCGCCGCCACCACCGCCGGCAAGTTCGGCCGCCGCGACGCCCGCCGCGACCTGCGCGCCCAGCTGGTCGAACGCTACGCACGCAAGGACGAGGCCGACGAGAGCAAGCCCACCGCCGGCGAGGTCGTCGAAGCCTGCGACGCCACCTACGAGGTCGCCATCCGCACCCTGATCGCCCGCGGCAAGCGCTGCGACGGGCGCAGCCGCACCGACATCCGCCCCATCACCTGCGAAGTCAGCGTCCTGCCCCGCACCCACGGCTCGGCCCTGTTCACCCGCGGCGAGACCCAGGCGCTGGTCACCACCACCATGGGCACCGTCAGCGACGAGCAGACCGTCGAAAGCCTGAAGGGCGAGTTCCAGGACCGCTTCCTGCTGCACTACAACTTCCCGAGCTTCTGCGTCGGCGAAGTGAAGATGCCGCGCGGCCCCGGCCGCCGCGAGATCGGCCACGGCGCGCTGGCCCGCCGCGCCATCAAGCCCATGCTGCCCGATTACGAGGCCTTCCCCTACACCCTGCGCATCGTCAGCGAGATCACCGAGTCCAACGGCTCCAGCTCCATGGCCACCGTCTGCGGCGGCACCCTGGCGCTGCTGGACGCCGGCGTCCCGATGAAAGCGCCCGTCGCCGGCATCGCGATGGGCCTGGTGGAACTCGACGGCCAGCACTACGTGATCTCCGACATCCTCGGCGACGAGGACCACTACGGCGACATGGACTTCAAGGTCGCCGGCACCGCCAAGGGCATCACGGCGCTGCAGATGGACATCAAGAGTTCCGGCGTCCCCGCCGACGTCATGAAGACGGCGCTCGAACAGGCCAACCAGGGCCGCAAGCACATCCTCGACCAGATGGCCAAGGTCCTGGCCTCGCACCGCGACGAGATCTCGCGCCACGCGCCGAAGATCATCCAGCTCAAGATCGACAAGGAAAAGATCGGCAAGCTCATCGGCCCCGGCGGCAAGACCATCCGCGGCCTCGAGGAGAAGTACGGCGTCAAGATCGAGGTCGGCGACGAGGGCCAGGTCGTGGTCGCCAGCCCCAAGCGCGACCTCGCCGAGGAAGCCGCCAAGATCGTCGAAGGCATCACCGGCACGCCCGAGGTCGGCAAGGTCTACATGGGCGAAGTCGTCAACATCAAGGACTTCGGCGTCTTCTTCGAGATCATGCCCGGCGTCGACGGCATGTGCCACGTCTCAGAACTCGACACCACCTACATCAAGAACCCTGCGGACTTCTGCAAGGTCGGCGACAAGATGGAAGTGAAGCTCATCAACGTCGACGACCTCGGCCGCCTGAAGCTCAGCCGCAAGGCCATCCTGGCCCCCGGCACCGAGAACCCCGAAGGCGGCTCGAAGGGCGGCGGCGGCGGTGGACGCGAACGCCGGGGCGGTGGCGGCGGCGGTCCGCGTCGCGAGCGCCGCGAGTAAGCCTCGCTCAAACCAGCCTTCCGAAAGGGGCGGCCCCCAAAAGGTGCCGCCCCTTTTTTTGCGCGCGCTTGGGTCCGGCCGTCTACGCCACATCGTGCATAACCCAATAAGTACGTATGCACACTTTTTTTGCGTGGACGGGGTCCACCCAATCCTTTCCCAATCAATACCTTGCAGCTTCGTGGCGCGCGCGGGGTCTAAATTAAGGGCACGTTTTGACTTCGAAGCGTGCTAAACTGTGTACTTCCAGGAAGGATTGTGCCTTACGTGACCATAGAACGCTCGCCGAATCCGCGGCCCGGAACCAAGCGATCCGGCCGTCCAGCCCTCGCCCTCCTGGCGCTCGTTTCGGGCCTCGGCCTGGCCATGCTGCTAGGGTGGATCTTCTTCCACGGCGCGGTCACCCAGGCCGGGCCGGAACAGGATGAGCCCGGCGAGTGGGTCCCCGTCGAACGCCTGGCCACCTTCCCCGTCGTCGTCCCCGAGGACGGCGAGTTGCAGCCGGTGAAGAACAACACCGTCGGCTTCCGCACCGAGGGCAAGCTCGCCTGGATCCTGCCCGAAGGCACGCACGTCAAGAAGGGCGACAAGCTCGCCGAACTCGAGACCGACGACCTGAAGGAAGAGATCCAGAACATCGCCGACGACCTCGCCACCGCCGAGAAGAACCTCGCCGAGCAGGAGCAGCTCAAGACGCTCGAGTTCAAGCGCCTGGAAGCCGAGAGCCTTGCCGAGAAGGACCGCGTCGAGCTGGCGCGCATGCGCGAGAAGGAAGTCCTGGAGCGCCCCACCGCGCTCGAGAAGGAATCCGCCGAGATCGGACTGAAGAAGGCCGAGGCCCGCGTCACGGCCGCCCGTGAGGAACTGAAGAGCTCGCAGATGCTGCTGGAAAACGGCGTCGAGCAGCGCGCGAAGTACGAGACCAAGGTCGTGGACCTGAAGCTCGCCGAGAACGAACTCGAACGCGAGAAGCTGAAGGCCCGCAAGGTGCTCGACGGCGCCACCGAGGCCGAGCGCCGCAAGGCGCACCTCGAACGCCAGGACGCCGAGATCAAATACAAGCTCAAGCTCATCGACCGCGACGACGCGCTGGCCAACATCGAAGGCAAGGTCCGCAGCGCAGGCAACGCCGTCAAGAGCCTGCGCGCGCGCCTGACCGACCGGCAGCACAGGCTGGAAGACTGCGTCGTCTACGCGCCCCACGACGGCAGCATGACCTACCGCGACATGAGCTGGAACGGTACCGGCGAGAAGATCCAGATCGGCGACCGTGTGCGCAATTGGCGCCCGCCCATCGACCTGCCCAGCTACGACGTGATGAAAGTGCGCAGCATGGTCCCCGAGTCCATCGTGCGCCTGCTGCACCCGCGCAAGGTCGGCGGCGGCGGCGAAGTTCTGCAGCCCGGCTCCCCCGTCGCCGTCACGGTCAAGACCCTGCCTGGGCGCGTCTACAAGGCCGAGGTCACGTGGATCGACGGCTGGTCCCGCGACCGCAACGACAAGCTCTCCGAGGCCGACATCAAGCACCAGGGTCTCGCCGGCGTGCGCGTCTTCGACATCGAGGTCGAGATCCTCGAGAAGGACACCGAGCACCTGCGCGCGGGCTTCAACGCCGTCGTCGACTATCCCATCGAGACGCTTGCCGACGTCCTCGTCATCCCCAGCCACGCCGTCACCGCCGTCGAGGGCCAGACCACCGTGCGCGTCCGCCAGGACGGCCGCCTGGTCACGCGCCCCGTCACGCTGGGGCCGGAGTCCAAGGGCAAGGTCGTCGTGACCGAGGGCCTGAAGGAAGGCGAACGCATCTGGGTCCCGCCCGCGCCGAAGGAAGAAGAGGAGCAGCGGCCCAAGGAGAAGGACCCCGATAAGAAGGCCGCGCCGCCGGGCATGAACGGCCCCACCGCTCTGCCCGCCGGGCCTCCGGCCAACGGCGGCGGACAGCGCCCGCGCGGCGGCGCCGAAGGCGGCGGACGCAGCCGAGGCGGGCGCAGCGGCGGTGGACGAGGCGGCGGCGGACCGCATTAGGAACAGAAAAACCGGAGCGTAACGAGGCCTCGATGCCAGTATCCGTTCGCAGCAGACGCCTGATCCTGGTCGCCGTGGCCGTGGCCGGCGGCGGCCTGCTCGCCACCGTGCTGCTCGCGGGCCCTTCCAAGTGGGAGGCGTCGAACACCGACGCGCGCAAGGCCGCGGTGGAACGCCGGCCCTTCGAGCAGCTGATCCGGCGCCGCGGCGAGGTCCAGCCCATCAGCCAGCAGAAGGTCTTCCCGGGCGTCAGCGGCACGATCCTCAGCATCGTCAACGACGGCGCGCACGTCGATGCCGGCGACACCATCCTGCAGCTGGATCCCAAGCCGCACGAGGAAGCGCTGGAGCGCCATGAGGCCTCCATGCGGCAGATGAAAGCCGAATGGGTCAAGGAGGAGCAGAAGGCCTCCATGGACCTGCGCTCGGCGCAGGACAAGGTGAAGCTCAGCGGCCTGCGGCTCAACCTCGAGGAGGTCAAGGCGAAGGAACTGCAGGCCGGCCCCGACGCCAGCAAGCTGCTCAACGCGCAGACCACCCTCACCAACGCGAAGGCGATCTTCGAGGCGTTGACCGAGGAACTCGCGATCCTGCGCGGCCTCGCCGACGAAGGCTACTACTCGCGTTCGGAGGTGCGGCAGAAGGAACTCGAGGTGACCGAGCAGGGCCTGAAGGTCGCCGAGGCGGAGGTCGCCCTGAAGAAGCTCTATAAGCCCGATCCCGTCGTGCTCGCCGAGCAGAACCTGAAGGTCCGCGACGCGACCAAGAACCTGGAGGCCGACCGCGAACGCGCCGCGCTGCTGGAGCGCAACCTGAGCGAGGCCCGCACACGCTTCGACCGCAACCTGAAACGCTCCACCGAGCGCTACACGGAGCTGAAAGAGAACATCGGCAAGACCAAACAGGCCGCGCCCATTCCCGGCGTGGCCGTGCTCGGCAACCGCTGGGGCATGCGTTGGGGCCCGGGCCGGGACGTCTGGAACGGCCAGGAAGTCATGACCCTGTCCGACCTGCGCCGCATGAAGGTGCTCCTGACCGTCGACGAAGGGCGCATCGCGCGCATCGAGGCCGGCCAGGAGGCCGTCGTCCATCCGATGGGCAACCGCAACGTCACCTTCGGCGGCAAGGTCATCAAGGTCGCGGGCAAGGGGCGCGACGAGTTCCAGGACTTGCGCCCCGAGACCAAGGCCATCGTCGGCGACGCCGAACGGCAGGTCTTCGAAGTCGAGATCGAACTCGAGGAGAAGGCCGCCACCGACCTGCGTCCGGGCCAGCGCGTGGACGTGGACATCATCGTCGAGCGCCTGGCCGAGGCCTTGGTCGTGCCGCGCGCGGCGCTGGCGCCCGTCGAAGGCGGCGCAAAGTGTGTGCGCGTCGAGACCCCGCAGGGACCGGAGCGCCGGATGGTGCGCGTGCTGGCCGAAGACGGCCTTTTCTGCGCCGTAGAGAATGCCCCGAGCGCCGGCGGTGCGGCCGAAGGGCCAAAACTGGAAGCCGGCCAGCGCGTCTGGCTGCTGGATCCCTCGAAGCGGGCGGCGGAGGGCCCATGAGCGAGAGTACCTCGACGACCTCGCGCGTGCTGCCGACCGCGGCCTCCGTCGAATCGGCGGGCTTTACCGCGCGCTACCGCGAGCAGGCCCGGCGCCGGCGCCGTGTGGGCCTGGCCGCCCTGCTGCTGCTGGCGGCCGCGGCGGGCGCGTTCTTCCTCTTGCGCGGCGGCGTCGCGAAGGCGCCCGAAGGCGCCTGGATCGCTCCCGCGCGCAAGGCCTTCGCCCGGCACCTGACGGAACTGGGCATCGTCGTCGCGCGCAACGAGACCAGCGTCTTCTCGCCGATCTCGGGCGAGGTCGTCTGGAAGATCGAAGAAGGCTCTTTCGTAGAGCCCGGCACGGTGGTGGTGCGCTTCGACCCCAACCTGCTCGACAACGAACTCGACCAGATGCGCCAGGAAATCTTCGACATCGAGGAAGCCGTACGCCGCACGAAGGAGAGCCTGGACCTGACGACCCGCCGCCAGGACCTGGCCGTCCAGCAGAAGGAGACCGCCCTCGCCCTGGCCGAACTCAACCGCGGCGATGTCCTGGGGCAACCTGACGCGGACGCCCGGCGCGAAGCGGACCTGAAGGTCGCCTACGCGCAGCTGCGCTTCGAGCAGGGCGAGAAGGAGTACCAGGCCGAGGCCGAGCTGCACGAACGCGGCTACGCCAGCGAGGCCAGCCTCAAGCAGAAGCGCCTCAACGTCGCCAGCCGCAAGGCCGACTTCGCCAAGGAGCGCGACCTGCAGGCCATCGTACTGGCCGGCGCCACCGCCGAGACCCGGCGCCAGGAAGACCTGAAGGTAGAGCAGGCCAAGATGGACCTGGAGACCGCGCGCTTCAACCGCACGGCGCAGCTGGCCATGGAAAAGGCCGACCTGGAGCTGGCCCAGATCCGGCTCGAGAACTTCAAGGCCAACATGGAACGCAAGCAGGACGAGCGCAACAACACCGACGTCAAGACCCTCGTGCGCGGCCGCGTCGCCTTCGTCGACGTCTTCAAGGGCAGCTCGGCGAACCTCAGCCCGATCCAGATCGGCGAGACCCGCAACCGCGGCCAGGACCTCTGCAAGATCGCCGACACCTCCATGCTGCGCGTGCAGGTGCGCGTCAACGAGGCCGACCTCCCGCGCATCCGCCAGGGCCAGGAGGCTCAGATCCGGCTGCCGGCCTTCCCGGACCGCACCTTCCACGGCAAGGTCTCCGAGATCGCGCACGTCGCCCGCGACAAGAACGTGGCGCTCAGCCGCAGCGCCCTGCTGCGCGCCGGCGAGGCTTTCGTCAACGTCGTCGAGGTAACGCTCGACTTCGACGCCCTCAACGACGCCGACCGCGCCGCCATGCGCCTGGGCTTCACCGCCACGGTGAAGTTCGAGGTCGGGGCGGACGACGGCGTGCTGGTGGTGCCGTGGACCGCCGTCGGCTTCGACGCGAAGCGCGAACCCTACGTAGAGATTCAGGGCGCGCTGGCCGGCGAGCGCCGCCACCCCGTGAAGCTGGGCCGCAGCGACGAGTTCCACGTCGAGGTCCTGGAAGGGCTCGACGAGTCCGCGCGCATCCTGGACCGCGGCGATTCGCCGGAGGCCGCGCGATGAGCGCCTACGACCCGCCCCTGCCCGGCGATACGCCGCCCAACCCCGGCGCCCACGCGGTTTTGGAGCTGCGCGACCTGCAGAAGGCCTACGAGCACAAGGGCGGCGCGGTGTTGGCACTGCGCGGCGTCACGTTCTCCGTGCACCGAGGCGAGTTCGTCTCGATCATGGGGCAGTCGGGCTCGGGCAAGAGCACGCTCCTGCACATCCTCGGCTGCCTGCACCAGGCCACCGCCGGCACGTTCCTGCTCGACGGCATCGACGTCTCGCAGCTCAACGACGTGGAACTCAGCCGCGTGCGCAACGAGAAGATCGGGATGGTCTTCCAGAAGTTCAACCTGCTGATGCAGGAAGGCATCGTCGACAACGTGGCCCTGCCGCTGGTCTACGCGCGCGTACCGCGCGCACGGGCGCACGCGATGGCGCGCCGCGTGCTGGAGATCGTCGGCCTGGGCGACCGCCTGAATCACAACCCCACGGAACTCTCGGGCGGGCAGAGCCAACGCGTGGCCATCGCCCGCGCGCTGGTCACCGAACCGGCCATGATCCTGGCCGACGAGCCCACCGGAAACCTCGACAGCCGCACCGGCGAGGAGATCATGGGCGTCTTCCAGGCGCTGCACCGCACCGGGCGCACCATCATCCAGGTCACCCACGACCGCGAGAAGGCCGAATACAGCGACCGCATCATCCACCTCAAGGACGGCCTGATCGAACTCGAGGAGCGCGTCGCACAGCCCCGCAAGGCGCCGGAGATCGCGCTGGGGGTGGAAGCGTGAACTGGCTGAACGCTATCCGCGTCGGGCTGAAGGGCCTCGCCGTCCATAAGGTTCGCGCGGCGCTGTCCATGCTCGGCATCATCTTCGGCGTGGCGTCGGTCGTCGCGGTGATCGCCGTCAGCGAAGGTGCGCGCGGCGAGATGCTGAAGAACCTGGCCGCCCTGGGCGCCAACAACATTATCGTGCGCGGCTTCGATTACCGCACCGCCAAGGAAGAGGAGCGCAAGGACAAGAAGCGCGCGCGCCTGCGCAGCGAGGGCATGACCCTGCGCGAGGCGCGCCAGGTCGCCGACAGCATGGACCTGATCGAATCCTTCGCGCCCCTGCGGCAGCTGGTCGCCGGCGTGCGCTGCGGCGAGAAGCCCGTCGTCGCCGACGTCGTCGGCACCACCAGCGACTTCCTGCGCGTGATGGAGTACCGCCTGCGCGAGGGCCGCTGGATCAACCCCGAGGACGAGGCCCAGGCGCGCCGCGTCTGCGTGCTGGAGGACGACATCCGCAAGAAGGCCTTCCCGCTCAGCAAGGCCGTCGGCGAGACCATCGTCATCGACCACGAGCCCTACACCGTCGTCGGCGTGCTGGAAAGCAAGGCCACCACGGACAAGAAGTACACCGCCATCGACATCAAGCAGCTCAACCAGCGCATCTACGTGCCGCTTACGGCTGGTCTGCTGCGCAGCGCTCGCAACCCGCTCAACGACGAGCTGACCGAGGTCGTGTACCGCTGCCGCAGCGCCGACGCCGTCGACGAGGCCGCGCTGATCCTGCGCCGATTCTACGAGGCTTCCCACGGCATGTCGGCCGTCCCCGCCGAACAACAGGACTTCAAAGTCCAGATCGCCCGCGACTTGATCCGCCAGGTCGAGGAGGCGCAGAAGATCTTCAACTACGTGATGCTCTGCTCGGCCGGCATCAGCCTGCTCGTCGGCGGCATCGGCATCATGAACATCATGCTGGCGAACGTCAGCGAACGCCGCCGCGAGGTCGGCATCCGCCGCAGCGTCGGCGCCACGCAGGGCGACATCCTCAAGCAGTTCCTGCTCGAATCGCTGATCATCTGCCTGGTCGGCGGCATCGCCGGCTGCCTGGTAGGTATCGGCTTTGCCTACATGGTGGAGCAGCAGACGGGTTGGCAGACGGCGCTGGCCTGGTGGGGCATGCTGATGGCGGTGGGCGTCTCGCTGCTGGACGGCGTGGCCTTCGGCACCTACCCGGCGTGGAAAGCCGCCAAGCTCGACCCCATCGACGCGCTGCGCTACGAGTAGCGCTTCGGGCGCCGGGAATTTCCTCGAATTCGCGCGCCTTTTTCCGGAACGCACTTGGTGCATTGCCGTCCAAGTAAAAGGTTGTAGCCCCCTGAAGACAAACCTATAATACGCGCGCTTTTCCGCAGTTGAGAAGGCGCGAAGGAGAGGACCATGGTCCGGACGTTCCGAGCGTTGCGTTGGACGTGTGCGGGGCTTGCCTGCGCCTTCGTGCTCGGCGCCGGCGCCAAGGAAGAGGGCGCCAGCGACTTCGACCGCGGCTACAAGGACGAACTCGAGAAGGGCGTCGTCGTCAAGGACCTGCAGCGCAAGGACAAGCCCAAGAACGACAAGGAAGCCAACGCCCGCGCCGTCAGCTATCATGTCAAGAACCTCTCGGACAAGGACCCGGCGATCCGCGAGAACTCCGCCGAGATGCTGGGCCTGATCCAGTCGCCCGACGCCGTGCCGTATCTGATCGAGGCCCTGCAGGACAAGCACCTGATGGTGCAGCTGAAGGCCCACGCGGCGCTGATCAAGATCACCGGCAAGAACTTCGACTATCGCGACTACCCGGCGTGGAAGAACTGGTGGCTGACGAACTCGAAGGAGTTCCTCCAGCAGAAGGAGAGCGGCCCCAGCGACGTGGCCAAGGTCCGCGCGATGCACAGCAACACGCTGGGCCTGAACGCGCTGAGCGCCGGCGAGTTCGCCCTGGCGATCAACTACTTCCGCGATGCCGTCAACCAGGACCCCGAGATCCCCGACTACAAAAACAACCTCGGCCTGGCCGTGATGGAAACCGGCGCGTTCATCGACGCCATGCACTACTTCCAGGAGACCATCGGCCTCAACGATGCCCTGCCCCAGCCCTACATGAACATCGGCACCTGCTACGCGCGCATGGGCCGCCAGATCGAGGCCCAGCACTGGTTCCGCAAGGCCCTGACCGTCGACAAGGACGGCAAGCTCTGGGAGCCCTTCTGGACCCTAGGCAAGGAGTACCTCAAGAACGGCGAGAACTACATGGCCATGGAGCTGCTCGAGCAGGCGCGCGCCAAGGCCCAGGGCAATAACCACTTCGACCCGCGCATCTACCGCGACCTCGCGCTGGCCCATTACGCCCTCGACCAGTACTACTCGGCGTGGACGGAGATCAAGAACGTCGAGGCCCTCGGCTTCGAACTCGACAAGGGCTTCGTCCAGAAGGTCCGCGACGCGCTGAAGGCCCAGGGCGTGGACCCCGACAAGGACCCGCTCAAGGCCACCACGCAGCCCGCCGGGACGGAATCCGAGGCGCCACGCGCGCCCTCGCCCGCCACCGAGCCCATGACCGGCCGCGCGGACAAGGGCGCCCCCTCGCCGCAGTCGCCCTGATCCCGCGCGCGTTTCGCCTGCCCTATCCTTTACGCATCCGCCGCGTCGCTTAGAATAACAGGCTGTTTCAATACCTGCCGCGAAGGCGGATGCGCCGTGCGGACCAAGCAGGACGAGGAAGGGGAGCGAGCCAAGTCCGGAGGGCATCTGGTGAGTGAGCCTGACGACGCTCCTGCGCCGGTCCTCACAAGCAGACGCCCGCGAGAGGTATTGGAACAGCCTCTAAGTCTTTGCACCGCGCCCACGGACCCCGGAGCGCCATGCCCGAGACGACCGACGCCCTGATCGAAGTGCCCATCGACCGCCGCGAGGCCCTCGCGGAGGCCGAGCGCCGCTTCCGGCGCCTGCCCGAGATCGTCGCCAGCGCCCAGCGCACCGACGGCGAGGCCCTGGAGGACTGCATCGCCGAGGCCGTCGAGCTGGTCAAGGGCGAGGCCCGGCCCATGGGTCTGTACGGTTCCCGCACCGCACGCCGCGAAGGGCGCGTGCTGCGCCTGGGGCGCGCGCGCATCACCAACCGCGCCCTCGTCGACCGCATCTCCGACGGCCAGCGCGTGCTCGTTTACCTCGTCACCGTCGGCTACACCAACGTGAAGATGTTCGAGGCCGTGCAGCGCGACTACGTCGCCTACCACTTCCAGCACTACATGTCGCGGCAGCTGCTCTACGCCGCTGGCAACCTGCTCGACAAGGCCATCCGCGGCCGCGAAGGCGACGGCTACCAGCGCTACGCGATCCTAGAGGACCGCACGCCCGAGCCCGGCGCGACCGACGAGAAGACCGACGGCAAGCACCTCTACTGGGACGCCGGCGCGCTGGCCGACATCTTCGAGGTCTTCGCGCACAACCCGCTGGGCGTGCGCCTGACCTCCACGCGCAACCTGAACCCCATCTACTCGCTGCTGGGCGTGATGGTCCCCAGGCGCCCGCGCGTCGAAGTCGAGATCGAAGGCACCTGACCGCGTGAACACCCGCATTGCCCTGCTCGCCGGTTTCGTCCTGCTGCTGCTGGCCGCGATCGCCTGGAAGTTCCGCCCCGGCCCCGCCAAGCCCGGCCCGCTCGAACAGCTCGCGCCCGGCAACCCCGCCACGCTGCTGCCCGGCCGCCACGGGCTGTTCGTCTCCGGCGACGCCGCCGACCCGCTCTCCGACGTGACCCTTTCGCGCAACGGCCAGCCCCTCGAGACCGAAGGCATGCTCGCGTGGGTGCCCGAAAGCCGCGTGGCGCTCTTCTTCGATCCCGGCACGATGGCGTACCGCGTTCACGTCAAGACCGCACACCGCGATCTGGAGGAAGAGGTCCGCCCCGGCGCGCCCGTCCCGTGGCTGCTGGCGACGCACGTGCTAAGAGTGCCCGACGGCCACGCGCCCGGCGCCGAATTGCCTACCGTGCTGGCCTTTTCGCCCGACGGCAAACGCCTGGCCATCGGCTCCGCCTCGGGCCAGCTGCTCGTCGTACCCACGGCCGGCGGCGAGAGCGTCTTCGAGCGCACCTACGAGAAGGCGCGCGTGAAGAAATTGGCCTTCACGCCCGACGGCAAGACGCTTTATTTCAGCAAAGCAGGAGACCTACCGGAAGACGCGACGCTCCACGCGTTGGATGTAGAGACCGGTGAGGCCCGCGACATTCCGATTGGCGCCGAAGACCAACCGGCGGCCGAAGCCTTGCTGGACCATGGCAAGCCCAAGTCCGTAATGGACGCGCAGGGCCGCGTGCCGATGGACCTCAGCGCCGACCAGCGCTGGGCGGCCTTCGCCTACGAAGCCGCGGGAACGAAGCAGCCCAAGACCGCTGGCGCAAAGGGCCCGGCCCGCGAGGCCGGCATCGAGATGATCGACCGGGCGGTCCCCGAGACGCCCAAACTCGCCTACACCTACCTGCTGGAAGGCGCGCCCGGCTACGTGGGCGTCTTCTCCGCCGACGGCCGCTACCTCGCGATCGTAGAAGTGCCCGCCGCCGGCACCGACGGCAAGATCGCCGGGCAATACCGCGTGCTGGTGCTGCACTGAAGCTCGGTCTTCGGTGGCGGCACGCCAACTCGGCCGATAGGCTGTTCAACATCCAAATTCATTCCAATCACGGGAGAAACCGCCATGCGCTTCTTGGCTGTCGCCGTAGTTCTCGCCCTGCTCCTGGCCGGTTGCGAATCGAAGGATGAGCCTGGAAGCGAGAAGGACGCCAAGCCCAGGGCCGAGGCCAAGGAAAGGGAGAACTCCGCGAAGCCGCAGCTCAAGGCGCCGAAGCTGACCACCTTCCTGATGTTCGAGGGCAAGGCCGAAGAGGCGATGAACTTCTACGTCTCGCTCTTTCCCGATGCAAAGGTGATCACCCTCAAGCGCCACCCCGACGGGCCCGCGAAGGACAAGGTCTACCAAGCCACCTTCGTGCTCAGCGGCCGCGAGTTCATGTGCTACGACAGCCCCGCACCGCACGGTTTCACCTTCACGCCCGCGGTCTCGATCTTCGTCGAATGCGAATCGAAGGAGCGCATCGATACGCTGGCGAAGAAGCTTTCCGAAGGCGGCCAGGTCGTCATGCCGCTCGACGAATACCCCTTCAGCAAACGCTTCACCTGGGTGCAGGACAAGTTCGGCGTCTCGTGGCAGTTGAAGTTCAACTAGCAGCCCCGCGGCTTACGAGGCGACGGACGTGCGGCGCGAAGTCTTCGATCTGATCTGCCCGCTGCGCCCCGAGCACGGGCCGTTTGCGAGCGAGTGAGGCCTGCCGCGCGCCTTTACTTGTCCCGAATCTCTTCGACGTCGGTCTTCAACAGGATGCGAATACGTCCAGTCTCGTCCTTTACCGAGTAGCGGTCGCCGGCGTCTACATACATGTACGCTTTGACGCGCACACCGGAACGCAGCACGAAGACCGCTTTCGGATCGCCCAGCATCTTGGGCTTCTCCGCTTCGGGCACCGGCTTCGCTTCCTTTACCACTTCGGGCTGCGGCGCGACCGCTGCACTCTCCTCGCCCCCATTTCCCTCCACCTTCCCGGCGCCTTCGCCCTTTGCAACGGGCTCAGCGGCTTCCGACTGCTTCGCGGCTTCGGCGGCAGGTTTTGCGGCTTCCGCCGCGGGCGGCTTCGCTTCCGGTTCCGGCGCAGGCTTTTCCGCAGGCGGCGCGGCCGCAGCTTTCATGTCAATCGGTTGTCCTGTGAGCGTCACATCGGTGACTTTGAACTCGTAGCGCCGGATCTTCAGCGCGTAGAACTTCACCTTCACGCCGCAACGCAGAGGCCGAAAGTCCTTGAATTTGCAGCGGATAGGCGTGCGGTCGATGCCATATTGCGCGACAGAGCCTTCGCATTCAAGCGTTCGTGCGCCGTCATAGAATTCAATCTCTTTGAACGCGAAATGCGGCATTCCGAGTTCGATGCGTACCCAACCAGGGTCCGTCTCCTCGACCTTTGCGTCGAGAACCTTTGAACTTCCCCCAGTGCGGATATCCATGACGCCGAGGTCGGCCTCGCGCAATCCGTCGGTTTCCGCGACGAGCAGATAGCCGCTGACTTCGCGAAGCCCGCGCGAGCCCCGGTGCGGCGTCCTCATCTCCAAATCGAAGATGACCGAATGCCCGTCTTTGGAAAGCTTGCACTCGCTGAGTTTGTCCGGATTGCGCAAGAGGATCAGACTCTCGCCGTCGTCGGCGACGGCCGTATCGAGATGTCCGTCGAGCACGCCGATGGCGGGACGCGCGAGTTCCCCGATCATGGAGAGGCTGTATCCGGAACCGTTGCCCTTGAAGGTGTCGGCGATGGCCTTCTCTTCCCAATACAGGAGCACGCCGCCCGGCCGCAGGCTCTTGAACCGCTCGGGCGTCGGATCGCCCTGCATGACTTCCGCCCCTAACTTAACGGGAAGCGGATCGGTCGCCTCCTTCACCTTCGGTGCATCTGCCTTCGCTTCCGCCAGTTCCTTCTCGAAATCGAAGAGCGGCTTGCCGCGTTCCGCGGTCTCCACGTAGGGCTTGTCCTTGCCGCCAAAGATGCGGGCGTAAAACGCAGGGACTTCGCCGGCCGGATCGAAGTTCTGCTCCTTCAACGTCCCTTCGGCTTTCTTTCGCAACCAAACGTCGTCTTTCATGAACTGATCCAGCACGTCCAGGATCTTCGTGCCCGAACATGCCAGCGTGAAGGTGCGCTCGTCCTGCTTCTTGAATCCGTCGGCGGCGCCGGCCGCCGGCAGGTGCAGCGTCAGGTTCGATTGCAGGACGTTCAACGTGGCGGCCAGAAACACGCGCCGCTGGAGGTAATCCGCGCGGTACTTCTTCATGAGGTCCTCGACGCGGAGATTCTCCTTCTCTTCCTCGTCGTCCCCAACATCATCGAAGAGCGGGTCCCGCTCTTGCTTCCCTTCGGCGAAGGCTGCCGTCACGCGCATGCCCAGAACTTGGCCCCGCGTCTGCGTGAGGGTGAATTGGGAAAGCCTGAGCGCCAGCAGGTTCAGGCTCCGGAAGTAGGCGGTGCCCTTGAAGCGAAACTGTTTTTCCTTCGTGAAGCCTGTCGAGACATCCCGCCACGCAGCGACGCCTTTTGATTCCTGTAGGATGTCCCTGGCGGACTGGCGCGCCAGGTTTTCCTTGTCGCGCTCCGAAAACCAATCCGCGAATTCGTCCTCAGGGGCCCCTCGAAGTACCTCGTAGACGACCTTCCCCGTGCCGTCGGGATTGAGGTAGATGTCCAGTTTCGACTGCACGCAGCCGCAAAGCGTAAGCAGTGAGGCAAGCAGCAGCGTCGCGCGGACCGTTCGGCGCATGGCGGGGTCCTCTTTGGCCCGGCTACCGGCTTTTGCCGGCTCCAGTGGACCCCATCCTAGTCAAATTGAGGGTAAACGTCGATGGGCGCCACACGCCCGGCGCAGGCCGCCCGCCTACTTCCCGGGCGCGGGTTTCGCGTTTAGGTCGGTGAGCCAGACCGAGCCCGACGTGCCGGAAAACTCCCGCGCTTCGAAGACGACCCGGCCGGCGGACGGTTGCAGGTCCGCGGAGTGAATGGAGGACAGGCCGCCCTGCGGGAACTCGTTGGGCAGGTCCACGCTGCGCAGATCGCCCTTCTCGAGGTCCAGGAGCGTGAAGCCCATGCCGGTCTGCTTGTCTTCCTTGCTCCTGGAGCGGAAGATGCGGAACGAGAAGAGCGCCACGTCGCCCGCGGCGTCTATGGAGTGGAACTCGTAGTAGATCGGATCGTGGTTCACTTTCTTCTTCATCTGCTTGTCCTTATGATCGAGGTACTCGTATTCGCGGCGGTCGCTTTGCGGGAACGCGTACTGCCGCAGCACCACGCCCGTATCCGCTTTCAGGGCCAACACCGAGTACGCGCGGACCGCCGGGTTACCGCCCAGAGAGAGGTTTTCGCAGCGCAACAGCACGTCGGGCTCCGCCATCGCCGCAATATTCGCCCAGCGGACCTCGGGCGAGCCGGCCACGGTCCGGAACAAGTCCGTAGTCTTCCCGTTGACGTTGGCCCCGTTGGCGCGCCAATACACCAGCCGGTTGCGGCTGTCCCAAGAGTACGGCGTGAACGGCGCCTGAACCTTGATCTCGACGACCTGCACGACGACGGCCTTCTCCGATCCTTCCGCCACGGGCCAGACTTCGAAGCGGTAGCCGTCTTCGGGCTTGCGTTCGGCCGGGAACGGATGCGTGAAGTAGTAGGCCGCCGTGAATTCCTTCTTCTCCTTCCACGCGCCGCCGGAAGCGGCGAACGAGCAGAGCGCGTCGTTGTGGTTGAAATAGATCGTCTTCGAGTCCGCGGTCCACAGCGGCTTGCGGCCCTGGAACGTCCCGGCCGCCTTGCCTTCCAGATCGAAGAGCGTGTAGACGTGGTCGGGCCGCTGGCCGTCGGCCGCCGGCAGCGGGCATTCGCAGAGCACCCACTTCCCGTCGGGCGAGAGGAACGCCTGCTCGATGCGATGGCCGCCGGCGACCTTGCCCAGTTCGCGCTTGGCGAGTTTCCCCTCGGCGCGCGTCACATCATAGAGCACCGCTCCGGCGCAAACCAACACGGCCTGGCTGTCCTTCCGCCAGAGCACGGCGCCCGGCGGAAGGTCGTTCTCCGCCAGCGTGAGCCTCGAGTCGGTTCCCGTGGCCAGGTCGATCCAGCCCACGCCGGAGGCCTCGGCCGGCCGCGGACGAACCACGGCGCCCGGCGCAAAGTGGGCGGCCTGCCGTTTGTGCACGTACCGGTAGGCGACGGCGGTGCCGTCGGGGGAGAAGCGCGGCGCTTCGGCCTCGCCGGCAAGCTGCACCAGCACGCGGCCGTCCCACTCCGCCTTGATCTTCTTTTCCGGCGCGCGGGGCGCGGGCGCTTCGCGGGGTGCAGTTCCTTCGCGAGGCGCGGGCGTTTCGGCGGCGTACCCGCGGTAGGCGGCCCACGGCGCGGCGGCCAGGACCACTACGGCCACCGCGTACGCTACCGCCGACTGGATCTGCGTCCTGAGCATGGCTTGTTGCGCTCCTTTCAGGAATTCGAGCGCACGGGCCGAAGGCTCCACCTGGCCCAGCGCCACCGAAACGACGTTCTCCGAAACCGGTTCCTGCGCCGCGGCGCGGCAATCGTCGAGCAGCGCGCCCACCGCCACGGGGCTCAACGCGGCGCCGTCCCCGGCGAGGCGCTTGCGCAGGGCCGCCATCGCCCGGGTCAGCCGCACGGAGACCGTGCTGCGCGGCAGGCCCATCGCCTCGCAGACCTGCGCCTCCGTCTGGCCGCACAGGTAGCGCGCGACCACCACTTCGCGCTGCGCCGCCGGCAACGCGCACAGCGCCGCGTCCAGACTCGGCTGGGCGTCTGCCCAGCGGGACTCGGCTGCGGGCGCCGGTTGCGCGGCCGTGCGCCGTTCGACGCACGCGCGGCGTTCGGCGCGCGCACGGCGTTGGACCGCGCGCCTGGCGTTGCGCGCCGTCAGCTCCGCGGTGCGGTGCAGCCAGCCGGCCAGCAGCGCCTGGCCCTTCAGGCGCCGGGCCTTGTGCGCCAGTAGCAGGAAGACGACCTGCGTGCAGTCTTCCGAAGCCACCGCGTCGCCCAGCACGCGCCGGCACGTGGCCCGGACCATCGGCGCGTGGCGCCGGACGATCTCGGCGAACGCAGCCTCGGCGCGCTCTCGGTGGCTGACGTACGCCTCCAGCAGGTCCCGGTCGGTCTCTCCGTTCACCTCGCCTCTCGCCTTCATGTGTACGCGCGGCATTGGACGCTACATCTTTTCCGTGGAATCGGGAAAAGTCCCGGCCGGCGGATGCGGCGAAAGCCGCCTTCCAACCGAGCGCGCCCAAAAAGTATGCACCTTGAGAGGATCAACGCGCAGCACGTTGTGCTGCACGGCATGCAAAAATGTCATAAGTCCAACCGCTGCGTAAAATGCACCTTGTTAAAGGCCCAATAGGATCGCTACAAATCTCAATCTGCACTCCGGCACGTCGCGCAGCACCATATGACTCGCGAAATCTCGCGAGTGACACTTTTCGCCAGTCGCGAAATCTCGCGACCTCCCCGACGGATTTCGATCCGCGGATCGGACCGGCGGAGGCTAGCGGCGGAAGCGGCGGCGGCGGCGCACGCGGCTGCGGCGGCGCACCGGTCCGCGGCCGGTCTTGGTGGTGGGCGGATGCGTGCCGCTGGGCGCGGCGAAGGTGATCGCCTTCAGGCCTTCCATCACGTCGGCGGGCGTCTGGTAGCGGTCCTTGTTGTCGCGGGCCATCATCTTGCGGCAGATGTCGGCCAGTTCGCGCGGGACTTCCGGGTTGTACGCCGCCGGATCGGGGGGCTCGGCCAGCAGGCGCCGCCCCAGCACTTCCTTCGGCCCGCCGCCTTCGAAGGGCGGCTCGCCGGTCAGGCAGTGGAAGAGGCAGCAGCCGAGGCTGTAGATGTCGCTGCGCGTGTCGACGGTGCCCGACTTGACCTGCTCGGGCGCGACGTAATACGCGTTCTCGCCCTGCAGGAAGCGCGTGTCTTCGTCCTTGATCAGGCCGAGGCTGTCGAGTTTCGCCTGGTCGCCTTCGGTGACCATGATCGAGTCGGGCCGGACTTCGCGGTGGATGATCCCGCTGCGGAAGCCGTGGTCCAGTGCAGCGGCCACCTGCGCGAAGATGTTCACGGCGCGGCGCGCGTCCAGCCGCCCGCCTTCGAACTCGTCCATCATCTCGCCCAGGTTCAGGCCGTCGACGTACTCCATCGAGTAGTAGTAGTTGTCGCCGCTGCGCCCGACTTCGTGCACGCGGATCAGGTTCGGGTGGTTCAGGCGCCCCGCGTTGCGCGCTTCGGTCAGGAACTGCTGCACGAAGGCCTGGTCCTTGGTCTTGTTCGCCGGCAGCACTTTCAGCGCGACGATGCGGTCCATCGAGATCTGGTGCGCGCGGTACACCACGCCCATGGTGCCCTCGCCGATGACCTCGAGGATCTTGTAGCCCTTGATCTCGCCGCGCAGCACCGTCGCGCCCAGCCCGCGGATCAGGGCCTCCCGGTCGTTCAGTTCCTCGGGCGACGACGGCACCTGGTCCAGGTCCGCGCCCGAAGCCACCGGCGGAAGGTCCGTGATCTCCGTCGGCACCGGCGCCTGGATCGGCTGCGCGGCGCTGGATTCGATCACCGGCGGCGCGGCCATCGCGGCGGCCGATGCGGGCGCGGCCGGGGCCGCCGCCACGTGCGGCGACGACCCGTTGGCCGGCGGCGGCAGGGCCTCGCCGCCGACTAGGTGCCGCAGCAGCAGTTCGGCGCGGTTCTTCGGGATCAGGCCCTTGCCGACCAGAATGCGCGGGATCGACGGCACTTCGCCGCCGGCGTTCTGGTAGCGGCGATAGATTTCCAGCGCGCCCTTCACCTGATCGGGCGTCACGTCCCCCAGTTTCACCGCCAGTTTGGCGAATAGGACGTCGCGCTGTGGAATCGGTTCACCCATGGTCGTTTCACGAAGCATCTCGGTTGCGGTCGAGCGACCCATTGCACAACGGGCACCCCCGCCGGAATGTTTATTCTAAATCATTTGCACATTGTTATCAACGAACAGCCCAGGCGCGCCTTGCCCCACTTGAGGGCATGAAATCACCTTCTCGGCGGAACCCGAATCCCGCGCGGCCTGCCCCGTACCGTGTCGCAGGCCATTATCTTGATATAAGATATAAGTTTCTGTTATGCACTAGGTGCGCATTTCGAGGCTGGATTGGGCGGCAGCGAGTGTGGTATAGTCCGGTATGCACGATTGGCCTCGGGTAACGAAATCGCTATGCCTATTGGCACTCGAGCCTGTCCCAACTGCGGAGCCGCCGTCCTCACCGAGGTGAAGGACTGTCCAGCGTGCAAAACCCCCATGCCGGCCGATGAGGAATCCCGAGTTCGGCGCCGCACGACCACCCTGCCCGACTCTCGGCCGCTCAGCGACATGCCCAGCCAGATCGACGGCCACACGCTGATCCGCGAGATCGGACGCGGCGGCATGGGCGTGGTGTACCTGGCGCGGGAGGAAGGCTGGGGCCGCGAGGTCGCGCTGAAGGTCGTGCCGCAGGGCCTAAGCAAACGGCAGGTGCGCCGGTTCATCGAAGAGGCCCACGTGACGGGGCAGCTGCAGCATCCGGCAATCGTTCCGATCTACCGCATCGGCAGGACGTCCGACGGGCGCGACTACTACACGATGAAGCGCGTGCAGGGCGAGACGCTGGCGCAGATCCTCGCGCAGCTGGGCGACGCCACCTCGAAGGCGCAGGAGCGCTACGGGCCGCGGCGGTTGGCGTCGATCCTGCTGAGCGTCTGCGAGGGAGTCGCCTTCGCGCACGTCCGCGGCGTGATCCACCGCGACCTCAAGCCCGGCAACATCATGATCGGCGACTACGGCGAGGTCCACGTGCTCG
Source organism: Planctomycetota bacterium (assembly GCA_023150555.1). Taxonomy (GTDB): domain Bacteria; phylum Planctomycetota; class SZUA-567; order H5-PLA8; family H5-PLA8; genus JAKLKQ01. Next base: position 21,290 of record JAKLKQ010000069.1, read on the forward strand.
ACTGGGGCCTGGCGCGGGTGCTTTTCGGCGGGCGGCGCCCCGACGCGCTGCCGGACCTGCCCGGGATGCCGGCGCCCGACGCCGACATCGCCGACGGCCAGGAGCGCGCCGGCACCGCGAAGGTCAGCGGCACGCCGGCCTACATGTCGCCCGAACAGGCCCGCGGCGAAGCCAAGCACGTGGACCAGCGCAGCGACGTGTGGGCCCTGGGCGCGATCCTGTACCACTGCCTGACCCTGCATCCGCCCATCGCCGGCGCATCGGGCGCGGAAGTGCTGAGCAACGCCTCGGCGGGCATCGTCACGCCGCCCGAGACCTATCCGGCCGGGCAGCAGGCGCCGCGTGAACTGCTCGACATCGTGGCCAAGGCCATGCACCCCGACCGGGCCCAGCGCTACGCCGACGCCGGTGCGATGGCCGCGGACCTGAACGCGTACCTGGACGGGCGCGGGCGGTGGCGCAAGTGCTACGAATGGCGGCGCGGCGCGGCGACCTCGCCGCTGGCCGACTGGATGGACCGGCTGGGCCAGTGGAAGACCGACGACGCGGGGCTGTTCCCCTACCAGCGCAGCGGCATGGGCGCGGTGCTGCTTTCGCGAAACCGCTTCTTCGGCGACGTGCGCCTGGAGATCGAGGGCGCCTGTTCCGAGCAGGACGCGGGCGAACTCTCCCTGATGCTGGCCGCGCCCGAGCCCGACGTGGACGTCAACGAAACCGACGGCTACTGCCTGCAGACCGGCGCCGACGGCAACACCTCCGTCAAGATCGCGAAGAACGACGTCGACGTGGTGGTCCGCACCGGCGTCACGCTCCAGCACGGCCGCACCTACAGCGTCGCCGCTGAACGCATCGGCAATAAGATCGTCCTGGAGATGGACGGCGAGGAACTGATCTCGTTCGCCGACCTGTTCCCCCTCCCCGGCCTGCGCGTGGGACTGTATGGCTACGGCAGCGGTGTGCGCATCACCTCGCTGCGCATCTACCGCCGCGGCCTGGACGCGGTGGTCAGCTGCATGGCCGTGCCCGACCACGACCTGAGCCGCGGGCGCCACACCGAGGCCCTGTCCGGATACCTGCGCATCGCCGACGAGTTGGCAGGGCGCGAGGAAGGCTGGATGGCGCGCTACAAGGCGGGCCTTGCGCGCCTGGAGGCCGAGAACCCCGTCGGCGCCGAGGCCGAGTTCGCGCGCCTGGACGGCACGCCCGGCGAGGCCCTGGCGCACCTGGGCCGCAGCCTGCTGGCCGCGCGCGAAGGCGATTACCGCCGCGAGTTGCTGCGGCTGGGCGCGGCGCGGCGGGCCAGCGCCGGCACCGACCGCCACAGTTTCATCCTCTCCCGGCTCTGGACGCGCAGCGGCGAACTGCACAGCGCGGGTCAGCACGAAGCCTCCATCGCGTTCTTTAAGGAGGTTCTCGCGGCCGATCCCTCGGGCGGCAAGCGGCGCTACTTCGCGAAGTACGCCATCGCCGAGGCGCACTTCCATCTAGGGCAGGACGAGGAGGCCGTCGAGATCCTCAAGGGCATGTTCGCGGAGCACGCCACCTTCCAGGCCGAGCGCCGCAACCTGTTCCACAACGCCACAGCCTACCTGCGCGCCGGCGCACGCTGGGGCGAAGCCCTGGAGATCTGCGACCAGCTGGCGAAGGTTCCCGATGCGGGCCTGGCCGCGGCCACCTTCCGCGCGAACGTCGAGATCGAACGCGGCAATTTCGACGAGGCCGAGCGGATCCTGAAGGCCGTGGAAGGTGCCGTAGGCATTTCGGAAGACCGCGCGATCTTTTGGGTAGCCCGTTCGCTGCTGGCGCACGTGCGAGGCCAGTTGCGCGAAGCCGTCGACTTCCTCAAGCTGGCCGGAAAATCCAAGCCGCAGGAGACCGACGAGGTCATCGGCGTGCGGCGCGCGTGGCTGTACGCCCAGATCGGCGACACCGAAAAGGCCATGGCCACCCTGGCCGCCACCCTGAAGGTCGTCCCCCACCGCAGCCGCATGCAGGTGCTGCACGAAGTCGGGCGGCTCTGCCACTTCCGCGGCGACGATGCCCGCGCCGCCGATTGCTACGAACAGGTTCTGGCGAACCTGCCGCGCAGTTCCAACAAACTCCACATCGAGTGCGAGCTGGATCTGGCCCTGCTGCTGATGCTCCAGGGCCGCACGTCCGAAGGCCATGAGCGGCTCCAGCGCGCCGTCGGCGTGCCCTTCCGGTGCATGGCCGGTGTGCTGGCCAAGCGCATTCTGAATCCCGATCCCGACGAGCCCCTGCCCGAACCGCCCGAGCCCGGCCGCGAATGCCCCTGGAGCGCGCACGCGGAGTACTTCTACTACCTGGGCGAATTCGCGCGCGCGGCCGGCCAGACCGACGTCGCCGTGCGCGCCTACAACCGCGCGATGCTGGAGACCACCTCGCCCTGGCGGCAGTTCCCCTGGCTGGCGGCGATGCGAATGCGCGCGCTGGGCAGGCCGGTGCCGTCGGGATTCCCGATTTTCCCGCCCGTCAAGTAAGCCTGAATTCTAGAAATGCCCGTGGCCGTCGCGCCCACCGCGGCGGTCGCGACCACCGCGCCCCGACCTACGGTCATGACCCTGCTGCATGCGGCTGCGCCCGCAGGCCGGGCAGGTCCACTTGCGCTTCTTGTGGTAGCTGCGCTTCTGCTCTTCCATCTTCACCTTGCAGCGTTTGCAGTACATGCGGGCGAGGCTCCCGTTGCCAAATCCGGACCGGCGGATTATATCGGGCCCGTCGCTTTCACAAGGAAGGAGCATCCGCTATGGCCAAGCTGACCCTCTACCATAACCCGCGCTGCAGCAAGTCCCGCGAGGCGCTCGCGCTGCTGCAGAAGAAGAAGGCCGACGTGGAGGTCGTCGAGTACCTCGGCGTGCCGCTGGCCAAGGCGAAGATCGCCGAACTGCTCAAGCAGCTAGGCGGCGATCCCATGCAGTTGCTGCGCACGAAAGATGAGAAGTACAAGGCCGCCGGGTTGGATCCGAAGAAGACGCTGAACGCAGCGGAGGTGGCCGACGTCTTGGCGAAGCACGGCGAATTGATGGAGCGCCCCGTCGTGACCAAGGGCAGCCGCGCGGTGATCGGCCGCCCGCCGGAGCGCGTGCTGGAACTGCTCTAACCGTACTTTACTTGCCCTGCCCGAGCTGCACCTTCAGCGTCAGCGATTCGCCCAAGCGGTCGATCTCGCCTTCGCCCGCGGACCTGGTTCCGCCGCGCTCCACCAACAGCGTAACCTCGTCGCCCGGCGAGTAGCCGATCAGTCCCATGAGCAGGTCCTGGGCCGAGTTCACCGGCGATCCGTTCAGGCCGACGACCAGGTCGCCCGGCTTGATGCCGGCCGCGGCGGCGGGACTGCCGGCCGACACGGTCCCCACCGGGAAACCCTTGGCCGTCTTCAGCTGCGCGCGGTCGGGCGAGATGCCCAGGTAGCCGCGCTTGCCGGCCTTCAGGAACTCCGGGCGCTGCTCAGCGTCGGCGATGTCGCGAAGGATGTCGCAGGCGATCCGCGCGACCTCGGCAGCGACGGGCGCGTTGATCTTGTCCCAGGTGTCGCCGGGCTGGTGGTAGTCGGGATGCGTGCCGGTAAAGAAGAACAGCACCGGGATGTTCTTGTTGAAGAACGTGGTGTTGTCGCTGGGTGCGACGCCCGAACTGCCCAGCGCGATCTTCAGCGCCGAGTCCTTCGCTGCCAGCTCGACCAGGGCCTTGAAGCCCGGCGACGTCCCCACGCCGGAGATCTGCACGTGGCCGCCGGCCGAGCGCCCGATCATGTCCATGTTCACCATTGCCACCACGTCCTTCAGCGGCACCGCGGGGTGCTCGACCCAGTGCTCCGAACCCAGCAGGCCCTTCTCCTCGCCGGAGAAGGCGATGAACACGATCGAGCGGCGCGGGCGCTCTTCGGGCTTCAGCGCGGCGAAGTACTGCGCGGCCTCCAGCAGCCCCGCCGTGCCGCTGGCGTTGTCGTCGGCGCCCGGATGGATCCGGCCCTTGCCCTTCGCGCCCAGCAGCGAACCAAAGTTGCCCAGGCCCACGTGGTCGCAGTGCGCGCCCAGCACCACCACCTCCTCCTTCAGCTTCTCGTCGCGCCCTTCCAGCCGCGCCACGACGTTGTAGGTCGGCTGCGGGTCCACCACGACCTCGCTGGTTCCGGCGGCGCTCGCGTCCTTCAGCGCCATGCTGTGGCAGCTCAGGTCCTTGTCGATGCCCGCCTGCAGGTCGGCCAGCGCGAACCCGCTGGGCTTCAGCAGCTTCGCGGCGGCCTCGCGCGTGATCTCGAAGACCGGCACGCCGAAGTCGCCTATCAGTTCATGGCCGATGCCCTTCGCCTGGTCGGGCTGTTCCGGCCGGCTGGCCGGGCCGGTGACGATCAGCACGCCCGCGGCCTTGCGGATCACGCAGTTGTTGATCTTGGTCCCGAAGAACGAATGCGGCGTGGTCTTCTTGCCGTCGAAGACGCTGTTGGGATCTTGCTCCTGCGGTTCGTAGCGCAGCAGCAGCGCCCACTTGCCGGCCAGGTCCACCTTGGCGAAGTCGTCGTAGTTGTGCTTGGGCTCAGCGATGCCGTATCCGGCGAAGACCACGCCCGCGTCTGCCTTGGTGGCCTTCAACGCCGCCGCCAGCGGCGCGTAGTCCTTGCCGCGTTCGAGCGCCACGGTCTCCTTGCCGATCGTGAAGGCAAGCGCCGTCTCGCGCCCGAACTCCTTCACCACGGGCAGCTCGAACTTTTGCAGGAACATCCGCCGCGCGCCGTCCTCGGCCGTGTCGCTCAAAGGCTGCAATCCGTACCGCGCGAACTCCGCGGAGATGTACTCGGCGGCGCGGCGCTGGTCCGGCGTGCCGGCTTCGCGCCCGCGCAGGTCGGCGCTGGAGAGATACTTGATGTGGCCCAGCAGTTCGCCCTTGTCGACGGCGGGAAGCGTGGCGGGTTCGACGGGTTCGGCGGTGGGGTTTACCGGTTCGGCCTGCGGCGGCGGCAGGGTCTGGGTCGCGGCGTGCGGCTCCTCCGGCCCGGTCTCTTCCTCGCCGCCTTCCTTCGCCGGCAGTGCGGCGGCCCAGAGCACCAGCACGACGGCCGCCGCCAGGCGGCGGCGCGGCAAAACGGACGAGACGCGCATGGGAGCCCCTTTTGAAACGAGCGCTTCTACTTCCAGTCGGCCTCCACCTTGATGAAGGCCGAGTTCTGTCCCTTAACGCCCCGGGAGACGAAGAAGACGAACTCCTTTTTCTTCTTCTCTTTCAATTCGTCGATCAGCTTGTTGAACTGTACAAAGGTTTCCTCGCCCGAACCCTTCAATTGAACGTCGTCCACCTTGGTGATGATGTCGCCGGCGCGCAGCCCGCCCAGTTCGGGCCAACTGCCCGACTTGACGTAGTGGACGTACAGCCCCGACAGGTCGGGCGGGAGGTCCAGGCCCAGCGTGTCGTAGTAGACCAGTTCGCGCAGGACCAGGCCCAAGTCCTTGCGCTCGACGCGCTGCGCCTTGCCGGCCTCCTTGGGGCGCTCGCCGACGGTCAGGTCGATCTTCTGCTCCGCGCCGCCGCGCCAGACGATGAAGACGACCTTCTGCCCGACCTGCAGGCGCTTGAGGCGCTCCATGAAACCCTTCAGCCCCGTCTCGTCCTTCACGTCGATCTTCTCGTCGTCGAGCTTCAGCAGCACGTCCTCGACCTTCAGCCCGGCCATTTCGGCGGGCATGCCGGCCAGCACGCGGCCGATCAGCACGCCGCCGCCGTTCTCAGACAGCCCCAGAACCTGCGCCAGGTCCTTCGGCACCGGCTGCAGGTCCGAGATGCCGACCCACGAACGCTCCTTGGGTTTGCCGGGGTTCTTGAGCAGGTTCTCCAGGCGCGCGGCGGGCAGCACCACCGCCGAGCCGTAAGTGTAGCCGCGCCCGCCGGCGAGCGGGTCGCGGATCACGAAGCCGACCACCTCGCCGTTCATCGATGTCACCGGCCCGAAGAGCGCGATGTTGATCGGGTACGTGCACAGCACCAGCGGCTGCGGCTTTTCGACGCTCTTGATCACGTTCCCAAGCCCGAAGTTCGCCGTCGAGCCGTAGCCATCGCCCAGCAGGCCGAAGCCCAGCACCGGCTGGCCGGGCTTCAGGCCGGGGTCCTTCGCGAATGCCGCCGGCGTGAAGACCAGGCCTTCGGGCGGTTTCTCCGAGACGCGGATCACCGCGGCGCCCAGGTCGGGGTCGCGGCTGAGGAAGTCGGCGGCGAGGTCCGGATGGTCCTTCTCGTGCACGAACTCGACCTTGAACTCCTCGAAGCGGTCCTCCGGCACCTGCGCGGGCATGTACTCCGCGGAGAAGGCGACCAGGCCGTCCGCCGCGACCACCGTGCCGACGGTGGTGCGCTTGTGGCGCGCACCGTTCTCGTCGAGCTGGTAGAAAGTGACCTGCACCAGGCTGGGCTTCACCTTCTCCAGGGCCGCGCCCGCATCTTCGCCGCGCGCGCTCCAGGCGCCGCAGGCCAGCGCCGCCGCGCACACCAGCACGCACGCCCTATGTTCCAATCGCATCGTTCCTCCCGGACATGGTCTTCGCATCTTCGTCATTCGACCAGGCGCACGGCGCGCAAGTACAGGCCCTTGTCGCGCATCACCTTCACGCCCACGACCTTCTTGGTTTCCTTGTTCTTCAGCGTCTCTTCCACGGCCTTCTTGAACGCCTCCAGGTCCGGCGTCGGCGCGCCGTCCACGAAGCGGATCACGTCGCCTTCCTGGAACTTGGCCTTCTCGGCGGGGCCGCCGGGGCGCGTGCCGGTGACGTAGACGCCGTCGGCCACGTCGAGCTGCCGCTTCTGCGCCTCGGTCAGGTCGCGCACGGTCAGGCCCCAGCCCTGCTCCTCGGACTCGTCGCCGCGGATCTGCGTCAGCAGCTCGGTGACGACCTCGATCTTCGCCTCCTTGCCCTGCCGCAGGACGGCCAGCACGTGCTTCGAGTCGACGGGCAGCTGCGCGAAGAGTTCGTAGATCACCGGCAGTTCCTCGCTGAAGCGCGCGGACAGGTCCTTGCCGTCCAGGCTCAGGATCAGGTCGCCCGCCTTGAGGCCGGCCTTCTGCGCCGGGCTGGACGGTTCCACCGCCGCCACCAGCACGCCTCGCCTCATGTCCACACCGAAGTGTTCCTCAAGCTCGCGCAGTTCCTGCAGGCGCACGCCGACGGTGCTGCGCGTGACCGAGCCCTTGTCGAGAATCTGCTTCACGACCTGCTTGACCAGGTCCACCGGCACGGCGAAGCCCAGGTTGCTGCCCAGGCCGACCGCGCGGCTGTTGATGCCGATGACCTTGCCTTCCAGGCTCACCAGCGGCCCGCCCGAGTTCCCCGGCGAGATCGCCGCATCGGTTTGAAGCCAGGTGTTGAAGAGCCCCGTCAGCTCGCCCGACGGCAGCTTCATGTCGTCGCCGAGGTAGCGTTCGGTGTTCGAGATCACGCCGACGGTCAGCGTTCTGGCCAGCCCCAGCGGGCTGCCCATGGCCATCACCGTCTCGCCGACCTCCAGGTCCGCCGACGCGCCCAATTCGGCCACCGGCAGCGGATGGTCGGGGTGGATCTTCTTCCATTCCTCGAGGTCCAGCTGCAGCACCGCGAGGTCGGTCCAGGGATCGCCGCCGACGACCTTGCCGTGGATGCGCTCCTTGGTGCCCAGCGTGCAGATTACCTTCTTGGCGTGCCCGGCGACGTGGAAGTTCGTCAGCACGTGGCCTTCCTTGGTGAAGATCACGCCGCTGCCGACGCTGCTGCCGGTCACGACCTTCTGCCCGCCCTGAAAGGTCTCCGTAATCGGCTGCACGTTCACCAGCGCGGGAAAGACCTTCTTGCGCGCGTTGCGGATGTTCTCGTCGATGTTCGAGGCCCGGGCGGTGCCTGCCGCGAAGAGCGCCAGGACCACCCACACTGCCGCGCACCTTGATTTCGCCATCGTTCTCCCTTTCATGCGTCAGGCTCGACCAGGACCGAAGGGACCTTTATACCGCCTGAGTGCCGATCCGTCTTCCCCCGTAAGGCAGCTCCCATAGGACGACTATCCTTTCCGGACGGTTCGGATAAAAGGTTCGGGAGCCCCGATTCCCCGAAATTTGGAGCCCCGAAACGCACCATGCGCGTGATTGCCGGCACCGCCCGCGGCGTGCCCCTGAAGACCGTCCCCGACATGGACACGCGGCCCATCCTGGACCGCCTGAAGAAGAGCCTCTTCTCGATGCTCGACGCCGCCGGCCTGCTGGCCGAACAACGCGTCGCGGACTTCTATTCGGGCACGGGCACGCTGGGCATCGAGGCGCTCTCGCGCGGAGCGGCGAACTGCCTCTTCGTGGAAAAACGACGCGACGCAGTGAAGCTGCTTCACGAGAACCTGGCCAAGACGCGCCTGGCCGAACACGCCGACGTGCGCTGCGCCGACGTGAGCGTGACGATCCAGGGCCTGCTGCGCGAACCCGCCAAGCCGGAAGGCCACTTCGACCTGATCCTCTACGACCCGCCCTTCGTCTTCAGCCGCGAGCAGGATTCCCGCGCGGCGCTCGACGCCGAACTCGCCGCCGCCGGGCGGCTGCTGGCGCCCGAGGGCCGGCTGATGCTGCGCGCGGAAAAGCGCACCGAACCGCCCGCACCCGCGGGCCTGGCGGTGACGCGGCACTGGACCGACGGGCCGCACGCGATGTTCTTCTTCGGGAAAGCGCCAGCCGATGCGGCGGCGCCGGAGACCCCTTCTACAAAGCCGTGATGCGCTTGATCCGTTCCGTGGTCTCGCGCAGGCAGGCCTCGTCGCCGCCGACCTCGCTCACCAACGCGCCGTCGAAGCCGGTCTTGCGCAGCTCGGCGACGATCGCCGGCCAGTTGCAGTCGCCGTCCATGAGCTGGACGAACGAGCGCGACTTGCGGCTGTAGTCCTTCACGTGGACCTTCTTGATGAGGTCGCCCAGGTCGCGGATCCACATCTCGGCGAAGCCGTAGTGGATCATGTTGGCCGTGTCGAGGTACAGGCCGACCCACGGCGAACCCACCTCCGCGCAGAAGCGCCGCACCTCACCGGGCGTCAGCAGGATCTTGTTCCAGACGTTCTCGACGCCGATCCAGCAGCCGCGCTTCTCGGCTTCTGGCGCGATCGCGCGCAGGCTGTCGCGCAGGCCGTCCCACGCCCGCTGGTAGGAATCGTTGGCTTCCAGCGCGCCGGGATGCAGCAGCGTGCCGTCGACGCCCAGCGCCTGCGCGATCTCCAGCGCGCGGCGCAACACGGCGGAACGCTTCTCGCGCGCGCCCGCGTCGGGCGCCAGCAGCGAACCGCCGTCCTTGCGCGTGGCAATGACGCTGCTGACGGCCACGCCTGCCTTCTCGCAGGCTTTGCGCACCGCGTCCAGTTCCTTGGCGCTGGCGTCGATGTGCGGCTGGCCTTCGTCCTTGAAGACCAGTTCGATGGCGCGGTAGCCGCAGGACGCCGCGAGCGCCAAGTCCTGCTCGAGGCTCTCGCGCTTCAGGCACAGCTGCGTGATGCCGGGAATCATGGTTCGGACCTTTCGCGTGCGTTCAAGCGGCGGGCAGGAAGACGGTGAAGACCGCGCCCTCGCCCTTCTTGCTCTCGACCTGGATCCGCCCGCCGTGCTGGTCGACGATCTTCTGTGTGATCGAGAGCCCCAGGCCGGTGCCGACGTCCTTCTTCGTGAAGAACGGATCGAAGATGCTGCCCAGATCCTCTTCGTCGATCCCCACGCCCTGGTCCTCGATGCGCACGCTGACGCTGCGGCGGCGGACGGGATCGGCATCGCCGGCGGCGCCCTTCGGTGCCAGGGTCGCGGCTTCCTGCTCGCGCAGGACGACCTTCACCTTCTGCCCGGCCTTGCTGGCCTGGATCGCGTTGAGCAGGATGTTGCGGAAGACCTGCCGCAGCTTGTCGTGGTTGCCCAGCACGTTGGGCGGCGGAACCTCGCCGGCGTCGATCGCCACCTCGACCTCGGCCTTCTTGATGTCCGGGCCCATTTCCGTGACCAGGCTCTGCATCAGCTTGGTCAGGTCGGTGGGGATCAGCGTCAGGTCGCGCTGGCGCGAGAAGTCCAGCAGGTCCTGGACGATGCGGTTCATGCGGTCGACCTCGTCGAGCACGATCGCGGAGAACTCGCCGAGTTTCCCGGGCTCGATCTGGCCGGACTTCGCGGCTTCCTGGATCAGCTGCGTGAAGCCGCGGATGGAGTTCAGCGGGTTGCGGATCTCGTGCGCGACGCCGGCGGCCATCTGCCCCAGCGCGGCCAGGTTCTGGCTGCGGCGCAGTTCGGCCTCCAGGCGGCGGATGTGCGCCAGGTTGCGGAAGTTCGCGACGACGCCGATGGTCGCGCCGGTGTGGTCGGTCAGCATCGTGGTGTTGAGGCCGATGGGAATCTTCTCGTCGCCGGCCACCACACGCACTTCGAAGCGGTCCTGCGGTTCGCCGGTGGCCAGCGTCTTCTCGACCACGCGCCGCAGCTCGGACAGCTCGGGCAAATCGCCCAGCGGCCGGTTGATCAGCGCGGCCTCGTCCTTCTTGAAGAGGTCCAGCGCCGCATTGTTGACCCGTACGATGCGTTCGAAGCGGTCCACCACCATCAGGCCGCTGGCCAGGGAGCGCAGCAGCGAGTTGTTGAACTCGGCCGCGTCGAGCAGTTCGCTGTAAAGCGTGCTGGTGGCGATGTAGATCGACGCCTGCGTGGCCATGGCGGTGAAGAGCTTCAGGTCCAGCTCGTTGTACTGCTTCACCGCCATGATGCGGTCGATGTACAGCAGGCCGAGGATGCGGTCCTTCAGCATCAGCGGCACGCCCATCACCGATTTCACGTTCATGCGCTGCATGGACTCGCTGGCCTGCAGCCGGATATCGCGCTCGGCGTCGTAGGAGAGGAAACTCTCCTTCTTCTCCAGCAACTGGTGCGCCATCGTGCGGGAGATCGCGATCTCCTCGCCCTGGTCCAGACCGTCGCGGACCTTCACGACCTTCTCGCCCGGATCGCCGCTCGGCGTCAGCAGCAGCAGCACCGCGCGGTCGGCCTCGAACGTCTTGAAGACCAGGTCCAGCACGCGCTCCAACATCGCGGGACGGTGCAGGATGCCGCTGATCTCTACGATGAACTCGTACAGCTTCGTGAAGTGCCGGTGCAGCTCCTCGATGTTGGCCGTGTCCTTCAGGTCCAGGTAGTGCGTGTCGTCCAGGCTCAGCGTCATGCGCGTGCTGGCGCCCTTGGTCTCCTCGCTGAAGACCACCTGCGGCGAGCGCCGCGACGACAGCCGCGCGACCTGGAGTTGGAAGACCGTGTCGCCGATGCTCACGCGGTCGCCGTTCTTCAGATCCGCGCGCTTCACCCGCGCGTCGTTGACGTAGGTGCCGTTGGTGCTGCCGTTGTCCTGGACGGAGAGCGTGCCGTTCTCGACGACCAGCTCCGCGTGCACGCGGCTGGTCGCCTCGTCCTCGAGCTGGATGTCGCAGGTGGGATCGCGGCCGAGTTTCAGCCGCTCCTTGCGAATCGGGTAGCGGCGGCCGCGGTAGGGGCCCGACAAAACGACCAACTCGCCTGCGCTGCTTGCCACTCGGACCTCCCGGTGTTCGGCGGCGGCGTGCCCCGAAACACCTTCGTACCACTCCAGCCCTCCGATGGCAAGATACCCTGGCAGCCCGTTGAAGAAGTGCGGGGCCGCACCTGCCGTTGCTCGAATGCGCATTCCCGGGAGAATACGGTTTGCGCCATGGCCCCGAGGCCTCCATGCCGAAGCCGCCGAAGAAGCCCCTGCCCGTCGTGCTGCTGACCGACTTCGGCCCGCACAGCCCCTACGTGGGCCAGATGAAGCTGGTGCTCGAACGCGCCGCCCCCGGCGCGCGGGTAATCGACCTCGCGCACGACCTTCCGGCCCACGACCTGGCCGCGGCGGTGCTGGTCTTAAGCGGCGCGCAGCGCTACCTGCCCGAACCGTGCGTGCTCTGCGCGGTCGTCGATCCCGGCGTCGGCAGCGCGCGGCGCATCGTCGCGGCGCGCTTCGCGAACGGCGTGCGCGTGCTCTGCCCCGGCAACGGCCTGCTGGCGGCGTTCGCCCCGCGCGGCCGCCCGCAAGCTCTGCACGCGGTGACGAACAAGAGGCACTTCCTGCCGGAGGTCTCCCCCGTCTTCCACGGGCGCGATGTCTTCGCGCCGGTGGCCGCCGCGCTGGCGCAGGGCCTCGACCCGAAAGTCCTGGGCCCGCGCGTGGATTTATCGTCGCTCGCGCCCGCGCCCTGGCCCGCGCCGAAGTTCTCGAAGAGAGACGGCACCGTGATGGCGGGGCAGGTCGTGCACACCGACCGCTTCGGGAACCTGGTCACCAACGTGCCGGCGTACGAAGTCCGCGCGCGGAAGCTGCGCGAAGCGCGCATAGGAAGGCTGGTCTTCCCGCTGCGCGAGCACTACGCCGAAGTCGCCGTGGCGAAACCGGTCGCGCTGGTGGGCAGCTACGGCTTCCTGGAACTGGCCCTGCGCGAAAGATCCGCCGCGGCGCGCACGGGCGCGAAGGCCGGGACGAAGGTCATCCTCCGTTAGAGTCCTTTTCGGGGCCCCCGAGAGGCGAGGTGATTTGACTTTTGGCGGGGAGCGTAGATAAAGGAGGTACCTCGGCTGTACGGCGTACCCCGGTGCGCGCGTGGCGGAAC